>NZ_BAAANF010000003.1:0-486547 GCF_039529655.1 Kribbella yunnanensis | reverse complement strand
TTAAGCCCTTCAGCGCCGATGGTACTGCGACCGGGAGGTCGTGGGAGAGTAGGACGCCGCCGGACTTTCACACTGTTAAGGGCCACCCCACTCGGGGTGGCCCTTAACATATGCCCAATTGGGCATTCCGCGGGCGACGGCCGATGCCGGTCGATACGCTTCTTCTGTGCGTACAGGCGTCGTAGTCGCGGCAGCTCCCGGTGTGGAAGACCTCGCCGTACAGGCTGAGGAGCTCGGCCTGAGTAGCTTCTGGGTCTACGACACCCCCATGGTCCACGGCGATCCGTTCGCCGCGCTCGCGTTGTGTGCGAAGGCCACCAGCCGCATCAAACTCGGTGTCGGCGTGACGTCGCCGACCTTGCGGTCGATCCCCGCGGCCGCGAGTGGGTTCGCCAGCCTCAACGCGCTGGCACCGGGCCGGATCATCTGCGGCGTCGGCACTGGCAACTCCGCCCGACGCACGCTGGGAATGCCGCCGACCAAGAGCGCCGAGCTCGAGACCTTCACCGCGTCACTACAAGATCTGAGCGCCGGCCGCCCGATCAGCTACCGCGAGGGCGTCCGAGTCAGCGACATCCAGTTCCTGCACGCCGGTCCGCAGCAGCTCCCCACCGATCCCATCGAGTTCGTGGTCGCCGCCCAAGGACTGAAGTCCGCGGCCATCGCCGGCCGCCGCCGTACAGGGCTCCTGTCCTTCGCCATCCTGGACCCCGACGCCTGGCGCGCATTCCAACGCGCTCGCCTGGAGGCAGCAGACGGACCTGTCGTCGGCGACTCCTACCTGACGACCTCCCTCTGTGTGCTCGGTGAGGGCGAGGACCCGCACGGCGACGCGGTTCGCGACGCAATCGGCCACACTGTTCTTTCCTTCCTGGTCTTCGCCGCCGACAAGCCCTCCTTCGCCGAGGTGCTTGGCCCCGAAGAGCGCGAGGCCGTGCAGCGCTTCCTCACCCAGCGCGGCACCACCGGCACCGCGCCCGATCGCTTTCGCCGCCTCTACACCAACTACCTGGGACGCATCGACCCGACCGAGCGAGACCTGATCCTCCCGTCACTCATCGACAAACTCGCCTTGGTAGGTACCCGCGACAACCTCCTCCGCCGCATCGCCGCCCTCGAGGCGGCCGGCGTCGACGAGCTTGTCATCCAGCCGGTAGTAGACCCACCCACCGAGCTGGCCGAGCTCGCCAAACTCACCGCCTGAGCGAACCGGTCTCGCTGGCCCACTGGACAGGAAGCGGAGGGCTTCCGCGGCAGGGCTGCCGGATTCGGTGGTATAGGTGATGATGACCAGCCCGTAGCCGGATGTGGTCGGTGAGTGTGGGGAGTGGGCGGTCGAGTGTGACCTTCGTGCCGTTGTACATCGTTTACCGCCGACAATCTCCTCACAGTCGACGCGGACTGCTGGTGGCGGCGCGTCGACCGAAGCCACCGTGTCGAACAGTGGACCGGGAGGGGGTGGGTGGAGGTGGGCGGAGGTGGGCGGACCGCCCCCACTCACTAACTCTGCGGAGCGTGCTCGGTTCACGCTCAGCGTGACCTGCCTGAACCGTCCAGCAGAGGGTTGGTGAGTGGGGCAGGTCCGCGCGCTGCATGCACCCGGATCTGATGAGGCGGTTCACCAGGCGTATCAGGCCTCGTTAGTGCCTCAGTTGGCCCGCGCGGACACGCATATCGCAGGCCCACACCATGTATCGGCTGGGCACGACCGAACGCGACTACGCCCGAAGTTGCCCCGGCGCCACCCTGGGTGAAGGCCTGGCGGTCCGCGGCGAACAAGCTAGCCAAGCCCGGCCACAAGTCATCGATTGGCTGCGCCGCATCAGGCTGCGCTGACAACCGCAGCGCCGGCTTCGACGCCTGTCCTGAGTTGGGTTACTTGGCTGAGCGGGCTTGTTGGCTTGCGTAGTAGGCGACTTTGCGGGCGCGCATGACCTCGCCGAGGGGGCGATGTTCGACCAGCGCGTTCCAGGGGTCGAAGCGGGCTGACTCGACGGTCTTGGCGAACTGCTCGTCGGGTTCCTGCTGCGGGACAGTCAGTGTGGCGACAGTCTGGTACGGCGTGGACCAGGTTGCGGAGGCGTCTTCGATTGGTGTGCTCGCCTCGTCCTGGAAGAACTGGACCTGCAGTTCGTAGACGAGTGGCGCGACTGCGAGTCGGCGGAAGAGGTCGGCACCCCAGTCCTGCGGGGCCGCCGGATCCACCTGGTCGGACGCGGCCGCGAGTCGCACGCGAACGGCGTACGGGCCGAAGGCAACGGGTGCGGCGCTGAAGAAGTCCTGGGTGGCGAAGCCGGTGAACGGCGTGCGGATCGCGGTGACCACTTCACGCACCTTCGGCAACAACGACGGGGACGTGATGAGCCGGCGGATCGCGGTGCCCGGCGTACTGCCGGTGGTGAGAACGACCCCGCTGAAGTCCTTGCTGGTTGCCGAGCTGAAGTGTTCATGGTTGATCAGGGCGAAGTCCTGACTCTTCGCCTCGCCGCCGAGTGCCGCCTGCCCGGTCACCCCGAGGATCTTGATCGAGAAGCCGCGGACGTCCGGCGTCTTGTCCGCCGCGACGTTGAACCCACCGTTCGAGACTCGTAGCCAGGCCTCGAATGAGGCTGGCTGGGCGAACAATCCCTGTCGCGCATAGTCCGGCAGGCCCTCCACCACGTCGACTCGCGCCCGCAAGGCAGCCACCTGTCGGCGGTGCAACGCGCGGCCCACTCCGTACTTGCCGGACTTGCGTAGCTGCATGGCGACGAACCCCTCCGCCTGCCGCTGGTGCCGTTCCTTCTCGTCCGCTCCGACAACTTCACGCCACGCAGTACTGGGCTCGACCTGTGTCATGCCTCCATCATGGCCCCTCGCCTCGACGGCTAGAGGAGTTTGTCGAGGGAACGGTTGATGTAGTTCATGGTTCGGTCGAGGTCGGCGGCGAACGCCGGGTTGACTTGGGCCATGCCGGCGAACCAGAGGCCGAAGGCAACGTCCCGGGTCGCGATGAAGTTGTCGAGGTGCGCGAGGTCGGGGAGCTCGCGGTGTTCGCCGTAACCTTCGAGGAGGGCGGTGCGCATCGCGGGGTACTCGTCGCGGTAGCGGTTGTCCCAGAGGGGGACGGCGATGTCGTAAAGCCAGTAGCCGAAGCCGCAGTCGTCGAAGTCGATGATGTGAACGGCGTCCCCGTTGAAGAGAGCGTTCTCCAGGTGGAGGTCGGCGTGGATGAGACCGAAGGCGTCCGGGGTGGTGCCGAGGTCTTTCATCGTGATGCGCATCCGACGGGCGATCTCGTCGAACTGCGTGCGTACCGGGGGCGGTAAGAGATCCCAGCAGTCGGCGGCGGAGACACCGCCGTACTCCATGGTGTTGCCGAAGAAGGTCTCCCAGTCCCAGCGCATGCGGGTGAGCTTGGTGGGTGGGGTCCACGCTGCGGTGTGGTTGTGCAGACGAGCGAGCACGCCGCCGAGTCGCCGGAAGTGCACGGGGTGCGGATGATTCGCCTGCATCCGCCCGTCCTGCCAGCCGAGGACCGAGCAGACCAGGTCATCGCTGACGGTGGTCCATTGGTTGGCGCGGGTGCGGATCGGCGTCGGTACGTCGAGATCGGTGTCAGCCTGCAGCGCCGCCAACCACTCAAACTCCGAACCGACCGCCAGCCGCGAGTCAACACCCGGACCGTGCCGGTTCTTCCGGTGCACGCGCATCAGGTAACGCCCGCCGGGGGAGTCGACGCGAAACGTCGTGTTCTCCCCGTGCGCGATGAACGTCAGCCGCGGCGCGTCGATCGCATAATCCGCAACCGCCCGCACCGCCGTCCGACGAATCCGCGCCACCTGCGCACGCTTCGACTCGAGCTCACCCATCTGTTGAGCGTAGCTTCGCCAATTCACCCGCCGCGAACCATTTGCCCCTTGAGGCACTGGACTTCCAGGATCACCCGCGTTCGACGTACCGCTCGAACACAACCGGTACGCCGACCTCCTCGCCGAGCGCCGCAGTCAGCTCCTCGTGGTCGGTGGCTGGATCGGACCAGAGCATCACGCCGACCCCGGAGAAGTCCTTGCTAGGCCCGGCCGAGCAGATGACATCGTGATGGTCGGTCACGAGCTGCCTGGCGATCGGCATCAGTTCGTCGAGCGGATAGATGCGGCGTGACGGACCGTCCTGTGCATCCACGGCTGCCTCCTCGACGTGTACCTCGCCCTTGCAGACCACAGTACGACGGATCAGTCGGTCGCTCGGGCTGGTTCGGGTTCGCGGGTGGGGGTCCAGGTGATTTGGGTGGTGCAGGCGGTTACTAGGAGGGCGGAGAGGGCTACGGCTGCCATGCCGTAGAGGAGGGTGGTGGCGTTGGTGAGGGCGCCGATGGCTGGTGGGCCGGCTAGGAGGCCGAGGGTGCCCATGGTGGCTACGAGGGTTAGGGCGTTGGGGCCTTGTTTGGCGGCGGCTGCGTAGAGGCAGGGGGTGGCGGCGGCCATGCCTAGGCCTACGCAGGCGAAGCCGATGAGAGTGGGGATGAGGCCGCCGATGAGGAGGGCGGCGGACAGAGCTGTGCCGGCGATGGTGGTGCCGGCTAGGACTACTTGGCGGTCGCCCCAGGCGGCTCGGCGGGAGTCGGCGAAGAGGCGGGTGAGGAGCATGGTGGCGGAGACTACGGCGATGCCCAGGGGGAGGACTGCGGGTGGGGCGCCGATGATCTCTTTGAGGTAGAGGGCGGACCAGTCGTTCATGGCGCCTTCGACGACGGTGACGAAGACCATGGCGACTGCTAGCCAGGCGATGGTTCGGGACGGGATGGTGAGTTTGCCCTTGGCCTTCTCGGTTGTGGGGAGGTCGGTGGGGAGGAGGGACCGCGAGGCGAGGGTCGCGAGGGCTGCGAGGATTGCTGCGCCGAGGGTGAAGTGGGTGAGCAGGTTCGTGGTGGCGGCGGTGACGGCGGAGGCGATGAGGGCTGCGGTGAAGATGCCGCCGCTGAAGGCTGCGTGCAGTTTGGCCATGGTGTTGCGTTCGTACTTCACTTCCAGCGCTGTGCCTTGGGCGTTCATCGCCACATTGAGGCAAGCGACCAGCACACCGTCGATGAGCATCACCGCGAGCGCAACCGGCTGATTCGGTACGACGGCCAATCCCAGCAGCACGAGAGTCAGCCCGACACACGCGACGAGTGCGAGCCGCCGGGAACCCAGTCGCCGCATCAGAAACGTGACGATCGGGAACGCGATGGCGGCACCGATCCCGGTGGCCAGAAGCAGCAGCCCGACTTGCGCGTTCGAAAGATCCAGAGAGCTCTTCAGCATCGGGATCCTGGCGGCCCAAGTGGAGTACTGGAAACCGAGGAAGCCGAAGAGTGCGGCGATGGCCAGCTGCGAACGGCGGAACTCGTCGCGCATGCGGAGAGCCCTTTCTAGAGGACCTTGGTCAGGTAGCGAGCGTTGTCGCCGTAACCGGTGGGGGCGGGGACGGCCGGATCGGGGCGGAAGCCGTTGGACGACCAGAAGGGAAACGTGCCGGAGAGCGCGATCAGCGAGATCCTGCGATACCCGAGATCGCCGGCAACCGCGTCCAGGTGAGTCACGAGCGAGCGCCCCAGACCGGTACGACGGAAGGCCGGGGCGACCGCGAGATCGTGCAGATGCAGGTTCGGCGAACCCGCCAAGACACCCGCCGACAACCCGAGTTGCGGATAGCCGCCGTACGGGAAGGGCATCGCGAGGACGTAGGCACGCACTGCGCCGGGCTGACCGAGAACGAAGCACGTGTCCGGAGAGAGCGCTCTCCATGATCTCAGCGCGTTCTCGCCCTCGGAGAGCCCGAGCGGTCCGTACGCCGCCTGTTCCAGCGCGGCGATGTGCGGCCAATCGGTGTCGATGATCGGCCGCACGCGAACCGTGTCAAGCATGGATCTCCACCGGCAAGACGTTCACCGGTAGTGGCTCGAAGCCGTTGAAGCGTTGCGTTGTATAGCTGGTGGAGTAGGCGCCGCAGGACAGGATCCAGACCGGATCACCGGAACCGATCGTGGCCGGTACCCGGGCCGGTGACGGTTCCTGGCCGAAGACGTCGTCGCTGTCGCAGGTCGGCCCGGCGACGACCGCCGGTACCCGGAGTCCCTCGGGATGCGCCGGGAACATCATCCGGTACCGCACCTGGTCGACCTCGTACAACCCGTTGAACTTCCCGCAGCTCAGATACAGCCACCGCTCCCGCGCACCGTCTGGCTGCTGCCGGGACGACAGCCGTACGACGTGGGCCCGGATCGCACCGTGGTCGGCGACGAGATGCCGCCCCGGCTCCATCACGAACTCCACCGGGGCGATCTCGCGCAACCGCTGCATCCCCGACCGGATCGTGCCGAAGATCTCGGCCAGCGACGGATCGAGCGCCGTACCGGCTCGGTCGAGATAGCCCAGCGCGGGCAGGCCGCCGCCGAGGTTGATCCGGTTGATGTGGATGTCCAGATCCGCGAGCTCGGTCATCGCCTCGGCCAACTGGCTGAAGGCGGATTCCCATGCGGCGGTGGTCATCTGCTGCGACCCGACATGGATCGACAGCCCGGACGGAACGAGACCCTGGGCCCGCGCGATCGACAGCACGATCAACGCGTCCCGCACCGAACAGCCGGCCTTGCGATTGAGGCCCCACAACGCACCTTCACCAGTGGTCCCCAGCCGGCAGAACACCCGCGAACCCGGTGCACTCGCCGCGATCGCGACCACATCCGGAACGCTGTCGGTCGCGAAGTCCCGGATCCCGAGCCGGTAGGCGTCGGCGATGTTCTGATCCGACTTGACCGTGTTCCCGTAGTGAACGTCTTCCGCAGCGACCCCGGTCGCGAGCGCCTGGACGATCTCCTGAGGGCTCGCGGCATCGAAGCCCGAGCCGCGACCGGCCAGTGTCTCGAGAACGCCGTCCACGGGACAGGACTTGATCGCGAACCGGATCGCGGTCTCCGGCAGCTCCGCGGTCAGTGCGCCGTACGCAGCTTCGATCCCGCCCAGATCGAAGATGATCTGATCGTGGTCTGCGAGCTCCAAGGCGGTTCGCAGCCGATCACTCAGCACTGTGTTCATGTAAGCAGACCTGCTCCTGCCGAGATGCTTGCCTTGATCAACGACTGCCAGCCGTCGATCAGTACGGCGAAGTCGTCCATGTCCTGGCGGGCTTCGTCCAGCAGAGCCGAGCGCCGAACCACCAGGGTCTCGGCGAAGTCAGCATGCCGCCCACCCAACCGTCGATAGGCCGAGCCGAGCTTGTCCAGCCGATCGACGTTCTCGTCGACGGGCAACTGGATGCTCTGCCGGACAATCCCCGCCACCGCTGCCGCGTCGACATCTCCGTGAGCGTCACGGAGAGCGCTCCCCGCGACTCCCATCCGCTCGTAGACGAAGTGCAGATAGAGCATCGACAGGAAGAACTTGGTCAGCGCCAGCTGGTACGACGCGAACCCCGCATCGGTCTTCCGTTCACCGGTGTGCAGGTTCACGATGTGCCGGTTGTGCTGGACGCCGGGCAGACCGGCATCGTGCACGAGATGCATCAGGAAGTAGTCGCTGCCGATCGTGTCGGTTGCTGGCGGCAACGGAACCTGTTCCTGGACCCGGTGGAACGCGATGTTCGACATGTCGACACGCATCGGGTCGACCATGGTCAGCACCGACTCGTCGGCACGGAACGGCGTGGTGCCTGCCCCGGTGAAGGATTCCGCAACCAGGGCACGCTTTTCGGCCTCGGGCGCGTCACCGGGGGCCCACAGACTGACCACTTCGTAGTAGATCTCGGGATCACGCTGCCGGATGTCGTCGATGTCCACGGACATGTCGCCGATGAACGACGCGCCTGCCATCACCACCGGCAGGTCGTCGCTGCCCGGCGCGAGGTCGACGGCCGACACTCGCTCGCGGGCCGCCGCGGCCGTCGTACCGATGGTGAGCTCGTGATGGATCGGGAAGATCTTCGCGCCGTCCAGCTCCTGGTAGGTGCAGTCGGAGTCGCGCCGGTGCACGGATTCGCATCCGAGCGCGGCCGCGATGACGAAGGCCCGGTTCGTGCAGGCGCCGTACGAGCGTCGGCCGGGCAGCATCAGGTCGAGGATCCGCTCGGGTTCGTTGAGCGCCGCGTCCTTGATCACGTGCTGGAGAAACGCCCGTTGAGCGCTCTCATCGAGATGCACGACCTCGATGCCCGGCTGCAGCGGTAGCGCGGCGAGGACCCGAGCGTGTTCGGCGTAGTCCGTCGGGGAGCTGGAGTCCAGGACCAGTACGGCGATCTCGACGTCGAAGTGCGAGACCCCGTACGCCGCCTCTTCCGCCAGCTCGTGCAGCATCGGAGTGCAGGCCCGGTCGGTCGGCAGCGCCAGGCAGATGCGCCTCACCGGGTCTCCCCTCCGGCGCTGTGCCATGAGTCGAGCCCGAGCAGCTTGCGCCCGAGAGCGGTCAGCTCGGCGGTCGGATACCGGAGCGACTCGTGCTTGATCGGGTCGCCGACCAGGGTCGCGTTCCACTCCGGCGTACTGAGGGTGCGCCAGGACTCGACGCGTGAGCGGACGAGGTCCTGATGGGTCTCCAGCGCCGGCATCATCGACAGGTACTGCACCGAGCGGACGCTGTTCGCGGAGCGGTTCGGGGCGACGCCGTGCGCGAGCATCCCGTTCCAGATGAGCAGATCGCCGGCCTCGAGCTGCGGCCGGATCACGGGGAACTCGTTCCGATCGATGGCGGGTCGGATCGGATCGCGGTCCAGCGGTTGCTCGGCGCGCCAGCTCTCGAACTGGCGGAACAGTTCGGGGCAGCACTGGAAGCCGCCGCTGTCGTCGGTGGTGTCGGTCAGCGCGATGATGCCCTGGACCCGCTGCGGCAGTACGTCGAGCGTGCTGTCGACGTCCCAGTGCAGATCGATGTCGAAGCCGGTGTCGGTGGCCGGGATCAGCGCGCGATCGCGGTTGCCGACGTTCGGTGGGTTCAGGTTGAGCCTGTCCAGCGTGACCCAGAGCTCCTCGCTGTCCCAGACGTCGACGAAGGCGTCGTACACGCGCTGCGCCTGCCGGCTGTCCCAGATGAGTTGGTGCTGATAAGCCTCGACGAATCCGTAGATGTAGAGGTCGCGTTCCAGCTCGGAACGGAATTCTCGCTCCGGATACCAGCTGCTGGGCTGGTCTGGTTTCAGCCCCTGGAATTCCCAGGCGAAATCGAGGAGCTCCTTGGCGTGTGGAATGGCGTGTTTCACCACGGTGTACCCGTAGGTCTGCCAGTGGTCGTAATCGGCGGCGGACAGCACCCGCAACGGCAGGGTCTTCCGCACGTCGCGCAGCGGTGTCGCGGCCAGGTAGGTATCGGCGTCAGCGCTCGAGTAAGGCACCTTCGAGGCGGCGCGGTAGAGGTCTGTCTCAGTATTCGGCATGAACAATCGTCCCCAGTACGGTTGTGCCCGCCAAACCGGTTCAGTTTGCCGAGCTGTTCGTTCACGGGAGTTTCGCAGGATCCTTACCAAAGTATACGAAGGAACCTTAGCAAAGTAATTCAAGCGATTGTGCGGAGTGCGCTTTCCGCTTCGCGAACCGTGCCCGTTCAGCCCTCCGGGTGTGCCCCACTAGAGTCCTGTGACGTGGACCATCAGTTCTTGCTCATCGCCGGCGCCGGGCTCGCGATCATGATCACGGCGTCGGTGTTCGCGCGGCGGACCGGAGTCGCGGCGCCGCTGCTCTTGGTTGCGCTCGGCATCGGTGCCAGCTACCTGCCCAGTACGCCGACGATCCACCTCGAACCGGAGATCGTGCTGGCCGGGGTGCTGCCGCTGCTGCTGTATTCGTCGGCAGTGCAGTTGCCGGTGCTCGACATCCGGCGGAACCTGTCGCTGATCGCCTGGCTGTCGGTGGTGATGGTGATCGCCTCGTCGCTGGCGATCGGGGCCGTTGTGCATGCCCTGTTCCCGAGCATCTCCTTCGCCCTGGGCGTCGCGCTGGGCGCGGTGGTGAGCCCGACCGACGCGGTCGCGGCGACAGCCATCGGTCACCGGGTCGGTCTGCCGCCTCGAGTGATGACCGTGCTGGAGGGGGAGAGCCTGGTCAATGACGCGTCCGCGTTGGTGGTGCTGCGGACGGCGATTGCTGCGATCGGAGTCGTCGGCGGTGGGTTCGACCTCGGCCACACCGTCCTCGACTTCGGATGGGCGGTGATCGGCGGCGGTCTGATCGGTGCCGTGATCGGCGTCCTGACCGTGCTGCTGCGACAGCGCCTCGACGATCCGGTGCTCAACACAACGATCTCGTTCGCAATCCCTTTCCTGGCTTACTTTCCGGCCGAGGAGCTGCACGCCTCCGGCGTACTCGCGGTGGTCGTGGCGGGACTACTGACCGGCGTACTCGGCAGCAAGCGGTTCAGTGCGCGCGACCGGCAGACCCAGGCGACGACCTGGACCACGATCAGCTTCGTCCTGGAGAGCGCTGTCTTCCTTGCCATGGGCTACCAATTGCCCGAGCTGGTGGACGCGGCCCGGGCGGAGACCACGGTCGGTGAGATCACCGGGCTGGTGCTGATCGTCGTTGCACTGCTGGTGGTCCTGCGATTCATCGGACTCGCCTGGCCCGCGCTGTCCGGCCGGTTCGGTCGTGGGGATCGCAACGAGCAGCAGCGGTCGCGGCTGACGCAGTTCGAAGAAGCGCTGGACGCGATGAACCCGGAGAGCGATCGGGAGGAGTCGCGTCTCGCCTGGGCGCGCCGCCGGTTGGCGCGCGGGCGGGCGGATGTGGAGTTCGAGGAACGCGAGCCGTTGACCTCGCGCGGAACCCTCGTGCTGGCGTGGGCCGGGATGCGCGGGGTCGTGACGGTGGCCGCCGTACAGACGATTCCGGCTGGTACGCCGCACGTCGCCACGGTCGTGCTTGCGGCCTTCCTGGTCGCGCTGTTCACGTTGGTGGTCTTCGGTCTGACGCTGCCGTGGGTGATCGCGCGGATGAAGTTCCAGTCCGAGAGCCGGGAGGACAAGCGGGACGCGACGCAGGCGTTGCTGCGGCGGATCGGTGAGTCGGCGATCGATGCGATGGGTCCGCTCGAGGAGCAGTTGGTCGAGGGTGAGCCGCTTGATCCGGAGCTGGTCGCGACGATGAAGGAGCGGATCATCCCGCGGCTCGTTTCGGCCAGCCGGCAGGCTCCGGCGGCTAAGCCGGACAGCTTCGAGCAGATGGCCGTCGTCCAGCGTCGGTACCTGGATGCCATGCGGGATGCGCTTGGTGCCGAGCGAAGCATCGGTGCCTTCAGTTCGGACACACCTACAAGCAGGTCGAGGCGCTGATCGACACGATCGAGTACCGGTTCAAACCCGCTTAGGCTGCCGGGATTCGTCAGTCCAATGGCGCTGGGCGACGCTGTGGGCTTGAGTCATGGGGTGACCTCCTTCTCGCCGGCCGTGCGCCGCCTCATCATCGCGACACTGGTCAACACGCTCGGCAACGGCGTGTACGCCGCGATCGGGGTGATGTACCTGACCCGGGTCGCGGGGTTGTCGGTAGCCCATGTCGGCGTCGGTCTGACGATCGCCGGCGTACTCGGGCTCGTCACCAGCACGCCGCTCGGCGTGGTCGCCGACCGCCTCGGACCGAACCGCGCGTACGTCGGCTTCCTCCTGCTGCAGGCGATCACGATGAGCGCGCTCACCCAGGTGCACTCGTTCGGCGCGTACGTCGCCGTGGCCGCGGTGACCGCGATCGCGGACTCGGGCCAGCGTGGCGCGAAGGGCGCGTTGATCGCTGGACTCTCCGAGCCCGATCAGCGAGTGCGGACCCGCGCGGTCCTGCGGGTCACCACGAACATCGGGATGGGCGTCGGCTTGGCACTCGCCGGGATCGTGCTCGCGCTCGACAAACCCGGCCTGTACGTCGGGGCGCTGCTGGCCAATGCCGTCACCTACTGCGTGACGGCCGCGATGATCCAGTTCGGTCTGCCGATCGTGGCCGGGATCGCGTCGGAGAGCGCTCCCTCGGGTCTGACCGCGCTGAAGGACCGGCCGTTCCTGGTGTTCGTCGTACTGGACGGGGTGCTGAACATGCACAACGTGATGGCGCAGCTCGCGATCCCGCTGTGGATCGTGACGGCGACCGATGCGCCGCGGTGGCTGATCTCGGTGCTGCTCGTGATCAATGCGGTCGCGGTCGTGTTGCTCCAGATCCGCACCGCTCGCGGAACGGAACACCTGGCCGGTGCAGCGCGAGCCGGTCGGCGGGCAGGGCTGCTGCTCGCGGCCGCGTGCGGGGTGTTGGCGATCACCGACGTGACGTCGGGGCCGGTGACCATCGCGCTGCTGATCGTCGCTGCGCTCGTGCATGTGCTGGGGGAGATGCTGCAGTCCGCCGGCGGTTGGGGCGTCAGCTTCGAACTCGCCCCGCCCGGTGCGCAGGGGCAGTACCAGGGTGCGTACGCGATGGGGCATCAGCTCGGAGACCTCGTCGCGCCGCTCGTGCTGACGACGATCGCGGTCAGCTGGGGCTGGCCCGGGTGGTTGCTCACTGCCGTGCTCTTCGGAATCGCCGGCGCGTTCATACCGGTCGCCGTACGGCGTCATCCTGCTCTGGCGGTCGCTGTGCCGGTGGCGGGCGTTGCGACATGAGATGAGTCGCGGGGTGGGCTCGGCGGGTGAAACACTGACATGCGTGTACACCCTTGACCTGAACCCAGACGAGTTGCTCACCACGACCCGCGCCGTCCGCAAGCGCCTGGACCTGGAGCGGCCCGTTGCGCCCGAACTGATCCGTGAGTGTCTCGAGATCGCGACCCAGGCGCCGTCCGGCAGCAACGGGCAGCGTTGGCATTGGCTGGTCGTCACCGACCAGGAGAAGCGCGCGAAGATCGCGGAGTACTACCGCGAGTCGCTGCACGCCTACTTCGCGGCGAACGAGGCGGCCCGCGGGCCCGAGACCGATCCGGTGCAGCAGCGGGTGCGCGACAGTTCGGCGTACTTGGGTGACAACCTCGGCAAGGTGCCCGTCTTCGTGATCGCGTGCATCACCGCGCCCTCGCTGCCGTCGGGCAACCAGGCCGGTCTGTGGGGGTCGATTCTGCCCGCCGCCTGGAACTTCATGCTCGCCGCGCGAGCCCGTGGGCTGGGGACGACCTGGACCACACTGCACCTGAAGTACGAGCGGGAGGTCGCGGAACTGCTCGGCGTACCGGATGAGGTTCGGCAGGGGGTGCTGATCCCGGTCGCGCACACGATCGGCACCGACTTCAAGCCTGGGCCGCGGCGGGATCTGGAGAACGTCGTCCACTACGACAAGTGGTGATGTCCCGGGAATGAACCCCCGCCTGCTCTTCCTCCATGGAATGAAACCCCGCCTGCTCTTCCTCCATGGAATGAAACCCCGCATTCCACGCGTTGACATGTCAACCTAGACTTGGTGACGTGGACAGGAGCGGGAAATGAGTGGCCTGGAGTTCGGTCTCGACACGTTCGGCGATGTGCCGGAGGGTGCGAACGGCGAGCTGGTGTCGGATGCGGCGGCGATCCGGCAGGTGGTGCAGGAGGCCGTACTGGCCGATGAGCTGGGCGTGGACGCGATCGCGCTCGGCGAGCACCATCGGCCGGAGTACTCGATCTCCTCGCCGGAGACGGTGCTGGCCGGGATCGCCGGGCAGACGTCGCGGATCAAGCTCGGGTCAGGCGTGACCGTGCTCAGCTCGGACGACCCGGTGCGCGTTTTCCAGCGGTTCTCGACCGTGGACGCGCTCTCCAACGGCCGCGCCGAGGTCATCCTCGGGCGCGGCTCGTTCACCGAGTCCTTCCCGCTCTTCGGGTACGACCTGGCCGACTACGAGGTGCTGTTCGAGGAGAAGCTGCAGCTGTTCGCGCGACTGCTCGACGAGAAGCCGGTGACCTGGGAAGGCACGGTCCGCGCTGCTCTCGACAACGCCGATGTCTACCCGAAGACGGAGTCCGGCCGACTGACCACCTGGGTCGGCGTCGGCGGCTCACCGCAGTCCGTCGTCCGTACGGCGTTCTACGGGTTGCCGTTGATGCTCGCGATCATCGGCGGTTCGCCGGAGCGGTTCGCGCCGTACCTGGACCTGTACAAGCGGGCGTCCGAGCAGTTCGGCACCGTCGCGCAGCCGGTCGGCATGCACTCACCGGGCTTCATCGCCGACACCGACGAGGCGGCCAAGGAGATCTACTACCCGCGCTACAAGGTGATGCGGGACCGCATCGGCGCGCTCCGCGGCTGGCCGCCGGTGAAGCGGTCCGAGTTCGACGCCGAGGTCGCGCACGGTTCCCTGTACGTCGGTTCGCCGGACACCGTGGCGCGCCGGATCGCCGGCGCGGTCAAGAAGCTCGGGGTCGGGCGGTTCGACCTGATCTATTCGTCGGGGTCGGTGCCGGGGAGCGATCGGTTGCGAGCGGTGGAGCTGTACGGCAGCAAGGTGATCCCGATGGTCCGCGAGATCCTGGCCGAGGAGTCATGAGTAAGCCTGTTCTTGCGATTCTCGGGGCCGGCAAGGTTGGCACTGTGCTCGCGCGGCTCGCGGTCGGGGCCGGGTATCCGGTGCTGATCGCGGGGTCGGGTGATGTATCGAAGATCGCGTTGATCGTGGAGATCGTCACGCCGGGTGCGGTCGCGACTACCGCGGCCGACGCGGCGGCGCGGGCGGATGTGGTGATTCTGGCGCTGCCGCTCGGCAAGCACCGGACGCTTCCGGTCGAGGCGCTGCGCGGCAAGCTCGTGATCGACGCGATGAACTACTGGTGGGAGGTCGACGGCATCCGCGACGACCTCACCGATCCGCGGACCTCGTCGTCCGAGATCGTCCAGGAGTTCCTGCCCGAGGCGCGCGTGGTGAAGGCCTTCAATCACATGGGCTACCACGATCTCGAGGACGGCGCCTCGCCGGCCGGATCGCCCGGGCGGAAGGCGATCGCGGTCGCGGGTCCGTCGCTGGAGGCGGCCGAGGTGGCGGTGATCGTCGACGACCTCGGCTTCGATCCGGTGATCGCCGGTTCGCTCGCCGACGGCGTCCAGCTGGAACCGGGGACCGAAGCGTTCGGGGCCAATGTCACCGCGGCCGAGCTGCAAGACATGCTCGACCGCTTTCCCGAGTCCTCCCGCGGCCTCGCCGTACGGACTGCTCGCGAGCAGGCCACTGATCGGAAAGTGGACGCTGCCTCGGCGCCGCTGACCCTTTAGCGTCGACGGCATGTCTGTTCATGGATCGGCACGCTCACTCGGCGCGGTCGGGATCTGGGCGCCCTGGTGGTTGTGGAAACAGGAAGGCGAGAAACTCGACGAGGCCGCGCGCGAGCTGGAGGAGTTGGGATTCGGGACCCTCTGGGTGGCGAACGGCCCGGAGATGCTCGAAACCGCCGCTGTGATGCTGGGAGCGACCACAGCAGTCTCCATCGCCACCGGGATCGTGAACATCTGGGTCCACGATCCCGCCGACGTCGCTGACGCCTACCTGCAGGCGGAGCAGCGGTTTCCCGGGCGGTTGACGATCGGGCTCGGCAACGGTCCGCGGGAGCCGGCTCAGTGGGCGCGTTCGCCGTACCGCGAACTGACCCGATACCTGGATCGACTCGACGAGGTGGGGCTGCCGAGCGATGGCCGGATGCTGGCCGCGGTCGGTCCGAGGATGCTCGAGCTGGCCGCAGCTCGCTCGCTGGGCGCCCACCCGTTCCTCAGTACTCCGGAACACACCGCTCTGGCCCGCGCTGCGCTGGGGAACGGGCCACTGCTCGCACCCGAACTCAAGGTCGTGCTGGAGACCGATCCGGCCGTCGCCCGGTCGATCGCGAGACAGGCTCTGACGTTCTATCTGACCAAGCGCGGCTATGCGGCGAATCTTCGGCGTCTCGGGTTCACCGACGAGGACCTGCAAGGCGGTGGCAGCGACCGGCTCGTCGATGCGGTCGTGGCGTGGGGCGACGCGCGCACCGTGCGGGACCGCATCTCCGAACATCTCGAGGCCGGAGCCGACCATGTCGCCGTCCAGCTCCTCGACCGGTTCACGGACGGGCCGGACCGCGCCGTACGGCGCCTTCCTCGGGCGGGCTACCGGCAGTTGGCAGCAGGTCTGACCGGTTGACCGGCCAGACCGTCAGTAGCGCTCCATCGGGAATTCCGCGGAGGCATGGCCGAATTTGGCGTCCAGCAGGACGTCGTCCTCCGCGACACTGGATCGCGTGTCCGTCTCGAGCAGACGTAACAAAGCCAGCAGCCGGCGAGTCACTTCGCACATACTGGATCACCCCCTCCCAGTGTCCCTATCGTTCTGGAGGGCCAGAACGTTTCTCACAACTTTGTTGCGGTCGGCAACCGGAGGCCCCGGGAGCAGGGTTCGGGGGCGAGGGTGAGACTGAGCTCACAGACCTCGCGGGCCGTCCTGCGGCGCCGGGCCTGCCCTGTCCCCGGCACCGCAGGAGGATCAAGTGGTCAGGGGCGTCCGGGCAGCCGGTAGTTGTCGCCGAGAACCTGACCGCGGTGCGGTTTGTAGAGATCGAATCCGCGCGAGTTGCACTGCAGGCCACCGTTGATGCAGTGGCTCACCAGGGCAGCCAGCGTCGGCGGGTCCCACGCGTTGAAGAAGTCGTAGTGCCAGGAGTAGCCACGTCCGCTCGCCAGCCGGACGTTGGTCACGTCGCCGTCCGCGGGGAAGGCAATCTTGAACTCCAGCATCGGCACCGGGTTGGGGTGCGAGGCTGGGCAGGTGCCGTTGACCGGGTAGGCCATGTGGCTCTTGTGGTCGGGGCTGTCCAGGTCACGGCCGTTCCAGCAGCTCGGGGCCTGGTAGCGGATGTTGAGCTGGGTTCCCGCCGGACAGTTGGCCGGGAAGTCCCAGTTGTGCGCGCTGTCGCCGCACTCCCAGCCCTCGACGGCACCGGGCGAGGTCCGGAACGCCTCCTGGGTCGCGGTCGGGCTGCCGACGACGTACCGGATGCCCGGCGGGAAGGGCCGGACCTTCGTGTAGTCGAGGATGCCGGACTTGTAGTAGATGGTCTGGTGCCAGGTCTGGATCACCGGATCGTTGCCGCGGAACATCGTCGGCCACCAGTACGCCGACAGGTCGTCGGGGTTCAGGCAGGTCGTCGCGTACGGACCGGCGGCGTTCAGGCTGTTCAGGGTGGTGGCGGCGTTCGTGGTGTTGTTGCCCACGAAGCTGTGGTCGTGGGAGGCACCCGGCATGTTCGGGAACACGATCGGGTCGTCGGGCGCCCGGTGATGGACGGTGCAGTTGACCTGGAACTCGTGGTGCGTCACCTCGTCAGCGGCATGCGCGGACGAGCCGGCGAGAGCGGTCAGTACGGCGGCGATGACGCCGACGGCGGTGCCGCCGGCGTACAGGACTTTCTTCTTGGCTGGGAACACGGAACTCCTCCTGCTGGGGGATTCCGCGGGGCGGCGATCGGGTCAGGGTCGGCAGGGTGATCGGAGTGGCCCGCGGTCGGAAAGATCGCGGGAGAGCGCTCTCTGGAGAACCATGATCCGGCCGCCTCGCGGTGTCAACCCTCCGTGGTTCCGGAACCACGCTGAGCGTGAACCCGGCGTACCGAGGCATTGACAACACCGGAAAGCAGCGGCCACGATCGGTCCGCGAGAGAGCGCTCTCTCACCCTCTCTCCGTCAAGGAGCTCTCCGCAAAAGGAGTCCGCCCGATGAAGCTTTTGCCCGCTCTGCGTGCCCGGCGACGGCCGCGGCCGACCGCCGTCCTGATCGCGGTGGCCCTGGTGGCGCTCGGCAACCTGGTGGTGTCGGCCGTCCCGGCGCAGGCCGCGACCCTGTTGTCCCAAGGCAAGCCGGCCACCGCCTCGACCTCCGAAGGCGCCGGTACGCCGGCCTCGGCCGCGGTCGACGGTGATGCGAACACCCGATGGTCGAGCGTGTGGGCCGACAACCAGTGGCTGCAGGTCGACCTCGGCGCGACCGCCACCGTCGAACAGGTCGTCCTCCAGTGGGAGGCTGCGTACGCGACCGGCTTCCGCATCGAGGTCTCGGCCAACGGCCAGCAGTGGAACCAGATCTACAGCACCGCCACCGGTCCGGGTGGTACCGAGACCCTGAATGTCAGCGGCAGCGGCCGGTACGTCCGCATCTTCGCCACCACCCGCGCTAACGGGTACGGCGTCTCGCTGTTCGAGTTCAAAGTCTTCGGAACGCCGGGCGACAGCGGCCCGGCGCCAGGAACCGGAACGGTTCGGATCGCCGGCAGCCAGGGCAACTGGCAGTTGCTGGTGAACAACAACCCTTGGGTCGTGAAGGGCCTGACGTGGGGACCGCCGCCGACCGAGGCCGCTCAGAGGCTGCCCGAGTTGAAGGCGATCGGCGTCAACACGGTCCGCACCTGGGGAACCGATGCGAGCTCGAAGCCGCTGTTCGACGCGGCCGCTGCGAACGGCATGCGAGTGGTCGCCGGCTACTGGCTCCAGCCTGGTGGTGGGCCTGGCAGCGGCGGCTGTGCGAACTACGTGACGGACACCAACTACAAGACCACGATGCTCGGCGAGATCCGGCGCTGGACGACCGAGTACAAGGACAACCAGGGCGTGCTGATCTGGAACGTCGGCAACGAGTCCGTGCTCGGTCTGCAGAACTGCTACTCCGGCGCGGAGCTCGAGCAGCAGCGGATCGCGTACGCGACCTTCGTGAACGACGCGGCCAAGGCGATCCACGCGATCGACCCGAACCACCCGGTCACGTCGACCGACGCCTGGACCGGTGCCTGGCCGTACTACAAGCAGTACTCGCCGGACCTCGATCTGCTGGCCGTGAACTCCTACGGGCATGTCTGCCAGGTGAAGCAGGACTGGATCAACGGCGGTTACAACAAGCCGTACATCCTCACCGAGGGCGGACCGGCCGGCGAGTGGGAGGTCCCGAACGACGCGAACGGCGTACCGAATCAGCCGACCGATCTGCAGAAGCGCGACGGGTACTTGCAGGCGTGGAACTGCATCACCGGGCATGCCGGTGTGGCGCTGGGTGCGACGCTGTTCCACTACGGGAGCGAGAACGACTTCGGCGCGGTCTGGTTCAACATCACGCCGGGCAACGAGAAGAGCCTGGCCTGGTATGCGATCCGGCAGGCCTTCGGTGGCCCTGGTGGCGGGAATACGCCTCCGGTGATCACCAACATGACGTTGAGCCGGACGACGGATGTCCCGGCCGGCGGCACGGTTTCGGTCAACGTCGCGGTCAGTGATCCCGACGGGGATGCGCTCTCTCACGAGTTCAAGGTCGGTGGGAAGTACATCGACGGGAGCGGGGCTCTGGTCACGACGACGTCGAGTGGCAACGGTCCGTTCACGGTGACCGTGCCTGCGCGGCTCGGGGTTTGGAAGCTGTACGACTATGTCCGGGACGGGCGTGGGCACGTCAGCATCGAGACTCGGTCCTTCCGGGTGGTCGCGCCGCCGGTCGAGGGGACGAACATCGCGCGGGGTCGTCCGGCGACAGCGTCGTCGTACCAGCGGGTCGGACCGGGAGCGCCGTTCCCGCCGTCGAACGTGACGGACGGGAACAACGCGACCCGCTGGGCCAGCGACTGGTCGGATCCGCAGTGGGTGCAGGTCGACCTCGGGCAGGTGACGTCGTTCGACCGGATCCAGCTGATCTGGGAGGGAGCGTTTGCCCGTTCTTACCGGGTCGAGGTGTCGGACGACGGGAACGCCTGGAGAGCGCTCTACGACACGTCCGCCGGGAACGGGGACGTCGACGACATCACGACCGGCGGGAGCGGGCGCTACGTCCGGCTGACCGGGACCCAGCGCGGTACCGGCTGGGGCTATTCGCTCTACGAGTTCGGGATCTACCGACGCTGATCCCACCGACCGGTACGGCGGCTCACCACCTGGGGCCGCCGTACCCCTGTGGATAACTTTGAGGCGGAATGACGTGTCCCAGATACGATCCGGTGCCATGACGCAGGCAGCGACCCGACGTACCCCGACCTTGGAGGATGTGGCCGAGGCGGCGGGTGTTTCGCGCGCCACGGTGTCCCGGGTGGTGAACAAGAAGGGCACGGTCGACGAGGGGCTGCGTCGCCGGGTGCTGGAGGCGATCGACGCCACCGGCTACGTCCCGAACGCGGCCGCTCGCACGCTCGTCAACCGTCGTACCGGCACCATCGCCTTGGTCATGTCCGGCTCCGACGGGTCCGCCGCGCAGGTCTTCGCCGATCCGTTCTTCGGCCGGATCACCGGCGGTGTCGTGACGTATCTACGTGAGCGTGCAATGCATCCGACGTTGATGCTGGCCGACTCCGACCAGGCTCGCCAGGACGCGCTCGACTTCGTCCGGCGCGGTAATGCGGACGGGGCGATTCTGGTCTCGACGCATGCTGGTGATCCCCTGCCGCGGCTGTTCGTGGATGCGGGGGTGCCGGCGGTGCTGTTCGCGCGGCCGGCTGATCCGGTGCCGATCAGTTTCGTGGATCTGGATCATGAGGCGGGCGCGGCGCTGGCGGCTGCCCATTTGGCCGAGCGTGGTTGTCGCCGGATCGCCACGATCGCGGGTCCCGCCGATCTGCCGGCCGCGATCGGCCGGTTGTCCGGGTTCCAGCGGGCGATGGAGCGGCATGGCGTTCCGTACGTACATGTTGCCCGTGGCAACTTTACTGCCGACAGTGGTGAGCGGGCGATGGCCGAGTTGCTGGCGATGGATCCGGAGCTCGACGGGGTGTTCGCGGCCAACGATCTGATGGCGGTCGGTGCGCTCCGGGTGCTGCGGGATCACGGGCGTTCGGTTCCTGATGATGTGGCGCTGATCGGGTTCGACGACAGCGAGCCTGCGCAGCTCACTCGTCCGCGGTTGACGACTGTGTACCAGCCGGTGGAGCAGATGTCGGCCGAGATGGGGGCGATGCTGGTGGCGCTGCTGGCCGACCCGGACACGCCGCCGTCGTCCGTCATCTTCGATCCGCGGCTGATCGTCCGAGAATCCGCCTAACCGGTCCAGCTGGCGTCTCCGCCTGACGGCTACCGCCTGATGCGTTCCTGCCTGCCTGCTTCCGTCTGACTGCTTTCGGCGGGTCCGGAAGTTCCGGAACCAGGCTGAGGGAACGTTCCCTTGACACTGCCGCGGACCGCGGCCACTCTCTGAGAGAGCGCTCTCTCGGACCCTTTCCGCCCTTTCTGATTGGTGTCGCCCATGGATGTCTTGTCGCGCCTGCGTGCGCGCTCTCTCCCGGTTCTTCTCGTGCTCGCCCTGGCGGCGACCGGCCTCGGCGCTGGTGACGCCATGGCCGAGTCCCGGCAGCAGGACCGGCTCGCCGCCTGCGGTACCGCGAACGCCGCGCTGAACCGCCCCGCCACCGCGTCATCGATCGAGAACGCCGGCGTACCGGCCTCGGCTGCAGTCGATGGCAACCCGGGAACGCGCTGGGGGAGCGCTTTCTCCGATCCGCAGTGGTTGCAGATCGACCTTGGATCCAAGGTCAGTGTCTGCCAGGTCGCGTTGACCTGGGAGACGGCGTACGGGAAGGCGTTCCGGATCGAGCTGTCCGACAACGCCTCCGCGTGGACCGAGGTCTACTCGACAACGACCGGGGCCGGAGGTGCGCAGACGCTGGAGGTCGCCGGGAGCGGTCGTTACCTGCGGATCACCGGCACCCAGCGCGCGACCGGCTGGGGATACTCGCTCTGGGAGGTCGCAGTGCGCACGAGCGACGGCACTGGTCCGGTGATCCCGCCGACTGATCCGCGCAACCCCGATCTCGGTCCGAACGTCTTCGTCTACGGACCCGGCAGTTCGCAGACCGACATGCAGAACAAGCTGAACCAGATCGCCACCGAGATGCACACGAACCAGTTCGGCACCCAGCGGTACGCCGTTCTGTTCAAGCCCGGCAGCTACACCGCCGACGTGAACCTCGGCTTCTACACCCAAGTGGCCGGCCTCGGACTGTCACCCGATGACGTCAACCTCAACGGGCACGTCCGGGTCGAGGCTGACTGGCTGCAGCAAGGCGACAACCCGAACAACAAGGGCAACGCGACGCAGAACTTCTGGCGGTCCGCCGAGAACCTCGCGGTCACGACGCCGGCCGGTCAGATCGAACGCTGGGCGGTGTCGCAAGCAGCGCCGTACCGGCGGATGCATCTCAAGAACGCGCCGGAGGTGCAGCTCTGGAACGGCGGCGACGGCTGGGCGAGCGGCGGGTTGTTCGCGGACACCAAGATCGACGGCCGGGTGGTGTCGGGATCGCAGCAGCAGTGGTTCTCGCGAAACTCGGAGTTCGGCAGCTGGGCCGGTTCGGTCTGGAACATGGTGTTCCTCGGCACCAACGGCGCACCGCCGCAGCACTTCCCGAACCCGTCGCACACGACGATCGGCCAGACCCCGAAGGTCCGGGAGAAGCCTTTCCTGTACTTCGATGCTGCGGGCAACTACAACGTCTTCGTCCCGGCGCTGCGCACCAACTCGGCCGGTACCAGCTGGTCCCAAGGACCGGCCGCCGGTACGTCGATCAGCTTGGCCGACTTCTACGTCGTCAAGCCGGGCGCGTCGGTCGACACGATCAACGCAGCACTTGCTCAGGGCAAGCACCTGCTGATCACCCCGGGCGTCTACCACCTCAACGACACGATCCGGGTTACCCGGCCGAACACCGTCGTACTCGGGCTCGGCCTGGCCACGCTGATTCCCGACACTGGGCAGGCAGCGATCAGCGTCGCCGACGTGGACGGCGTCAAACTGGCCGGAGTGCTTGTCGACGCCGGCCCGGTCAACTCGCCGTCGCTGATCGAGATCGGCCCAGCCGGATCGAACGCGAGCCACGCGGCCAACCCGACCTCGGTGCACGATGTGTTCGCCCGCGTCGGCGGTGCGCACATCGGCAAGGCCAGCGTCAGCCTGCGCGTGAACAGCAACGACGTGATCGGCGACCACCTCTGGCTGTGGCGCGGCGACCACGGTGACGGTGTCGGCTGGAACGTCAACACCGCCGCCAACGGACTGGTAGTGAACGGCAGCAACGTCACGATGTACGGCCTCTTCGTCGAGCACTACCAGGAGTACGAGACGCTGTGGAACGGTAACGGCGGCCGCACGTACTTCTACCAGAACGAGTTCCCGTACGACGTCCCCGACCAGGCCTCGTGGTCGAGTGGCGGCGGTACCCAGGGCTGGGCGGCGTACAAGGTCGCGAACACCGTGACGACGCACGAGGCGTGGGGCGTCGGCAGCTACTGCTTCTTCAGCCCCAACAACTCCATCGTCGCGTCCCGCTCATTTGAGGTCCCGGACACACCGGGTGTGCGCTTCCACGACCTGGTCTCGGTCTCACTCGGCGGAGTCGGCACCATCTCGAACGTCATCAACAACACCGGCGGTACCGCCAACACCGCCAACCAGCAGCGCTACCTGGTGAACTACCCCTGACCTGATGCTGCCAAGTACGGCGCCACTGCGCGCCGTACTTGTTAGCTTGACCGCATGGGTTTCGATCTGCACGTCGGGCCGCTGGACGGGATCGACGAGCCGGGCGCCGAACAGGACAGCAGTTGGTACGAGTACAGCCTGGAGATGTTCGCAGTGGCGAACGAGTACCTGGCGTCGCAGGGGCTGCCCTCGCACACTGAGCCACGCAGCATCGGGGGTTCTGTGCACATGGGCTACCGGCAGCCGCTAATGGAACTGCTCGAGCTCGACGCGATGCTCCCGGACGAGCTCCGCCCCACGTTCGATCACCTGCTGGTGGCCGGCGTGGACAGTCTGTTCGTCCCGGTCGACCTGCCGGAGCCAGTCCGGCTGAAGGCTGATGGCCAAGGCTTCCAGCTCGGGTCTGTGCCCCGGCTCCTCTTCCAGTCCGCCTGGCTGCAACGGCTGGTCGGTCAGGACAGCTGGTACAACCTGGACTTCGCGACCGACCTGTACGGACCCGTGCTCGACGAGCCGCTCGCAGGCTTCCCGCTAGAGCTACCACTCATGGAAGGAGGCGGTACGGCGGGCGCGGCCCTCTCCGAGACGCTGTGCCGCGCAGCGATCGACGCCTACCAGACCAACTCGTCCATCCGCATCTGCTGAGCGCACGTAATCGGCCTGTCATGGCTGGGGTGGCGTGTCTGTGGGGGCCGTCTGACTAGTCTGGAGCGGAAGGCCCGACGACGCGAGAGGGTGCTGATGCTGGGACTGCCGACGGGGATCCGGGTCTGTCTGTTCGATCTGGACGGGGTGCTCACTGATACCGCGGCCGTGCACGCCGCCGCCTGGAAAGAGATGTTCGACCAGTTCCTTCGCGACTATGCGCAGCGGCAGGGTGTTCCGTTCCGGCCGTTCGACGCACGGGCGGAGTACGACGACTATGTCGACGGCAAGCCGCGGATGGACGGTGTCCGGGACTTCCTGACGTCTCGGGGGATCACACTGCCGGAGGGGACGCCGGATGATCCACCGGACGCCGAGACGGTGAACGGGCTTGGGAACCGCAAGAACGAGGCGGTGCAGCAGCGCATCCGCACGGACGGGGTGCACGTGTTCGGGGGGTCGCGGCGGTACCTGCAGGCGGCTGAGCGGGCCGGACTGCGGCGGGCGGTGGTCTCGTCGAGTGCGAACACGCGGGAGGTTCTCGACGTGACAGGTCTCGCCCAGTACGTCGAGGAGATCGTGGACGGCGTCACGATCCGCACCGACGGGCTGAAGGGGAAGCCGGCGCCGGACACGTTCCTGGCGGCCGCCCGGCGGTTCGGGGTCGACCCGACCGAGGCGGCGGTGTTCGAGGACGCGCTGGCCGGTGTCGCCGCTGGACATGCCGGGGGCTTTGGGCGGGTGGTTGGCGTCGACCGCGTCGGGCAAGCCGCCGAACTCGCCGCACATGGCGCGGATGTCGTCGTACAGGATCTGGCTGAGCTGCTGGACGGAGCAGACCGATGATGGATCGTGGACACCACCCTGTCGAGCCATGGCGCTTGCGCGAGACTCGGCTGGCCCTTGACGACCTTGCGCAGTCGGAGTCGCTGTTCGCGTTGTCGAACGGGCACATCGGTCTGCGCGGCAATCTCGACGAGGGAGAGCCGTATGCGATCCCTGGTACCTACCTGAACTCGTTCTACGAGCAACGACCACTTCCGTACGCCGAAGCCGGCTATGGCTACCCGGAGTCCGGCCAGACGCTCGTGGATGTCACCAACGGCAAGCTGATCCGGCTGCTGGTCGACGACTCGCCGTTCGATGTCCGCTATGGCTTCTTGAGTCGGCACGAGCGGTCGCTGGACTTCCGGACCGGTCTGTTGGAACGGGATGTGGACTGGACATCCCCAGCAGGTAAGCGCATCCGAGTGCGCAGCCGGCGGATGGTGTCGCTGACCCAGCGTGCGGTCGCAGCGATCGAGTACACAGTGGAGGCGGTCGACCAGCCGGCCCGGTTCGTGATCCAGTCCGAGTTGGTCGCCAACGAGGCGCAGCCGACGCTCTCCGACGACCCACGGGTCGCAGCGGTGCTCGACAACCCGCTCAAGCCGGTGAGCCACGACGGTGGTGAGAACGGCGTCGTACTGATCCACCGAACCACGCAAAGCCGGCAGTTGATGGCTGCGGCGATGGTGCACGAGGTGGAAGCGCCGACCCGGTTCGCGATGGACCAGGACGTCCGGGAGGACTGGGCGCGGACCACGGTGATCTGTCAGCTCCAGCCCGGCGAGAAGCTGCGTGTGGTGAAGTACCTGTCCTACGGCTGGTCGAGTTTGCGGTCGGAGACCGCGATCCGGGATCAGGTGGCGGCCGGACTGTCCAGTGCGCGCTTCTCGGGCTGGGACGGACTGGTGAAGCAGCAGGCCGAGTTCCTGGACGACTTCTGGGACGGTGCCGACGTCGAGGTCAAAGGGCACCCAGAACTGCAGCAGGCGGTGCGATTCGCGCTCTTCCACGTGCTGCAGGCAGGTGCTCGCGCAGAGCGGCGAGCGATCCCGTCCAAGGGCCTGACCGGTGCTGGGTACGACGGCCACACCTTCTGGGACACCGAGGGTTTCGTGTTGCCGGTGCTGACCTACACCATGCCGGATGCGGCAGCCGACGCGCTGCGCTGGCGGCACTCGACACTGAGCCTGGCGAAGGACCGGGCCGACGTACTGGGTCTGCGTGGTTCGGCGTTCCCGTGGCGGACCATCCGTGGTCAGGAGTGCTCCGGCTACTGGCCAGCTGGTACGGCGGCCTTCCACATCAACGCGGATATCGCGGAAGCGGTGATGCGGTACCACCGCGCCACCGGTGACGACCAGTTCGTCGAAGAGGTCGGGCTGGAGCTCCTGGTCGAGACTGCGCGGCTCTGGGCCTCACTGGGGCACCATGACCGCCATGGCCGATGGCATCTGCCCGGAGTGACCGGTCCGGACGAGTACAGCGCGGTTGCCGACGACAACGTCTTCACCAATCTGATGGCCGCGCGGAACCTCCGGGCCGCGGCTGAACTGGCTATGCAGTTCCCCGGTGTTGCTCGCACACTCGGTGTCGACAGTGAGGAAGAGGCGGCTTGGCGCGACGCGGCCGCTGCGGTCTACATCCCGTACGACGAGGAGCTCGGCGTACACCCACAGTCCGAGGGCTTCACCAGCTATGCGGATTGGGACTTCGAGGGCTACAAGGACAAGTACCCGCTGCTCCTGCACGCGCCGTACTTCCAGCTCTACCGGATGCAGGTGGTCAAGCAGGCCGATCTGATTCTGGCGGCGTACTGGTGTGGTGACGCGTTCACAGCCGAGCAGAAGGCCCGCGACTTCGAGTACTACGAACGCCTGACTGTGCGTGACTCGTCGTTGTCGGCCTGCGTGCAGGCTGTGATGGCGGCTGAGGTCGGTCATCTGGATCTGGCCTATGACTACGCCTACGAGGCCGCACTGATCGACATGCGCAACCTGCACAACAACACGGGCGACGGGCTGCACATGGCGTCCCTGGCCGGTGCCTGGACCGCACTGGTCGCCGGCTTCGGCGGACTGCGGGACCGGGACGGTGTGCTGGCGTTCGACCCGGCTTTGCCGCAGGGGCTGAGCGGACTGTGCTTCTCGGTCCGGTGGCGTGGTGTCAGATTGACGGTGGACATCGACTCGGGGTCGGTCACCTACTCGGTGCGCGACGGCGAGGACGCCAGCATCACCCTCCGGCACGCGGGGGAGGAGCTCACGGTCACGGCCGGTACGCCGGTCACCCGGCAGCTGGCCAAGCGGATCCCGCTCCTTGGCCGGCCGACCCAGCCGGTCGGCCGCGAACCTCGCCCGGCCTACGCGGGCGAGGACCGCTGAAGCTTCAGATCACTTCTGGCAGATCACTTCTTGGCGGCGAGCCGCTCGGCCGTGCCGACCAGCATCACCGAGGCGATCACGGCGGCGATGAAGCCGAGCACGTTCAGCTCGAAGATGCCACCGGTGCCGAGGATGTTCGCGATCGTGCCGCCGATGACGGAACCCGCCAGGCCGAGCAGCAGCGTGGCGAGCAGGCCGAGCCGCTGCTTGCCCGGGGTGAAGAGCCGCGCCAGCGCCCCGATGATGAGTCCCGCGACGATGAAGCCGATCATGTTCTGTTGCCTCCGAGTCTGAACTGGTCTGAGACCAGTCTGACGGTCAGAGGGTCTCCAGACAGTTGGAGATCACCCTGATCGGCCCCGGAGACCACCCTGGGATCAGGTCGAGGCCTGAGCCTCGAGGAGTGGAGTGTTCTCCTGCAGATGCGGCACTCGCTCCAGCCGGCTCAAGGCCTTCGCCATGGCTCGCTGGGCCGCCGTTTGGCTCGGCAACATCGTCTCGAAGGCCAGTTGGCACGGACTGCCGGTTCTGAGTAGCTCTGCGTAGAACTCGATGTCCTGCAGGTCCACCCGCTCCTTGAGGAGCAGTTTGGTGGCTTTGCCGCAGCGCAACAGCCCGGCGTACAGC
Source organism: Kribbella yunnanensis (assembly GCF_039529655.1). Lineage (NCBI taxonomy): Bacteria > Bacillati > Actinomycetota > Actinomycetes > Propionibacteriales > Kribbellaceae > Kribbella > Kribbella yunnanensis. Next base: position 458,728 of record NZ_BAAANF010000003.1, on the reverse strand, counting down.
GTCTGGGGCGCAGGTGTCTTCACAGCGACCGCCTGGTCGGCCAGGGCCTTCAGGACGAAGTACTCCGCGCTGGCGGTCTTGTCCCGCAGGTAGCGCAGGCCGGCCACCTCGCTCGCGTCGTCGGTCAGACCGCAGACCGCCCATCCTGGCGGCACGATGAGTGCCTGCGAGGACGGGACATTGCCCGGCAGCTTGACCTGCGGCGACAGGATGCCGCTGTTCGAGACCGCGGTCTGCGCAGTCTTGGATGCGTTGTCGGTCGGACTGGCGAACGGTGCAGGCAGCACCCGCGTGTTCCACTTCGCATCCGGTACGACGATCACTGCCAGGTTGCCGGTGTTCTTGAGCAGCAGTGTGGTCCGGGAGACGTCGGTTGCCGCCTCGAGCCGGACCCCGTCCGCTGCGGTGAGCGCCGGAAGCCGACGGGTCGATTTCGTGCAGTCTGTTGCTGCCGGCTTTGTCGTGGGCTTCTTGCTGCCGGCTGTCGGCTTCGGCGCCGCAGTGGTCGGTACGTCTTCACCGACGTACTGCGAACCCGCTGCGTTTGAGCACCCGGCCGCGCCCAGTGCCAGGATCACCAATGCCACCACTGTGGGCATGCCCGCCCGACTGCTTCCCGCCTTCACGATGTCCCCCCTGGATGGTGCCACCGAGCTCACTAGGTCCCCACCTGCCCGGCTCACAGCGTTGTCTTGTGCCCAGTGTCGCACCGTGCCGTAGCTGACGCCAACGTCCGTCCCGGTACCCTGCCCTGTGATGGACGTGACGCGATCGCAGCTGCTGCGCTCCCTGGTGATCCTGGGTGCGCTGATCGGCCTGCTCGCGCTGCACGGACCCGGTGAACAGCCGCAGCCGTCCGCGGTCACTCAGACGGCCGTCACGGTGCCGCTCGGAGTGCATGGTGCTGTGGAGCGGCTCGAGCAGGTAGCCATGGTGGCGCCACTCACTCTGGCTGTGGACACCTCCGATCACCAGCACCTGCTGGTGCCCTGCGCCCTGCTGATCGGCTCTGTACTGCTCCTCGGGCTCGGGCTGCTGCTGTCCCGGCAGCGGTTCGGTGACGTGCCGCCGCGGTCACCGGGCCGACGCCTGCCCTGGCTGCGCGCGGTGGTTCCAGACGCTCCAGATCTGACGAGACTCTGCATCCTGCGGACGTGACGGTCAGCTGCTTTCGCTGCTGATCTCACTCGTTCACGCATCACTGCGTGCTGTCCGGAAGGAAGCCGTCATGCGGCTGTCACTTCGCGGCGTAGTCGCCGCTGCACTCTTCGCCCTCGTCCTGACCGGTTGCGGTACTGCCGAGTCCCCGACCGCGGGCACCCCCAGTACCCCGCCGACCACCCAGCCCACCGTTGCGCCGACGACCGCGCCGACCAAGACACAGTCCAGTACGCCGACCCCCGTCGTACCGGCTGCAGATGTCAGCGTCGACGTGAAGATCGCCGGCGGGAAGATCTCCACCGCCGATGCCGTGGTGAAGGCCAAGACCGGCCAGAAGGTCCGCATCACTGCTGTCAGCGATGTGCCCGAATCACTCCACGTCCACGGCTATGACAAGACGCTGGACCTCAAGCCGGGCAAGTCGGTGTCGGTGGAGTTCACCGCTGACGACAAGGGCGTCTTCGAGGTCGAGACGCACGAGAGCGGCAAGCTCGTCTTCAAACTGCAGGTGACGTGATGTTGCCGCTGCACGGGATCGGCGGCCGCCAGGACCTGCCGATCCCGTTCGGGCTGGCGGTCACCGGCGCTGGCATCGCGATCGCGTTGTCGTTCGTGATCCTGGCCGTCGCGTGGCGGTCGCCGAAGTACCGCGGTGCGGCCAGCGGTACGCCGCTCCCGGCCGGACTGCGCACCGCACTCGATTCGTCGTGGTTCCGCTGGGCGGTCCGGCTGTTCGGCCTCGCCCTCTTCGGGTACGCCGCGATGGCCTTGCTGGCCGGAGTGGACCGGCTGACGAACCCGATCTTCGGATTCGTCTACATCCTGGTCTGGGTCGGCCTGGTGCCGGTGTCCCTGCTACTTGGTCCGGTGTGGCGCACTCTCAACCCACTCCGCACACTGCACCTGCTGGCCTGCCGAGTGCTCCGCCATGACCCGCGGCGCGGTCTGCTTGAGCTCTCACCACGCGTGGGGCTCTGGCCGGCCGCCTTCGGCATCTTCGCGTTCGCCTGGCTCGAGTTGGTCGCACCGGACCGCGCAACGCTGCTGGTGGTACAGGCCTGGCTCGCTCTGTACGTCGTCTATGTCATGTTCGGCGCCGTGTTGTTCGGGGACCGGTGGTTCACCGCTGCGGACCCGTTCGAGGCCTACGCGACCCTGATGGCCAAGCTGTCGCCGTGGGGACGCCGGAGCGACGGTGTGATCGTCCTACGCCGTCCACTGGAGAACCTGGACAGCCTGACACCCAGCCCGGGTCTGGTCGGACTAGTGGCGGCACTACTCGGCTCTACCGCGTACGACGGCTTCTCGCGATCGAGCAGGTGGATCGGCTGGGCCCAGAACTCGGGGTACTCGCAGACTCTGCTCGGAACGCTCGCACTGGTCGGCTTCGTGGTGTTCGTCCTGGTCACCTACTCCGCGGCCACTGTGCTCGCAGGACGGATGTCGGACAGCTCACGGACCAGACTGCCGGGCTTGTTCGCGCACTCGGTGGTGCCGATCGTTCTGGGCTACGTGGTCGCGCACTACTTCACTCTGCTCGTCCTGGAAGGTCAGCGGACGATCAACCAGCTCAGCGATCCACTCAGCCGTGGCTGGAACGTCTTCGGCACTGGCCTGAACGGTGTGAACGCAGGCATCACCAACCACACCACTGCGGTCGCGTGCGTCCAGGTCGGTGCTGTAGTGATCGGCCACCTCCTCGGCGTGATCTCGGCCCACGACCGAGCAGTCGCACTGTTCCCACGTGGCCGCGCGCTAGCCGGGCAGATCCCACTCCTGGTGGTCATGGTCGCGTACACGATGGGAGGCCTACTGCTGCTCTTCTCGGCCTGATCCGAACCTGGCTGAGGCTGATACCGCCGAGGACAAGGGCAAGGCCGAGGACCTGACGCGGGGTCAGGGACTCGGCCGAGAAGAGCAGTCCGAGCAGTACGCCGGTCACTGGGTTGAGCAGTCCGATCAGGCCGACGGTGGCTGCGTCGAGATGGCGTAGCCCGGTGAACCAGGCGGTGAAGGCCAGTGCGGTCGCCACCAGGCCGACGTACGCGAAGCCGGCGATGGCGGGGAGGTCGAGGGTGGGCGGTCGGCCTTCGAAGAGCAGCGCGAAGGGGATGAGGACCAGTCCGCCGGCGATCAGCTGCCAGGACGTGGTGGCCAGTGGCCCGTCGGCGCGGCCCCACTTCTTGGCGAGGACGTAGCCGCAGGACGACATCGTCAGTGCGGCAACCGAAGCTGCCACTCCACTCAAGTTGATCGCGCCGCCGCCGCCCAGCAGCAGACAGACACCAGCGAAGCCGGCCACCGCACCAACCAGTACGGCGGCTGCGGGGCGCTCGGAGAGCAGGGCCCAGGCGAACAACGCCATCGTCATCGGTGCTGCGGACATGATGGTGGCGGCCACGCTGACAGGTAGCAGCTGTGCGGCCAGGTAGACGAGTGCGAAGAACGCGCCCATGTTGCACACGCCCAGCAGGAGTGAGCGCCACCACCACACCCCCTGCGGTAGCCGACGCGCCAGGGCGAGCAGGAGCAGTCCGGCGGGCAGTGCGCGGAACACAGCGCCGTACAGGGGGTATCCGGCCGGCAGGTACTCGTGGGTGACGAAGTAGTTCGTGCCCCAGGCCACCGGTGCGATCGCGGTCACGGCGGCCCACCGGTAGGTATTTTCCATGGAAGACATTTTATCTTCCCGGGAAGATATAGTCGAACCGTGGACCATGTGGCGCGGATTCAAGCGGAGTGGCAGCTCGAACGGCCGGACGTCGACACCAGTCCGCAGGGCGTGATCGGCCGGTTGCACCGGATCGGACAGCACCTGACTGGTGAGCTGACGCTGCTCTACTCGCGATTCGGGCTGACCGAAGGCGAGTTCGACGTACTGGCCGCGTTGCGCCGCGCCGGAGCGCCGTACGAGCGGGCGCCGGGGGAGATCGCCGTACACACGATGGTGACGACAGGTGCGGTCACCAAACGCGTCGACCGGCTCGAATCGGCCGGTCTGGTCGTTCGGCGGCGCAGTGACGACGACGGGCGCGGACGGGTGGTCCGGCTGACCCCTGCGGGCCGTCGGCTGATCGACCGCGCTTTTGCTGCTCACATGGACAACGAAAGGCGTCTGGTCGGCGTCCTAATGCCTGATGAGGCAGCTCGGCTGGAGGAGATCTTGGCCACGTGGCTGGCCCGGATCGAGGACACGGCACAATAGGCGTGCCCGCGGTTCCGGAAATCTTGACCGCGGCATGACATTGCGTCACGGCATTCCGGTCCGGTACTGGGCCGGAGACCCGGTAACCTCCAGGGTGACCACCGCTGCGTTCATGTCCGGTCGGTCCATTCAGTCACAGCAGGAAGGTCAGCTTCACACCATGGGTTCCACTGTTAGCCGGGTGCTCGCGATGCTCCCGGCTCCGGCACGCAAGATCCTCGGGCGGAGCAAGCGGGCCGTGACCGAAGGTGGCAAGACACTGGCCGCGAACGTCGACCGCAAGCGCCGCGAGGCCGCACTGCCGCCGACCCCGGAGGTTCCGAAGTCCGAGGTCCGGTTGTTCGTCGGCCCGGCCAACTTCGCCGGTCAGGGCACCACCTGGGCCCGGGCGGCCGAGCGCCACCTCGAGGGCGTCAAGGCCAAGAACATGCAGTACGCCGGTGGTGCGTACCGGTTCCCGGCCGATATCGAGGTCGAGCGCGAGCTGCTGGACGACCGGGTGTGGCAGGACCGCCAGGTCGAGTACCTGACCAAGGGCAACTACACCCACGTGCTGATCGAGGCCGGTCGCCCGGTCTTCGGCACCCGCTTCGCGCGGAACGCCGTCGGTGACGTGAAGACGCTCAAGGAGGCCGGTGTGAACGTCGGCCTGGTCGCCCACGGCTCCGACGTCCGCCTGCCGAGCCGGCACGCCGAGACGCACCAGTGGTCGCCGTTCCACGAGCGGGACGACTTCTTCGTCCGGCTGGAGGCCCAGGCCAAGCGCGAGGGCACGCTGTTCAACACCTTCGACGGGCCGACCTTCGTGTCCACCCCGGACCTGCTGGTCGACGTACCGGGCGCCAAGTGGCTGCCGGTCGTCATCGAGCCGGACCGCTGGGCCAACGACGAGCCGGTGCTGGAGCGGGAGCGTCCGATCGTCCTGCACGCACCGACCAACCCGCGCTTCAAGGGCACCGAGTACGTCGAGGCGGCCATGCAGCCGCTGCACGACGCGGGCCTGATCGAGTACCGGCGGCTGACCGACATCCCGAGCGAGGAGATGCCGGCCGCGATGGCCGGCGCCGACATCGTGCTGGAGCAGTTCGTGCTCGGCCCGTACAGCGTGACCGCGTGCGAGGCGATGGCCGCCGGCCGGGTGGTCGTGGTGAACGTCGACGAGGACGTGCGCAAGCACGTCAGCTCGGTGACCGGCCGCGACCTGCCGATCGTGCACGCCGACCCGACCACCATCGGCGAGGTCGTCGAGCAGATCGTGGCCGACCGTGAGGCGGCCCGCGCGGTCGCCGCGCGCGGCCCGGAGTACGTGCGCGCAGTGCACGACGGAACCATGTCCAGCGCAGTTCTCGGGACCTGGCTGACGCCGGGCGCGAGCAAGTAGAGAAAGCCAATCATGACTGACCTGCAGGAGTTCGCCGGCGTGGACATCGCTGTGATCGTGCCGTGCTACAACGAAGCCGTCGCCGTCACCAAGGTGGTGACCGAGCTGCGCGCCGCGCTGCCGACGGCCAGCATCTACGTGTACGACAACAACTCCACGGATGACACCGCGGAGCTGGCCCGGGCCGCCGGTGCGATCGTGCGGCACGAGTCCCGCAAGGGCAAGGGCAACGTGGTCCGCCGCGCGTTCTCCGACGTCGACGCCGACGTCTACGTGCTGATCGACGGCGACGACACGTACGACGCCGCCCGGGCGGGCGATCTGGTCCGCGTGCTGCTGCAGGGGCCGTACGACCACGTCGTCGGTGTCCGCAAGCACACCAACGAGGAGGCGTACCGGCCGGGCCACACCCTGGGCAACCGGGTGCTCACCGGTACCGTCGGCGCGCTGTTCGGCCGGCAGATCACCGACATGCTGAGCGGCTACCGGGTCTTCTCGCGGCGCTACGTGAAGTCGTTCCCCGCGCTGGCGCAGGAGTTCGAGATCGAGACCGAGCTGACCATCCACTCGCTGCACCTGCGGGTTCCGGTGGCCGAGCTCGCGATCGGCTACAAGGAGCGTCCGACCGGTGGTGAGAGCAAGCTGCGCACCTACCGCGACGGCATGCGCATCCTGCGCTGGATCCTCAGCGTCACGCGGCTGGAGCGGCCGACGCTGTTCCACGGCATCCTGGCCGCGGTCTTCGGCGTGGTGTCGCTGATCCTCGGTGTACCGGTCATCGTCGAGTACGTCGACACCGGTCTGGTGCCGCGGTTCCCGACCGCGATCCTGGCCTCGACGATGGGCATCGTCGCGATCCTGGTGCTGGCCGTCGGGTACGTGCTGGACGCGATCACTCGCGGACGGCAGGAGGCGGCCCGGCTGGCCTATCTCCGGCTGCCCGCACCGCAGACGATCGACGCTGCACCTGGTGAGCTCCCCGTCCCGGTCGTGCCGGCCGAGGCGGAGCAGGAGTCACCCCAGGTCGTCTGACAGCAGCTTCTTCAGCGCGGCGCGTTCCACACGGAGCGCGTCGCGTTCTGCTGTGACGGCAGCCAACTGCTGCTCCTGCGTCCGCCGGACCAGCCCCTCGACGATGTGCTCGTCAACGAGCCGCAGTAGCGTCCGGCCGGTCAGCGGCCCCGACGTGCGCGAGCGGTCGAGGTAGGCATGCAGCTCACCCACCTCGTCATCGACGCGCCGGCAGATGACGGCTGCGCCCCATGCGGTGTCTGCGAGTGGATGTGCCTCCGTAGCCTGCAGCCCGGCTGTCACGAGCTTCTGGATCAGTGACCCGACTGGCAGCTCGTGGGGCGCCCACGGCAGGAGCAGCAGCACCACATCACCGGGTGCAGTCTCCGACAGGTCGCCATCCGCCGTGACGGCGATCAGAGCGTCCTTGGTCGGCACATCGGCCACCTCCATCAGCGGCGGCCAGGCGTGCTCGGAACCGGTGCGGTCGACGACTGTCCCGCCTTCGGGCAGCCAGGACCGGACGAGTTCGTTGAGCTGCATTCAGAACACCCTTTGCAGGACGAGGAAGCCGGTCGGAGCGCCCCGGAAGCCGTAGGGAACGAAGCGGTCCACCTGCAGCCCCACCGGCTCCAGCAGACTCTGGTACCGCTGCAGTGCGCGGGTGCGCTGGTAGAACGACCAAGTGCGGTCCACATCGGACTCATGGTCCACGACCAGGAGCAGTCCGCCCAGTCGGACCAGTGCGGCCAGATTCAGCACTGAGGCCTCCCACAGCGCGTCGTCCATGATGTGGAAGAGCACATCGATGCTGTAGACCACGTCATACAGGTACGGCGGCTGCCAGTCCGCGAGAGGCGACAGGTGGAAGCTGCTGTGGCCGGTCGCGTTCGCACGGCACAGCTCGATCGCATGCTCGCTGACGTCGATCCCGTCGACCGCATGGCCGAAGCGCGCCATCGAATGCGCGAACCAGCCTTTGCCGCAACCGGCGTCCAGGATGCGCAGCGGGGCGGCGTACTCGGTCCGGTCGCCGATGATGTCGAGCAGCCGGCCGAGCCGGACCGAATAGAAGATCTCGTTGCTGAACTCGTCGTACCCGGCGTCGCCGCCCGAGCGCAGCGCCCCGAGTCTGCGGTGCCGGCGATCCCAGTGCTCGATCGTCTCGTCCGCTCCGAGTTGATCCACGAATTTCACCCTACCCTCGTACCCACAGAACAACCTGACCCTCTGTTACGCTCCTGCTACTGGCCGCTCTGCCCCGAGCCACGAGTACGACGAATCACGGGGGAGCCCTTGCGAACGTGGCGAGCCTGGCGCTGGGCCCCTGTGCCGGCGGCCGCTCTGGCGGCTGCGGCGACGTTCGTCGCGTCGGGCATCATCCGCGGCACGTATCCGTTCGGTGCGTTGCCGCGGAACACCAACGACCTCGGCCAGCAGTTCGTCCCGATGCATGCCTATCTGCGCGACCTGCTCACCGGACAGGCACCGGGTGACTTCCTGCTGAACTGGTCCAGCGGGTACGGCGTCCCGTTCATCGGCGACTTCATGGGCTACCTCGGGACCAGCCTGTCGTGGATGGTGCTGCTGTTCCCGCGGGACCGCATCGACCTGGCGATGTACGTGATCGCCATTGCTGCGATCGGCGCCGCCGCGGCCGCCATGACGGCGTACCTGCGCTTGCTGAAACCTGCCGGGCCGCTGTGGCTCGCGGCGCTCGCCGGAGTGTCCTACGCGACCTGTGGCTGGGCGATCGACGATGCGGCGTACATGACCGAGTGGCTGAACGGTCTGATCGCTTTCCCGGTGATCTGTCTGCTGTGTGAGTGGATCTGGAGCAAGCGGTCGCTGACAGCGCTGGTGGTGACGCCGTTCGTCGTTGCGCTGCTGTGGATGTCGCACTTCTACACGGTCTACATGGCGACTCTGGGCGCAGCAGTGGTTGTGCTGGCCCGGGTGCTGTCTGATCCAGACGGTGGTTTGTTTACCCGTCGGGTTGAGGGCGGGTTCCGATGCCTGGTGGGAGTTGGCGTGGGGATCGCACTGGCCGCTCCGCTGCTGTTGCCGACGTACTGGCTGGTGCAGACGGCGACACCGAGTCCGGACGAGGTGTTCACGCCGCTCGGCTGGACGGAGTTCCTCTCGCGGTTGCTGCCGGGCTCTGAGGGCGTTGGCACGTCACCCGGGCTGGCTGTCGGCACCCTGATGCTCCTGCTCGCGTTGAGCTTCCCGTTCAACCGTGCCGTGCCGGGGTCGGAGCGGTTCATCTGGACTGCGTGTGTGGTGCTCACTGTGGTGAGCCTGCAACTGCAGTACCCGCACAGGGTGTGGCACGGGTTCGACTCACCGAACGGGAGCCCGTACCGGCAGGCGTTCGTGGTGGCCGGGATGCTGGTGGTGCTGGGGTGGATGTCGCTCGCATCCGGTGTGCGGAACCTCCTGGCGGTGGCCGTGCCGCTGGTGCTGGTTGGCGCACTGTTCGCGCAGGTGTCCGACCTGCCGACGATCACACCGACCACGCGCGACGTCGTACCAGTGGTTGCCGGTGTCGCCGTACTGGCGTTCCTGCTGACGCGGTGGCGTCCGGGAAAACAGCTGTGGGTACGACGGATCGCGGCGGGGCTTCTGATCGCTGCCGTGCTTGTCGAGACCACGTTGTCGTCGGTGGCGATCGACGAGGCTCGGTCGAAGTTCATGCGCGACTACCAGCCGTGGGGCGCCAAACAGGAGTCGATTCGCGCACTGGTGCAGTCTGCCGAGGACTGGCCGCAGCAGCGCGTCTCTGCGAGCCAGTACACGACTGTGAACGACCCGATGCTGATTGGCGGTCAGGGCGCCGAGTACTACACCAGCACGATCCAGCAGTCGTTGTCGGAGGCACTGGTCGACCTAGGCTTCGGCTACAGCTCCTATGGCCGGGCTCCGATCGATCCGAAGAACCCGGTGATCGACTCGGTCTTCGCGGTCGGTGCGCGAGTGCAGGAAGGGCCGCGGGGGACGTTCACGCTGATTAAGCGGCAGGCGGGTCCGTTGGTGACACTGCGACCGGAGAAGCCGTGGGAGTCCACGGATCCCGGCGCATTCGGCGTACAGGAGACTGCTCTGGGTGCTGATGTCTACACCGTCCCGAAGGTGCAGGTGCGTGCGTCCAAGGGCGCTACGGCTGCACAGCGGGACTGGGGGATCGGTATGCGGCCGCTGCCGGGTGCTGATGATCCTGTGGAGCTCAGACTGACCGCCTCCTGCCAGCCGGGGGACGGTGTCTATCTGCGCGGCCCGGAGTTCGTCGGCGACGTGATGATCAGTGGTGACGGCTGGCGGCAGGTGCTGAAGCCTTCGGCGAAGCGCCCGGGTACCTATACCGGCGCTCCGGTGCTGTGGGTGGGCAGGGCGCGCCCCAACGGCGTGGCCGATGTTCAGATCCGGGTGTCCGGGCCGACCCGGCTGCCGGTCGGCGCGATCGGCTGTCTGGACCCGGAGCGGCTGAAAGCAGCGGTTACCGCGTTGCAGGGCAGCAAACCGGCTGAGGTCGAGGTCGGCGGGCATGACGTCGTTGCGCGGTTCAAAGCCGGGCAGGCTCGGACCATGGTCCTCGGCGTCGTGAACACACCGGGCTGGCAGTGCTCGGTCGACGGCAAGGCCGCCAAGGCTCCGGAGTCGCTGTCGGGGCTGATCGCCGTACCGGTCGGGCCCAAGGCGCGGAAGGTGTCCTGCAACTACGTGCCACGCGGTCTGGAGGCCGGACTGGTCCTGGCGGTCGGCGCACTGGCTGTTCTGTGCGCACTGGCCGGGATCCTGATGGTCAGTGAGAGGCGTCGACCGTAGGTTTGCAGGTGGATTGCAAGGTCCGCGGACGACTGTGTTCGCATGACGACAGTCAGCGTGGAGCAGCGGCTCTCGTGCCGAGTGATCGGCCCGCTGGAACTCGAGGTGGACGGCGCAGCGTTGGCGCTCAACGGCGTGCAGGCACGACGTCTGCTGGCTGCGCTTGTCCTCGCGGAAGGCCGCCCGGTGTCCGACCCGGAGCTGGCGGACCTGATGTGGCCGAACGGCTGGCCCGAGAACGCGCGGAAGGCGTTGCGGGTGTTGGTCTGGCGGTTGCGGACCGCGCTGGGTGCAGCTGGGGAGCGCCTGGAGCGAACGCCATCGGGGTACTGCTTCGCGGTGCCCACCGACCACCAACAGTTCGCCGACCTGGTCGCATCTGGTCTGTATCGGTTGTCCATCCGCGATGCGATCGGTGCGATCCAGGACCTGGAAGCTGCCCTGGAGCTCTGGCGGGGTGAGCCCTGGCAGGACCTGGCCGGCTCTCCGGCGGTGGTCGGCGCACGGACCAGACTGGTCGAGCTGCACGAGCTGGCCCTGGAGGAGGTCGAAGCTGCCCGCCTGGCCTTCGGCAACCCCTGGGTCGCTCTGCGGTCGTTGACCCGACTCGTTGCCGACAGCCCGTACCGGGAGCGCCGGTGGGAGCTGCTGGCACTCGCCTACCTGGAGACGGGCCAGCCGGAGCGGGCTGCCGCCGAATTGCGCCGGTTCCGGGCACTGCTCGCCGATCAGCTCGGTCTGGATCCCGGACCGGCCCTGGTGGCGCTGGAACGGCGGTTGGGCCCACCACCGCAGGCGCCGCGCCCCCGCCCGGCCGCCTGGCGCTGGAGGTAATGCCTAGCGCGGCCGTCGGGCGCCGCTATGGTGGCCGGGTGCTGGAGTGCCGGGTTCTGGGGCCCGTTCGAGTGCTGGTTGACGGGGCCGCGGTCGAGGTCGGGGGAGCGCTGCCCCGGCGGTTGCTGGCTGCACTCGCGCTGGCGGACGGCAAACCGGTCTCCGACGACCGGCTCGCCCAGGCGATGTGGGACGACCAGCCACCGGCCAAGGCAGCGGCCGCGATGCAGGCGTACGTCTCGAGACTGCGGTCCGCCCTCGGGACGACGTACCGGGATCGGCTGGGCCGCACACCGGCTGGCTACTTCCTGCACGCCGACGAGATCGACGTACGGCGTTGTGGCGAGCTGATCGAGGCTGCGCGCGGCCAACTGGCCGGAGACCGGCCGGAGCAGGCCCGGACCCGGCTCACCGAGGCACTGGACCTGTGGCGGGGTGAACCGTACGCCGAGCTGCCGGATGAGATCGCTGGGGCAGAGCGCGGGCGGTTGACGGAACTGCGCGAGGTGGCGCTGGAGGACTTGGCGGCCTCACGGCTCGGGACCGGGGACGCGGCCGAGGCCGTCGTACAGCTGGAGCAGTTGGTTCGCGAGCAGCCGCTGCGTGAGCGTCGCTGGGCGCTGCTCGTGCTCGGGCTCTACCGGTGCGACCGGCAAGGTGATGCGCTCGCGACACTGCGCAAGGTGCGGTCGTTGCTGGCCGAACAGCTTGGCGTCGATCCAGGGCCTGAACTGCTGGAGCTGGAACGACAGGTGCTCGCGCACGACCCGCGACTGCGGTTGGCCGCGCCGATGCGTGTCGTACGGCCAGTGCCGATCAGGCGGCCGTTGACGACGTTCCTTGGCCGCTCTGCCGAACTGGCGGTCCTCACATCGCGACTGGACCGGCATCGGCTCGTGAACCTGGTTGGCCCGGCCGGAGTGGGGAAGACGCGGCTCATGGTCGAGTACCTGGCCACGCTGGGGCCGGCTGCTGATCCCTGGGCGGCCCGGCTGGCCGACGTACCGGACGGGTCTGGTGTCGCTGCCGCCGTGGCTGATGCGGTCGGTGTGGTGGTCACTGGTGATCCGGTCGCTGCGATCGTTGACGGGATCGGTACGGCGTCGGCGTTGCTGGTGCTGGACAACTGCGAGCACGTGGTTGCGGCAGCGGCCGAGCTGGTCGACCAACTGACTCAGAGTTGTCCGGGGCTGCGGATACTCGCAACGAGTCGTGAGCCGCTCGGTGTCGACGGTGAGATCACTGTGTCGGTCCAACCGTTGCCTTGGACCACTGACGCTGGTGAGCCCGCTGTTGAGCTGCTGGTGGATCGCGTGCGGGCAGTGCGACCTGGCTGGGAGCCGAACCCGGGTGAGCTCGTTGCTGCCCGACGGATCGCTACTGCGCTGGACGGTCTGCCGCTGGCCATCGAGCTGGCGGCCGCACGGGCCCGGGTGCTCGGGCTCGGCGAGATCGCGGACCGGCTCGACGACAGGTTCGCCGTACTGGGACCGGTGCCGCGAGGTTCACTCGCGTGGCACACGACGCTGGAGGCTGCGATCGGCTGGAGTGTCGATCTGCTCGATCCGGCTGACCGTGAGCTGCTGCTGAAGCTCTGGGCGTTTGAGGGTGGTTTCACGCTGGAGGCGGCCGAGACGATCTGGCCGGGCCGGGAGACCGCCGTACTGGAGTCGCTGTCCGCTCTGGTGACGCGGTCGGTGGTAGTGGCCGACACATCGACCGAGCCGACGCGGTACGTGCTGCTGGAGAGCATCCGTGCCTACTGCCGCAGCATCGACCCGGATCCGGCTGAGACACGGCTGGTGCAGGCCCGCTGGGTGCGGCTGCTCGCCGGACGCTGTGCGGACTCGATCCGCGGCACCCAAGCAGGCGCCTTCGTGCGCATGATGAGTCGTGAGCTGCCCAACCTGCGGGCCGGCTTCGCCCATGACCTGTCCGCCGACCCGGACACAGCGCTGCTCACTGCGGTGTCGTTGGGCGTCTACCTGTACCGCGGGGTTCACCACGGCGAGGCGATTCGGATGCTGCGTTCGGCGCTCGCTGCTGCGCCCGACGCCTCGGTGCTCGATCGGATTCGGGCACTCAACACACTGACGGCGCTGACGTACTTCTCGGGCGATCAGGCGGGTACGGCGGAGCTGGTCGACGTGGTGCTCGACCTGATCCCGCAGATCGCGGCTGACGCTTCGCCCCGCGACTATGCCGAGGCCCTGTTCTTCCTGGCGATCGGATGTGCGCTGACTGCGCCGCTGAAGGTCACGCAGGAGGTGACTGGGCAGCTGATCGAGTACTGCGAGCGGTTGGGGATCGAGGTGATGATCCCGGCCGCCATGTCGGTCCGGACCGTCGCATTGCTGAAGCAGACGACCGACAGCGCCGCGATGATCGAGTACGCCGATGTGTTGCAGGAGCAGAGCCGCGGTTGGAACAAGGGCTGGGCCAATCAGGTCGTGGGGGAGCTGTACCTGCGGCACCCGTCGCTGCGGCCGGACTCTGCTGAGCGGGCGCTGGCTGCGCTTCGGACTGCGCTGGCACGGTTCCTGCTGCACGAGGACTACCCGTATGCGCTGAACACGTTGCGGATCGGTGCACTGGCATTGGTCCGGGTCGGACGGCCGCTGGAAGACGCCGTGCGGCTGCTGGCCGCCGTACAGGCGCATGCAGAGCGGCTGGGCCTCAAGACACCGGGGCTCTACATCGTCGGTGAGCCGTGGGTGGAGCGGGAGCTGGGGCCGGTCGAAGCGCAGGAGCCGGTCCCGTGGAGCGCCATGGTTGCGATGCTCGCCGACGACTGACTCTCTGGTGCAAGTGCGTTGCAAGGCGTGCTCGGCAGTCTGTGCGGCATGGAGTTCGTGACTGGGACTGGGGAACGCCGGCTGGACTACGTACGGCGTGGGCGGGGTGCGCCGCTGTTGCTGATCCAGGGCATGGCAGCGCATCACGAGTTGTGGGGGGACGAACTGCTCTCCGCGTTGGAGGCCAGGTTCGACATCGTCGCGTACGACCATCGGGGGATCGGGCGTGGTGACCGGGCGGACGAACCGTTCACGGTGGCGGACCTGGCCGACGACGCGGCCGCGGTGATCGAGTCGGTGGGGTGGACCGACGCGCACGTCCTCGGGGCGTCGCTCGGCGGGATGGTGACGCAGGAGCTGGTACTGCGGCACCCGGGGGTCGTGCGGTCGATCGCCCTCGGGTGTACCTGGGCCGGCGGATCCCGGGGGGTGATCTCGGAGACGTCGCGGCGGATGGTCGACGCGATCGCCACCCGGGACGTCGAGCACGGACTACGCACGAGCTTCGAGGCGAACCTGTCCCGCAGATACGCCGCGCAGGAACCTGGCGCTCGCGAGATCTACCGTCGTAGAGCGCTCTCTGTGAAGGTCCCGGTACCCGTCGTGCTGATGCAGTGGGCCGCGGCTCAGGCGCACGACACCACGGGCCGGCTCGGCTCGATCGACGTACCGGCGCTGATCCTGCACGGCACCGCCGACGCTGGGATCCCGGTAGAGAACGCTCTCCACCTTCACGATCTGTTGCCCGCGGCGCAGTTGGAGCTCTTCGAGGGCGCCGGTCACCTGTTCTGGTGGGAGGACCCGGAGCGCACCGCGGCGCTGCTGATCGCCCATTGCGCCGGCTGATCTCTGGGCACGGTTGCGCGGAACCTATTCCGGTCCAGCTCGCGTCCTTCGGCGTGGGGGTGGTGTTGCGCCGAACGATGGGTGGGTAACCTGCCCTGGTCGTTGGCTGATCGGATAGGAGATGATGCCGACCGTGACCGAACCAGGAAGCCAGCCCAAGCATGACCGGCTGCCGCCGTCGGAGGCCGATCCGGCCGTCGCGGGGCTGACCGTCGGGCTCGGTGGCCGGTCCGGCCGGTTCTCGCGGCTCAGCTCGTCCTGGTGGACGCCGCTGCGGATCGCGCTCGCCGTGTGCACGATCACGTTCGCGCTCGGCGTGCTGCAGAAGGCGCCGTGTATGGACGCCGGCTGGGACCGGCAGAGCTGGCGGCCGTTCAAGGCGCTGTGCTACTCCGATGTCGGCTTCCTCTACCAGGAGCGCGGATTTGCCGAGGGCAACCGGCCGTTCCTGGACACCGGCGACTACCCGGTCCTCGAGTACCCGGTGCTCACCGGCGCGTTCATGGAGGTCGCGGCGCAGCTCACCTGGCTGGTCACCGGCGACCCGAAGACGGACCTCACCGCCGAGCAGAAGCGCGACACCGCCGGTGTGTTCTTCATCGTCAACATCGCGCTGCTGTTCCTCTGCGCGCTGATCACCGTCGGGCTCACGGTGGCGACAGCACGTGGCGTCGCATCCAAACCCGGCGCCGCTCGCGGCCAGCCCCTAGATGCCCTGTACGTCGCCGCCGCGCCCGTGCTCGCGGTGACGTCGACGATCAACTGGGACCTGTTCGCGGTCGCCCTCACGGCCGGGGCGATGTTCGCCTGGTCGCGCGGCAAACCGATCTGGTTCGGCGTGCTGATCGGGCTCGGGACCGCGGCGAAGTTCTATCCGTTCCTGCTGCTCGGACCGCTGCTGATCGTGTGCCTGCGCGGCCGCAAACTGTGGCCGTTCGTCCAGGCGGTGGTCGCGGCCGTGGTCGCCTGGGGTCTCGTGAACGCGCCGATCTACCTGCTCGCGAAGAACGAGTGGCTGTCGTTCTGGACGTTCAACGACGCACGGGAGAGCGATTACGGCTCGATCTGGTACGTGCTGAAGCTGGCCAAACACGAGGTCGCCGACGTCAACCAGCTCAACATCGTGATCTTCGCGGGCCTGTGCCTGTCGATCGCGATCCTCGGCCTGATGGCGCCAAGACCACCACGCTTCGCCCAGCTCGCGTTCCTGGTGGTCGCGGCGTTCCTGCTGATCAACAAGGTCTACTCACCGCAGTACGTGCTCTGGCTGCTGCCGCTGGTCGCGCTAGCCCGGCCGCGGTTGCGGGACTGGCTGATCTGGCAGGCGTGCGAGTGCTTCTACTGGATGCTCGTCTGGATGCATCTCGCGCAGTTCCTGCAACCTGGCAACCCGGATGTCCCCGATCGCATCTACTGGCTGTCAGTCATCCTGCGGATGGCCGGCACGCTCTGGCTGATGCTGGTCGTCGCTCGCGACATCCTGCTGCCTGAGAAGGACCCGGTGCGCCAGGGTGATCTCGTCGACGATCCAAGCGACGGCGTGACCTCGAAGGCTCGGCCCCGAGAGCTCGCTCCCGCCTGATCTCCGCGGAGAGCGCTCTCTGTGATCAGAGGGCGCTCTCTCGTGGTCAGACGGGTCAGCCTCGCGATCAGCTTGGCGGTCAGAGGTTGAGCTTGGCGACGTCCAGGTTGCCGCCGCTGACGACGGCAGCGGTCACGCCGTCGAGCTGGATCTTGCTCTCCAGCAACGCCGCGAACGGCGCCGCGGCTGCCGGCTCCAGCGCCAGCTTGGTGCGCGACATGACGAGCCGCGTCGCCGCGAGCAGCGCGTCCTCACTCACTCGTACGACGTCATCGACGTACTGCTGGATGAGCGGGAAGTTGCGGGTACCGCAGATCGGCGCGGCCAGCCCGTCCGCGATCGAGCGTGCGGTCGGCAGCCGCTGCGGTTCGCCGGCCTCGAGACTCCGGCTCACGACATCGGCCTGCTCCGGTTCGATCCCGATCACGCGGATCCCGGGCTTCACGAGCTTGAGCGCCAGCGCGACTCCGGAGATCAGCCCACCACCGCCGACCGGCACGAGCACGGTCTCGAGATCGGGCCGGTCCTCAAGCAGCTCGAGCCCGAGGCTCCCGTGTCCCGTGATCACCTGCTCGTCGTCGAACGGATGAACCCCGGTGAGATCGCGCTCTCTCCGGATCCGCTCATAGGCCGCGAGCAGATCGCCATCGACGAGTTCGACCTTCGCGCCGTACCCGCGCGCCGCATCGACCTTCGCCGGTACGGCGGTTGTCGCCATCACCACGGTCGCCGGGATCCCTGCGTCCCGGGCTGCCCAGGCCAGCGCCCCGGCCGCGTTCCCCGCTGACACGGTCACGACCCCGCGCTCGCGCTCCTCGGGCGTGAGCTGCAGCAGCTTGGTGAGCAGTCCGCGAACCTTGAAGCTCCCGGTTTTCTGGAACAGCTCGGCCTTGAGCACGAGCTCTCCACCGAACTGTTCGTCCAGCGCAGACGAACTCAGCATCGGCGTCCGGTGGATGCGACCGCGCAGCTGCTCAGAGGCAGTGCGGATCTCCTCGAGTGTGGGCATGGCCCGACCCTATGCCGACGCTGTCACCGGCCCTTAAGTGCAGTAAATTCATCGACAAACGACCGTATTCTGAGACGGGCCGCGGAGAGCGCTCTCGGGGATTTACCGTCGTTGTCATGAGGCCGATGCTGACCGTGATCGTCGATCCCAACGACCGTTGGATGGATCGTGCCGCCTGTAGCGGGCAGGCCGGTGCGTACGACGAGACCGCGACCCGTTTCGAGCAGCGCAAGGCGCGCGAGCTGTGCCTGACCTCATGCCCGGTGCTGAACGAGTGCTACGAGTGGGCGCGCCGGACCCGGTACACGGGCACGGCGGCCGGGATCACGTTCCTGGACGGCCGCCGACGCGGTCACCCCGAGTCGGCGGCCAGCTGACCAGAGTCGGCCAGCTGATCAGAGCCGGGCGGCGATGGCGGCGACGAGGCTGTCGGCCGCCGCCGGGTGCTCGGGGATGAAGAGATAGGGCTCGATCAGTTCGAGCTCCATCAGCAGGAATCGGCCGTTGACGACGACCCCGTCGACCCGGGCGTAGGTGGGCTGAGAACGCGCCGCGGAGAGCGCGATCTTGGCGCTCTCGAGGATCTCGGGCGTCGGTTCCTCGACCGCGACCGCGCCACCGAACATGTGCTGCACCCGGTAGTCACCAGCTGCCGGGCGCTTCACCACCGCGTGGCTGTACTCGCCGTCGAAGAAGAGCAGGGACCACTCGCCGGCGGTCTGGATCTCGGGCAGGAACGGCTGCACCAGGTACACGTCGTCGGGCAGCTCCGTCATCGCCTGGTCGAGCTCCGTCGAGCCGGCCAATCCGCGGACGGTGTTGAATGCCGCCCCGCTCACGGTCGGCTTGATCACGATCTGCTGACCGTCGAGCCCGGCGACGACCTCACGCAGGCACGCACCGGCCGCGACCTGCGACGGGACGATCGCGACGCCCTGTTCGCGCAGTTCGAGGAGGTAGCGCTTGTCGCTGTTCCAGCGGACCAGGTCGGTCTCGTTCAGGACCAGTACGCCGGACTTGTCGAGCAGCCCGAGCCATTCGGTGAACTCGACCTGCCGCTTGTAGTAGTCCCACACCGAGCGCAGCAGCACGGCGTCGTACGCGGACCAGTCGATCGAGGGGTCGGTCCAGACCACCGGTTCGGGTTCGAGGCCGGCCGCGCGGAAGGCGTCGAGGAGCGAAACCTCGTCCGGCAGCAGATCCGGCCAGTCGGCCGAGGTTGCGATCGCGATGCGTTTGGTCACGCTGCTCAGTGTTGGTTGGCGGTCAGCCTCGCGTCAAACTGCTTTCCGGCGACTGAACGGTGACGGAAAGTAGCGGCAGTGGTAACGATAACAACGGCGGCCAGATAGATCAGGCCTTGCCGGCTGTCGTGACCGACAGTCGCGTAGGCCAGGTACGCCGCCAGTGGTACGGCGATCCATTCGGGCCGCCGAGAGAGCGCTGCCAATGCGATCAGCGGTACGCCGTACCAGGGGTAGGTGGGAGTCGCGATCAGCAGTGCGGCGCCGTACAGCCAGCAGCAGGTGACGGCCAGTGGCTCGCGGCCGCGGCGCCAGAACGCGAGCACAGAGAGCGCTCCCGCGACGAGAACGGCGACGAGCTGCCGAGCCTCAGGAGGCAGCAGGAGCGAGAAGATCGCGAACCGCGTGCTGCCGTCGGAGAACCCTTCCTGGGTCAGGTAGCCGGGCAGGAAACCGAGTACCAGGGCACCGGAGGCCACCAGGTACGGGAGGTAGCTGGAGAGGAAGGTGCCGAGGGCAACGACCGACTGACGGATCCGGAACGCGGGCAGCAACAGCAGCGGCAACAGCTTGACGCTCGCGGCCGCACCGAGCAGGATCGCGGCCAGCCGGGGGCGGCGAGTTGCGACCAGCACGGCGGCCGTGATGAGCAGCGCACCGAGAACATCGACATGGGCCGCACTGCCGGCCTCGAGAACCACAATCGGTGACCAACCCCACAGC
Source organism: Kribbella yunnanensis (assembly GCF_039529655.1). Classification (NCBI taxonomy): domain Bacteria; kingdom Bacillati; phylum Actinomycetota; class Actinomycetes; order Propionibacteriales; family Kribbellaceae; genus Kribbella; species Kribbella yunnanensis. Next base: position 439,112 of record NZ_BAAANF010000003.1, on the reverse strand, counting down.
GCCGCCCAGCGTCTGTCCCGGCCAGTTGCGGCGAGTAGCCAGGTGAGTGCAACCGCGAGCAGACCGGCCGCGATCTGCAGCCCCAGCGTTCCCGCGGACCACGGCGTGACGGCCGCGACCGAGGCGAAGTACACCTGCGCGATCGGCGGGTAGATCGTCGGCACCCGCGGCCGGTTGATCCGGGTCCGCGGATCATCGGCGGCAAGCGCCGACACCGCCGCAGGATCCGTCGGAACGCGCGGGGGAGCGCTCACTCCCGATCTTTGCTCCGGCGACAACCCCGGGAACAGCAGCGGATCCCGCAAGTCCGCCAGTGCGTCATCCAACGGAACATGCGAGTACGGCGAATGCCCGGCCAACTGCACGCGCCCGTCCCACACGTAGCGGTACGAATCCGTGCTCGTGATCGGCGCATGTGTCAGCCCCGGGACCTGGCACAGCGCCGCAACCACAACGACCGCGGCAACCCCGAGCCCGCGCCCAAACCGCCAGATCGCCCCGCCCACCAGCAGACACCCGAGCACCAATGTCAGATTCGGCCACCAGTTGACCGCGTGTGCCCAGATCGTGAGTACGGCGGTCCCAACCGCCGTACCAGCGATCAGCCAATGGCCTGCGGTGCGCCTCTCGGGCCGCCTCAGGGGCGCCGCATCGGGCGGCTCATTGGGCGTCATGCGGTGCGGCGGAGGGTGAGAAAGGCCCGGTGTGGTGTGCGCCAGTCCTCGATCGGGTGCAGGGCGGCAGCGCGCGCGTGCCGGAGCAACGTGCGACTGCCGATTCTTGCCCACGGCAATGGTGTCGACCGGCGGCCGCTGGAACTGCGCAACACGATCGGGGCGGTGTCGTCGAGGTCGTCGTCGGGATCGACCTCGACCAGGACAAGACCGTTGGGCCGCACCAGTTCGGCGCAACGGCGCAGCAGATCAGCCGGATCACCACCGATCCCGATGTTGCCGTCCATCAACACCACGCTGCCCCAGCGCCCCTCGGCCGGCAGCCGATTCTGCACCGGCCGCTGCAGCGCGACCGCACCTCGCGACGTGGTCAACGAGATTGCCTGCGGCGACACATCAACGCCGAGTGCGGGGATCCCCTGCTCGGCGAGCGCTGTCACGATCCGGCCGGGACCGCAGCCGATGTCCAGCACCGGTCCCTCACATCGGCTCAGTGCGAGCCGATCGACCTCGTCCGCCGGGGACTGCCAGCGGTCCAGTTCCGACAGCGATGGCAGCGTCCGCCCATCGATGCCGGTGGCAACCACTCGCGCCGTACCGCCGAGCGCCTGCTCGAACAGCATCGCCGGATGCGCCGTGTGCTCCAGCCGCCGGAACAATCGCGACATTCGCAGCGCCGGATATTCCGCGGCGATCGCCGCCGCATCCCATGGAGTGTCCATGTCCCGCAGAGTCGGTAACTGAAGAACGCGCTTTCCGCGTTTCTCGAGACGCATCAGCTGATCGCGGCCGGTGTGATCGGTCGACATCGGTACGCCGATCAGCGCCTGATCGTCCGGTTCGCGGAGCCCGAGACACCAGTACCCGCCATCCTCGGTCAGCCCGAGAACGGCGTCGTACCCGGGCCAGTTGAAGCCCAGCAGTTCGGCCGGCAACTGCGGTGTGTCCATGCCGACCAGCAGCATCGGCGATCCGTCGAAGGAGTCCTCGAAGGCAGCCGCCAGCCGTTCGTCGAGACCGTCGCCACGCTGCCGGATCACCTCAAATCCCGGCGGCAGCCACGGCCCCGGCCGCCCCTCGAGAACCAGCACCCGCCGCGCTGCCGGAGCCGCCCGAACCGTGTTCAACGTGTCGACCAGCGAAGCCCGCGCAAGTGCAGCCGCCTCCCGCGGCGTGAACTCGCTCTGCAGCCGAGTCTTGACTCGCCCCGCAACCGGTTCCTTCGCGATCACGATCAGCGTGCCCGTCGGGGTCATGCCTTCAGCACCTTCGACATGTCCAACACTGCTCGCGCGGCACCGATCGGCGTACCGGTGACCTTCGAGCGACCCGAACGTGGCAGGTAGTCGACGTCGACCTCGGCGATCCGCCAGCCGGCGTCCGCCGCCCGGACGACGGTCTCGAGGGGATAGCCCGAGCGCCGATCCGTCAGCGCGAGGTCCAGCAGCGCGGTCCGCCGAGCGGCGCGCATCGGCCCGAGATCGTGCAGGAGAACACCCGTCCGTTTCCTGATCCGCCGGGACAGCTCAGCATTCGCCAGCCGCAGATGCCACGGCCAGACCGCCCGAGAAACCGCTCTCCGACGGCCGACCATGAGATCCACGTTCCCGGCCAGAACCGGCGCAGTCACCCGGACGAGCTGGCGCGGATCCAGCGACGCGTCGGCATCCATGAACGCGACCACGTCGGCCTCGGCCGCCTCCAGGCCGGCGTGACACGCGGCGCCGTACCCACGGATCGAGCACCGTACGACGGTCGCCCCCAACCCCTCGGCGATTTCGGCCGAACCATCGGTCGAACCGTTGTCGACGACAACAGCCCGGACACCGTCCGGAAGCCGGGTGAGTACCCAGGGCAGAGCCGCGGCCTCGTCGAGGCACGGCAGTACGAGATCGACATCCACCCTTCGACCGTAGGGACGATCGGGGGTTCCAGGTGGCTGCCGGCGGCTACAGATCGCTTACGGTGAGCGCTCTCCCGGGGTCCGGGTCCAGCGCCGGGGCGGCCGGAAGTCCTACGCTCTGACCGTGGCTACTCGTGTACTCGTGGTCGATGACGACCCGACCGTGTCCAACGTCGTCTCGGCGTACCTGACCAAGGCCGGGTACGACGCTCGCGTGGTCGCGGACGGAACCGCTGCCGTCGAGGTCTGGCAGCAGTGGAAACCCTCGGTCGTCGTCCTGGACGTGATGCTGCCGGGCATGTCCGGCTTGGAGGTGCTGCGCCGGATGCGTGCGTCCGACGACGGCGCCGCGGTGATCATGCTGTCTGCGCGCGGCGAGGAGGAGGACCGGCTGGTCGGCCTCGAGTTCGGCGCCGACGACTATGTGGTCAAGCCGTTCAGCCCGAGAGAACTGACGCTGCGCGTACAGGCGATGCTGCGGCGCGAGGAGCGACTGGCCGGCCTCGACCTCACCCCGACCAAGCTGAGCGCCGGCCCGATCACGATCGACACCGCGGCCCGGATCGCGATGCTGGATGGGAGAGCGCTCTCGCTGACGCATCGCGAGTTCGACCTGCTGGCGTACCTGGTGTCGCATCCAGGAAAGGCGTACACCAAGGCCGAGCTACTGCGCCGCGTGTGGGGCTGGGACTTCGGCGACTCATCGACAGTGACCGTCCACGTACGCCGGCTCCGCGAGAAGATCGAGGCGGACCCGTCCGATCCGCAGCTCGTGCTGACCGTGCCGCGCACGGGCTACCGGTTCGCGGGAGAATCCGAATGAACCGCGACACGATGACGATCCTCGCGCTCACCACCTTGTGGACGCTGGTGGTCGCGGTTGTCGGCGGCGTGATCCTGTACCAGTTCCGGCGCCGTTCGCTACGGGTCACGATGATCGTCGCCGCCCTGGCGCCGATGGCCGCGGCTCTCGCCGCGGTACTCCAGAGCGTGCGGGCGATGTTCATCTCCGAACACGACTCGTGGGTCGTTCTCTGGACACTCGCCTTCGCGGCCCTGCTCGGACTCGGCATGTCCGTCCTGCTCGGACATTGGATCAGCGCGGGATCGCGCGATGTCGGACAACGCTTGCGGCGACTGGGTACGACGTACGAACCCTCGGATCGCCAGACTGGCGCCGTACCGGCGGAGTTGGCTGCGCTGACCGACGAACTCGAGATGACGCGCGAGAAACTGGCCGCGTCCCACGCGAGAGAGCGCGCTCTCGAAGCGAGCCGCCGGGAACTGGTCGCGTTCATGTCCCACGACCTCCGGACGCCACTGGCCGGACTACGAGCGGTCGCGGAAGGCCTCGAGGACGGCGTGATCGACGACGTACCGGGAGCGCTGCGGCAGATGCGGTCCACGGTCGATCGAATGACCGGGCTCGTCGACGACCTGTTCGAGCTGTCCCGGCTGTCGGCGGCCGCCTTGCCGCGAAAGCGGTCCGCGGTGAGCCTGCGCGAACTGGCCGAAGACGTGGCCGGCGAAAACAGCGAGCATGCTCGAGCCTCGGGAGTAGAGCTCACCGTGTCGACCCCAGTAGGCGACGATCGCCTCGCCGTACAAGGCGATCCGGACGAACTGACCCGCGCGGTCACGAACCTGGTCGGCAACGCGATCCGCCACACAACCCGGGGCGGAACAGTCACCCTGGCCGTCGATCGCGAACCCGACGGCCGCGTGCGCCTAGCCGTGACCGACGGCTGCGGCGGCATCCCCGCAGACGACCTGGAACGCGTCTTCGACATCGGCTGGCGCGGCGACGAGCAGCGAACCCCAGTACCAGCATCCGCCCCCGCCTCGACCGAACCCGCATCCTCGGGCGGCGGCGGCGGCCTGGGCCTGGCAATAGCTCGCGGCGTCGTCGAATCCCACGACGGCCAGATCGGCGTCACCAACATCGCCGGCGGCTGCGCCTTCCAGATCGACCTTCCCCCAGTCCCCGCCAACGTCGGCTAACGCGCGTCTCCAGAGACCTGGAGGTTCGCGCGGTCAGGCCGGGGCGATGGATCTTCGGGAGGTCCATGGCCGCCAACGCCACATCACACCAGTCCGTCGCCCAACCGCCCTCGCCCCGCTGCTGTTTTGAGGGCGGAGCGGGCGGCTGTGATTGCGGGGTGGTTGGTGGTGCCTTGGCGGTAGGCGAGGTGGGTTCGGCGGTGGATTGGGAGGGGGGTGAGGCTGACGTTGGGGGGTGGGGTGGTGATGGCTAGGTCTGGGACGAAGGCGGCGCCTTGGTTGGCGGCTACCAGGGCTAGGACGGTGGTGAAGTCGTCGGCGTGGTGGCGGATGTGGGGGGTGAAGCCGGCGGCTTCGCAGGCTCTGATGGTGAGGGTGTGGCAGAGGGTGCCGGGGGTGCCGGCGATCCAGGGGGTGTCGCGGAGGCCCGTTAGCGGCTGGGGATGGCGGGCGGCCAGGTAGACCGCTTCTTCTAGGAGAGGTTCGGTGTGCAGGCCGGGGTGGGGCTGGGCTGGGACGTGGTCGTATTCCTGGACCAGGGCGATGTCCACGGCCTCGGTGCGGAGGGCGTCGGGGACTGAGGCGGGGTCCAGTTCGATGACGGTGAGATCGAGGCTGGGGTGTTCGGCGCTTAGGGCAACTATCGCCGGGGTGACGACGGCCGGGATCGCGGTGGGGAAGGCGCCGATCCGGAGAACGCCGGAGAGCGCTCTCGCTGCGTTCTCCAGGGCGGTCTCTGCTGTTGCCAGCAGCGCGAGGATCGCCTCGGTGTGCTCGACGAGGCCTTGGGCGGCGGGGGTCAGGGTGACTCGGCGGCCGGTGCGTTCGAGCAGCGGTACGCCGGTTTCGCGTTCCAGGGCGGTGAGTTGCTGGGAGACCGCGGAGGGGGTGTACGCGAGCGCCTCGGCGACGGCGGCGATGGTGCCGCGGCGGGCCAGTTCGCGGAGCAGGCGGAGTTTGCGGACGTCGAGCATAAGGGGAGCTTACGCTCAAGGGTAGAAATGTGAACTGGACCTGATGGGCGGTTCCGGGTGATCGTCGGACCATGGCGTTCACAGGACTCTTCGTACCCCTGATCACTCCGTTCTCCGAGGACGGCGAACTCGCCGGAGACGCGCTGGAAGCGCTCTCTCATCGCGTTCTCGACGAGGGCGCGACAGGCCTCGTTGCCCTGGGCACCACCGGAGAGCCGGCCACCCTGACACCGCAGGAGCGCCAGCGCGTTCTCGAGATCTGCTCGGCCGTCTGTACTGAGCGGAATGCCCCGCTGATCATCGGCGCGGGCTCGAACTCGACCGCTGCTTCCATCGAGGAGCTGAGGACGAGCGGTCGTACGGCGAGCGCAGCGCTGGTCGTGGTTCCGTACTACACACGGCCGTCCGAGGAAGGAGTCATCGAGCACTTCCGGCAGCTTGCCGCGGCGAGCCCGGTGCCGCTGGTGATCTACAACATTCCGTACCGGACCGGACGGACGCTGAGTGCGGAGACGTTGATCCGGCTCGCGGAATTGCCGAATGTCGTCGGGTTCAAGCACGCGGTGGGCGGGATCGACGAGGACACCATCACCTTCCTGAGCCGCGTCTCTTCAGACGTGAGTGTCCTGGCCGGCGACGATCTCTTTGCCGGTCCGATGCTGGCGCTCGGGGCCAGCGGGGGAATCCTCGCCAGCGCAAACGTGGCACCCCGGGCGTACGCCGACCTGATCGCGGCCTGGCGGACCGGCGCGCTGGAGAACGCCCGAGAGAGCGCTCACCGACTGGTCCCGCTGGCGCGCGCACTCTTCGCCGAGCCGAATCCGGTGGTGATCAAGGCGGTTCTCGCGGCGCAAGGCCGGATCCCGACTGCCGACGTACGGCTGCCCTTGCTGCCTAGTGAGCTGGCAACCGACCCAGCCAAGCTCAGCCAGGTCCCGGCGCTGGCCGAGTGGTTGCGGCCAAGCTTGCAAGAAGCCTGAGACTGTCAGTGGTCACCGGGTACTGAGGTCAGAGTCGGAGGTCGATGACGAGCTTGCCTGTTGCGTGACGGGATTCGACGAGAGCCAAGGCCTCGTCGGCGTGGTCAAGCGGGTAGGTGGCGGTGATGTTGGGGTCGAGTTGTCCGGTCACCATCAGCTCGGCGACTCGTTCGAGGCTGTCGCGGTCGAGGCGACGGTGGACAGTGACGCCACCGAGTTCGGAGACCGAGGGCTCGCCGACGGCGATCAGGAGTTCGGGCTTCTTCGCTAGGTCGGCGACGCTGCGCAGGGAGTCTCCACCGACCGCGTCCACGACTGCGTCGAAGCCGTCGGGAGCCAGGGACCGGAGCTGAGCGATCACGTCGCCGGAGCTGTAGTCGACGAACTTCGCCCCGGCGGTAGCCACGAGGTCGCTTTTGGCGGCACTGGCTGTGCCGGTCACCACGAGGTCGCGATTGCGTGCGAGCTGCGCCAGGGCGAGTCCGACGCCACCACCGATGCCGTTCACGAGCAGCGATGCGCCGGCAGGCAGTTCGAGTTGGTCGAGAATGTCGAGCGCGGTCGTGCCGGCGACCGGGATCGTTGCCGCCCAGGTCTCCGGCAATGCGTCGGGGATGCGGGCGGTCGACGTACCGAGCAGGAGCGTCGTGCCGACGTACGTGCCGGCGCCGGTCAGGGCGAATCCGGTGACCCGGTCGCCGACCGCGAGGCCGCTCACGTCCGAGCCGAGGGCGATAATGGTGCCGGCGGCCTCCATGCCGAGCACCTGCGGGAAAGGCAGCTCGCCATTCAGCCCGGGGACGTGTCCGGAACGCAGGTGATGATCCAGCGGATTGACTCCCGCGGCCGCAACCCGGATCAGCACCTCGTCCGGACCTGGCGTCGGATCGGCTCGGTCGAAGAACTCCTGAACCTCGGGTCCGCCGAACGCCGTGTACCCCAGTGCCCTGCTCATCGCAGATCTCCTCCTCGCTCCGAGCCCGCCGATCGAGCCGGACGAAGCGAAGCTATTCCCTCACATCAATGTGAGAGGCAATCCGCTGTGATGCAGGACACCTGGACTAGTTGCCGCTGGCAAGCAGATCGGCGAGGCCGGTACGGAGATCGAGAGAGGGCTTCCAGCCGAGCTCGTCGCGGAGCTTGGCGGAGGAAGCAGTGATGTGGCGGACATCGCCCAGGCGGTACTGGCGGGTGACGACGGGCTCTGGACCGTCGTAGGCGCGGGCTAGTTCGGCGGCCAGGTCGCCGATGGTGCGGACGGTGTCCGTGCCGACGTTGTACGCCGTGGAGGGCGGCTGCTGGGGGAGCGCTCTCGCGGCCGTGGTCACGGCGGTGGCGATGTCATGCACGTGGATGAAGTCGCGGCGCTGGCGACCGTCTTCGTAGACCCTCGGTGCTTCGCCGCGTTCGAGGGCTGAGCGGAAGATGGCGGCAACACCGGCGTACGGCGTATTGCGCGGCATGCCGGGGCCGTAGACGTTGTGGAAGCGGAGCGCGGTGACTCGGCCGCCGGTTTCGCGGGCCCAGGACGCGGTTAGGTGTTCGCCGTTGAGTTTGCTCGCGGCGTACGCGTTGCGGGGATCCGGGGGAGCGCTCTCTGCGATCAGGCCGGGGCGCAGTGGGCAGTCGCAGAGCGGGCAGGGCGGGTCGAACTGCCCGGCGTCCAGATCCTCCGGCCGGCGTGGACCCGGCGCGACCTGGCCGTGCCGGTCGCAGTCGTAGCGGCCTTCGCCGTAGACGACCATCGAACTGGCGTAGACGAGGTGGCGGATGTTCGCGCTGGCGAGTTCGCGGAGCAGGACGGCGGTGCCGAGGCTGTTGCTGGAGACATAGTCGTCGATGTCGTTCAGATCGACGCCGAGGCCGACCTTGGCGGCCAGATGGATCACGGTGTCGATACCGGGGAGCGCTCTCTGAAGATCTTCGGCGTTCCGGATATCGCCGACCAGCAGATCGTCGCTCGGGGCCGGAGGCGTCCGGTGAACGTCGGGGCGGAGGGAGTCGAGCACGAGAACGTCGTGTCCCTCGGTGGTCAGCTGGGTGTGCACATGCCGCCCGATGAAACCGGCGCCGCCCGTCAACAGAACCCTCATCGCACAACCACCTCATCACGCCGGCCCGCGTCAGTGGATTCCACCGCGTGGTGGCAGGTGCAGTCGGTGGTGGAGGAGGGGAGACGGGGGATTACTTGGGTGAGCAGGGATTTGAGGCGGTCGATGCTTTCGGCGAAGACCTTGTAGACCTCCGCCTCCGTCACGCCTTCGCCTTGCTGGAAGCCTGCGTCGTGATCGGTGACGACGGCGAGCGAGGTGTAGCAGAGGCCCAGCTCGCGGGCGAGGGCTGCTTCGGGGGCGCCGGTCATGCCGACGACGGACCATCCCTGGGCGGCGTGCCACAGGGACTCGGCGCGGGTCGAGAAGCGCGGGCCGTTGATGACCACCATTGTTCCGCTCGGTACGACGTTGCCGGTGGCAATGATCGTCGCTCGGCCGACCGGACAGTACGGGTCGGCGGCCGACGTGTGCACAGCAGCGTCGTCGTACACGGTCTGCGGCCGGCCCCACGTGCGGTCGACGTACTGATCGGGGACGAGGAAGGTGCCGGGGGTCAGCGAAGGGCGCAGCGAGCCGACGGCGCACGGAGCGAGGACCTGACGGACGCCCAGTGCGCGCAAGGCCCAGAGGTTGGCGCGGTAGTTGACGCGGTGCGGCGGGAAGCGGTGGTCGGCGCCGTGTCGCGGGATGAACGCGACCGAACGACCGGCGACCTCCCCGACGACCGGGGGTTCGCTGGGCGGCCCGAACGGCGTACTGACCTCGACACGGCGCGCGTCCGCCAGGAACGAGTAGAAGCCGGAACCACCGAGCACACCGATATCAGCCATGAATCCGACGCTAAATGCGTCCGGACCGCCGATGACGCGATTCGGCCGGACCGTGAGCGCTCCGTAAGGGGTGGTCCAATGTTGCAGTGAAGGTGACCACGGCATTGCTCGCGATCGGCCTCGTGCTGCTGCTGTTCGGCGGCTACGCGAGCTGGACCGCGGGCCGCCTGGACCGCCTGCACCATCGTGTCGAGCTCTCCCGCGCCGCACTGGAGACGGAGCTCGTCCGCCGCGCCGCACTGGTCGCAGAGCTCGCCGGAGCGGGGATCCTGGACCCGGCCTCGTCGCTACTGCTCCTCGATGCCGCGCACCGCGCGCGCACTGCGTCGCCTGACGACCGCGAGCAATGCGAGTCCGCGCTGACCCGAGCAGTCAACGCGACCGGGACCAACATCGAGCCATGGTCGAGTGAGCTGGCGCTGGCGATGCGCCGGGTCCAGCTGGCCCGGCGCTTCCACAACGACGTCGTCGTCTCCACCCGCGACCTCCGGCAGCGCCGCATGGTCCAGTGGCTCCGACTGGCCGGGCGCGCTCCGATGCCGGGCACCATCGAGCTGGAGGACGGGCGTTGACGGACTTCGAAGCCGAGCTCGAGCGCTACAGGCATGAGCTGCGGGTGCACTGCTACCGCCTGCTCGGTTCGTACGACGAGGCCGAGGACATGGTGCAGGAGACCTTCCTCCGAGCGTGGCGCCGACGCGACACCTTCGAAGGCCGGTCCAGCGTCCGCACGTGGCTCTACCGCATCGCGACCAACGCCTGCATCGACGACGTACGGCGCCCGCAGCGAGTCCTGCCGCACCAGCTTGAGCCCGCGTCGTTCCCGGCCGCGGCTTTGCCGGCCCGAGACGACCTGCCTTGGCTGCAGCCGTTCCCCGATGTGTTGCTGGACCGAGCCGAAGAGCCGGACGCCCAGCTGGTACGACGGGAGACGATCGAACTGGCGTTTCTGGTCGCGATCCAGCACCTGCCACCGCGACAGCGCGCCGTACTGATCTTCCGTGATGTCCTCGGCTGGTCCGCCAAGGAAACCGCAGCGGTGATGGACCTGACCATTGCTGCGGTCAACTCGGCACTCCAGCGCGCACGGCCGGTACTACGCGACCAGCTGCCACCGCATCGGGTCGAGTGGACCGCTACGCCGTCGACCACTGAGGAGCAGGCGTTGCTGCGCAAGTACGTCGATGCGTGGGACTCGGGCGACCTGGATGCGCTGACCGCGCTCATGCACGAGGACGTGCGGATCACGATGCCGCCGTACCCGTTCTGGTTCGAGGGGCGTGAGGTGGCGCGACAGACGATCGCCGTGAACCTGGACCCGGCGTACCGGGGTCACTGGCGCTACCTGATCACCTCCGTCAACCGTCAGCCCACGCTCGCCGCCTACCTGCGCGAGCCGGGCGACACGGTCTTCCGGCCGTTCGGTCTGGACGTCTTCCGGATCGAGGGCGGGCTCATCGCCGAGCTGACCGCGTTCGAACGCACCGACTTCGACCGCCATGAGCTGCCGCCCTACTTGGCCTCCGCATAGGTCTTGACGGTCGCGGTGCTGAACGCGAACCGGGTCGGAGTAGGACCAAAGGTAAGCGTGCCGGCCAGGTCGCTGGCGGTCTGGATCGCCGCAGCAACCTCAGGGGCCTCCTCGGTCGGACAGTGCACGATCACCTCGTCGTGCTGGAAGAAGACGAGCTCTGCCTTGAGCGGACCCAACGCCTGCCGCAGCGCCGCGAGCATCAGCAACGCCCAGTCGGCCGCGCTGCCCTGGACGACGAAGTTCCGGGTGAAGCGGCCGCGGGCTCGCGCATGCCGCGAGTCGGTCTGCGGCTCGTCGACCGGTGGCCCTTCGAGGGTGGCGTCGTCGAGTGGCGCGCCGCCCGGCGGACAGGTGCGACCGAGCCAGGTCCGGACGAGCTTGCCCTCCTCACCCGCGCGGGCGGCATCGTCGACGTACGCGACCGCTTGGGGGAATCGCTTGCGGAGCATGGCGAGGTTCTTGAGCCCGTCACCGGAGGTCTGGCCGTAGATCGCGCCCAGTACGGCGAGTTTGGCCATCGCGCGGTCGCCGGAGAACGCCTGGTCCGACACGGCTTTGTAGAGGTCACCGGGATCACTGGCGACCTCCATCAGCGCGCGGTCCCGGGAGATCGCAGCGAGGATCCGCGGCTCGAGCTGTGACGCGTCGGCGACCACCAGACTCCAGCCGGGGTCAGCAACCACTGCGCGCCGGATCACCTTGGGGATCTGCAGACCGCCACCACCGTTGGTGATCCAGCGCCCCGAGACTGTGCCGCCGGGGACGAACCCGGGCCGGAAGCGGCCGTCGTGCACCCAGTCGTTGAGCCAGGACCACCCGTTCGCCGTGTAGATCCGGTAGAGCTTCTTGTACTCGATCAAGGGCTCGACGGCCGGATGATCGATCGTCTCAAGCTCCCAGCGCCGCGTGGTCTTCAGCTGGTACCCGGCCTGTTTGAACGCCTTCAGTACGTCGGCCGGCAGGTCCGGCCGGACCCGGCGCCCGAACGCGGCCGACACCTCGTCGGCCAGCTCGGTCAGCCGACGCGGCTCACCGGTCCCACCGAACCGCTCACCGAGAAGCTCGGTCAGCATCTCGCGATGCGCCGACGCACTCCACGGGAGACCGGCGCGATCCATCTCGGCGGCGACCAGCATCCCGGACGACTCCGACGCTGTCAGCAACCGCATCCGATCCGGGTGCTCCGCATCCCCGTGCCGCCGGAGCTGATCGGCGTACACGCTGAGCAGCGCCTCGAACGCGATCGGCTCCTCCTGGATCTCGAAGAGCGACGACTGCTCACCCGGTACGACCGCCCGCAGCGGCGGGTCAGGTGGGACCGGCGCACCGCTCATTCTGGCCCAGGCGGCCGCGGCAGACCGTGGTTCGCCGAGGCGGCCGGCGTGACCGAGCAACAGGCCCTCACTGTTCTCGATGTCGTAGCAGCGCTCGACGCGGACGCCGCTCGCGAGCAGGCGCGGGTAGATCTCGGCCGAGGCCCGCCACACCCATCGCGTCACCTGCGGCCGCGAGCCGACCGCGGCGGCGAGATCCGGCTCACGCAGTACCGGGCCGGCAGGCTGCCCGTCCGGATGCAGGGCGACGAGCACCGCCCCGCCACCCTCCTCCGGCGCAATCGCCCACCGCTCATCCATGTCCGCATCCTCACACCTGCCACCGACAGAAAGCTGCTATCAGGCCAATGGTGAGAGACTGGACTTATGTGGCGGACGGGGGATCTGGAACCGGCGGACGGGACCAAGACCGAACAGGTCGAGGCCCTGGTACTGCGGCGGATCGAGCGCGGGGAGTTGTCGATCGGCTCGCGGTTGCCGTCGGAGCGGGTGCTGGCCGAGCGCCTCGGGCTCAGCCGAGTGACGGTCGTGCGCGCTCTCGATCACCTGCGGGCGGACGGCGTACTGGAGACCAAGCGGGGTTCGGGGACGCATGTGCGGCCGACTGACCGACTGCTCGACCCGATTGCGCCGGCGTCGACTGTGAGTGCGGGAGACAAGCCGCTGCTCGATCTGCGGTTCGCGACGACCGCAGCACCGCATGACGTGGTCGAAGCCGCGGCGCAGATGGTCGAGGACGGTCTGCCACAGGCGATGGGTGGTGACGGTCCGCCGTCGGGTGGCTCTCTCGAGCTCCGTACGGCGCTGGCCGAGCGACTCACCTCTGAGGGCGTACCGACTGAGCCGGACCAGCTCACGCTGACTGTCGGTGCGGCGGCCGGTCTGAACGCCGCACTGGCCGGACTGGACCTCGGACCGGGCGTGGCGATCACCGAAACACCGACGTACCCGGCCGCCTTTGACCTGCTGCGGAAACACCGGCTGGACGTTGCCGGGTGGCCGGCTGGGGTCTGGGACACCGATCAGCTCGCGCACCTGTGCAGACGGCACCGGCCGAAGGTCATCTACCTCCAGGCCGACAACCACAATCCGACCGGCCTCAGCCTCCCGGCAGACCGCCGTACGACGGTTGTTGAGATCGCCCGGCGTTATGGCGCCGCGCTGATCAGTGACGAGACCATGCGACCGTTATGGCTGGCCAGTGGGAAGCAGGCGGACCCGCTGAGTCGCTATCCGCGCACAGTGAGCGTCGGGTCGTTGTCGAAGACAGTGTGGGGCGGACTCCGGGTTGGCTGGGTCCGCACTGGTAAGCAGCTCAGGAGGCGGATCAACACGGCCGCACAACTCAGCGTGGCGTCGCCGAGTGCGCTGGATGACCTGCTGGCACAGGCGATCGTGCAGAAACTCGACAAGGTGATCAGCAGGCGCCGTACTCGTCTGCGGGCCAATCTGAATGCACTGGAGGCCGGGCTGAAGACGCTGGACGGCGTGACTTGGGCCACGCCGACAGGCGGTATGACGCTCTGGCTCGAACTGACCGACGTACGGGCCCGTCGGGTGCTGGACGCAGCTCGCGAACACGGTCTCCTGCTCGGTTCCGGCGACCTGTTCACGCCGGACGGGACTGATCGGCGGCACATCCGGATCCCGTTCACCGCTCCGCCGAGCACGCTGCGCCTGGTGGTTGCCCGGCTCGGCGACGCGCTGGCTCAGTCCAGTTGAATCAATGTGGACTGAAGGTCGGTGCCTTCGGCCACCTAGCCTGGTTGACGAGCCCCACGACCAGGAGGAACGCAGTGAGTGAGAACGTGAACCCGCAGACCGGCACCGCGAAGGTCAAGCGCGGCATGGCCGAGATGCTCAAGGGCGGCGTGATCATGGACGTCGTCACCGCCGAGCAGGCCAAGATCGCCGAGGACGCCGGCGCGGTCGCGGTGATGGCGCTGGAGCGGGTTCCGGCCGACATCCGCGCCCAGGGTGGCGTCTCCCGGATGAGCGACCCGGACATGATCGAGAGCATCGTCAACACCGTGTCGATCCCGGTGATGGCCAAGGCCCGGATCGGTCACTTCGTCGAGGCGCAGGTCCTGCAGAGCCTCGGGGTCGACTACATCGACGAGTCCGAGGTGCTCACCCCGGCCGACTACGCCAACCACATCGACAAGTGGAACTTCACCGTCCCCTTCGTCTGCGGCGCGACCAACCTGGGCGAGGCGCTGCGCCGGATCACCGAGGGCGCGGCGATGATCCGCTCCAAGGGCGAGGCCGGTACCGGTGACGTCTCCAACGCCACCACGCACATGCGCCAGATCCGCCAGGAGCTGCGCAAGCTGCAGAACCTCCCCGAGGACGAGCTGTACGTCGCCGCCAAGGAACTGCAGGCGCCGTACGAGCTGGTCAAGGAGGTCGCAACCCTGGGCAAGCTCCCCGTGGTGCTGTTCACCGCCGGCGGCATCGCGACCCCGGCCGACGCCGCCATGATGATGCAGCTCGGCGCCGAGGGCGTCTTCGTCGGCTCCGGCATCTTCAAGTCCGGCAACCCGGCCCAGCGCGCCGAGGCCATCGTGAAGGCCACCACCTTCTACGACGACCCCGACGTGATCGCCAAGGTCTCCCGCGGCCTCGGCGAAGCCATGGTCGGCATCAACGTCGACGAGATCCCGCAGCCGCACCGCCTCGCCGAGCGCGGCTGGTAGCCGACTACACTTCGCCGACGGCGCGATCGAATTCGTCAAGGCGCTCGGGCTCGATCAGGTGGATCTGCTCGGCTGGTCGTTGGGCGGCATCGTGGCGCAGTACGCGACCCGTCGCAGCCCCGCGCTGGTTCGCAAGCTCATCGTGGCCGGCAGCAGCCCGGGCAGCCCCGTCCCGGGGGCCGAGCCGATGAGCGACAAGGTCCGCCAGATCATGGCGAAGCCCGGAGGCGGCGACGACGAAGACATCCTGTACCTGTTCTTCCCCGAGACCGAGCGCGGACGCGCGGCCGGCCGCAAGCATCTCGATGCGGTGGCTCCGCGGCTCGCCACCGGGGTCAGCGCCATCTCGGACGCCGCGGGCAAGGGACAACTCGTCGCCGTTGCCAAGCTGCAGTCGATCCCGTTCGATCAGACCCAAGCCGATCTGGAGAGCATCAGACAACCCGTCCTCTACGCCAACGGCGCCCAGGACACCATGTTGCCCGCGCTCGCCTCCTACGTAGCGGTACAGCATCTCGACTCTGCCGTCCTCGTGCTCTACAGCGACGCCGGCCATGGTTTCCTGTTCCAGCACGCGAACGACTTCGCCACCCAGGTGAAGAACTTCCTCACCAACACTCAAGCCTGACCCGCCACCGCGAGTCTGTGGGTCAGGAGGCCGGCTGTTTGGCGCTTCGGCGCTTAGGGCCTGGGCGCCGTGCGTCCGCCGCGCGAGCCTGCGCTGCCATGCCGGCAACGAAGTCTTCCTTGGTTAGAGGCCCGACGGGCAGCGCGGTCGTCGCTCCCGGCCGGAGTCCGTCAAGCAGCAGTGGCAAGAATCGGCGCCAGGCGTCCGGCGCCACGGGACCGAACAGCCGCACGACCTCACCCAGCAATGTTGCGAGCACCGCGAGATCGGAAACCACCACATCGTCGCGGATGGAGCCCTGCTTCTTGGCCTTCGCCAGGAGCGTGTTCAGGCTGTCGCCGATCCGTCGATGTACCTCCAGCATCGGCGTCGACTCGGGATCGGTGGCCAGAATGTCCCTGAGTACCTGCTGGGTTGCCTGCGGCTCGACCGTAGCCTCGAAGAACTTGGCCAGCCCGGCCCAGCCGTCCGGGACCAAGGCTGCGGCCTCAGCGGCCTGAAGCATCGACTCCAGCGACGATTCCAGCGCCGCGAACGCCAGTTCGGTCTTGTCCGAGAAATGGCGGTAGGCGGTGCCGACACCGACCCCCGCCGCGCGCGCGACGTCGTCGAGGGTCGGCGCGAGCCCACGCTCGTTGAACAACCTCAGTGCTGCATCGACAAGCGCCTGACGGTTCTGGGCAGCATCGCTGCGCACGCGCGTCCCCCTTCGGGCGGAGTGATTACCGGAGAAACATCTCCACTAGGCTAGCGCCGTCCCTTGCGCCAGGCGGGCAATGTGGTCCCACTTCTCGAACTCGGCGATCCTGCTCGCGTACTCCGCTCGCATCGGCTCGATGCCGTTGATACCGAAGAGCACTCGCAGCGGAGGCTCCGGGGCGTCGACGATCGCGAGGATGGCATCCGCAGTGGCCGCGGGATCGCCGGTCACGAACGGACTGTTCGCGGCGCCTGCCATGAGTTCCTGGCGCACCGCGTCGTACTCGGGCATCGGCTTGACCTCCGGAGCCTTCGCGCCAAGGTCAGTGGCGAACGTCAGCGGCTCGACCAGCGTCACGTGGATACCGTGACCGGCGACCTCGGCTGCGAGCGCCTGACTCATGGCTTCCAGTGCCCACTTGGATGAGTGGTAGAGGCCCATGGTCGGGCGCGCGACCAGGCCGCCGTACGACGAAACTTGGATGATGCGGCCGTGGCCCTGTGCTCGCATACCGGGCAGTGCCGCCCGTGTGGTCCACAGCGGTCCGAAGACGTTCACCTCGTACTGGGCGCGAATCTGCTCCTCGGAGACTTCTTCCACCGTCCCCAGCAGAGCCTGGCCGGCGTTGTTGACGAGTACGTCGATGCCGTCGAAGTGATCCTCGGCGGCGTGAATCGCCTGCCTGGCCGCCGCGGCGTCGGCGACATCGAACTCAAGCGCGAGTACCTGCTCGCCGTACTTGGCGACCAGGGGCTCGAGTGACGCGGCGCTCCGCGATGTGGCGGCAACCTTGTCGCCGCGTTCCAGGGCGGCAGTGACCCAGTGAAAACCGAGGCCCCGCGATGCGCCGGTGACGAACCAGGTGAGGGGGGTGCGTTTTGTTGACATTGCGCTGTTCCTTGTCTTCGAACGGTGATCCCGGCCAGCGATCTGCTCAACCGGAGATCAATCTCCATTTAAGGTAACACGGGGCCCGTTGTCCGCATTCCCGCCAGCGCGCTACCGTGGAACTGAAACCGGAGGTAAATCTCCGGTTACTCGAGGAGGCCTAGGTCATGGGATCGAAAGTGAGCCGGCTCTTCGGCTCGAGCAGGCGGCCGGCCGTCAGTGCGCTGGCTCTGTCGCTGGCAGTCGGAGGGACTCTGGTCGCTGTCGCAGGTGGACCGCCCGCAACAGCTGAGCAGGCCTACCGCACCGCCGCTCGCAAGACCGGCAACGACTCGTTGCTGCGCCAGGCGTACGTCGACGCTCCCGGACACTGCAACTTCACCCCCGGCGAGGTCCTGGCCTCGGTCGAAACCATCATCGCCCGCATCGAAACCAACCGCTGGCCGTACACCGCGCCGAAGCCAGGCGCCGGCTACAACTGACGATCCTTGGTCGACGTCAGCCGCGCAGTGGGCGGGTTTCGGTCCAGTCGACCAGGAGGCGGCGTACGGCGAAGTACCAGGTGCCGTCGAGTTTGACGAACTCGTCCAGGTAGCGGATGGAGGCGACCATCAACGTACGGCGGTCGCCGTCGACCGTGACGTGATGGGCAATCGTGTAGCTCTCGCCGGTGGCGTGGTCACCGTCGAGCTCGACGGTGCTTTGACCGTTGAAGTGCGTGGTCGCGGCGTACTGGTTGAGGTTGTCGAACACCGGCGCGAGTGCGTCGCGGCCGTGGAGTTCTTGGGTCGGTACCGAGGACTTGGCGTCCATGTGGACCACGAAGTGGGTGTCCTCGGTGAACAAGGCCATCTGGCCCTTGGCGTCCCGGCGGTCTGCGCAGTGGGCGTAGGCGTCGAACAGTTCGCGGATCGCGAGCCGGTCGGCGGCTTCCTCGGGTGCGAGTGTGGCGTGGGATCTCATCATTTCTCCTCGATCATCTATTTTACACATGTAAAATAGATGCGCTGGGCACGGCGGGACAAGAGCGATGGTGAGGCGATGAGCGAGCAGATGGATCCACGGACAGTGCGCAGTGATCGCGTGCTGGCCGCGGCTGTGGTGGAGCTGGCGGCTCGGCAACCGGTCTCCCGGATCCGGGTCGCGGACCTGGTCGCGGCGGCGGGTGTTACCCGGCCGACGTTCTACAACCGCTATCGCACTCCACTCGACCTGTTGCTGACGGTTCTGGACGCTGACCTGGCAGTCGTCTACCAGCAGGAGGAGCTGTGGCAGGCGACAGCGGACCTGACCCCCGACGAGGCGCTCCGGCGGGCAACGGGTGCGGTCGTCGATCACGTCATCCGGTATGCCGAGGTCTATCGGCAGGCACTCGGGGACCCGGCGGACCGCGGGGTCTACGACGCGCTGGTTCGTCATTTCACCGAATACAGCCTGGCGTTCATGGCACGCGCTGCCACGAGTCCCGGCGTACCGGCTGCCAACCGTGACCTGATGGCGCAGTTCGTTTCCCACGGCTTCGTGGGTGTGATCAGCGCGTGGCTGGCGGCCGGGGGACTGACCAGAGACGACCTGGTTGACGCTGCCGTCGCGTGCGCGCCGGCTTGGTGGCGTTGAAGCGAGTTCAGCGAAGGCTGGTGCCCGTGAGTTCCTCGGAGACTTGCCAGATGCGCTGGGCTTGTCGGGTGCTGTGGAGCCGGGAGTAGAGCTTCTGTTGGGCGGGTGGGCCACCGAGGTGGCCGGGACCGCTGGGGCCGTAGAAGGCGCCGGGCTTGGCATCGGGTGACGTGGCTGCGTAGAGGGCGGGGAGCTGGGCGCTGTGGACGGTGCCGACAAGGATCCCGCGGGCGGACAGGGCGCGGATGACCCGTACGCCGAGGGTGTCGTGGTCGCGCCCGAGTTCTGGACGAGACGCGAGCAGGTTTGTCGGGGCGATGCCGGGGTGGGACAGGTTGCTGGTGATGCCCCAATCGGAGGAGTGGCTGCGACGGTTGAGTTCGAGGCCGAAGAGCCCGAAGGCGATCTTGGACTGGCTGTAGGCCCGGCGGCCGTCGTACTTGCGTTCCCAGTTCAGGTCGTCCCAGTTGATGGCGTGCTGGTTCGCGGCGACGCTGAGCTGGGAGGTCACCCGTGCCCGGCCGGCGCGGAGCAGCGGCAGCAGGTGAGCGACGAGGGCGAAGTGGCCGAGGTGGTTGGTGCCGAACTGCAGCTCGAACCCGTCGGCGGTGACCTGCCGATCTGGAGGAGTCATGACGCCGGCGTTGTTGATCACGAGGTGGATGGGTCGGTCCTCCTCCAGCAGGACTTTGCCGAGTTCTGCGACCGAGGCGAGTGAGGACAGGTCGAGAGTGCGCAGCGATACGTTCGCCTGCGGGACCTGATCGCGGATCGTGGCGATCGCCGCCTCGCCCTTGCGAGGGTTGCGGACCGGCAGGACGACTTCGGCTCCGGCGGCGGCCAGGCGCATCGCGATGCCGAGTCCCATGCCGTCGCTGGCTCCGGTGACGACGGCGCGCCGGTGGGAGAGGTCGGGGACGGTGATGTCGATGGGCTTGCGTGGCATGGTTTCTGCTCCTGAGCGTCGGTGCCGTTGCTAGTACTGTCACCGACCCCGGCAGTGCTATCCAGGACTTCCCGATCCACCGATAAAGGTGCTAGCGGCAACAAATCGGCCAAAGGGGGATCGGCGATCCGTGGTTGCCGGGATCCCGGGCCGGTAGAAAGGAGACATGGAGATCGATCGAGCCGGTCTGGCGGAGTTCCTCCGGCGCCGCCGCGGGTCGCTGCAACCTGACGACGTCGGCCTGCCGCGTGGACAGCGCCGTAGGACCAGTGGGTTGAGGCGTGAAGAGGTGGCCGCGCTGTGCCATATGTCGACCGACTACTACGCGCGGCTCGAGCGGGAGCGTGGACCGCATCCTTCGGAGCAGATGATCGCCTCCATCGCGCAAGGACTCCACCTGTCCCTCGATGAGCGCGACCACCTGTTCCGGCTCGCCGGGCACCACCCGCCGGCGCGTGGCGCCGACAGCGAGCACGTCAGCCCTGGTCTGCTACGGATCTTCGACCGCCTGCACGACACGCCCGCCGAGATTGTCACCGAGCTGGGCGAGACGCTTCGGCAGACCCCACTCGGCATCGCGCTCAGTGGAGATCTGACTGCCTACAGCGGTCCGGCTCGGAGCCTCGGCTACCGCTGGTTCACCGACCCCGCGACCAGGCAGCTGTATGCGCCCAGCGAGCATGCCTTCCTCGCCCGCATGTTCGTCTCCGGCCTGCGTGCGGTGTTCACGGCGCGGGGGCGTGGTTCCCGGGCGGCCCAGTACGTCGACCTGCTGCTCGCCGAGAGCGCGGAGTTCCGGCAGTTGTGGCAGGAGCACGAAATCGGTCTGCGTCCCAACGAGACAAAGCACTTCGTCCACCCCGAGGTCGGTGCCCTCGAGCTGACCTGCCAAACGCTCCTCGATCCGGAGCAGTCGCATCTGCTGCTCGTTTACACCGCGATCCCGGGAAGCGAGAGCTACGAGAAGCTGCGACTGCTGTCCGTCCTGGGGCCGCAGGTGCTTGGCTGACTGCTCGGTTCGACTGGTTGACGTGGTCGTGCCGGCTGTAGCAGGATCGACGGAGGCGTTGACTGACGCCCAGCCTCTGAGGATCTGCCCCAGCCGGGTCTTCGTGATGGCGAAGGGGAATCTGCCCTCACTGTCGCTTGAATGTCCAGGCCTGTTTCGAGTGTCGCGCTGCTGGGGAGCGAGGACATGTCGAGGAGGCTTGTCATCATGACCAAGCAGGGCAGTTTCAAGCGTGCGGTACGGCGCCATGCGGAGCGGACCGGTCAGCGGTACACCGAGGCGCGGGCTGATCTGGAGCTCGCCGAGACGCAGGCGTTCGTCCACGACCGTCCCTTCGAGCACGAGTCGCTGACTGCGCATCTTGAGGCGCGGTACGGGATTCGGATCACCTCGTTGGCGTCGATCGACGATGACCCGAACACGCGTCCGCGGGACTCGTGGCCTGGGCACTACCCGGCCACGCTGCTGGTGAAGCGAGCGGACGGGCCGCCGTGGATCGCCCGAATCTTCTCTTCGCCGGCCGACCAGGTCAGCCGGGTGGAGGGAGATGCGGAGATTCTGCGGTTCCTGGCCGCGCACGATTTCCCGGCCGAGCGGGTGGCTCATGAGGAGCCGGTGTCGGTGTACGACGGCAGTGGTGTGATCGTCACTGAGTTCGTCGAGGGTGGTCGTCCCGACGGGTCGTCGATCCAGCGCGAACTTGGGAGCCTGCTGGGGCGGTTGCACAGTCTTCCTTCGGGGGAGGGGGCGGTGGCTCGGGCCGGCGGTTCAGACGAATCCGGGGGTGGTCGTCATGTCGGTCGGCCCAAGGAGGATCTTGCTGCGGCCATGAGTTTTCTCGTCAGTGTTGAAGACTCCGTCGGGTCTGGGGGGCGAGAAAGTTTCGAGTGGCTGCGTGATCGTGTCGAGAACGCTGATGACGGCGAGGGGCTCCCGGAAGCCTTCACGCATGGGAACTATCACGCCTGGTCTGCGGTGGGGACGCCGGGAGACCTCGTCATCGTCGGCTGGGCCGGATCTGGCCGCGGCCCGCGATTGCCAGCGCTGGCTTGGCTTCTGACGACTGCGGCAGAGTCCGACCTGGCACTCGTCGACGAGGTTGTCCGTGGCTACTCCGAGCACGTCCAGCTCACCGCTGACGAGATCGACAGGCTCCCGCAGGTGCTCGACATCAAGCCGCTGTGGCTGGGTTGCATCGAGTACCGACAGGCTGTGCGCAGCGGGTCCACACCGACCCTGGCAGCAGGCTGGCCGGCATGGGCCGCTGATCGCACCGAACGCAACGAGCACATCGCCGCCCGAGCGGTTGCCGCGTTGCGCAGCTAGCCGGTCAGCCGGCCAAGGAGGCCTTCACCTGGCGGGTGGGTTCATCCGCCAGGACCTCGGTCAGGTCCGCCTCCAGACCGTCCAGTGCGACCCGGATGACGTCGGCCGGGTCGTTCTTCGGTACGTCGTACGCCGCCATCATGTCTGTGTCGGTCGCCGCCAGCAGTAGCCCGCTCACCAGCGTGCCCTGACCGGCGAGTTCGTGCCGGATGCTGTTCGTCAGGCTCCATTCGGCGGCCTTCGCGGCCGCGTACGCGCCGGCCTCGGGCATGCTCACCAACGACAGCACCGACAGCACGTTGAGGACGGCGCCACCGCCGTTGGCTCCGAGCACCGGCGCGAATCCGCGGACCATCCCGAGGGTGCCGAAGAAGTGCGTCTCGAGTTGCCGCCTGACGACTTCGAGTTCGCCGCCGATGAGGTTGTCGTTGCCGCCGATGCCCGCGTTGTTGATCAGCAGATCGACGTCCGGGGCCAGGGCCACTGCCGCTGTCACCGCGGCCGGATCGGTGATGTCGAGGCGTACCTTCTCGACCCCAGGGACGTCGATCGACTCGGGGTTGCGAGCCGCCGCGTAGACCTTCCGGGCGCCTCGCGCCAGCAGTTCCTGGGCGAAGTGGCGGCCGAGACCACGGTTGGCCCCAGTGACGAACGCAGTACTTCCGGACAGCTTCATAAGTTTCACTCCAGGGGATGGTCGATGTTGACAGAGACCACCGTAGGAAGCAGGAGCCGCTACACCCGATGCTCAATTGGTGCAGATCAATATCCGTTTGTAGCACTCAGCTAGATTTGGTGACATGGACCTGTTGGCTGACGCATTGGCGGTGGGCGGCGTGCGTGGAGCACTGGGCGCGCGCGTCGAGGCCGCCGATCCGTGGGGCGTCTTCTGGGACCCGGTCGACCGGGCCGTCATCTATGCCATCACGTCCGGCACGGCCTGGCTGAACCTCGAAGGGCGTGACCCACTGCAGCTCATGCCTGGTGATGTGGTGCTCCTGCCGACCGGTGCAGGCCATGTGGTCAGCAGCGCGCCTGGGACCCGAGCGCCCGCCTGTAGCTATGTGGTGCCCGCAGACGCGAGTGCGAACGGTGCCGTCCTGCGTCTCGGCGAAGGAGAGGTTCGGACGCACCTGCTGGGCGCGTCCTACGAGTACGATCCCGCCGTCTCGATGCCGGTGCTCGGCGCGTTGCCCGCCGTGGTTCACCTGCCGGCCGAGCACAGCGGCACGTGTTTGGACGACACGATCCGGTTGCTGGCAAGGGAGCTCGCGCACCCGCAGATGGGGACCGCGATCGTTCTCGACAGGCTGATCGACATCCTCCTCATCCAGCTGCTGCGGGTCTGGCTCGCCACTCGTCCCGAGGAGGCCAAGCACTCCTGGTTGGGGGTTCTCGACGATCCGCTGCTCAGTGCGGCGCTGACCAGGATCCACGGCGAGCCGGCCAAACCCTGGACGACCGCGCAGCTCGCGGACGAGCTGGCGGTGTCCCGGGCCACCCTGTCCCGCCGCTTTCAGGCCCGCACCGGTCAGAGTCCGGGCGCGTACCTGACCAACTGGCGCATGGACGTCGCCGCCAGCCGGCTGCGCGAATCCGACGACACTCTGGAGACGATCGCCCGTTCGGTCGGCTACAGCTCGGTGTACGCGTTCAGCCGGGCCTTCACCCGCGCCCGTGCGCAGTCGCCAGGGCGCTATCGGACTGCGGTGCGGCAGGTGTAGCTCGTGGCTTGGCGGGGGTCGCCGGTGCCGTTGTAGTAGGACCTCAAGGGATAGCGGCACAGGTCGCGGGAAGCGCCGGTGTAGGTGACAGCGGCGATGGTCTCCGGGGCCTTGCCCTTCTCGACCCAGTCGACCACTGGCTTCAGCTGGTCGGCCGGGGCCGCGCCGGCGGCCGGGCCGCAGTGCTCGGCGCCGGGCGCGAGGAAGACCCGGTAGAACTTGTCCACGTTGGCGGCGCCGCCCATTCGCCGTACGACGTCGTGGCGGTACTTGAGCGTGCCGCCGTAGTGGATGACCGAGTCCTCGGTGCCGTGCCAGGTGACGAGCTTGCCGCCGCTGTTGCGGAAGGCGGTGAGGTTGGCCTCGTCGGTGCCGAGGATCCGGTCGTACTCCCGCTTGGACTGCCGGAAGAGCTGCTCGAACTCGCGATAGCCGACAGTGCTGAAGTCGAAGGCCGGATCCTTCTTGACGAAGTACTTCACCCAGTTCTCCGCGAGCTTGAACGGTGTCGCCGCGGTGGCGGCCAGGCTCGTGCTCGGGTCGTAGCCGGGCCACAGCTGGGCACCGGTCCGGGTCTTCGGCCCGGCCCAGATCTTCCGTACGACGTCGGCCGCGCCCTTGGTGATCGTGATGGTCCTGCCCTTGCACTCGATCTGCTGACCGATCAACGTGCCCGGATCGAAGCGGCACTCGGCGGGCTCGCGGATGATTCCGTCCACCAGTCCGTCGGCGGGATCGCACTGCGCGATCGCGGCCCGCTGGAACGCGTCGAGCTCACAGCTTGTCGGGTGGACGCCCTCGACGTTCATCACGACCTGCGGCCAGAGGTCCGCCATGACGAAGCTCGGCATGCTGATCGCGGGTGCGGCCGCGCTGATGCCGTCGTAGTCGTTCGGGTAGCGCTGGGCGTTCATCATTCCCTGGCGGCCACCGGTCGAGCACCCGTTCCAGTACGAGTACGCCGGCGCCTTGCCGTAGTACTCGCGGGTGACGGCCTTGCCCGCGACGGCCAGGTCGTGCAGCGAGCGGTAGGCGAAGTTCTTCAGGAGCTCACGATTGACGCGTCCCTTGCTGTCGAGCGCCCACTTCGACGGGTCCTCGAAATCGAACCCGACGCCACCGTCGGTCTGCGCCGCGGCGTAGCCGTCCTTCACCGCGAGCGCGAGCGGTCCGTCGCCCTGGTGCATCGAGTACCCACCGCCACCAGTCGCCTGGAAGCGGCCGTTCCAGCCGGTCAACGGCAGCCACAAGCGGACCAGCACGTGATCACCGGCCCCGGGGTGGGTGAGCTCGACCTTGATCTCACAGAACGGCGGTACGCCGGTGATCGGCGGGACGCCCCATTCCGGCGGGTACTCGATCGTGCCACCGGGCTTCGGCGCCGCACTGGTTGCCAGCACCTTCGCACCCGGCACGGACGGCCTCGCGACCGCCGCACACCCAGCGGCCGGTTCGGTCGCGGAGGCCTGGACCGGGACGAGCAGGGCGCCGAGGGACAACACCGCCAAGATCATTCGCCTCATCCCGGAGACGTTAGACGCCGTCAGGGGTCAGCTCGGCTTGCACTCGAAATCGAACTTGTCGGGGTCGGTGGTCTCGTACTTGCTGGTCTGCCAGGTGATCGCCGCGGCTTCGCGGATCGTGAAGAAGTGCTCCTTGAACTTCTCGTGCACGTTCGGGTCGGTGATCCGCAGGATCACCTCGTCGTTGTAGAAGGGCGACTTGTTGTTCAGGTTGTGGCTGCCGGTGAACACGACCTTCTGATCCGGCTTCCCGTCGTAGTAGCCGTCGATCAGGATGTTCTTCTCGTGGGTGCCGCACTGGTTGGTGCTGAACTCCCGCACCTCCGGGCCGTGGTACTTGCCGGTCGGGGCGCGCAGGAGTCCACCGCGCAACGGCCCGTCCTTGGCCTGGCTGAGATCGGTTCCGACGATGTCGACGTAGCAGCCCTGGTTGTCGAGCTTCCACAGCTGATCTGCGACCTCGGTCCCGCCGGCGCCGCGGATGGTGTTCGCGGCGACCCGGACGATCGTCCGGTGCCCGTCGTCGGTCCCGCCGGAGTTGTTCTTGTCGCAGCGCACGTGTTTCAGGATGTTGGCGAACGTGACGTTCCCCTTGGCCCGCGGCGAGTAGTACAGCTTGAACTTCCCGTTCTCCGCCGGCGGGTTGGACTCGTAGTAGTTCGGGTCCTTCTTCGCGGCCCTGAGGTCGTCGAAGTAGTTCTGGTACTGGTCGTAGAGCCAGCTCTCGGCAATCCCGGTGTAGGCGGTGTTCCACATCTTCGGGCCGGAGTGCGTGTTGAGATTCGAGCTGGTCTGGACGACGACGTTCGTCACGCCGTGGGTCTTCTCGAACAGGTAGAACTTGTTGTGCATGATGTGCTCGCCGATACACGAGGTGTGCTTGTTCTTGGTCGCGGGATCCGGATAGCCGCCACCGCAGTGCTGGATCCAGGACGGGCTCTTGGCCGCGGCTTTCACCTTCTGGTACGGGTCGGACGCCTCGTCCACCGAGTCGGCGATCACCCGCACGCGGACGTTGTCCGACTTCATCTTCTTGACCAGGGCCTTGGCGACCTCGCCGTCGTTGAACCGGTACGACGCGATCGTGATGTCGGAGTCCTTCTCGGCTCCTTCGATCAGATTCACCAGGTAGTCGCGGATCCGGTACCGCTCGTTCGTCGTGCCGTTCGGATCGTTGGCGACGAACATCTCGGGCGTCGGGGGTGCGTCGTCGTCCTCCTTGGCCTGCACCGGGCCGACAGCCAGCGCCGACGTCGCCGCGACGATTACGAGGGTCTTGAGCAGCTGTGCTGGTTTCATACCGGCGACCGTACGAAGGCCGGGTATGCCGCCGTTATCGGCCGCAGATAGCCGATCGATAACGCCCACTTCTAGCGTTTCGCCGATCAACCAACGGAAGTGGGGAACGAGATGAGAACTCGACTGGCGCTGGCGTCGGCGGCGACGGTGGCCGCTGTGCTGGTGACGACAGGCGGTGTCAGCAGTACCGCCGCGGCCGGCGGCGACTGCCGGCACACCTCCGAGGGCCTGCCGATCGACAACGACTACGTCTACCTGTACACCAGGGCGAACTGCGCGGGTGCCCACGACGCCAAGGACGACTCCACGAAGGACGAGGACTACGGCGACGGGAAAGGGCAGGTCAAAGACTTCGACAACCAGGCCGGTTCACTGATCAACCACAGCGACTGGACCATGGAGTTCTACACCCGCACGAAGTGGAGCGACCAGGGCGATCGATTCTGCGTTCGTCCGCGGCACTACGTGACCAAGCTCTACATGTACGGCGACGGCAAGCAGGAGGCGGGCAACTGGAGCAACAGCATCAGCTCCCACCGCAAGGTGAATCCGGCGGACTGCAAGCGATTCTTCGGCTGGCGCATCAAAGTGCGCAAGTGACAGGACCCGACCGTCATCTAACCTGGAGTGATGGTCGAAGCTGGGGTGGAGATCAGGGTGCTGGGCCCGGTCGAGGCGACCGTGGCAGGACAACAGGTGAGCCTCGGTGGCCGCCGGTCGCAGCAGGTGCTGGCCGCACTGCTGATCGAAACGGGGCGGCCGCAGTCGGCCGAGCAGCTCATCGACGCGGTCTGGGACGACAACCCCCCGGCCTCGGCGCGCACACAGCTGTCGATCCATGTCTCCACACTGCGGCGCGCCTTCGCCGGGGCCGGGTGCCGTCACGAACTCATCGAAACCACGTCCAACGGCTACCGGCTGGACGATCAGGAGGTCCGGATCGACCTGGTGGAGGCGGAGCGGTTGCAGGCCGAGGCGCAGCTCCGCTCCGATCTGGAGGAGGCAGCCGACCTGCTCCGGGCAGCGCTGGCGTTGTGGCGTGGTGCCGCATTGGAGGATCTGTCGACCCGGGCGATGGCTGCTGCCGTACAGCGAGTGGCGGAGCTCCGGCTGAGCATCGCCGAACAGTTGTACGACATCGAGCTCACACTGGGCCGGCACCGGCAGAGCATCGGTGACCTGACAGCTCTGGTCACAGACCAGCCACTGCGTGAGCACCTGCGCGCGCAGTTGATGACAGCGTTGTGGCGGTCGGGCCGATCGGCCGAGGCTCTGGAGTGCTACCGGTACGGCGCTCAGGTGCTGATCGACGAGTTGGGTATCGAGCCGGGACCGGAGCTGCGTGACCTGGAGCAGGCGGTCCTCAGCGGTTCGGTCCGCCCGGCCCGGCGCGAAACCCTCGTACCGGCGGAGTTGCCGCTGGGCGTGCCGACGTTCACCGGACGGGAGGCCCAGGTCGGCCGCGTTCGCGACCTGCTGACGACCGCTGAGCCCCAGGCGGCTGTGATCGTGGCGGTGGCCGGTCCAGGCGGTATCGGCAAGTCGGAACTCGCGGTGCATGCCGGGCATCTGGTCGCCGACTCCTTCCCGGACGGGCAGTTGTACGTCGACCTGCGCGGGTCCACCGCCGATGTCGAGCCGCTGGACCCGGCCGAGGCGCTCGCCCGGTTACTCCGTTCGCTCGGGGCCCCGGACGGGTCGATCCCGGTGGATCCGGACGAGGCGGCGGCCAGGTTCCGGTCGATGACGAACGAGCTCCAGTTGCTCGTCGTACTGGACAACGCACTAGATGCCGCCCAGGTCGAGCCGCTGATCCCGGCCGGCCGGTCCTGCCGGACCATCGTCACCAGCCGGCGCATCCTGTCCGGACTCGTCGGCGCCGTGCACGAGCCGCTGGAGGTGCTTCCGGCCGCCGAGGCGGTCACGTTGCTGGGCCGCCTGGTCGGTCCGGCGCGGATAGGCCACGGAGGCGCCGCCGCCGAGATCGTCCGGCTGTGCGGCGGTCTGCCACTGGCGATCTCCATCGCTGCGTCCCGGCTGATCTCCCGCCCGTCCTGGTCCCTGCAGACACTGGCCACGCGGCTCGCGGCCGCCCACGAGTCCCGGCGGCTCGCGGAGTTGCAGACCGGCGACCGGGGCGTCCGGGCAAGCTTTCAGGTGAGCTACCAGGAACTGGGCATCGCACAGCAACGGATGTTCAGGCTGTCCAACCTGATCGAGGTCCCGGACGTCGACGTCCGGGTCGCCGCGGCGCTCGCGGACGTCGACACCGCGTCGGCCGAGGCGCTGCTCGAGGATCTCGTCGACGTCCAGTTGCTCGAGAGTCACCGGCCCGGCCGTTACCGGACGCACGACCTGCTGCGCCTCTTCGGCCGTGAGCGGGCCCGCGCGGAGGATGCCGAGCCAGTTCGCCGGCACGCGGTACGGCGTGCGTTGCATGGGTATCTGGCCACCGCACGGACGGCGTGCCGACGGCTGAACGCCGATGCCGTCTGGCGGACCGAGGTCGAGCCGCGGGTGCTCGATGCCGAGGGCATCGAGTTGCGCGATCGCGACGAGGTCTACGACTGGCTCGACGCCGAGGCAGCCAACCTGTCGGCGGTCGTGCGCCAGGCCTCGAACCTGGACCGGTCCGCCGGCCCTGCACTCGCGGCCGCGATCTGCTCGGCAGTCGGCTTGGGACTGGCCCTGCGCGGCCGGCATCGCGACAAGCTGCGGTTGGGTGAGCTCGTGCTGGCGGCCGCAGAGCGGACCGGCGAACCGCTGCAGAAGGCGGTGGCGCACGAGACCATCGGGTCTGCCCTGGTGCGATGTGGTGACTACGGTGTCGGCCTCACTCATCTGACCCGGGCGCAGGCGAGCTACCGGGCGATCGGCAACGAGGCCGGCGAAGCGGTTCAGCTGGCCGCCCTCGCATCGGCGTACCGGCTGCTCGAGCGGTACGACGAGTCGATCGCGCACTCGCGGCAGGCGATCGAGCTCAACCGCCGGATCGGCCGGCCCACCGCGCTGGCCGACAGCCTCACCAGTCTCGGCCTGACCTATCGGCACGTCGGCCGGCCTGCCGACGAGATCCGCGCACACTCCGAGGCCCTGGCCATCGCGGAGCCCCTCGAAGAGACCAACTGGCTGACCAACATCATCTGCAACCTCGCCGAAGCGACCCGGCTGGCCGGAGAGCCCGAGCAGGCACTGGCGTACTTCCAGCGGGCCCATCAGGTCAGCCGCCGTTCCGAGGCGGCCGAGACGTCCCTCGACGCCGAGATCTGGTGGGGGCTCGGACGCACGCACGCCGACCTGGGCTCCGCGCGGACCGCTCGCTCGTGCTGGCAACGATCCGGGGCGATCCTGACCGAGCTCGGCCTGATCACCGCCGGCGAGCAGCAGGCGATCGAGGGCTCCGAGACACCGGTACCGCCGGACCTGATCGGCCGCAATACCTGATCCGAGTCAGTGCCGTAAGCGGTAACGGGCCTGGACTATTCTGGCGGCATGCACAACGCCCTGGCCCTGGACGAGCGGACTGCTCGCGAACTGCGCGGGCTGGCTCGGGTGTTGGTGCGGTCCGGGTATGCGGACCACGCGGCGATCACTGCTGCGCTGACCGAGGCGGTCCAGGAGGACGCTCCGGCTATGGACGCGTCCGCGTTGGTGCCGCTGCTGATTGGTGAGGCGCTGATTGACGTGACCGAGGAGGCCAAGGCGTGGCCGGAGGTCACTGACCCGGACCGGCTGGACGCCGTACTGGCTGAGTTGGAGGCGCTGGGACTGGTGGTGGTTCGGTATACCGCCGACCACCATGAGGCGCGGCAGGTGCTGGAGGCTGCTGCGGATCCGCAGGGGCTGGTGTTCTTCACTGACACCGATGTCTGGCACGCGGTGGACTTCGGCATGCTTGAACTGAAGGTCTGGCACCCGGACACCGCCAACGTGGCACCCGGGGAGCCGTTGCTCGAGGACGTGCTCGCACTGCTCAACGAGCGCGAGCTCCCGGCCGTCTTCGACGAGGGCCGGATCGAGGTCACGCTGGACTGGCAACGGCGGGTGTCGTTGTGACGTACGTGACCGTTGGGTCGGTGGTGAAAGCGGTGTACTGGGAGACCGTCCCGGACAAGTACCAGCCGCCGAGGAAGTTCGCGGTCCGGGCCGAGGCGGCGAAGTACGCCGAGGAAAATGCGCTCTGGTTCGACATGTATGTGCACTTCGATGACGGTCAGGTGGTCCAGCTCAGTGCTGCCGGCGGTGAGTCGGCGGCCGAGGACCTGCACCCGGGCGACGTCGTACTGCGGGAGTCGTACCGCATCCAGGAAGGCAGAGTCGTGGGGACGACTGTCTATCCGGATCTGGCAGCCGCGACCGCTGCGGCGCCGGCGGGGCAGCGGACCGGGATCTACCAGACCGTGTGGGTCGGGCCGAAGGAACACGAGCTTGTCGGAGCGAGTGGCTCGGTGGACAAGACATGACGACCTTTGTCGAGCCGGGCTCCGTGGTGAAGCACGTCGAGTGGGAGGCGGTGCCGGACAAGTACGCCGGGCCGCGGGTCTTCGACAACCCGGCTGATGCCTCCAAGTACGCCGCGGAGACGTACGGTCGGGTCAACGTCCTGGCCACCTTCCCGGAGGGCACGGTCTCCATAACACAGGACGTGGCGCCCGGTGACGTCGTACAGCGGGTGCAGTTCCGCCTTCAGCGCTGGTACGACATGACCGTCCGGGAGCAGTACGACGACCTGCAGGCCGCGATCGCCGCCGTACCGGCTGGTCGGACGATCGGGGTGTATCAGGTGCTGTGGATCGGTGCCCCCGGGACTGACGGCGTACCGGTTGTGGGGGACACACTGCAAGTCAGTGGAGGAGAGCAGGATGAGTGAGCCGGTGATCGGTGTGTTTGCGCTGCAGGGGAATGTGCGGGAGCACCTGGAGATGCTGACGCGGGTGGGGGTGGAGGCACGGCCGGTACGGCGTCCGTCCGAGCTCGCGCAGGTGGATGCGATGGTGCTGCCCGGCGGTGAGTCGACCACGATGGAGAAGCTGGCGCGGGCGTTCGAGCTGTTCGAGCCGCTGCAGAAGCGGATCGCGGACGGGATGCCGGCGTTCGGGACCTGCGCGGGGATGATCATGCTCGCGAACGAGATCACCGGTGGTATCGCCGGCCAGGAGACACTCGGCGGGCTCGACGTGACGGTCCGGCGGAACGCGTTCGGGCGGCAGGTGGACTCGTTCGAGGCGGATCTCGAGTTCGCCGCGTTCGAGACGCCGTACCACGCTGTGTTCATCCGGGCACCGTGGGTGGAACGGGTCGGACCGCAGGTCGAGGTATTGTCGACGGTGAGCTCGGGCCCCGCCACGGGTAGGATCGTCGCGGTTCGCCACGACCGGCTGCTGGCCACGTCGTTCCATCCGGAGATGACCGGGGACGCGCGGCTGCACGGCTATTTCGCCGAGCTGGTCCGGGAGCTCTAAGTCTGTTCGGCGGTAGAAGGGTTGGGTTCGCGATGTCAGGCCACTCCAAATGGGCCACCACGAAGCACAAGAAAGCGGTCATCGACTCGAGGCGCGCCAAGCTCTTCGCGAAGCTGATCAAGAACATCGAGGTGGCCGCCCGGACGGGCGGCGGTGACCTCGCGGGCAACCCGACCCTGTACGACGCGGTCCAGAAGGCGAAGAAGTCGTCGGTTCCGAACGACAACATCGACCGCGCGGTCAAGCGCGGTTCCGGGGCCGAGGCAGGTGGCGCGGACTGGCAGTCGATCACCTACGAGGGCTACGGCCCGAACGGTGTCGCGATGCTGGTCGAGTGCCTGACCGACAACCGCAACCGCGCCGCGGCCGACGTCCGCACCGCGATGACCCGCAACGGCGGCTCGCTCGCCGACCCGGGCAGCGTCGCCTACCTGTTCCACCGCAAGGGCGTCATCGTGGTGAACAAGGAGCAGGACGGCAAGTCCTACACCGAGGACGACGTGATGGAGGCCGTCCTCGAGGCCGGCGCCGACGAGGTGAACGACCTCGGCGAGTCCTACGAGGTGATCAGCGAGTCCAGCGACCTGGTCAAGGTCCGCACCGCGCTGCAGGACGCCGGTATCGACTACGAGTCGGCCGACGCCTCCTTCGTCCCGTCGATGACGGTCGAGCTCGACGCCGAGGGCGCGAACAAGATCTTCCGTCTCATCGACGCCCTCGAGGACAGCGACGACGTCCAGAACGTCTACGCGAACTTCGACGTCTCCGACGAAATCATGGCCGAGGTCGGCTGACCTCCAGCTCCACCTGACCGCCGCGACCCCTGAGGGGTTTGCGGCGGTTGCCGTATCTGATCAAATCTTTTTGCTGAGATCTTTCTTTAGTCGGGAAAGCTGCTTACCGTGAGCAAGTGGACACCCTCCGGGGTCTGCGCTCCGAGTAACCGCCCCTACTAAGGAGTCGCTGTGAGGAAGTTGATCAGTCTTGTGGTGGCGCTGGTCGCGCTGCTGGTGCCGGGAGTCGTTTCGGTTGGTTCGGCGGTGGGTGCTACGACTGCCTGTAGCTACACGAACTGGGTGCAAGGGCAGTGGTATGTGACGGGCAATATCGTGAAGTTCGAGGGCTCGTACTACATCGCCGAGTATGACAATCCGGGGTATTCGCCGACGGTGAGTACCTGGTACTGGGATCCGTACAACTGCGATGGCGGGAGTACGAGTGGGTTCCCGGTGAGTGAATCCCTGTTCAATCAGATGTTCCCGAACCGGAACTCGTTCTATACGTACTCCGGGCTGACGACTGCGATCTCGGCGTATCCCGGGTTCGCCAATACCGGTGATGACACGACCAAGAAGCGTGAGGCTGCTGCGTTCCTGGCGAACGTTAATCACGAGACCGGTGGGTTGGTCTACATCAAAGAGATCAACGAGGCGAACTATCCGACGTACTGCCACCCGGAGTTGCCGTACGGCTGCCCGGCTGGGCCGAATGCGTACTACGGTCGCGGGCCGATTCAGTTGAGCCATAACTTCAACTACAAGGCGGCCAGTGATGCGCTCGGGCTGCCGTTGCTGACGAATCCGTGGCTGGTTGAGCAGGACTCGGCTGTCTCGTGGAAGACCGCGTTGTGGTTCTGGAACACGCAGACCGGTGCCGGCACGATGACTGCGCACAATGCGATGGTCAACAACCAGGGCTTCGGTCAGACGATCCGGACCATCAACGGTTCGATCGAGTGCAACGGCGGTAATCCGGCGCAGGTGGAGGCCCGGGTCAGCGCTTACCGGCGGTTCACCGGGCTGCTCGGTGTGACGCCGGGCGACAACCTCTACTGCTGACACCCCGTCGGGCACCCATGGCGTCTGTGGGTGCCCGGCTCTCCTCAAACCGCGACGGGCTCTATAAGGTAAGGCTTGCCTTATAGGGACGTCGAAAGGAAGAGGCCAGATGAGGGTCGTCATGCTCGGGTATCAGACCTGGGGCCACCGCACGCTGCAGGCGCTGCTGGACTCGGGTCACGAGGTGGCTCTCGTCATCACGCACCCGAAGAGTGAGCATGCCTACGAGAAGATCTGGGACGACGACGTCGCCGAGCTCGCCGAGAAGCACGACGTACCGGTGCTGCTCCGCAATCGACCCGATGACGCCGAGTTGCTGGATGCCATCGCGGCCGCCCGCCCGGATCTGATCGTCGCGAACAACTGGCGGACCTGGCTGCCGCCGAAGCTCTTCGATCTGCCGCCACACGGCACTCTGAACATCCATGACTCACTGCTCCCGAAGTACGCCGGTTTCTCGCCGATCATCTGGGCGCTGATCAACGGCGAGGAGAATGTCGGCGTCACCGCGCACCGGATGAGCGCGGAGCTCGATGCCGGCGACGTCCTGATCCAGCGGTCGGTGCCGATCGGGCCGACCGATACGGCCACCGATCTGTTCCACCGGACCGTCGACCTCATCGGTCCGATCGTCCAGGAGTCGCTCGAGCTCATCGCCTCAGGTGCCGGGAACTGGGTGCCTCAGGATCGCTCTGAGGCGAGCTTCTTCCACAAGCGGTCGCTCGAGGACAGCCGGATCGACTGGAAGTGGCCCGCGGAGCGGCTGGAGCGGCTCGTGCGGGCCCAGTCGGATCCATACCCGAATGCCTATGCGTTCCATCGCGGCGAGCGGCTGCGGATCGTCGACGCGGCCGTCTCAGAGGCCCGGTACGGCGGGACGCCCGGCCGGATCTTCATTCGGGAGGGCGACGGCGTGGTCATCGTGGCCGGTGCCGACGCGTTCAACGGTCGTTGTCCGGGACTGTTGGTGCGCCGGGTGCGGACCGATGACGGAACCGAGTACGCGGCGACCGAGTACTTCCGCACCATGGGTGGCTATCTCACATCACACCCCTGATCGTTCAATTAAGGTAAGCCTTCCCTTAGTATTTCGGTCGCGGCTTCGCTGAGTCGCTGTTCCGGACTGCGATGGGGAGGCACGGCGACTGTGTCGGGCAACTTGCGTACTACTTCGGTGCCACAGGTATCGCTGCCACTGGACTTTCCGCGCCCGTCCCACCCAGACACCCCGGAGCCGCGGGGAGTGCGGACGGCGGAGGTGCCGGAGGCGGACGAGCTGACCGGTCTGACCGCCTTCGCTGCCTTGCTCTACCGGTACGGCGGGGAGCCGACGAGCGTGGTGGCCGTGGCGCACGCCGGGCGGCCGGTGCGCGTGGCTGTCGACGGCGGTCTGACGTTCGCCGCGCTGCGCATACAGATCGCCGACCTGAGCTTCGATGACTCGCACGGCGGCTCGCTGGACCTGGCCCTCTCCAGCTCAGCCGGGCAGGTACGAGCGGACTACCGCACCGACCTGTTCAAGCCCGACACGATCGACCGCATCCTCGGTCACTACCGCACGCTGCTGGCTGACGCGCTAAACCGCCCTGACACCCCAGTCGCGGACCTGAACCTGCTGGCCGACGAGGAGCGGGACCAGATCCTGGTGGGCTGGAACGACACCGAGCACGACGTACCGGCGTTGACCTGGCCGCGGATGTTCGCCGACCAGGTCGCTGCGCGTCCGCACGAGATCGCTCTGATCCATGACGACGTTCAGCTCACGTACGCCGAGCTGGACGCGCGGGCCGCGCAGTTGGCGCACGCCCTGGTGGCGCGCGGCGCAGGACCCGAAAAGGTTGTCGCGCTCGCGGTACCGCGCTCGGCGGACATGATTGTTGCGGAGGTCGCCGTACTGAAGGCGGGCGCTGCCTATCTGCCTGTCGACACGGACTATCCGGCCGACCGGATCGCCTACATGCTCGCGGACGCGCAACCGGTCTGTGTCGTCACCACTGCGGAGGTAGCGGCGGACCTGCCGCCGGACTCGCTGCTGCTGGACTCACCTGAGACGGCTGCCGAGCTGGCTGGCTATCCGACGCAGGACCCCGCAGCCGCATTGACGATCGACCATGCGGCGTACGTGATCTACACCTCTGGTTCCACCGGTCGGCCCAAGGGTGTGGTGCTTTCACACGCTGGTGTCGCGAAGCTGGTCGCCACTCAGCAGGAGCGGTTCGGGATCGGGCCGCACAGCCGGGTACTGCAGTTCGCCTCACCCAGCTTCGATGTGGCGTTCTGGGACCTGTGCCTCGGGCTGCTCTCGGGTGGCCGGCTGGTCGTCGTACCCGCAGACCGTCGAGTACCGGGTGCACCGCTTGCGGACTACGCGAACGAGCACGGCATCACCTTCATGATTCTGCCGCCGGCTCTGCTGGCTGCGATGCCCGACGACGTCCTGTTGCCGCCGACAGCGACCCTGCTGGCTGGGACAGAGCGTGTCTCACCCGAGCTCGTCAGTCGCTACGCGCGCGGCCGGATGATGTTCAACGCCTACGGTCCGACTGAGGCCACCACGAACTCCACTCTGGGTCTGTGCGACCCGGACATCCCGTCCGGCAGCATCGTGCCCATCGGCGTACCTGACCCTGGTACTCGGGCCTACGTCCTCGACGACCGGCTGCGGCCGGTCCCTGCTGGTGTCACGGGAGAGCTCTATCTCGGTGGCGCCGGACTGGCCCGCGGCTACCTCGGTCGCCCCGCACTGACGGCAGAGCGGTTCGTCGCGGACCCGTTCGGTGCACCTGGCGAGCGCCTGTACCGGACTGGCGACCTCGTGCGCTGGAAGGCCGACGGACGGCTGGAGTTCCACGGACGCGTCGACAGCCAGGTGAAGATCCGCGGGTTCCGGATCGAACCAGGTGAGATCGAGTCGGTACTGCGTGCGCACCCGTCGGTCGACCAGGCAGCCGTCGTCGTTCGCGAGGACCGTCCGGGCGAGCGCCGCCTCGCCGCGTACGTCGTACCGTCGCTCGACGGCGGTTCCGACGACGGCGGTGTCGCCGACTGGAAGGACCTGCACGAACTCCTCTACTCCGCTGCCGGTTCCGACGCGTTCGAAGAGAACTTCGCCGGCTGGAACAGCATGTACGACGGCCTGCCGATCCCGCTCGCGGACATGCGCGAGTGGCGGGCGTCGACGCTGGACCGGATCCGCGCTGTGCAGCCGCACCGGGTTCTGGAGATCGGTGTCGGTAGTGGGCTGCTGCTGTCTCAGCTGGCTCCGGACTGTGCGGACTACTGGGGTACAGACCTGTCCGAGGAAGCCGTGCGTGCACTGGAGACGCAGGTGTCCGCAGTGCCGGGTCTGGCCGACAAGGTCAAACTGCTGGCCCGGCCCGCCGATGACCTGTCCGGACTGCCCAGGGGCCACTTCGACACGATCGTCATCAACTCTGTCATCCAGTACTTCCCAACGGGCGAGTACCTGACCGACGTACTGCGGGGTGCTGCCGAACTGCTCGCACCTGGTGGTGCGCTCTTCGTTGGTGACGTGCGGAACCTGCGGCTGTTGCTCCCACTTAGCGCGGCCATTGAGACGCGGCGGGTTCAGGACGGCGACAAGGAGGCGCTGCGGTCGGCAGTGGACCGTGCAATCGCGTGGGAAGGCGAGCTGCTCGTTGACCCCGACTACTTCGCAGCACTCGATGGATTCACCGCCGACATCCGCGTCAAGCGCGGCAAGCATCACAACGAGCTCACTCGCTACCGGTACGACGTCGTGCTGCGAGCTGGCGAGGTTGTCGCACCAGCGGCCGCCGAGTCGGACTGGTTCGCCGTTGATTCGCTCGACGAACTGCTGGCCGGTGTGGCCGGGCCGGTGCGGGTCACCGGTATCCCGAACTCCCGTCTCGCTGAGGACCTGGCTGCGCTCGAGGCCCTCGAAGACAGCAGCCGGCCGGCCATTGCGACGTACGGCGTCGATCCGGAGGAGCTGCACGAGACGGCGGCTCGGCACGGGTACACCGCCGTACTGACGTGGAACGGTGACGCGGAGGACGGCAGTCTGGACGCAGTCTTCGCGCGCGAGGACGTCATTGCGCCGTACCGGGCAGGTGGTCGGCACCCGCTCACCAACCGCCCGGCGCCGTTCCGGAACGCCGCTGCGTTGATGGCTGCGCTGCGGTCGCATGCGTCCGAGTACCTGCCCGACTACATGGTTCCGGCTGCGTTCGTTCCGGTGGACAAGCTGCCCGTGACACCTAGTGGCAAGCTCGATGCGGCTGCGCTGCCAGTGCCCGACTACACACGGCTCAGCGCCGGGCGGGCTCCTTCGTCGGCCCGCGAGCAGTTGCTGTGCGACCTGTACGCCCGTGCGCTCGGTCTGCCGTCGGTCAGCATCGACGACGACTTCTTCGCGCTCGGCGGCGACAGCATCATCGCTGTGCAGCTACTGATCCTGGCCCGGCGCTCCGGACTGGAGCTGACCACACGGGATGTGTTCCGGCATCGCACTGTTGCCGAGCTGGCCACAGTCGTTCGCACGGCCCAGTCCGACGACGCTGACGTACTGGCGTGGCAGCAGCCGGCCGCGGATGAGCTCGCTGCGCTGCAGGGTGAGCTGTCGGTGGATGAGGTCCTGCCGCTCGGACCGCTGCAGGAGGGCTTCTTCTTCCACGCTCTGGTCGATGGCACCGAACACGACGCGTACGTCGTCCAGCAGGTCATCGAGCTGACCGGGCCGGTCGACGGATCGCTCCTGCGCACTGCAGCGCAGCGTCTGCTGGATCGGCACGCGCCGCTGCGTGCTTGCTTCCGGCAACTACCCGACGGGCGTCCGGTCCAGCTCATCGCCTCCGGTGTGGAAGTCCCGTGGCGTGAGACTGACGACGCCTCTGCCGCTACCGAAGAGCGGGCGCAGCGCTTCGACCTGTCCCGGCCGCCGTTGATGCGCTGCGCGCTGATCCGGCTCGGTGCAGAACGCAGCCAGCTGGTCCTGACGTTCCACCACATCATCGCGGACGGATGGTCGCTGCCCGTCCTGCACCGCGAGCTCCTGGCCCTGTACGGCGACAACCCGGTCCCGCTGCCCGAGGTTGCGCCGTACCGCGCCTATCTCGGCCGCATCGCCAGTGCGGACCGTGAGGCGGCTCGGGCTGCGTGGCGGACCGCATTGGAGGGTGTGGACGAACCGACCCGTCTGGTGGAGGCACCCGCGCCGGCTGGTCCGATTGAGCCGGCCCAGGTTCGCATCGAGCTGTCCGAGCGCGTGACTGCTCAGCTCACCGCCCGGGCCCGGGAACGCGCCGTCACGCTCGGAACGATCGTGCAGGGCGCCTGGGGTCTGCTGCTCGGTCGCATGACCGGTCAGCAGGACGTGCTGTTCGGCACCACCGTCTCGGGCCGTGACGTGGCCGTTGACGGCATCGAGTCGATGATCGGTCTCTTCATCAACACGCTGCCGACTCGGCTGCGCTGGTCACCGGCTGACACGTTTGGCGAGCTGCTGGACCGGCTGCAGGAGGAGCAGAGCGCACTGCTCGACCACCAGCACCTGGGTCTGGCCGACATCCAGCGGGCCGCCGGACATGCAGGTGGTGGTGAGCTCTTCGACACGCTGGTCGTGTTCGAGAACTACCCCAGCAACGAGGGCGTCACCGACCCCACCGGCTCGGTTGCCCTTGCTGGACACGCCTTCCACGACGCTGTGCACTACCCGCTCGCTCTGATCGTCAAGCCGGGCCGGCGGCTCGACCTGCGGCTGAAGCATCACGTTCAGCGTCTCGACGCCGATGCGGTCCAGTCACTCGCCGACCGGCTCACACTGGTGCTGGAGGCGCTGGCCGGCGACCCTGCTCGCAAGGTTGCCAACCTCGATCTGCTGACCCCGAGTGAGCTGGCCGGGGCGCATCCGGTGGGGGAGACCCACGCCGTTCCGGCGACCACGCTGGCTGCGGCGTTCGCCGTACAGGTTGCGAAGACGCCGGACGCCACTGCGGTGGTGTTTGAGGGCGAGACGCTCACGTATGCCGAGCTCGACGTACGGGCTGAGGCGTTGGCTCGGCGGTTGCGCGCTCGGGGCGTTGGCCGGGAGCAGTTCGTCGCTGTCGCGGTGTCTCGGTCGGCGGAGCTGATGGTGGCGCTGCTGGGTGTTCTGAAGGCCGGTGCGGCGTACCTGCCGCTGGACCTCGACTATCCCGCGGATCGCCTTGTCTACATGCTGGCTGATTCAGGTGCGACGACTGTGGTCACCACCGATCGTGATGCAGCTCGGGTGCCTGCTGTCGATGGTCTGGACGTTCTGACGACGGACGCGGTGGAGGTGCTGCCCGACACGGCTGTGGTCCAGGCCGAGCCTGACGACGCGGCGTACCTGATCTACACCTCCGGCTCGACCGGTCGGCCCAAGGGTGTTGTCGTGACGCACCGCGCCATCGTCAACCGGCTGGCCTGGATGCAGGGTGCGTACGGTCTCACGGCCGACGATCGTGTGCTGCAGAAGACGCCGTCCAGCTTCGACGTCAGTGTCTGGGAGTTCTTCTGGGCGCTGTGTGAAGGTGCGGCCGTAGTGCTCGCCGTACCGGACGGTCATCGCGACCCCGCCTACCTGGCCCGGCTGATCCAGGCTGAGCAGGTGACGACCATGCACTTCGTACCGTCAATGCTGGAAGCGTTCCTGGTGACCGACGAGGTCACCGCGGATGCAGTGTGGTCACGCAGCCTGCGTCGCGTGTTCAGCAGCGGCGAAGCGTTGTCCGGTACGGCGTCCCGTCGGTGGAGCGAGCTGACCGGCGTACCGCTGCACAACCTGTACGGACCCACCGAGGCCGCCGTGGACGTCACGTTCCATGAGTACGACGGTGCGTCCGACACGACTGTGCCGATCGGCCGGCCGGTGTGGAACACCGGTCTGCGCGTACTCGACTCGTGTCTGCGGCCAGTGCCGGACGGTGTGCCCGGTGAGCTGTACCTGACCGGCGTACAGCTGGCCCGCGGCTACCACCAGCATCCTGCGCTCACCGCGGACCGCTTCGTTGCGGACCCCTATGCGACTGGCGCACGGATGTACCGCACCGGCGACCTGGTGCGTCGCCGTCCGGACGGGACGATCGACTACCTCGGCCGCACCGACCGGCAGGTCAAACTCCGTGGCAACCGGGTAGAGCTCGGTGAGATCGAGGCCGCGCTGACTGCTCACCCAGCTGTCGCCCGTGGCGCTGTAGTGGTGCGTGAACAGCGGTTGATCGCCTACGCGGTACCGGTGTCTGGTGCTGCAGTAGATGTGGCCGAGCTGCGAGCCACGCTGGCTGAGGTGTTGCCAGCATCGATGGTGCCCGAGGCCTACGTCGTATTGGACGACCTGCCGCTGAGCCCCAGCGGCAAGCTGGACCAGGCGGCGCTGCCGGCACCAGAGGCCGAACGCGCGGCGCGCCGGGAGCCGGAAGGACCTGCGGAGCGGCTGCTCACCGGGATCTTCGCGGCCGTGCTCGGCATCGAGGACCTGGGTCCTGATGACGACTTCTTCCACCTCGGCGGCGACAGTATCAGCTCTATCGGAGTGGCAACACGCGCCCGCGCAGGCGGCCTGGAACTGAGTCCACGCGACGTTTTCACGCACCGCACTCCTGCTGCGCTCGCTGCGGCCGCCCCTGCTGTTGTGGAGGCAGTGGCGGACCACAGCGTCGCGTTTGCACTCACGGATGCGCAGCTCGCTCACGTGCGTTCGTTTGCGTCCCCTGCGGTCGTGGAGGATGTCTGGCCGCTCGCTCCGTTGCAGGAGGGACTGTTCTTCCACTCGGCGTTCTACGAGGGTGCGATGGACGTCTACACCGTCCACGAGACCTTCGACTTCGCGGAGCGCCTCGACACCGACCGGCTTCGAGCCGCTGTCCGCACACTGCTGGTGCGCAACCCCGGTCTGCGCGCGGGCTTCACCAGTGAGGGCCTCGATCAGCCGGTGCAGTTCATTGTCGAGGACCCGGCGATCCCACTTGAAGAAGTCGACCTCTCCGGTCTCCCGGTCGCTGAACAGGACGCACGGCTGCGAGAGCTGACCGATGCCGAGCGCAACCGTCGCTTCGACCTTTCGGCACCGCCTTTGTTCCGGCTGCTGCTGGTGCGGCTGGACCAGGGCGACCGGCTCGTCATCGGCCGGCATCTGATTCTGTGGGACGGCTGGTCGGCTTGGCTGTTCCTCGACGAGCTGTTCGGCCTCTACAAGACCGGAACCGCTCTGCCTGAGCCGGGCAGCTACCGCGACTACCTGACCTGGCTGGAGCGTCAGGACGACACACTTGCCACCGCGGCCTGGCGTACTGCGCTCTCCGGTCTGGACGAGCCCACTCTGCTCGCCCCGACCGCACCTGATGGTCTGGACCCCGTTATCCCCGACCAGCTCGACGTACTGCTGCCTGCCGCGCTCAGCGAGCGGCTGCGCGAGGTGGGTCGCGTGCACGGTCTGACCCTCAACACTCTGCTGAATGCGGCGTGGGGGCTCACACTTGCTTCGGCAACTGGCCGCCCGGATGTCGTCTTCGGTACGACGGTCGCCGGCCGCCCGAGCGAGGTTCCGGACGTCGGCGAGATCATCGGTCTGTTCCTGAACACGGTCCCGACCCGCCTCCGTCTCGACGCGGCCGAACCGGTGCTCCGGCTGCTGCAGCGGATCCAGGGCGAGCGCCTGGACCTGATGCCGTACGAGCACCTCAGCCTCGGCGTACTGCAGGCCGAGACCGGCCAC
The DNA here is from genome assembly GCF_039529655.1 of Kribbella yunnanensis. Lineage (NCBI taxonomy): Bacteria > Bacillati > Actinomycetota > Actinomycetes > Propionibacteriales > Kribbellaceae > Kribbella > Kribbella yunnanensis. Next base: position 396,453 of record NZ_BAAANF010000003.1, on the reverse strand, counting down.
CGCAAGCTGTTCGACACGTTGTTCGTGCTGCGCAACAACGACACCGAGGAACGACTGGAGCTGCTGCGCACGCAGCACGGCGCGACCGCCGTCGCCAACGTCGACGCGACCCACTACCCGGTCAACCTCGTCATCACTCCAGGCCGCGAGATCGCTGTCACGCTGACCCACCGGCCCGACCTCGTCCCTACGCACGACGCGCAGGTGCTGCTCGACCGGTTCGCCCTGCTGGTCGATCGGCTCACCTCCGACCTCACCGCGCCCGTCGGCTCCCTCGACCCGCTGCTGCCCGCCGAGCGCAGCGCACTGCAGACGGAGTGGGCCGCGAGCCAGGTCCCGGACCCCGAGGAGACCATCGCCGATCTGCTAGCCACACAGGCGACCCGTACGCCGGACGCTCGTGCACTGGTCTTTGGCAACCGCACACTGACGTACGCCGAACTCGACGCGGCCGTGAACCGCATGGCCCGACTGTTGATCGAACGGGGCGCATGTCCCGAGCAGGTTGTCGCACTGGGGCTACCACGCTCGCTGGACATGGTTGTGGCGCTGTTCGCCGTACTGCGAACCGGGGCGGCCTATCTGCCGCTGGAACTCGATCACCCGGCCGACCGGCTATCGCTGATGCTGGCCGATGCCCGTCCGCTCTTGCTGCTCAGCACGACTGCTGTGTCGGCAACCCTGGACGGCGACATGGGCCGAGTCCTGCTGGACGAGCCAGCAGTGCAGAGCGAACTGGCTGGACTCTCCGACACACCTGTCCAGCGCAGCTTCAGTCTTGAGCACCCGGCCTACGTCATCTACACGTCTGGTTCCACCGGTCGCCCCAAGGGCGTTGTCACGCCGTACCGCGGCCTGACCAACATGCAGCTCAACCATCAGAAGGAGATCTTCGACCCGGCGGTCGCCTCGGCCGGTGGACGGCGGTTGCGTATCGCGCACACCGTGTCGTTCGCGTTCGACATGTCGTGGGAAGAGCTGCTCTGGCTGGTTGAGGGCCACGAGGTGCACGTCTGCGACGAGGAGCTGCGGCGCGACGCCGAGGCACTCGTTGCCTACTGCGAGCAGCACCGCATCGACGTCGTGAACGTCACTCCGACGTACGCGCGGCTGCTGATCGAGCAGGGTCTGCTGGAGGGTCACGTCCCACCGCTGGTGCTGCTCGGTGGTGAGGCCGTGTCGGACACGGTGTGGGCGGCGCTGCGCGACACCGAGGGGACCTACGGCTACAACCTCTACGGGCCGACCGAGTACACCATCAACACGCTGGGTGGCGGCACGTTCGACAGTGACACACCGACCGTGGGCAAGCCCATCCGCGGCACACGCGCGCACATTCTCGACACCTGGCTGCGGCCGGTACCGGACGGCGTACCTGGTGAGTTGTACATCGCCGGTATCGGTCTGGCGCGCGGGTACCTCGACCAGCCCGGTCTGACCGCCGAACGCTTCGTAGCTGACCCGTTTGGTGTGTCTGGCGAGCGCATGTACCGCACCGGCGACCTGGTACGCCGGACCGCCGACGGCAACCTCGACTTCCTCGGCCGCACCGACGACCAGGTCAAGATTCGCGGCTACCGGATCGAGCCCGGTGAGATCGAGACCGTGCTCAGCCGGCACCCACTGGTCGCCCAGGCCGCCGTGGTGGTCCGCGACGAACGGCTGGTGGGCTACGTCGTACCGGCTGCGGCTGACTCCGCCGAGCGACAGGCCGCCGAGGCTGCCCAGGTCGACGAGTGGCAGGAGATCTATTCCGACGAGTACGAGGAGATCGGCACCGCCGTCTTCACCGAGCAGTACGACGGCTGGGACAGCTCGTACGACGGTCAGCCGATCCCGTTCGAGGAGATGCACGAGTGGCGCGAGTCCACGCTGGCCCGGATCGAGTCGCTGCACCCGCGCCGGGTGCTGGAGATCGGTATCGGCTCCGGCCTGCTGCTGTCCCGGCTCGCGCCCGCGGTCGAGTCGTACTGGGGCACTGACTTCGCTGCGCCCGTCATCCGCAAGATCGGCGCCGACCTGCGTGCCCACGACCCGGAGCTCGCGGACCGGGTCGAGCTGCACTGCCGGCCGGCCGACGACCTGCCCGAGCTGCCGACCGGCTTCTTCGACACGATCGTCATCAACTCGGTCATCCAGTACTTCCCGAGCATCGAGTACCTGACCACCGTCATCAACGGTGCGATGGAGTTGCTGGCTCCTGGCGGAGCACTGTTCGTCGGAGACGTCCGCAACCTCCGTCTGGCCCGCACCTTCCACACCGAGATCCAGCAGGCCCGTGGAACCGCGGAGACCGAACTGGAGCGCGCTGTGGAGCGCGGACTGCAGCTGGAGAAGGAACTTCTCGTCGACCCCGACTACTTCACCACGCTGGGCTACGAGGTCGACCTGCGCACCAAGCGCGCGCTGCACCACAACGAGCTGAGCCGACACCGGTACGACGTCGTCCTGTACGCCGGGGACCCGGACCTGCAGCTCGGCGACGTACCGACCGTCGAGTGGACCACGCTCGCCGCACTACCGTCCGACGGGAGAGCTCTGCGCGTCACCGGGATCCCGGATGGTCGCGTCGGTGACGGTGTTGACCCAGAAGACCTGCACACCCTCGGCCAGCAGGTGCTGACGACTTGGGGCAAGGCGGTCGCGACGTACGACGCGGTCTTCGTGCCGGACGACGCGCGGCTGACCAGTGGGCTCTACCGCGCGGGCGGCGGCACAGCGCCGTACGCGAATGATCCGACCGCGGCTCGGGAAGCCAGTGCGCTGGTACGGCGGTTGCGCGACGACCTGGGGCGTGAGCTGCCGGACTACATGGTGCCGGCCGCCTTCGTCACGGTCGACGGTCTACCGATGAACTCCAACGGCAAGCTCGATGTACGGGCATTGCCGGATGCAGAGCCGGCGGTCGCGCTGGGCGGTGGACGTGGTCCGCGGACGCCGGAGGAAGAGGTGCTGTGCCGGCTGTTCGCGGAGGTGCTCGGACTGCCCGAAGTAGGGGCCGAGGACAACTTCTTCGATCTCGGCGGGCACTCGCTGCTCGCCACCCGGCTGGTCAGCCGTGCGCGCACCGAACTCGGTGCTGAGCTCGCCATCCGCGACCTGTTCGAGGCACCGACCCCGGCACTGCTGGCGGGACGCGCCGACAACGGCAAGCCCACGCGCCCCGCTCTGACGGCGTACGGCGAGCGTCCGGAGTACGTCCCGTTGTCCGCGGCGCAGCGACGGCTGTGGCTGATGGAGCAGCTGGAGAGCGCAGGGGCGGCGTACAACTTCCCGTTGGTGTTCCGCCTGCGCGGGGCACTCGACGTACCGGCGTTGCAGACAGCGCTGCAGGATGTGGCCGCGCGGCATGAGTCGCTGCGGACTCTGGTCGGTGAACACGACGGTGTGCCGTTCCAGTGGATTCGTGACGAGGCACAGCTGTCGTTCAGCGCTGTGGACTGTGCCGAGGGCGATCTGCCTGGGCTGGTCGAGTCCGCGCAGCGACGTACCTTCGACCTGACGCGCGAGTTCCCCTTGCGGGCAGAGGTGTTCCGGGTCGGTGCGGAAGACCATGTCGTGGCTGTGGTTCTGCACCACATCACCACCGACGAGTGGTCCGACCGTCCGTTCCTGGCCGACCTCAACACGGCGTACGCCGCCCGCATTGCCGGTGGCGAACCGGTGTGGGACGCGCTACCGGTGCAGTACGCCGACTACACGCTCTGGCAGGAAGAGCTCTTCGAGCAGCTGGGTGAGCACCAGCTCGCGTACTGGAGTGAGGCGTTACGCGGCGCCCCGGACGAGCTGACCCTGCCGCTGGACCGTCCGCGCCCGACCGACCCCAGCGGCCGCGGTGCCATCGTCCGCTACGAACTACCCGTCGAGACGGGGCGTGCGTTGCGCGAGCTGTCCACTACTACCGGCACCAGCATGTGGATGGTGGTGCAGGCTGCTACCGCCGCCCTGCTGCATCGGTTGGGAGCGGGCGACGACATTCCGCTGGGTGCGCCGATCGCGGGTCGTACCGACAGCGGTCTGGATGACCTGGTCGGCTTCTTCGTGAACACCCTGGTACTGCGGACTGATCTGTCCGGCGCACCGACGTTCCAGGAGTTGCTGGCGCGGGTCCGGGAGTCGTCGCTGGCCGCGTTCGAGCACCAGGACGTGCCGTTCGACCGGGTCGTCGAAGCGGTCAACCCGCCGCGAGTCACCGGTCGTAACCCGCTCTTCCAGGTGATGCTCGGGTACCACCATCGTCCTGAGGGTGATCCCGAGGCTCTGCTCGGGCTGCCCGCGGAGTGGTACGAGATGGAGACCGGTGCGGCCAAGTTCGATCTGAACTTCACCTTCGTGGACGAGTCGGACGTATCCGGCCGCCTCACGCTCCTGCTCGAGTACGCGACCGACCTGACCGATGCGGCGACTGCAGAGCTCCTGTGCCGCCGGATGGAGTCTCTGCTCGAACAGGTCGTCGCCGACCCCAGCCGTCGAGTCGGCACGTTCGATGTGCTCTACGACGACGAGCGCGCCCTTGTCCTCCAAGGCTTCAACGACACCGAGCATGCGATCGTCGACACGACACTGCCGGAGTTGTTCCGTGCGCAGGTGGCTCGTACGCCAGAGGCGACTGCTCTCGTCTTCGAGGGCGAGCAGCTGACGTACGCCGCGCTCGATGCGCGAGTGGAGACGTTGGCTCGCACACTCGCCGCCAACGGTGCACAAGCTGACACCACGGTTGCTGTCGCGTTGCCACGTTCGCTTGCGTTGGTGATCACCCTGCTCGCCGTACAGCGTGCTGGCGCTGCGTATCTGCCGTTGGACACCAGCTACCCGGCTGATCGGCTGGCCTACATGCTCGGAGACGCCGAGCCGGTCTGTGTGGTTACCGACACTGACACTGACATCGCCACGGTCCTGGTCGCGCTGGACGGAACGCCTGAGCAGCCGGCCGACGCGCCGCTGCCGCAGTCCTACAACCCACTGCAGGCTGCGTACGTCATCTACACGTCTGGCTCGACTGGTCGGCCGAAGGGTGTGTCAGTTCCGCACCGGGCGATCGTCAACCGCCTGCTGTGGATGCAGGACACCTACCGGCTCGAGCCCACCGACCGGGTGCTGCAGAAGACACCTGCCGGGTTCGACGTGTCGGTGTGGGAGTTCTTCTGGCCGCTGATCACAGGTGCTGCTCTGGTGGTCGCGCGTCCGGAAGGACATCGGGACCCGGTCTACCTGGCTGAGCTGATTCAGCAGGAGCAGATCACCACGACCCACTTCGTCCCGTCGATGCTGCGGGCGTTCGTGGATGAGCCGGCCGCTGCGGCGTGCACCTCGTTGCGGCAGGTCATGGCCAGCGGTGAGGCGTTGCCTGCGCCGTTGGCCGCGCGGTTCGCCGAAGTGCTGCCCAGCAGCAAGCTGCACAACCTCTACGGCCCCACCGAGGCCGCAGTCGACGTCACCTCCCACGAGGTCGCCGCCGACCCGACCACCGTCCCGATCGGGCGGCCGGTGTGGAACACGCAGACCTATGTGCTCGATGCGGCCCTGAACCCGGTGCCCCCGGGTGTGGCCGGTGAGCTGTACCTCGCGGGTGTCCAGCTGGCGCGCGGCTACCTCGGACGCCCCGGGCTGACGGCTGAGCGGTTTGTCGCGAACCCGTTCGCAGTGGGTCAGCGGATGTACCGGACCGGCGACCTCGCGCGGTGGCGGCAGGACGGTGAGCTCGAGTACCTGGGTCGTGTGGACGACCAGGTGAAGCTGCGTGGTTTCCGCATCGAGTTGGGTGAGATCGAGGCTGCGCTGAGTGCCCACCCCGCCGTGGCGCAGGCGACTGTGATCCTCCGGGACGAACAGTTGGTTGCGTATGTGGTGTTGGCAGACCCGGTGGGATCTGCGGAGTTGCGGGCGCACGTAGCGGTCTCGTTGCCGGAGCACATGGTTCCGGCTGCGGTGGTTGCGCTCGATGGCCTGCCGTTGACTCCGAACGGGAAGCTGGATCGGCGGGCGCTGCCGGCGCCGGATTTCGCGGCCGAGGTGGGCGACGCGCGACCGCGTACTCCGTTCGAGGAGACGCTGTGTGCGCTGGTGGCTGAGGTGCTTGGCCTCGAGCGGGTGGGCGTCGATGATGACTTCTTCGCGTTGGGTGGGCACTCGCTGAGTGCGATGCGACTGGTCAGCCGGCTTCGGGCGAGTGTCGGGGAGAAGGCGTCGCTGCGCACGATCTTCGACGCACCCACACCGGCCAAGCTCGCCAGACACCTTGAGGTGGCCCAGAGCGTCGTACGGCCTGCGCTCGACGCGGCGCGGTCGGTACCGGAGCGGCTGCCGCTCTCGTCCTCGCAGCAGGGGCTATGGCTGCTACACCAGGTAGAGGGGCCTAATCCGACGTACAACCTCCCGTCGGTCTGGCGGCTCACCGGTCGACTCGATCGAGCCGCACTCGAGGCTGCACTGAACGACGTCGTCGCACGGCACGCACCGCTGCGCACCGTGTTCCCGGCCGTTGACGGCGTGCCGTTCCAACAGGTCCTCGACCACGCCGAGCTCCCGCTCACCGTGGCGGACTACGCCGACCTCGCGACCGAGGCGGCGTACGCGTTCGATCTGGGACAGGAGATCCCGGTGCGGGCAGTCCTGTGCGAGGTGGGACCGGACGAGCATGTGCTGTTGCTTCTGCTGCACCACATCGCCACCGACGAGTGGTCGGACCGCCCGCTGCTTGACGACCTGTCCAGCGCCTACGCGGCGCGCGTCGAGTGTCGCAGCCCGGAGTGGGCGCCACTCCCCGTGAGCTACGCCGACTACGCCTTGTGGCAGCAGGAGCTGCTGGCGGCGACCGAGACTGGTTTGGTCGAGCATTGGCGCCGGACGCTCGCCGAGCTACCGGTCGAGCTGAACCTGCCCGTCGACCGTCCGCGTCCAGCGGAGTCGGGCGGGCGGGGTGGCACGGTCGGCTTCGCGGTCGCACCGGCTGTGGAGAGCGCACTGCGCGCTCTGGCACGGGAGAACGGCGTCAGCATGTTCATGGTGGCTCACGCTGCTGTCGCGGCGCTGCTGCACCGACTCGGTGCCGGGACGGACATCCCTCTCGGCGCGCCGGTGTCGGGCCGCGGCGACAAGGCGCTCGAAGACCTCGTCGGCTTCTTCGTGAACTCGCTCGTCCTGCGAACGGATCTGTCCGGCGACCCGACCTTCACCGAGTTGCTGATGCGGGTCCGCGAGACCGACCTGACGGCGTTCGAGCACCAGGACCTGCCGTTCGAGCGGCTCGTGAAGGCGATCAAGCCGGAGCGCTCGCTCGCCCGGCACCCGCTGTTCCAGGTGATGGTTGCCCACATCGCCAACCAGTCCGGGGGCCCGCAGATCCCCGGACTGTCCGTACGGCGCGAGTCGGTCGGCCAGGAGACCTCGAAGTTCGATCTCAGCTTCGACTTCGTCGAACAGCCTGAGGGCGACGGTATCCAGGGGTGGATCGAGTACAGCGCCGACCTGTTCGACCGGTCGACCGCAGAACTCCTCGGCCGTCGGTTGGAGTCCCTGCTGGAACAGGTCGTCGCCGACCCCGCAGGCAGGGTCAGTTCTCTCGACGTCCTCAGCGCTGCCGAGCGGCAGGCTGTTCTGGAGACCTGGAACGACACTGCGCTCTCGCCGGCCGAGCGGCTCGAGACTGTGCCCGCTCTGTTCGCCGCGCAGGTCGCAGCAAGTCCAGACGCGATCGCCGTCACCGACGACCACAACACGTGGACCTTCGCCGAGCTGGACGCCCGCACCGAGCAACTGGCCCGGGTGCTCGCCGGACAGGGCGCAGGGCCGGAGCGGCTCGTCGCACTGGCCCTGCCGCGCACAGCTGACTACATCGCGGCGATCCTCGCGGTCATGAAGGCGGGTGCCGGCTACTTGCCGCTGGACCCCGACCTGCCCGAGTCACGCCTCACCAGCATGCTCACGGATGCTGACCCGGTCCTGGTCCTGTCCACCACGGACACCGCCCTGCCTGCCACGGACATCCCCGTACTGCGTCTCGACGCGTTGGCCGGACTCTCGGAAGCGACTCCGACGGCGCCCGGCCCGGACCACCCGGCGTACGTGATCTACACGTCCGGATCGACTGGTCGGCCCAAGGGCGTTGTCGTCACCCAGGGCGGTGTCGCGAACCTCTTCCACAGCCATCGCCACGACCTGCACGATCTGGCGAAGGAGCGGGCCGGTCGCAAGCACCTACGGGTGGCGCACGCTTGGTCGTTCTCGTTCGACGCATCGTGGCAGCCGCAGTTGTGGCTGCTGGACGGGCACGCGCTGCACATCGCGGACGACGAGACACGACGCGATCCGGAACTGCTCACGGCATTCATCCGCGACCGCGGCATCGACTTCATCGAGGTCACGCCGTCGCTGCTGACTCAGCTAGCCGACAGCGGGCTGGTCGGTCCGGACGGCGAGTGCCCGCTCGCAGTGGTGGGCTTCGGTGGCGAGGCGGTTCCGGAGTCGCTGTGGAGTCGGCTGGCCGCACTGCCGAACACCGAGGGCTTCAACCTGTACGGGCCAACCGAAGCGACCGTGGACGCACTGGTCGGCCGGGTCAGCGACAGCGCACGTCCGGTCGTCGGGCGGCCGGTCCACGGCTCTCGCGCCTACGTGCTCGACACAGCGCTGACTCCGGTTCCGCCGGGTGTCACCGGCGAGCTGTACCTGTCCGGTCCGGGGCTCGCGCGTGGCTACCTGGGCCGGCCGGAGCTGACCGCCGAGCGGTTCGTCGCTGACCCGTTCGGTGCGCCGGGTGCCCGCATGTACCGCACGGGTGACCTCGCTCGCTGGACGCGGGACGGGCTGCTGGAGTTCGGTGGACGGACCGACCATCAGGTCAAGATCCGCGGCTACCGGATCGAGCTGGCCGAGATCGAGGCTGTGCTCGACAGCCACCCTTCAGTCAGCCAGAGCGTCGTCATCGCTCGCGACCAGCGACAGCTCGTCGCCTACGTGGTCTCCGATGCGGACCCGGCCGAGTTGCGCGCGCACACCGCGGCAGCGTTGCCCGACTACATGGTTCCGGCGGCGGTCGTCGTACTGGACCGGCTGCCGGTGCTGTCGAACGGCAAGCTCGACCGGGCGGCCCTGCCAGCGCCTGACTTCACCCTGGCGGGTGGTGGGCGGACTCCGGAGAACGAGACCGAGTACGTCCTGCGAGAGCTGTACGGCGAAGCACTGGGGTTGCCGGCCGAGGCGGTCGGAACCGAGGACGACTTCTTCGCGTTCGGTGGCGACAGCATCATCGCCATGCAGTTGGTCGCCCGGGCCCGCGCCCGTGGGCTGCGATTCACTCCACGGCAGCTGTTCCAGCACCGCACAGTAATCGCACTGGCTGCAGTGGCGACGGTCGCCGAGCACGTGGTAGTCCACGACGACGGTGCGGGTACGGTCCCGCTCACGCCGATCATGCGTGCCATGGTGGAGCGCGGCGGTCCGATCGCGGGCTACCACCAGGCCGCCCTGCTCCGCACTCCGGCAGAGCTCACTCAGGCGAGCCTGCGGGCTGTTCTGCAAGCTGTGGCCGACCGGCACGACATGCTGCGTGCCCGCTTGATTCGCGAGCCGGAGCCCGTGCTGTCCGTGCCGACGCATGCAGACGTGAGCACGTGGCTCACCCGAGCCGACGTGCGCGGTGCCGACGAGGAAGCGTTGCGTACGGCGATCTCTCAGCACGCACTGACTGCGCGGGCCGGGCTTGATCCCGATGCGGGCGCCATGGTCCGGGCAGTGTGGTTCGACGCCGGCCCCGAGACGCCGGGCCGGCTGCTGATCCTCGCGCATCACCTGGTGACCGACGGCGTGTCCTGGCGCGTGCTACTGCCTGACTTCGCTGCCGCCTGGTCCGCCGTACGAGAAGGCCGTACGCCGGAGCTGGCGCCGGTGGAGTTGTCCTTCGGTCGCTGGTCCCGTCGGCTCGCCGCGCGGGCCGTGGAGTCGGCGGCTGAGGACGAGCTACCGCTGTGGACCTCGATCCTCGCGGAGGGCGCAGGTCTACCACTGGCCCGCCCACTCGACTCAGTACGAGACACCGTGCGCACCACGAGCTCCCTGTCGCTGACGCTGCCTGCGGGAGTGACCGGTCCGCTGCTCAGCCGGGCACCGGCTGCTTTCGGTGCGGGTGTGAACGATGTGCTGCTGACCGCGTTCGCACTGGCCGTGGGGGAGTGGCGAGCACACTACTTCGGTACGGCAGCCGATGCGCCCGTGCTGGTCGATCTCGAAGGGCACGGTCGCGAGGCGGAACTCGCGGGCGACGCCGATCTGTCGCGGACGGTCGGCTGGTTCACCAGCGTCGTACCGGTGCGGCTCGACCCGGCCGGGCAGGACCTGGAGGTGGCACTGGGCCGCATCCGGGAACACCTGGCTGCACTGCCCACGGCTGGTATCGGTCACGGGCTCCTGCGCCACCTCAACCCGAAGACCGCATCTGTGCTGGCCGAGCTCGACGAACCGCAGATCGAGTTCAACTACATGGGTCGGTTCGACCTCCCGGAAGCGGCCGACTGGTCGCCCGCGGCCGAGGACAGCGCTGCGGAGCTGGATGCGGATCCGGAGATGCCGATGTCGCATGCGCTCACTCTGAACGCTCTGACCGCGGACCGTCCTGACGGCCCCGAGCTGATCGCGCAGTGGGCCTACGCCTCCGAACTCCTCACCGAAGACGCCGTACGGGACCTGGCCGAGACCTGGTTCCGCGCATTGGAAGCAGTCGTGCAGCTGGCAACTGAAAGGCAAGGACAGTGAGCAACCCCTTCGAGAACGCCGACGGCGTCTACCTGGTGCTGATCAACGAGGAGGGCCAGTACAGCCTGTGGCCGAAGTTCGCCGCGACTCCGGCGGGCTGGACGGTCGCCCACGGCCCGGCCGGCCGTCAGGAGTGCCTGGACCACATCGAGACGCACTGGACGGACCTGCGCCCGAAGAGCCTCACCCAGGGGTGACCAATCGCCGTACCCGTGGGTAACATGACCGGTATGGCGACTCAGGTAGTGGAGATGTGGGGCCGGCTCAAGGCGGTTCCGGGCGGGGATCGCGTGTTCTCGCGAGCCTTCACGTGGAAGGCGCCGTACTTCCGGTCGATCCGCCCGCGGTTCGTCCAGGTCGGCCCCAACTACGCGTCCCTCGTACTGCCCAAGCGGCGAGCGGTCCAGAACCACATCGGCACCGTGCATGCGATCGCAGTGTGCAACGGACTGGAGGCGGCCATGGGCGCACTGGCCGAGGCGACCATTCCGACCGGCAAGCGCTGGCTGCCGAAGGGCATGGAGGTCAGCTACCTGGCCAAGTCCACCTCAGACCTGACCTGCTCGGCCGAGACCGACCCCGACGACTGGACCACCGGCCCCGACGTACCGGTCCGCGTCAAGGCCACCCGCGACGACGGCACCGTAGTCGTCGAGGGCACCATCCACCTCTGGGTCACCGACCGCAAATAGCCAGCGAGCGGTACGGCGGCTCACGTAACCTCGGCGGGGTGACGGATGCGCTGCGGGTTGTGGATGTTGCCGAGGAGCATGTGGACTCGGCGTGGCAGGTACGGCAGAGGTCGTTCGGGCCTGGTGGGGACAAGGACGAGTGGCGGAAGACTGCGCTGGAGTTCGCGCAGGACGGCCGGTACCTCGGAGTGCTCGACGGGGACGAGTTGGTGGCGGCTGCGCGGATCTGGCCGTTCGAGCAGTGGTGGGGTGGTCGGCGGATACCTATGGCTGGTGTGGCTGGGGTTGTTGTGGCGCCGGAGTATCGCGGGCGTGGGGTTGCCAGCCTGCTGATGCGTGCGGTGCTGAAGCGCAGTGTGGAGAAGGGGTATCCGCTGTCGGCGCTCTACCCGGCGACCACCGTGCTGTACCGGCATCTGGGGTACGAGTTTGGTGGTGGGCGGTATCAGTTCACCTTCCCGGCGGCCGATCTGCGGACGCTGGGTGGTCGTGGGGTGCAGGTGCGCAAGGCTGGTAAGGCGGATGCGCAGCTGTTTATCGAGCTGGCTTCGAAGCTGCATGCGGCTGAGCGGTCTAACGGTCCGCTGATCTGGCCGCTCAGTGAGGTCGAGTCCTGGCTGGGTGACGACGACAACTTCGCGTACGTCGCTGACGACGGCTTTGTCGTCTATAACTGGTCCGACGGGAACCTGTCCGTCGACGAGATGGTGGCCGGCTCTGAGGAGACCGCTCGGGCGCTCTGGGCGACTGTCGGGTCTGGTGCGTCGATTGCGCGCAGTGTGTACGTCCACACTGCGCCGACCGACCCCGTGCATCTGCTCGCCGAGCACGAGGCCGAAGCGCAGGCACGAGTTCAGCGGTGGATGCTGCGGCTCATCGATGCCCCGGCTGCGATTGCACAGCGCGGGTACGCGGCGGGCGCCGTACTGGATCTTTCGGTGCGCATCGAGGATGCCGATCTGCCAGCAAATGCTGGGGATTGGCGGCTGTCGGTTGCGGACGGCACCGGTTCGCTCGTCGCCGCGGAGCCAGCTGAGGACGCGGTCCGGTTGGGTGCCCGTGGGCTTGCCGCGCTCTATGCCGGTACGCCGGTCGCTGCGCTCCGTGGAGCCGGACTGTTGTCGGGTGGATCGGCGGCGGCCGATGCTGCGCTCGACAACGCGTTCGGCGGGTCGACGGCGTACATGATCGACTACTTCTGAGCGGGCGGCGCGTCGATTTCCCGGCTGTCCGGAGTGGCCGTTAGGGTTGTCGAACAAACGTTCGGAGGTTGTTCATGCGGGTGCTCGGCGTCGACCCTGGGTTGACCCGGTGCGGTCTCGGCGTCGTCGAGGGCACGCCGGGCAGACCACCCACGATGGTCGCCGTCGGCGTGATCCGGACACCGCCCGATTTGGACGTATCCCAGCGCCTGGTGCGGATCGAGGCCGAGCTGCTCGAGTGGATCACCGAGTACCGGCCGGAGGCGGTCGCGGTGGAGCGGGTCTTCGCGCAGCACAACGTGCGGACGGTGATGGGCACGGCCCAGGCCTCCGGGGTGGCGATGGTGGTGGCCGCGCGCAGTGGGCTGCCGGTCGCGTTGCACACCCCGAGTGAGGTCAAGGCCGCGGTCACCGGGTCCGGGCGGGCCGGCAAGGAGCAGGTGACCACGATGGTCACCCGGATCCTGCAGCTGCCCGAGCGGCCGACACCCGCCGACGCCGCCGATGCGCTGGCGCTGGCGATCTGTCACATCTGGCGTGGGGGTGTGGCGAGCAAGCTGCAGCAGGCGGCCGCCTCGCGGTCGAATCTCGAAGCCGCGGCGCAGGCACAGTCCCGCCTGCAGGTGGCCCGGCTGCGGGCCGCCGTGGCGGCGCAGGAGGGCAAGCGATGAGTGCCATGAGTAGTGCCATGAGTTGTGGAGGTGCGCGGTGATCGCGTTCGTGCGGGGGCCGGTGGCGGCCATCGGAGTGGACAGTGCCGTGGTCGAGGTCGGGGGAGTGGGCCTGCAGATCCAGTGTGATCCCGGCACGCTGGCCGGGTTGCGGCCCGGCCAGGAGGCGCGGATCGCGACCTCGATGATCGTGCGCGAGGACTCGCTCACGCTCTATGGTTTCGCCGATGACGATGCGAAGAGCCTGTTCGAGTTGCTGCTGACCGCGACCGGGGTCGGCCCGAAGCTGGCCCAGGCCGCGCTCGCGGTGCTCGAACCCGATCAGTTGCGCCACGCGGTGGCCACCGAGGACCTCGCCGTACTGGTGAAGGTGCCGGGGATCGGGAAGAAGGGCGCCCAGCGGATCGTGCTGGAGCTCAAGGACAAGATCGGTGCACCGTCGCGGACGGTGACCGGGCGGCCGCTGCAGACGCAGGAGGCCTGGCGAGCGCAGGTGCACGCCGGTCTGGTCGGTCTCGGCTGGTCCGCTCGCGACGCCGAGGACGCGGTCACCGCGGTGTCGCCACTGGCCGCCGACAACCCGAACCCGTCGGTACCCGACCTGCTGCGCGCTGCGCTGCGCGCACTGTCGAAGGCCTAGGCGATGGAAGACAACATCCGCCCCCTGGTCTCCGCGGACGCGGTGGACCTCGAGGAGCGCAAGATCGAGTCGGCGCTGCGGCCGCGCACGCTGGCCGAGTTCGGTGGCCAGCGCCGGGTCAGCGAGCAGCTCGAGCTGGTCCTGCACGCGGCCCGCGGCCGGAATCGGACGCCGGACCACGTGCTGCTGTCCGGTCCGCCCGGCCTGGGGAAGACGACACTGGCGATGATCATCGCCAGTGAGATGTCGGCCCCGCTGCGGGTGACGAGTGGCCCGGCGATCCAGCACGCCGGTGATCTGGCCGCGATCCTGTCCGGGCTCAACGAGGGCGAAGTGCTGTTCCTCGACGAGATCCACCGGATGTCACGGCCCGCCGAAGAGCTGCTCTACATGGCGATGGAGGACTTCCGGGTCGACGTGATCGTCGGCAAGGGACCGGGCGCGACCGCGATCCCGCTGGAGATCCCGCCCTTCACGCTGGTCGGGGCGACCACCCGGGCCGGCCTGCTGCCGGGGCCGCTGCGGGACCGGTTCGGTTTCACCGGGCACCTGGAGTTCTACGACGCCTCCGAGCTGGAGAAGATCGTCAACCGGTCGGCCGACCTGCTCGAGGTCGACATCACCCCGGAGGGTGCGGCCGAGATCGCGTCCCGGTCCCGGGGCACACCCCGGATCGCGAACCGGCTGCTCCGCCGGGTGCGCGACTTCGCCGAGGTCCGCGCCGACGGGATCATCACGCTGGCGCTCTCGAAGGCCGCCCTCGAGCTCTACGAGGTCGACAAGATGGGGCTGGACCGGCTGGACCGCTCGGTGCTGGACGCATTGTGCCGCCGGTTCGGCGGCGGGCCGGTCGGCCTGTCCACACTGGCCGTCGCGGTCGGTGAGGAGCGCGAGACGGTCGAGGAGGTGGCCGAGCCCTTCCTCGTCCGCTCCGGTTACTTAGCGCGTACGCCGCGGGGCCGGGTGGCGACTCCCGCAGCGTGGCGGCACATCGGGCTCAAGGTGCCAAAAGGTGCAACTTTCGCGGACACACTGTTCGACGAGACCGAGTAACGTAAACGTGACCCGGTGTTGTGACGCACTTGTTGACGCTCAGGGTTAGACTCCCCGTTGGCCTGACCTGAGGTCATTCCGCTGCGACCTGTGCGCTTCTGCAGAGCGTGCCGGTAGCCCGTTTTCCCCGATCGACGAAGGACTCTGAGACCCGATGCAACTCCTCGCCGTACCGATGGCCTCTTCCGGGGGTGGCGGTATCACGCTGCTCATCCCGCTGATCCTGATCGTCGGAATGATCTGGTTCATGAGCCGCACGCAGCGTAAGCAGCGTGAGCGCCAGGCCCAGACCGTCGCCTCGCTGAGCCCGGGCACCAAGGTGATCACCACCAGCGGCATGGTCGGCATCGTCGAGGAGACCGACGACGAGTACGTGACGCTGGAGATCTCCGACGGCGTGCTGATCCAGGTCGTCAAGGCCGCCATCGGCCGGGTCATCCCGGAGGAGGGCGCGACCGCCGACGAGGCTGCCCCCGAGGAGGCCACTGCCACCGAGGAGGTGGCCGACGTGGTCGAGGCGCCAGCTGCGGACAAGGACCCGGTCGACGTACCGGATGCGGGCCGTGACAAGGCTGACGTCAAGGCGCAGGACGCGCCGAAGACGCCGCCGACGCACACCGAGAACTGACCCCTCACTGACGGCCTGCGGCGCGCCCCGCGTCCACGAGACACCGGGGCGCGCCCAGAAGCACAAAGGTTGAATCTGACGTGGCAACGACGACGACATCCCGCCCCGGTCGGCTCCTGATTGCCCTGGGAGTCATCGTGGTCCTGCTGTTCGGGATCATGGCGCTCACCAAGACCTGGAAGCCCAAACTCGGTCTCGACCTGCGCGGTGGCACGACCATCACGCTGACTGCCAAGAACTTGGCGGGCGGCGGTGAGGTGACCGCCGAGCAGCTCAACGAGGCCAAGAACATCATTTCCCAGCGCGTGAACGGTGCGGGTGTCGCAGAGGCCGACATCACCACCTCCGGCCGGAACCACATCACTGTGGCCGTGCCCGGCGCGACGCGGGACTCCTTGGTGGCCCAGGTCGGCCAGACCGCTCTGCTGTTCTTCCGGATCGTGTACGACGCGCAGCCGGCGAACCCGATGCCGCAGCCGTCGACGACGCCGACCCCGAGCGGGAAGCCGAGTGGCAAGCCGTCCACGACGCCGAAGCCGAGTACGTCGATCAAGCCCAGTGGGACGCCGACCGCGAAGCCGAACGGCCGGGCCTGGAGCAGTGCGCTCGGCCAGGCCACGCCGACGCCCACGCCGAAGCCGAGCACCCCGAAGCCCAGTACGCCGAGCACTCCGCCGGCCGCCCCGGGCGCGCACAAGGGTGACCCGCTGACCTACGTCCCCGATGCGGCCGCGCAGGCTGCCTTCGCGGCGTACAAGTGCGGTGACAAGCAGGACGACGACCCGGCCAAGCCACAGTTCTCCTGTGACAAGGGCAGGACCTACAAGTACCTGCTCGGCCCCGCGATCCTGAAGGGCACCGACCTGTCGGACGCCTCGGCCGGGATCCCGCAGGGTGGCTTCCAGTGGCAGGTCAACCTGAACTTCACCGGTGAGGGTGGCGACAAGTTCCTCAAGGCCACGCAGAACATCTCCGCGCGCGGCGAGGGCCAGAACCTGTTCGCGATCGTGCTGGACGGTGTCGCGATCTCGACCCCGAGCGTCTCGCAGCCGATCCCGGGTGGTTCGGCGCAGATCACCGGAACCTTCACCGAGACCGAGGCCCGCGACCTGGCCAACGTGCTCAAGTACGGCGCCCTGCCGGTCGCGTTCGACACCTCGTCGGTCGCGACGGTCTCGCCGCAGCTCGGTGGCGAGCAGCTGAGCGCGGGCATCTACGCCGGTCTGGCCGGTCTCGGCCTGGTCGTGCTCTTCTCCTTCCTGTACTACCGCGGTCTCGGCCTGGTGGTGGTCGCCTCACTCGCGGTCGCCGCGGTGCTGACCTTCGCGCTGGTCGTCCTGCTCGGCAAGGCCATCGGCTTCACCCTGACGCTGGCCGGTATCGCCGGTCTGATCGTGGCCATCGGTATCACCGCGGACTCGTTCGTCATCTACTTCGAACGACTACGCGACGAAGTGCGCGAGGGCCGCAGTCTGCGGTCGTCGGTGGAGACCGGCTGGGCGCGCGCCAAGCACACGATCATCGCGGCCGACTCGATCTCGCTGCTGGCCGCGCTGGTGCTCTACATCCTGGCCGTCGGCAGCGTCCGCGGCTTCGCGTTCACCCTCGGCCTGACCACGCTGATCGACCTGGTCGTGGTCTTCATCTTCACCAAGCCGCTGGTCACGCTGCTGGCCAAGACGAACTTCTTCGGTCACGGCCACAAGCTGTCCGGTCTGGATCCTGAACACCTCGGCGTCGAACGGCTGCCGGGCCACAGCGCGGGGCCCGCCCCGCGGAAGAAGACGCCGGCCACGCGGAAGCCGGTCGGAGGGGAGGTCTGATGTCGAAGCTCGGACAGCTCGGGAACAAGCTGCACCGCGGTGAGGTCTCCTACGACTTCATCGGCAAGCGCAAGATCTGGTTCGTCGTCTCGATCGCCCTGGTGGCGATCTCACTGGTCGGCCTGTTCGCCCGTGGCCTGGAGCTCGGCATCGAGTTCCGCGGCGGCGTGGAGTACGAGGCCAAGACCCAGATCACCAGCGACACCGTCCAGAAGTTCACCGACGCGGTGAAGGCGACCAACATCGAGGGTCTCGGCGACCCGGTCGTCACCACGATCAACAACGACCGGGTGCGGGTCCAGACCAAGCCGCTGACCCAGGACGACGTACCGAAGATCCGGTCGGTGATCGCCAAGGAAGCCGGGATCAGCCCGGACCAGGTGACCTCGAACCAGATCGGCGCCTCCTGGGGCAACCAGATCGCCAACAAGGCGATCTGGGCGCTGGGTGTGTTCATCCTGCTGGTCTTCTTCGTGATCTGGGCGTACTTCCGGGAACCCAAGGCCTCCGCGGCCGCGATCATCGCCCTGGTCCACGACGTGCTGATCACGGTCGGCGTCTACGCGCTGATCGGGTTCGACGTCACGCCGGCCACGGTGATCGGCGTCCTGACGATCCTCGGGTACTCGCTGTACGACACCGTCGTAGTGTTCGACAAGATCCGCGAGAACACCCGCGGGATCACCGGCTCGAACCGCTACACCTACTCCGACGCCACCAACCTCGCGGTCAACCAGACCATCGTGCGGTCGATCAACACCACGCTGATCGCGCTGCTGCCGGTCGGGTCGATCCTCGTCGTCGGCACCTGGGTGCTCGGCAGCGGTCCGCTGAAGGACCTCTCGCTGGCGCTGTTCGTCGGTATCGCGGTCGGGGCGTACTCGTCGATCTTCATCGCTCCGGCGCTGCTCGCGACCTTCAAGGAGCGCGAGCCGGGGATGCAGGCGCTGAACCGCCGGGTCACCGCGAAGAAGGCGCAGAGCAAGGACGGCGCGACCAAGTCGAAGGCGAAGTCGGCCGAGAGCGAGCTGGTGCCGGCAGCACCGGGCGCCTCGCCGGTTCAGGACACCCCGCGGGCGACCGGCTCGGTGCCGGCCCCGGCGGCGCGTCCGATGAACGCCGGTGGCGCCGGGCGGCCGCAGCCGAGCCGCAAGCCGCGGTCGAAGCGCGGTAAGTGATGTCGCGGACGTTGGAGCAGGTTCTGGCCGACGGCATCCGCGACATCCCGGACTACCCGCAGGAAGGGGTGGTGTTCAAGGACATCACCCCGCTGCTGGCCGACCACACCGGTTTCGGCCAGGTGGTCCAGGCGCTGGCGGCCGCGGGGCAGGACGACGACGGTAACCCGGTGGTCGACAAGGTGGTCGGGATCGAGGCGCGCGGGTTCATCCTCGCCGCCCCGGTCGCGCTCGCCCTCGGCGCCGGGTTCGTCCCGGTCCGCAAGAAGGGCAAGCTGCCGGCCGCGACGTACGAGGAGTCCTACGCGCTGGAGTACGGCGAGGCGACGATCGAGGTCCACCAGGATGCGTTCGCCCCGGGGGACCGGGTGCTGGTGATCGACGACGTACTGGCCACCGGTGGGACCGTGGAGGCCTGTCTGCGGCTGATCCGGCGCTGTGAGGCCGAGGTCGTCGGTACGGCGGTCCTGCTGGAGCTGTCGTTCCTGCCGTGGCGCGAGCGGTTGGCCTCCGAGCGGATCACTTCGCTCCTATCTGTCTGAAATCGGATAAACTCTCCGTGACGGGTCAATGACCCGGCGTGTTGTCCACGGGGTGTTTCTCTGTCGTTGGCCGGTGACCCCTAGACTGGTGCTCTGTCGGCGGAGGGACACAACGTGGGCGAAGACCCGGCGATGACGTCAGCGGTACCGAACGTAGTACCGCAGGAGCCTCCGCGCGCCCCGGCACCGGTGCGCCCGGCTCCCGTGTCACCGCCGCCGGCCGCCCAGCCGCCGCGGATCGCCCCGGCTCGCGTCCGCGCCCGGCTCGCCCGTCTCGGCGGGACCCGGCACCCGAACCGGGCGCCGATGCTCGAGCCGCTGTTCCGGGTGGTGCGGGCGACGCACCCCAAGGCCGACCTGGCGATGATCGAGCGCGCCTACCGGACCGCGGAGAAGTACCACACCGGCCAGCTGCGCAAGAGCGGTGACGCCTACATCACGCACCCGCTCGCCGTAGCCACCATCCTCGCCGAGCTCGGTATGACGGCTCCGACGCTCTGCGCCGCGCTACTTCACGACACGGTCGAGGACACGCCGTACACGGTGGCCGAGCTGACCAAGGACTTCGGCGAAGAGATCGCCATGCTCGTCGACGGTGTCACCAAGCTGGACAAGGTCAAGTACGGCGAGTCCGCGCAGGCCGAGACGATCCGCAAGATGGTCGTCGCGATGGCCAAGGACATCCGGGTGCTGGTGATCAAGCTCGCCGACCGGCTGCACAACATGCGCACGCTGGGCTTCCTGCGCCAGGAGAAGCAGGAGCGGATCGCCCGCGAGACGCTGGAGATCTACGCCCCGCTGGCGCACCGGCTCGGTATGAACACCATCAAGTGGGAGCTCGAGGACCTGTCGTTCTCGACCCTGCACCCGAAGGTGTACGACGAGATCGTCCGGCTGGTGGCCGAGCGAGCTCCGTCCCGCGACGAGTACCTGGCGTCGGTGATCGACCAGGTGCACGAGGACCTGCGCGCCGCCAAGGTGAAGGCGACCGTCACCGGCCGGCCCAAGCACTACTACTCGATCTACCAGAAGATGATCGTCCGCGGCCGCGAGTTCGGCGACATCTACGACCTGGTCGGCATCCGGGTCCTGGTCGAGTCGGTCCGCGACTGTTACGCGGCCCTCGGCATCCTGCACGCGCGGTGGAACCCGGTCCCGGGCCGGTTCAAGGACTACATCGCGATGCCGAAGTTCAACATGTACCAGTCGCTGCACACCACCGTGATCGGACCGCAGGGCAAGCCGGTGGAGCTGCAGATCCGGTCGTTCTCGATGCACCGCCGCGCCGAGTACGGCATCGCCGCGCACTGGAAGTACAAGGAAGACCCGAACGCGCCGTCCCCGGAGGTGGCCGGCCCGCCGACCACCGAGATCGGCGGACCGAACGAGATGCCCTGGGTCCGGCAGCTCGTCGACTGGCAGCGCGAGACCTCCGACCCCTCGGAGTTCCTCGACTCGCTGCGGTTCGAGATCAACAACTCCGAGGTCTACGTCTTCACCCCACGCGGCGACGTGATGTCGCTGCCGACGGGATCGTCACCGGTCGACTTCGCGTACGCCATCCACACCGAGGTCGGGCACCGCTGTATCGGCGCCCGGGTCAACGGCCGGCTCGTGCCGCTGGAGAGCACCCTCGAGAACGGCGACGTCGTCGAGGTCTTCACCTCGAAGGCCCAAGGCGCCGGCCCCTCGCGGGACTGGCTGGCCTTCGTCAAGAGCCCGCGCGCGCGGAACAAGATCAAGCACTGGTTCTCCAAGGAGCGCCGCGACGAGGCGATCGAGCACGGCAAGGACGCGATCGCCAAGCAGCTCCGCAAGGAGGGCTTGCCGCTCCAGCGCCTGCTGTCGCACGAGACCCTGACCGCGGTCGCCAACTCGCTGCGGTACCCCGACGTCACCGGTCTGTACGCCGCGGTCGGCGAGAGCCACGTGAGCGCACAGGCCGTCGTACGGCGGCTGATCGAGACGTACGGCGGTGAGGAGGGCGCGGCCGAGGACCTGGCCGAGGGCCTGCGGTTGCCGGCGACTCGTGAGCGCCGGAAGCGGACTGCTCGGGGCGATGCTGGTGTCATCGTCAAGGGTGCGACCGACGTGCTCTCGAAGCTGGCCCGGTGCTGTACGCCGGTTCCCGGTGACGAGATCATCGGCTGGATCACGCGTGGCGCGGGCGTCTCGGTGCACCGGGCCGACTGTGCGAACGTGGAGAACCTGTCCACCCAGCCGGAGCGGATCGTCGAGGTCGAGTGGGCCCCGACGGCCCAGTCGCTCTTCCTGGTCGCCATCCAGGTCGAGGCACTCGACCGGGCCCGCCTGCTCTCGGACATCACCCGCGTGCTGTCTGACTACCACGTCAACATCCTGTCCGCGGCGCTCACCACGACCCGCGACCGGATCGCGAAGTCCCGCTTCACCTTCGAGATGGGCGACCCAACGCACCTCGGTCACGTCCTGAAGGCAGTGCGATCGGTCGAGGGTGTCTTCGACGTCTATCGGGTGACGCAGTAGTTCCCACTCCGTTTGGGGCACCCGGCAGACTGCTTGGTATGGGTTTCTCGGGTGTGGTCGGGCGGCGGGGGCTGCTGATTGCGGGAGCGGGGTTGCTGGTCGGCTGCAGTTCGTCGAAGGCAGGCGCCCCGCCGACCAGCCCACCACCACCTGCCTCCAGCACGCCGCTGCCCTCCACTACGCCGCCGTCTTCTTCCGGTACGCCGCCGCTGCCTTCCGTGCGCGCGTGGGTGCCGGGACCGAGCGAGGTGGCGCCAGAGGCGAAGCGGGTGGCCGTGGCCGCGGTGGTCGAGGAACTGCAGCGGGATCCAGCGGTCGTCGAGGTGATCGACGCCCAGTACGGCGGCATCCTGAGCAGCACCGCAAGTGTCCTGGTGCCGTGCCGGGTGTACTCGATCACCGACGGACGGGTCGTGACCGGTGGCACGACCGTCGATGTCCGCCTCACCCGGTCCGGCGACAACTGGCGAGTCACGTCGCTGCACCCGGCGAAACCAGGACCGGCGGCGGCGAATCTCTCGGCCGTGGCCCGCCAGGTGCTGGCCAGCAAGCAGATTCTGTTGCCACCAGCATCGATCGCGGACGTCAGGTCCGGCCAGGTCCACGACACCGTGCTGACCGCGATGCTCGAACTGGCGAAGACCTACCGGATCGGCGTCAGCGTGATCCGTTCCGGCCACCCCATCAACGTGTTCGGTACCGACCGGCCGAGTGACCACCCCCGCGGCCGCGCCTTCGACACCTGGCAGATCAACGGCCACGCCGTCGTCTCACCAACCACGTCCCGCAGCCTGATTTCGACGTACATGAAGGCATCCGAACGCGTAGGTTCGTACAACGTCGGCGGTCCCGTCGTGCTTTCCGGCGCCGCCTTCTTCTCCGACCAAACCCACCACGATCACATCCACGCGGGCTTCCGCGTCTAGTCCCATTCCCAGGAGATCCCGAGTAGGCCGGGTTCGGTGGAGGGTTCGATCAGGTGGGCTCGGCCGTCCGGGGTGAGCATCAGGTCTTGCCGCAGTACGTCGGCGCCGTCGGCGTGGCGGTGGCGGAACTCGTTGACGCGGACGGGGAGAGCAGCTCGGTCGAACTGGACCTCGAGCACGTAGTGGGTGCCGCCCCACTCGTCGAAGCGGTAGTAGTTCGACGACGGTAGGCCGGTGAGGTCCTCGATCTCGTAATGGACGACGGCTGTTTCGCCGGTGGCGAGGACGCGGTCGAGGAGTAGTTCGGCGAGGAGTGCGCCGGCCTCGGGAGCGCGGGCGATACGGCCGGTGCGGCAGCCGCTGAGGCCGTGGATGTTGAACTGTGCGATGTCGCAGCCTGGCTCGCCCTGGTGGGCGATGATGATTCGGTCGACGGGCTGGACCGCGACCACGCATTGGGTGACGCGGCGATATTGGACGGCGCGATCGGGGCCGTGCTGGACCTCTTCGAAGACGGTGACGTTGCGGAGTCGCCCGTGGGCGTCGCGGCGGAGACGATCGAGCAGGCGGCCGAGAGCCTCGGCGTACTCGACGACGGCGTACGGGCGGTGGGATGCGACCAGGTCGGATCGGGCCGGTTGAATGCGGACGGTCAACCAGCCGGGTGGGACCTTGAGGAGTTCCTCGAGCGCGGTGATGACGGCCAGGGAGTCGTCGCGGGGGACTCGGCGGCCGCTCTGCCAGGTGCTGAGGGTGGCGATCCCGACGTGCAGGCCGCGGTCGGCCAGGTGGGTGCGGATGCGGTTCAGGGCGAGGCCGCGATGGGCGATCGCCTGGCGCAAGGCCGCGGCGAACGACGTGTCCGGGGTGACGGCGGGGACCGAACCGGTCATGCACCGAAGTGTAAACGTTCACAGCACAGTGCGATATTGCCCAGTCACGCGCTGTTCACGCCGCCTTGGTATTCACAGCGGTTTTCGGGTCGCGAGTTACTCCTTGCCGCCGCTGCGGCAGGTCCTGACCATTGACGCCACCACACCCCATTAAGGAGGGTTCATGAGCAGGCTCCGCCCCCGCCGCTCCTGGTCATTGCTGCTGGCAACCATGTTGGGTCTGGCCACCCTGGTCCCGCTCGCGCCGGTCGCATCCGCCGCGCCCGGTAGCTACTACCTCAGTGTGAACGGACAGTCCCAGCAGAAGTCCAACTGGTGCTGGGCCGCTACCGGTAACAGCATCGCGGCCTTCTACGGCAAGAACTACTCGCAGAACCAGTTCTGCAACTACGCGTTCGGCAACAGCCCGAACGTCACCTGCCCGAACAACCAGGCCACGCTGGGCAACGACCAGCGGGCGTTCAGCGCGATCGGGATCAGCTCCGGCAGCTACGTCTCGCAGACACTGAGCTTCAGCACCCTGGTCACCGAGATCGCCGCCGGCCGGCCGGTGATGACGCGGATCGGCTGGACCTCGGGTGGCGGGCACATGATGGACATCATCGGCTACGACGCGTCCGACTCGACCATCAAGTACTACAACCCGTGGCCGGACGACCCGCGGTACAACTACTCGACGTACAACTGGTACCGGTCCAACTCGCAGTTCACCTGGACGCACTCGCTCTACCGGATCGGAGCCTGAGATGGGCGGCTTCAAGCAGTTCCTGTTCCGCGCGGCCGCCGTAATGACTGCTGGTCTCGGTTTCACGCTGACCACCGCCGCCGTCGCGCACGCCGCCGGCCCGCAGCCGGTGCCCGCGAGCGAGTTGTCCAAGGCAACCAGCGCGGCCGGTTCGCCGACCGCCCTCGGCCTGCTCTCCAAGGCCGCACCGGCGGCTGCCAAGGCAGCGACAAAGCTCGCCGACACCCGGCCCGTCTACGCCCTCAACCCGGCCTTCGTCCGCGACGCCTCCGCACCGGTGGCAACCTTCTGGTACGCCGCCACCACCGCGACCCGCGGTACCGAGCGCCTGACGGTCTACACGGCTCCCGATGCCAAGGGCACGTGGCAACCGGTCAACGTGGCAACCGGTGACACCGAGGCCCGCATGTTCACCGCAGCCCGCGGTGGCCTCGTCTTCACCGAACCGCAGATCGGTGCCTGGTACGCCCTCACCGGCGACCGGATCCGCCCGCTCAACCAGTCCGCCACTCAGTCCATCGGCACCGCGCCCATCACGGTCGCCGCCTACCAGGAGCTGGTCGCCACCCGGTACGCCGACAAACTCCCCGGCAGCGCCTACTCCGACAACGGCACAGCCGGCGGCTACGACACCACAGCCGCCGTCAGCACCACGAACCACAACCTCGCCGTCCCAGCCGCCGCAGCAGGCATCGCCCTCCTGGTGGCAACCGCCTTCGTGATCCGGCGTCGCCGTACCGCCTAACTCTCGACCCGCTCGATACGCGCCGGGACAGTCTTGTGCCAGGGACTGGCGAAGAACTTGTCCCGGCGGGTGTTCGAGGTCAAGGTGTTCAGCGGTACGCCGACGGTGCTGCCGTCGTACGCGAGTCCCATGCCGTTCGGCAGCGAGATGTGGCCGGGCTGCATGATCTCGTTCACCTCCACCGCTGTCCGGGCCGAACCGGTTTCGGTGACGATCCGTACGACGTCTCCGGTCGCGATCCCGAGCGCGGTCGCGTCGGCAGGACAGAGCCGGAGCGCGCCTTGTTGATCGCGGCGGCGCCAGTCGGGGTTGCGGATGATCACGTTGGCGGTGAAGGACCGACGTTCGCCGGCGGACAGGATGAACGGGAACTCCGCGCTGGTGTAGTTCGGCTCGATGTCGTTGATGGCGGCCAGTTCCGCGAGCAGGACCGGGATCGCGGCGTGGATCTTGCGGTCCGGATGCTGCAGGTAGTTCCAGGCATCGTCGTACTCGTCGTCGGCGAACAGCACGCCGCTGCGTTCGGTGCGGAACGCCTCGAACAGTTGCTCGCCGAGGTCGAAGCCGCGCGCGGTGAACCCGGCTTTGGCGACGGCGTCGGGCTGGGCGATCGCGCAGAGGTGTGCCATGCCCCAGATCAGTGCCATCGGTTTCTCGCCGAGCGGGAGGGTTTCGCCGAGCGTGCGGTAGAGGATGTAGGGGACCAGACCGGCGAGCTCGGGATCGTTCTCGATCGCTGCGAAGAAGGCGAGGCCGAACGCCTTCCGGCTGACGCGAGCCGCAGCGGTGAGGTCGGCGATCAGGGTGCGGTCGACGACGCCGAGCCGGTCGATGACGTCGGCGTAGATCTCGGGCTCCGGCCGGGTGCCGGGCAGCGGATCCATCAGCGGTGCGCGGACCTGGAAGGTGTTGTGCGGGAAGTGCAGCGTGAACAGCGACGCTTCGTACTTCTCGAACTGGCTGGCCGCGGGCAGCACGTAGTCGGCACACCGAGCGGTCTCGGTCATCCCGACCTCGACTACGACGGACAGGTCCAGCTTCCGCATCGCTTCGCGGAAGCGCTCCGAGTCGGCCAGTGAATGCGCCGGGTTGGAGGCGTCGATCCACATCGCGCGCAGCCGGTCGGGGTGGTCGGTGAGGATCTCGTCGGCGATCGCGTTGCAAGGGACCAGCCCAGCAACGATGTTCGTGCCGGTGACCGGTGTGGTGCCGTTCGAGTCCGGGCGGCCGAGCTTGTCGGCGACACGACGGGCGGACGGTACGGCGACCGCTTCGAAGAAGGCCTGGAGTGCCGCCTCGGCGATGAGTCCGGTGACCGCCCGCGGCGCCTTGGCGAAGGTACGACGCAACGGCCTCGCGCCCCGGCGCATCGCCGTACGGCCGATTGCTCGGCGTACTCGGAGTGCGCGCGGCGGACCGTCGGCGCGAGGGACCGGATGCCAGCGACCGGCGATCGGGAAGACCCAGGAGTGGATGTGCATGCCGCCGGGTTTGGCGAAGTTGCCGGTGAGGATCCACAGCATCTTGTTCAGATACGAGACCAGAGTGCTGTTCGGCGCCTGCTGGATACCGAGATCCTCGTACGTCGCGGCGCTGTCCGCGGCGGCGATCCGGCGAGCCGCCGTACGGATGAGGTCTGCGGGTACGCCGCAGCGCCGGGCATAGTCGGCGATGTCGATCCCGCGCAGCGCGTCGAGGACCTCGTCGATGCCGACGGTGTGTTCGGCGAGCCAGGCCTTGGCAGTTAGGTCCTCCTGGACGAGCGTCGCGGCGAGTGCGGACACGCACCAGGCATCAGTGCCGGGCTTGGTCTGCAGATGGATGTCAGCGAGTGCCGCGGTCTCGCTGACGCGCGGGTCGATGACGATGAGCGCCCGGTTCGGGTCGCGGGCGAGTTCCTTGAGGACCGGTCGGGTCCTGACCAAGCCGTGGGACTGCCACGGGTTCTTGCCGATGAAGACCGCGACCTCGGTCTTCTCGAAGTCGCCCGAGGTGTGGTTGCCGTAGAGCTGCCGATCGACCCAGCCCTCGCCGATCTTCTCCTGCGCCAGCGCGTTGGACATGTACTCGCCGCCGACCGCGTGGAAGAGCGCGCGGCCGTACGCCCCACCGAGGTGATTCCCCTGCCCGCCTCCGCCGTAGTAGAAGAACTTGTCGCCGCCATACGTGTCCCGTACGGCGGCCAGCCGCGCGGCGATCTCGTCCAGCGCCGTGTCCCAGCTGATCTCTTCGTAGCTGCCGTCCGGACGCCGACGCAGGGGAGTGTCGAGGCGATGCGGGTCGCTCTGGTACTTGTCGAGCCGCAGCGGCTTCTCGCAGGTGTAGCCGGCCGAGGCGGGATGATCCTTGTCGCCGCGGATCTTCACCAGCTGCCGATCCGCCACCTGCACCTCCAGCCCGCAGTTGCTCTCGCACAGGATGCAGGCCGTCCTTGCCCAGTCAGAAGTCATCGCGCGCACTCCGTCAGTTGTGGCTACTTCCCAGTAACTATGGTCTCTGACATACTGCTCAGTCAAGGAGGGCGGTGGAGTGAGTAAACCGGGTGAGACCAGGCAGCGGATGCTGATGAGCACGGTCACGCTGCTGCGTGAGCGCGGGGCGCGTGGGACGAGCATCGACGCCGTCCTGGCGCACAGCGGGGCTCCGCGCGGGTCGGTGTACCACCACTTCCCAGGTGGGCGGGCGGAACTGGTGACGACCGCAGTCCGGCAGGCCGGCGACTTCATTGGGTCGGTGTTCGACGCGGTCGCGGACAGTGGTGACATCCGGGGCGGGCTGGAGCTGTTCGCACAGTTCTGGAAACAGGCGCTGGTGGACTCGGACTTCACGGCGGGCTGTCCGGTCGTCGCACTCACGGTGGACGGGCATGACGACGTACCGGGGGCCGGTGTCACCGTGGCGGAGGTCTTTGCTCGGTGGCACGACGCGAGTGTCCGGTTGCTCGAACAGCACGGTTATGAACCGGCGCGCGCCCAACGGCTGGCCACGCTGAGCGTCGCGGCGATCGAAGGCGCGGTCATCCTGTGCCAGGCCAGGCGCAGCGCCGACCCACTCGACGAGGTTCTCGTCGAACTACTGGCGATCCTGGACTGACATGCCAACCGTTGCCGAGTGCATGATCACCATCCCGAAGACCCTGCCGCTCGACACCACCGTCGAAGCCGTGCACGCAGCCTTCGAGGACACTCACGTTCACCTGCTCCTCTTGGTTGCCGACGGCATCCTGCACGGCACCCTTCTCCGCGCCGACGTCGCCACCGCTGCTGCCGGCACCCCTGCCTTGTCGCTGGCGACTCTCACCGACCGCACTATCGCGCCGCACGAATCCATCACCACAGCCCAGGAACGCCTTGCCGGGTTGGGGCAACGACGCCTGGCGGTCGTGGACTCCAGTGGCCGGCTGCTGGGACTGCTCTGCCTCAAGCGCGATCACACCGGCTTCTGCACCGACGCAGGCGTCGCCGCCCGAGCGCGTGAAAGCGATCACTCGGTCAGGTGATCGATGACGAACTCGCACCAGGATCTGGTCGCTACTGGGGTCGTGGTCCGGTGGGTCCCGGGAAAGGCGATCAGTTGCTTGTCCGAGGACCCCAGGCGATCGAACAACTCGAGTTGCCCGGCACGAGGGAAGAGTTCGTCGTCCCACTGCACGTGGAACAGGACTGGTACGTCGATCAGCGGAGCGTCCCGGGCGACTCGCGCCGCCGCGTCGATCGGGGCGGAGGTCAGGGGCGACTGTCGTAGTCCGTACTTGCCGAGCACTGCACAACGCAGCCGCTGACCTGCATTCGCTGCGTAGGGCAGTCCTAGACGAGTCCCCATCGACAGCCCAAGATAGGCGACCCGGCTGCCGTCGATCACATCCAGCGTGCTGAGTGTGTCCACGGTCGCGCTCCAGTCGTCCACCATGCCGTCGGTGACCGCGTCGACTCCCGCCATCGTCGCGTGTCTGTGTCGGTCTCGGCGTTGCTGGTCCTCGGGCCGGCGGTCGCCGTGGAACGGGCCGTCGATGGAAGCAACCGCCATGGACCATTCGCCGGCGAACCACCGGCCCAGATCCAGTTGCCGCGCGCCGCGCTTGTGCCCGCTGCCGCCGTGCCCCAGGAGCACGAGTGGGTGCGGATAGGAAAGGCCTGCTGGCAGCCACAAGATGCCCGGGACGACGTAGCCTTCCCGTACGAGGTTGAACCGTCGCTCGGTGACACCGCCGTCGGTGATCGGTTCGCCGATCCACTGCAGCACGTTCATCTGTCCTCCTTGGGAACGCGGTGGGTGCCGGTGGGGTTGACGTGGAGTACGAAGCCGTGGGGTGTTGTCCATTCGATCGTCTTGGGGTCGATTCGGCGTACCTTCCATCCGGGGGCGTGGGTCTTTACCCGGTGTCCGTAGCGGCTCAGCGGTATGAGGTTCTGGGTGTTGGTTTGGCCTGGTGGGCCGAGGGGGTTGTAGGGCTGGATGTGGTCGAGGTCGATGTTGTTGGTGGTTTCGCGGGTGCCGTAGGGGAACAGTTCGGTGGGGTGGGTGAGTTTGACGTGTTCGCGGATCTGGTTGGTGGTTTCGTAGGCGTCGGAGCTGATTGCTTTGTTGAGGTCGATGACTGGTTTGACGAGGTAGGGGCCGTGGCCGACGAGTTCGGTGAGCTGGGTGGCCAGTAGTGGCCCGATGTCTTCTGCGCGCAGGACTCCGGTGCCGGTGGTGAGGGTGTGGTCGGTGAGGTGTACGTAGATCTCGGTCTTGCCTGGGCGTGCCGGGGTGGGCCGGTCACCTGGCGGGCGGGCGTGGGCGTCGCGCTTGATCTGGGCCAGCCGGGCTGCGAGAGCATGCAGCTCGTCTGGGGTCATTGACTCGCCCGCGTCGGACACGCCGCCGCTGGCTCTGTCGAACGGCTCGGCTGTCCGGTCGTCACAGTGATCGAGAGGATCAGGGAGATCGCTCTCGCCTGGATGGGGCGCTTCACGATCGGCTTCGTCATCGGGGCCGGGCTCGTTGTCGGGGCCGGTCTCGTTGTCCGGGCCGGAGGTGACGTGGCGACCGGGATCCGGGCTCACACCGCTTGCCCGGTCAGCCGGCATCCCGTTGCCCGCAGCAACATTGCGGGGCGACCCTGCCGGGTCAGAGATGGCGGCAGACGCGGGCTCGGAGTCAGGCGCGGGAGTGGGGTCGATCGCAGATGCGCGGGCGGGTGTAGACGTGGGAGCGGGCGTGGACGCAGACGCCGTGGTGGGTGCAGACGCGGGTGTGGGTGCAGACGCGCGTGTGGGTGATGGCCCGGCAGCAAACGCTGGATTGGATGCGGGCGCGGGGCCGACAGCAGATGCAGGGGCGGGGTCCGACGCGGGAGTGGGGTCCGGCGCGGGACGGGAGTCAGGTGCGGGTGTGGGGTTCGGGGTGGGGGTGTTGTGTTGGTGTTGTTGGGCTTGGGCGATGAGTTCGTTGGTGTAGGCGGTGTCGGGCATGATGCCTACTGCTTCTGCGCGGCGGGCTTGGATGCTGCGCTTGTCGCCTTGGGCGAGCAGGGCGTCGGCGATCTCGTCGATCTTTGCCTTGTGCCGCCGGACCGCCGCTGAGGCGGCCTTGATCACGCAGGTCTTGGTGCCGTGCTCGTCGGACTGGCCGACCCAGACGCCGCGCTCGCGGGTCTTCTCGTCGGCTTCGGCTTTCGCCTGGGCGGGGTCGGCGTGCATCTTGGCGGCCTTGATGATCTTGGCCAGCCGGGTCGGCGAGATGGTGTCCAGCAGGTGGGCGACGCGCTGGTCGACGTACAGCGCGGCTTCCAGGGACAGCTTCTCGCAGTCGCGGGCGAGGTTGCGTGCCTTCCACGCCGTGATGTCCTCGGCCAGCACCCGGGCCCAGACGAACGGGAACCGGTGTCGCAAGGCCAGCGCGTTCGCGAGATAGTCCCGTGCCACTCCCGGAGACACCCCCAGCACCGCGCCGTACTCAGCGATGCAGAACTCCATGACCGGCGGACAGCCCTCACCACCCAGCACGACTGCACGCTCGCGCCCGTCACTCGCACGACGCCCCGGGCGATCCGGCGATGCGTCGGGGTGGAAACGATCGGCGTACGCGACAGCATGAACGAGGGACCGCGCGGCCGACCGGTACTCGGCCGCGCGCTCCTCGGCGGCCGACTCCAGCAAGTCGGCCGTCGAAAGCGTGGACAGCTCCTCCTCGAACATGTGTTCTAATATAGTCACAGAACGGTAACGAGGCAAATCCGCCTTGCAGACAAGAGAAAACGGGCATGGGGGGTAGCATCCCAGGGTGGCGCTGGCGTTGGTGGAACCGAGTGTCGACCTGTACGACGCTTGGTGGGAAGCCCATGAGGAATGGGGCCCGGGGCTTCACGAGGACGGATTCGGGGTGGCGGCGACGGACGACGTCGACTCGCCTGACGGGTTCGTCGCGTGGGTCGCGCGGTTGCAGGCATCCAGTGGGACCTGCCGGTGGATCGTCGAGGACGGGCGAGTGCTGGGCGGGATCGCCTTGCGGCATGAGCTGAATGAGCGGACCGGGCATATCGGGTATGGCATCCGGCCGTCGGCGCGCGGGCGCGGGCTGGCGACTTGGGCGCTCGGGGAGATTCTGAACGAGGCGCGGGCTCGTGGGATGGCGCGGGTGCTGCTTGTCTGTGTTGACGACAACGAGGCTTCAGCACGGACCATCGAGCGCAACGGTGGCGTGCTGGAGGAGGTCCGGGGGCCAGTGCGGCGGTATTGGATCGAGCTACCAGCGGCGGGGGAGTTTGGGGTTCTGGCAAAGGAAGGCGCCGACGGTTAGCTCGAGCGCGGGGTAGGCGCCCCAGAGGTCTGTTCGGCGGACGGGGATGATGTGCCAGCCGATGCGTGCGAGATCGGTACGGCGGGTCGCGTCGCGAATCTCCTGGCGATTCGACGAGTGCCAGGCGTCGCTGTCGTACTCCAACCCGAGCCGCCGGCCGTCGACCGGGTGGTCGGGGTAGCCGAGGTCGAGCCGGTACCGGTCGACCGGAACCTGCAGCTCAGGCCGCGGAAACCCCGCGTCGAACAGCCGAAGCCGCAACCACGACTCACCCGGCGAAGCCGCCCGCCCATCCGCCAGCCGCAACAGCAGCGCCGCCTGTGAGGAGCTGTCGGCGGCGAAGTAGGCAGGTGCCGCGGCCTGCAGCTCGTCGTGCGTGACCACCTGGGTGTGCAGGAGCGCATCGAGCGCCGACAACGCAAACGGCCGCGGCAGCCGCTGCGCCAACTCGATGGCGGTTGCGGCGGGCGAGGTGACCCGCAGCCCGCGCACTTCGATGCTGGGGCGGTCGTCGTAGGTCCACCGTGGCCGGATCGTGGGTTCCGGCCCGAGTGCGGTGGTGCCGATGCCGTGCAACCAGGCAGCAGCGTCGCCGATGATCACCGCACCCGCAGGTACGACGAGGCTCAGCGCTTCCGCGCGCAGATCAGGGGAGTCTGGCACCCGGGGATCGACGTACACACCGTGAATGAGCTGACGGATGTCGCCGCGCCCCAGGAGCCAGCGCAGTTTGCGGCCTACCTGGTGTGCGCGGAAGGGCAGGCCACAGAAGAAGTAGGGAGAATCGGCTGGCAGCATCCCAGCAGCATGACCCAAGATGGCGTCGGCGTGCTTTGAGTTATCCACAGGGGGAGCGATGGTGCGGAGTTTGACGCAGGGCGAGGCTGCTGCGCGGTCGGGGTTGCTGACTGTTGAGCGGTACGACGTGGCTGTGGATCTGACCGAGTTGCCGGATGGGACCAGCGTGCGCACGGAGTCGACGGTGAGGTTCACGTGTCGGGAGCCGGGTGCGGTGAGCTTCGTGGACTGTGTGGCTGAGGTGGAGAGCGCCGTACTGAACGGAGTGCCGTTGGGGGCGGCGGTGGATGGGCGGATCGAGCTTCCGGGGTTGCTGGCTGACAACGTGCTGACGGTGGTGGCGCGGGCGAGTACGGACGCGGCTCAGGGATTCAGCCGGGCGGTGGATCCGGCCGACGGCTCGGTGTATGCCTATACGGACTTCGAGCCGGACTACGCTCGTTATGCCTGGGCCTGCTTCGACCAGCCGGACCTCAAGGCTCCTTGGGCGTTCACGGTGACCGCACCGGCCGGCTGGATGGTGCTGAGCAACAGCAAGAGTGAGCAGGACGGCGAGCGCTGGACGTTCCCCGCGACGCCGCCGCTGTCGGCGTACAACACCGTGATCAACGCTGGGCCGTACTACGAGATCCGCCGTGACGGCGCCGGGCACGACCTTGGTCTGTTCGCGCGGCATTCGCTGAAAGACATTCTCGAGCGCGACGCGGACGAGCTGTTCACGCTGACCACGCAGGGGCTCGAGTTCTTCGCCGAGCAGTTCGGGATGCCGTTCCCGCAGCACAAGTACGACCAGGTCTTCACGCCCGAGTTCCCCGGTGCGATGGAGAACTTCGGCTGTGTCACCTGGATGGACTGGTTCCTGCGCCGCAGTACGCCGACCCGCGCGGAATGGGATCAGTTCAGCCGCTACCTCCTGCACGAGCTCGCGCACATGTGGTTCGGCAACGTGGTGACGATGCGCTGGTGGGACGACCTCTGGCTGAACGAGGCGTTCGCGGAGTTCGCCAGCAACTGGGCGGCGGTCCGGGCGACGTCGTACCAGGATGCCTGGACGACGCACCTGGTCACTGAACGGCTGAAGGCGTACTACGTCGACCAGGGGCCGACCACTCATCCGATCCGGCAGGCGGTGCCGGACGTGGCGGCGGCGGAGGCGACGTTCGACGCGATCACCTACCCCAAGGGCGCGGCGGCGCTGCAGCAGCTGATGACGTACGTCGGGGAGTCCGCCTTCGCCAAGGGGCTCACGAACTACTTCGCCAAGCATGCCTGGGGAAACAGCACGCTGCAGGACCTGATGGATGCGCTGGCGGCGGCGAGTGGCCGGGACCTGGATCGCTGGCGGGAAGGCTGGCTGGACACTGCGGGCACCGATCGCCTCACGCTCGAAGGTGACGTGCTGGTGGCGACCGGCCTGCCGCGCCCGCATGTGCTCGGCATCGGCGCTTACTCACGACAAGGCGCGATGCTCGAGCGGATCCAGCTCGTCGAGGTCGAGGCTGACGGTGAACGTACCCAGCTTGACCTGCCCGCCGCCGACTTCTACCTGGTGAACGACGACGAACTGACCTTCGCCTCGACGCGACCGGACCCGTCCGCGCGGGACACCTTCTACGCCGACGCGGCTCGCCTCCCGAGCGCGCTCTCGCGCGGCGTCGCGGTCAGCACGGCCTGGGACATGCTGCTGAACGGCGAGGCTTCGGCGACCGAGGTCGTGGACTGCCTGACCGCGGTACTCGCGGTCGAGACGTCCGCATCGGTGGTCGAGCCGTTCCTCAACCTCGCTGTCGAGGCCGCGACCCTGTGGAGCACACCCGATGAGCAGCCGGCCTTGGCGAAGCGAATCGCCGCTACCTGTCGTGCGCTGGGCCCCGAGTTCCGCAAGCCGGCGCTCCGCAGCTTCGCCCGTACGGCGGTCGATGCCGAGCAGGTCGAGTGGTTGCAGAGCGAAGCCGGCGAGGACGTCGATCTGCAATGGCGCGCGCTCGTCCGCAAGGCGCAGCTCGGCGTACCGGTCGCTACCGAGGCGGATGCGTTGCTGGCCAAGGATCCGGACCCCGAGGCATGGGTCAGCCGGCTTCAGGTCCAGGCGGCGACTCCCGACGCCGCGGAGAAGGCCGCGGCCTGGCACCGCATCGTGACCGAACGCGCCGTACCGCTCGCTTCCGCGTATCAGGTCGCGACGCCGTTCTGGAGTGCGGGTCAGGACGATCTACTCAAGCCGTACGCCGAGCGGTACCTGGAGCTCGTCCCGACCTTCCACGAGGGCGGTGGGGTGGCCGCGACGGCCTACACCAGGGCACTCTTCCCGCTGTACGGCGTCGGTCGTGCCTACGTCGACCGGGCGGAAGCGCTGGCGGCGCAATCCGGCCCGGTGGTCCGGACGAACCTGCTGGACCGCAGCGACCGGTTGCGCCGGATGCTGCGGTCCCGCGGGGTCAGCTGAATTCGGTCAGGGCGTTCTGGGCCTGGGTGAGCCATTCGCGGCGGGCCTCGATGGCTTCGCGGGCCTCGTTGGCCTTGCGGGTGTTGCCCTGGGCCTCGTGCTTGGCGGCCTGCTTCTCGAGGTCGGCGATCAGGGACTGCAGCTGCTTGACGGTGGCTTCGGCGCGGGCGCGGGCCTCCGGGTTGCTCTTGTTCCAGACCTCGTCCTCGGCGGACTTCACGGCCTGCTCGACAGCCCGCAGGCGGGCATCGATGGCGCGCATGGAGTCGCGCGGGACCTTGCCGATCGCGTCCCAGCGGTCGAGCAGGTCGCGGAGCTGGTCGCGGGCAGTCTTGGCGTCCTCGACCGGGAGGATCGCCTCGATCTCGACCAGCAGGGCCTCTTTGGCCTGCTGGTTCTGGATCTGCTCGGCGTTCTCCTCGGCCTGGATCGCGTCGCGGGCGCCGAAGAACGTGTCCTGGGCGGCCCGGAAGCGGGCCCAGAGCTTGTCGTCGACCTCGCGCGGCGCGGGGCCTGCTGCCTTCCACTGACGCATCAGCTCGCGGAAGCGGCCGGAGGTCGGGCCCCAGTCGGTGTTCGCCGACAGGGTCTCGGCCTCGGCGGCGAGGCGCTCCTTGACGGTCGCGGCCTCCTCGCGCTTGGAAGACAGCTCGGCGAAGTGCTGCTTGCGGTGCCGCGTGTACGTCGTCCGTGCCGACGAGAAGCGGTGCCAGAGCTCGTCGTCGCTGGCCTTGTCGAGCCGGGGCAGGGCCTTCCATTCGTCGAGCAGCTCGCGCAGGCGGGTGACGCCGTGCCGCCAGTCGGTGCCGGCGGCGATCGTCTCGGCCTCGGTGGCGATCTTGGTCTTGGCCGAGCGTGCCTCCTCGACCTTCGCGGCGCGTTCGGCCTTGCGCTTCTCGCGCTGGACGGCGAGCAACGGGGTGAGCGCCTCGAGCCGGGCCTTCAGCCCGTCCAGGTCGCCGACCGCCTGGGCGTCCTCGAGCGAGCTGTTGACCTTCTTCACCGCCGCCCGGGCGTCGTCCGGGGACACGGTGCCCGCCTGGACGCGCTGCTCCAGCAGCTCCACCTCGAACGCCAAGGCGTCGTACCGGCGGGTGTAGAAGGCGAGTGCCTCCTCCGGCTTCGCGTCCGGCCACTGGCCGACCGCCCGTTCCCCGTCTTTCGTCTTCACGAAGACGGTCCCGTCCTCGGCTACCCGGCCCCAGCTCTCTCCGGCCACAACTCGCCCCTTCCGGCGGTATGTACTGCGCTCGTGCCCATTCTGGTCGGCCCCTGGTTCAACCGCGTGGACAGGGCCCGTCCGGGCGCGTCGGGACCTGATCCCGGCGCTTATCCCTGAACAATCACAAACCTTCGGCCGTCACGCAATGCTGTTGCCTAACAATCCGGTTCGAAGTCGGTATCCGGGCACCGGTAGCCTTGGGTGGTCCAGCTGTGATTTGAGGAAGGTCTGTCGTGCTCATCGCCGGGTTCCCCGCGGGATCGTGGGGTACGAACTGCTACGTCGTCGCCACCGGCCAGGGCGCGGAATGCATCGTCATCGACCCGGGGCAGGACGCCACCGCCGGGGTCGAGCAGGTGGTCCGGGAGAACAAACTGAAGCCGGTCGCCGTGCTGCTCACACACGGTCACATCGACCACATGTTCTCCGTACTGCCGGTCTGCGGCACGTACGACGCGACGGCCTGGATCCACCCCGACGACCGGCACCTGCTGGCCGACCCGATGGCCGGTATCAGCCGGGAGACGGCGGCGATGCTGCTCGGCGGCAAGCACGAGTTCGCCGAGCCGGACGACGTCGCCGAGCTCAAGGACGGTCTAGGTCTCGAGCTGGCCGGGCTGAACTTCACCGTCGACCACACCCCGGGCCACACCAAGGGCTCGGTCACCTTCACCACGCCGTACCTGGGTCCGGAAGACGTGCCGGCGGTGCTGTTCTCCGGTGACGTGTTGTTCGCCGGGTCGATCGGCCGGACGGATCTGCCTGGCGGCGACCATCCGGCGATGCTGCATACGTTGGCCACCAAGATCCTGCCGATGAGCGACGAGATCGTCGTCCTGCCAGGTCATGGTGGCCAGACCACGATCGGCCGGGAAAAGGCGACCAACCCCTACTTGCAGGACCTGGAGATACCGAAATCATGAGTGGAAAGGTGACCCCTCTCAGCGGGTTCCCCGAATTCCTTCCGTCCGACCGGATCGTCGAGCTGGAGTTCCTCGACACCATCCGGGAGACGTTCGAGCTGCACGGCTTCGCGTCGATCGAGACCCGCGCGGTGGAGCCCGTCGAGCGGCTGTCCAACCAGGGCGAGGACGCCGACAAGGAGATCTACGGCGTACGGCGGCTGGGCGCGGCCGCGGACGAGAAGTCGGACCTCGGCCTGCACTTCGATCTGACCGTGCCGTTCGCGCGGTACGTACTGGAGAACTCCGGCAAGCTGGCGTTCCCGTTCCGCCGCTACCAGATCCAGAAGGTGTGGCGGGGTGAGCGGCCGCAGGAGGGCCGGTACCGCGAGTTCACCCAGGCCGATATCGACATCGTCGGCGACGGCACGCTGCCGTTTCACTACGAGGTCGAGTTGCCGCTCGTCATCGCCGACGCGTTCAGCAAGCTGCCGATCCCGCCGTTCCGGATCCAGGTGAACAACCGGCAGATCCCGGAGGGCTTCTACCGCGGCCTCGGGATCGAGGACGTGGCGTCGGTGCTGCGGATCGTCGACAAGCTGGACAAGATCGGCGCGGACAAGGTCACGCAGCTGCTCACCGCCGACGGCGGCCCGGCGCTGTCCGCCGAGACGGCCAAGCAGGTGCTCCGGCTGGCGGAGATCTCCAGCGCCGACGCGTCGTTCGTCGAGCAGGTGCGGGCGCTCGGTGTCCAGCACGAGATCCTCGACGAGGGCCTGGAGCGGCTGGCGGCGATCATGACCGCCGCCAACGAGCACGCCCCCGGTCTGCTGGTCGCCGACCTGAAGATCGCGCGCGGCCTGGACTACTACACCGGCACCGTCTACGAGACCCAGCTGATCGGCCACGAGTCGTACGGGTCGATCTGCTCCGGCGGTCGCTACGACTCGCTCGCCAGCGACGGCAAGACGACGTACCCGGGTGTCGGGATCTCGATCGGCGTGTCCCGGCTGATCACCCGGTTGATCAGCCAGGGCCTGGTCAAGGGCTCCCGCAGTACGCCGACCGCGGTCCTGATCGCCTTGACCACCGAGGACGAGCGCGCCGAGGCGATGCGTACGGCGGCGGTGCTGCGGGGCCGGGGGATTCCGGTCGAAGTGGCGCCGGCGGCGGCGAAGTTCGGGAAGCAGATCAAGTTCGCGGACCGGCGGGGGATCCCGTTCGTGCTGTTCAGCACCGAGAACGGTCCCGAGATCAAGGACATTCGCAGCGGTGAGCAGGTGGCGGTCGACCCGGCCACCTGGGCGCCGCCGGCGGACGACGTACGACCAAGTATCGAGACCATTCAGGAGAACTCGTGATCCGTACCCATTCCGCAGGCTCGTTGCGTGCCGAGCACGCCGGGCAGACCGTCACGCTGGCCGGCTGGGTGGCGCGGCGGCGTGATCACGGCGGCGTGGCGTTCATCGACCTGCGCGACTCCAGCGGCACGGTCCAGGTCGTCATCCGCGACGAGGAGGTCGCGGGGCCGCTGCGCTCCGAGTTCTGCCTGAAGATCGTCGGCGAGGTGAGCCCCCGTCCCGAGGGCAACACCAACCCGAACCTGCCGACCGGCGAGATCGAGGTCATCGCGGCCGAGGTCGAAGTGCTGAACTCGGCCGACCCGTTGCCGTTCCCGGTCGAGGAGCACCACGCGACGCCGGTCAACGAAGAGGTCCGGCTCAAGTACCGCTACCTCGACCTGCGTCGCCAGGGCCCGGGTGCGGCACTTCGGCTGCGCAGCCAGGTGAACAAGGCGGCGCGCGACGTACTGGCTCAGCATGACTTCGTCGAGATCGAGACGCCGACGCTGACCAAGTCGACGCCGGAAGGCGCTCGTGACTTCCTGGTCCCGGCCCGGCTGCAGCCTGGCTCGTGGTACGCGTTGCCGCAGTCGCCGCAGCTGTTCAAGCAGCTGCTGATGGTGGCCGGGATGGAGCGGTACTACCAGATCGCGCGTTGCTACCGCGACGAGGACTTCCGCGCCGACCGGCAGCCGGAGTTCACCCAGCTCGACATCGAGATGAGCTTCGTCGACCAGGACGACGTGATCGCCCTTGCCGAAGAGGTGCTGGCCGCGCTCTGGAAGCTGATCGGGTACGACGTCCAGACCCCGATCCCGCGGATGACGTACGCCGAGGCGATGGCGCGGTTCGGTTCCGACAAGCCCGACCTGCGGATGGGCCTCGAGCTCGTCGAGTGCACCGAGTACTTCAAGGACACCCCGTTCCGCGTCTTCCAGGCGCCGTACGTCGGCGCTGTCGTGATGCCTGGCGGTGCGGACCAGCCGCGGAAGCAGCTGGACGCGTGGCAGGAATGGGCGAAGCAGCGTGGTGCGCGCGGTCTCGCGTACGTGCTGGTCGGTCAGGACGGCGAGCTCGGTGGTCCGGTCGCGAAGAACCTGTCCGCGGAAGAGCGCACCGGTCTCGCCGACCACGTCGGTGCGAAGCCGGGCGACTGCATCTTCTTCGCCGCCGGTCCGGTCAAGACGTCGCGTGCGCTGCTGGGTGCGGCCCGGCTGGAGATCGGCCGCCGCGGTGGCCTGATCGACGAGTCGGCCTGGTCGTTCCTGTGGGTTGTCGACGCGCCGCTGTTCGAGCCGGCCGACGACGCGACCGCTGCCGGTGACGTCGCGGTTGGCTCGGGTGCGTGGACGGCCGTGCACCACGCTTTCACCTCGCCGAAGCCGGACTCGCTGGAGACGTTCGACACCGACCCGGGCAACGCGCTCGCCTACGCCTACGACATCGTCTGCAATGGCAACGAGATCGGTGGCGGGTCGATCCGTATCCACCGCGAGGACATCCAGAAGCGCGTCTTCAAGGTGATGGGCCTGACCGACGAGGAGGCGACCGAGAAGTTCGGCTTCCTGCTCGACGCGTTCAAGTTCGGCGCGCCGCCGCACGGCGGGATCGCGTTCGGCTGGGACCGGATCACCGCGCTGCTGGCCGGCACGGAGTCGATCCGCGACGTGATCGCGTTCCCGAAGTCCGGCGGTGGGTTCGACCCGCTGACCGCGGCCCCGGCGCCGATCACCCCGGCGCAGCGCAAGGAAGCCGGCGTCGACTTCAAGCCCTCCGCGGAGACGAAGGCCTGACGCTGTTGCGTACTTGAGCAACAGGCGACTCCTGGTGCGAGGGTGACGGTGTGGCGGCTCCGGCCGCCGCACCCCGCCCCTCCTACCGCCCAGGAGTTGCCATGCTCAAACGCGTTCTCGCGTCTGTTATCGCTATCACCGCCGGCAGTTTCGCCATCACTGTCCCGGCGTACGCCGCCCCCTTCCAGACCACCGCGACCAACCTGAACATCCGGTCCGACGCCTATCTGTCCGCGGCCGTGGTCAAGGTGCTGGCCGGCCCGACATCGGTCGAGGTCGACTGCCAGAAGTCCGGTGACTCGGTCACGGTCGGATCCCGTACGACGACCTGGTGGGCGCATCTGCCGGCTCATGGCGGCTACGCCACGGTCGCGTACATCGACACCCCGGGCACGAAGCTTCCCGGCGTACCGGATTGCCCGCAGGATCCGCCGCAAACCGGTGACGTGACACTGGCCGACGTACAGGCCATGTTCGGCAGCCGGATCGCGAACCCGTCGCTCGTCCAGACCGGGCTGCCGTCGCTGAACCAGGCGATGCGGGACGCGAACATCAACACGGTGTATCGCAAGGCCGCGTTCCTGACGACGTTGGTGCACGAGTCGCGGCTGGAGTACAACATTCGCGAGATCGGCGACACCCGGCTGTACGGCGGTCGTGGGTACATCCAGTTGACGGGTGACTTCAACTATCGCCCGGCCGGCCAGTGGCTGGGCATCGACCTGATCAACAACCCCGAACTCGCTCGGGACATCCGCTACAGCGCGCAGATCGCCCGCTGGTACTGGACTGTGGCGCGCAACATCAACCCGTACGCCGACCAACTCAAGATGGGCCGTGTCAACGCCGCCATCGGCTACCCGGCCGGCGCCGAGGACCAGCGCCGCTGCGACACCTTCCGCACCGCCATCGCCTACCTGAGCGGCCAGCCGGCACCTGCGGTGAACTGCAGCCGGACGGCGAAGATGTCCGGTGACACCACGAGGCTCACCCGCGCCCAGTTCGACGCGCTGGCCAAGGTCCCCGGAGCTCCCGGCACGGTCGGCTGATCAGCAGGGTCACTGTGCATCAGGATCGAAGGGGTTGAGAACCGGCGGGATCTGGTGGAAAGTAACCGTGACGTGTGGTTAGCAGGAAACAATTCACCAGATTCCGCCCTTTCACTCCGCCCCAGGAGCTCCACATGGTTCTTCGCCGTCTCACTACTCTGCTCGCCGGTCTCGGCATCGTGGCGGCCGGCCTGGTCACCGCGACCCCGGCGCACGCAGCCGTCTTCTCCACCTACGGCAGCGGCGTCAACGTCCGCGCCGACGCCTACCTGTCCGCCGCCGTCGTCACGACGCTGCCCGGCCCGACCTCGATCGATGTCGACTGCCAGAAGAAGGGTGACCGCGTCACCACCTCCGAAGGCACCAGCGAATGGTGGGCACATGTCCCCGCACTCGGCGGGTACGTGACGGTCGTGTACATCTCGATCCCCGAGGACAAGCTCCCCGGTGTCATCGAATGTGGCGGCGACCCGGAACCGCCGACCGGCGACATCACGCTGGCCGACGTACAGGCCATGTTCGGCAGCCGGATCGCGAACCCGACGATCGTCCAGGAGGGCCTGCCCTCGCTGAACCAGGCGATGCGGGACGCGCAGATCAACACCGTCTACCGCAAGGCCGCCTTCCTGGCCACGCTCGTGCATGAGTCGCGGCTGGAGTACAACATCCGCGAGATCGGCGACACCCGCCCGTACGGCGGCCGCGGCTACATCCAGCTGACCGGTGACTTCAACTACCGCCCGGCCGGCCAGTGGCTCGGCATCGACCTGATCAACAACCCTGAACTCGCCCGCGACATCCGCTACAGCGCGCAGATCGCCCGCTGGTACTGGACGGTCGCGCGCAACATCAACCCGTACGCCGACCAACTCAAGATGGGCCGAGTCAACGCCGCCATCGGCTACCCGGCCGGCGCCGAGGACCAGCGCCGCTGCGACACCTTCCGCACCGCCATCGCCTACCTGAGCGGCCAGCCGGCCCCCGCCGTCAACTGCAGCCGCACCGCCAAGACCCTGGGTGACACCTCCACGATGACCCGCACCCAGTTCGAAGCCGCAGTCAACGAAGGCACCAGCAACCGCGGCTGACCCGAACCACCCCGCGACCCGGCCGGACCCCCCGAGGGCCCGGCCGGTTCGTTGTCCCTCACCCGAAGGTCTTGAACCAGATCTGCTTGCCGGACTTGTCGAACGCCCGGACATCGACCTCGACCGCGCCGTGCTCGGCGACCGCGTCCTCCAGCGCGCCCTCGACGTACCCTGAGGTGTCCTCGACCATCACCGTGAACCATCCGGATGCGCCCTTGGCGCCGCGGATCCGCAGCTCCACCAGAACCACGCTCGGGTGAGCACGGAACGAGTACGACGCGTGGGCCACCGGCTTGCTGCCGGCCTTCGTGGTCGACCAGCTCCAGGTGCCGGGAAGCAGGTTCTGCGGCGAGAGCGTGTTGTCCACAACGTTTCCTTCGCGCAGCAACTCGCCGTCCAGGCACTGGTACCACATGTTCGAATCCCGGGTGGTGAAGGTCTGCAGCAGCCGTTTGGAGTCCCGGCGACCGGTCGCGTCCGGGAGGCTGAGCCAGGTCGCGGTGCGGAAGTTCGCGGTGTCGGCGGCGTCCGGTTTCTCGAGGTGATTCGGGTGGCCGATGGCGTTGAGCTTCGGTGTCATGCACTGGCGGGCGGCGGCCCGGATCTCGGTCTTGGTGGGCGCGGGGATGGAGTTGAGCGGAATCTGCATCGACTCGCCGGCCGGCACCTGGACGATGCCGGGGGAGCCGGCCGGATCCGCCGTACTGTCGCCGGTGTGGCTCAGGTAGACGACGCCGGTGGTGATGATCGCGATTCCGCAGGCGGCGGCGAGGATCGGGGTCCAGGACGGCGTCCGGTGGCGTTTGCGGGCTTTGCGGACCAGGTCGTACTTGAGGTCGGTGGCGTACCCGGGGTCGAGTTGCTCGACCGGCGGGGGGATGGTGAGGTTCATCGGTGCTCCTCCAGCAGGGCGGGCAGGCGGCGGCGGGCCCGGAAGAGCCGGGCCTTCACGGTGCCTTCGGCGACCCCCAGGACCGCCGCGGCTTCGGCGAGCGTCAGCTCTGCCCAATAGACGAGCTCGACGGTCTCGCGCTCGTGGGCCGGAAGGGCAGACAGGGCTGCCCGAACGGCCTGGATGTGTTTCTCGGAGTCGACGCGTGCGGCGACTGCCTCGGAGTGGTCGGGGTGGTGCAGTGGCGCCGGTTGGCGGAGCAGGAACTGGGCCAGCCGCCGTCGGGAGCGGACGCTGTTCCGGAGCTCGTTGCGGGCGATCGCCAGCAGCCAGGGTTTCGCCGTACCGTGCTGCAGCGGTCCGACATCCGAGCGGCTGAACTGCTTCCAGGCGGTCACAAACGTCGCCTGTACGGCGTCATCGGCGTACGCATAGGAGCCGGTGTGCCGGACCGCGTAGGCGTGGACAGCGGCGGCGTACCGGCTGAACAGTTCGCCCAGCGCCTCCGGTTCCTGGCGGCGCAGGGCGTCCCACAGGTCGTCGTCGCCAGTATCCGGCGGAGGGCGATCGACCGGCCGCGAAATCGTCGTCATACCCATCAGGGTCCACACCCGGGAGTGTGGTTGCCACTGGTTAGATCGGGCGGGCGCGCACCCAGCTGGTGTCGGGCGTGAGGTACTCCGCCAGCTGTAGCCCCGCCTCGGTCAGCTGACCGGTCAGGTGCTCCTCGGTGAGGTTCTGGGTCAGCAACTGCTGCGACCAGGTCCGGCCGTTGCGGGTGTGCGTGATCGTCGCGGCAACCTTGTTGCCGGGCAGATGCTCGACGTCGGAGATCTCCATCCGGCTGTGCTCACGCTCCAGCACGACGGGTTCGGCGAGCTGTGTCGGCAGTTGCTGCTGGATCAGCACCGATCCGCCCGGGCGAACGTGGTGGGCGCACGTCTCGAGCAACCGCAGCCGTTCGGCGTCGTCGGCGACGTTGATCAGGTAGGACATCATCAGTACGACGTCGAACTGCCGGTCGAGCCGCAGTTCGCCGATGGTCGACTGGATCGTCTCGGTCTCGGGGATTCGGGCGATCATCTCGGCCGACTCGTCCACCGCGACCACTTGGTGCCCGCGGGCCAGCAGTGGTCGGGTGATGCGTCCGGTCCCGCAGCCGAGCTCGAGGATGCTGCTCTTGGGGTCGATGGCTTTGTCGATGAATTCGTCCTCGCCGTTGGCCTCCGCTTGCTCGTACATCTCGATCGCACTGCCGTCGGGAGTGTGCGCGCCCGGCCCGCTACCGCCTTGTCCGACTCTCATACTTCAAGTCTTTCAACCCCGGGCAAACCGTCCACTCTTTCGGTCGACGCCGAAAGTACTACGCTCAGCAGATGGGTTCCGGCGTACCGATCGAGCTGCTCGCGCACCTGCGCCGCGCCCGGGATGTTGCCGACCGCAACTATGCCGAGCCGCTGGATCTGGCCGCACTCGCGTCGGCTGC
Organism: Kribbella yunnanensis; assembly: GCF_039529655.1. Taxonomy (NCBI): domain Bacteria; kingdom Bacillati; phylum Actinomycetota; class Actinomycetes; order Propionibacteriales; family Kribbellaceae; genus Kribbella; species Kribbella yunnanensis. The sequence continues at coordinate 351,659 of NZ_BAAANF010000003.1, read as the reverse complement.
CGGGGTCTCGAAGTACCACTTCCTGCGCTGTTTCGCCGCCGAGTACGGCGAAACGCCGATGCAGTACGTCACGCGACGCCGGATCGAGCGTGCCGCCGACCTGTTGCGTGCCACGAATCTGACGGTGACCGAGGTCTGCTCGTTGGTCGGGTACACAAGCCTCGGCACGTTTTCCCGTCGCTTCCGCGAACTTGTCGGCGTACCACCGACGACGTACCAGCGCACGCAGTCCGGCGCGCGGATCCCCGGCTGCTACGTCTTCATGCTCGGCCTCAATTCCGCAATTCCGGAGAAGCAACCCGGGCCGTCCGCGACCTACCGTCGTCTGGACACCACCAATCACGAGGAGACACCGTGATCACCAACGTGCACCTGGTCACCGTCTACGTCCACGACATCGACGAAGCCAAAGCCTTCTACACCGACACCCTCGGCTTCACCCTCAAGAACGACATCACCCTCAGCGAAGACTTCCGCTGGGTCACCGTCCACCAACCCGACCACCCCGAACTCGAACTGGCCCTGATGCTCCCCGGCCCACCCATGGACCCCGAGTCCGCCGACGCCATCCGCCGCATCTTGGCCAAAGGCATGATGCACGGCGTAGGCCTGGCCACCGACAACTGCCACAAAACCTTCGCCGACCTCAAAGCCAAAGGCGTAGACCACATCCAAGAACCCTCCGACCGCCCCTACGGCGTAGAAGCCGTCCTCCGAGACTGCTCCGGCAACTGGCTGGTCCTGGTAGAACAACGCCCGTACACCGCCACCGACTTCGCCTAGCCCCCGCGTGCAACGCAGTCGCTCCTCCGCCACGCCAGCTACGCGCGCTCCCGCCCACCCCCGGCTCATCGCCGTCCGCCTCCTGCGGGCCTGCCGCGCTCAGCTACTCGCGACAATCGCGCCACCGAAGCGGTTAGTGGGTGGTGCAGGTCCGGACCGCAACGCCATCACAACTGTTGATCGCGGGCACACCTACGCGGGGCAGTCAGCCGCAGGTGCATTTGTGATGGCCTGTAGGTCCGTGGTCGGACGCGAGCGGCCGCCAACGCCGGCGGCGGCGGGCGGGGCGGTAGTTTGCTCGGATGATCATTTTGGTGGATCCGGCGGGGGCGCAGCCGCCTTATGAGCAGGTCAAGGAACAGATTGACGGGCTGATTCGGAGTGGGGAGTTGGCTCAGGGGACTCGGTTGCCGACGGTTCGGCAGTTGGCGGGGGAGTTGGGGCTGGCGGTTAATACGGTGGCTCGGGCTTATAAGGAGCTCGAGGCTGATCGGATGATCGAGACTCGGGGGCGGAACGGGACTTTCGTGCTGGCGTCGCGGAGCCATACGAATGATGCGGGGACGGCGGCTGCGGCGACCGCGCTGGTTCGCGCCGCGAAGGAGGCGGGGATCAGTTTGGCTGAGGCTACTGAGATTCTGCGTCGGGCCTGGTAGAGATCCGATCTCCCGGAAACGATTCCAACCACATCCGGCCAACGTTGTAACGAGGTCTGTACACGCTCTCACGGGGTTGCTACTGTCCGGCCAGATTTGACATCGATGTCAGCGACAGGGGAGTGGTCACGATGGTCTCGAGACGAACGTTCCTGGCGGGCAGCGGTGCGGTGACGGCAGGGGGTATCGGGCTGGTCCCGGGGCTCACCACGGCTGCACAGGCTGCTTCATCGACGTCCGGCAGCCCCGCCCGGCTGCTGCCGGCCTTCAACCGCCCTCAGCACCTGCACTACGGCGATGCGAGCAAACTCAGCGGTCAGGACCAGACCTTGCTGACAACGTTGCAAGGCATCGTCAACCGCGCCAGGCCCGAGTTGTACTTCCTCTACGACACCGGCACCCAGAGCACGCCGGACACCAAGTGGCTGACCGACATGCGTCTGCCGACGACGGCGTACCAGAACCCGCTCGACCTGGTGGCGAAGTACCGGCACCGGGTGCGCGGTGCGATCGTCTACGACCCCGCCGTACCGGACTCGCTCAACGTGGCGACCACGCTGGCAGGCCTCGAGGACTCCGTTGTCGCCAACGCCGATCAGGCCAAGGCGCACGGGCTGAAGATCGTGCAGGACCTGCGCGGCAAGTTCGATGACGACCGCGTGAAGACGTACCGGTGGCAGCTCGACAACCTGTTCCCGCGGGTCACGCACAAGCTGCTCGCCGGGCTGCCGCCGACCCGGGTGGTCGCGGTGGAGAACGTGCAGTGGCAGGAGATCGCTCGCGAGACGCGCCAGATCCGGGACTCGTCCAACCGCGGCAACTACGACCTCGACGTGTCGGCCAAGCTCGGCAAGGGCAAGGTGTATGTCCGGTTCCAGGACTCGTTCGGTGATGACGGCTGGGGGCCGTCGGTCTCCGAGGTGTGGGTGAAGGCGAACGGCGTCGAGATCGCGCACTTCAAGCCGAACACTCCGGAGGAGGAGCAGTACCTCTTCGACGGCGCGAACTCCAGCATCGGCGGCGAGGCCAACCGCTTCAGCGACGGTGGCGGCTACTACATCTACGCCTTCGACCCACCAGCCGGTACGACGTCCCTCGTGGTGACCGTGACGATGTGGAACCAGTACCTGGTGTCGATCACCGACACCGCGCCCACGCGGATCGAACCGTTCGCGTACTTCCGCGACTACGTGGTGGCCACCAAGGCCCTGGTGAGCTGGCTACCGCCGAGTGGTGCGACGGGCGAGCTGCTGATCGAACACTTCGCCAAGTGGCCGACACTCGCGCCGTACATGGGCTGGTTCGCGAACGACGTCGCCGGTGAGTGGGACGGTGTCGACCTCGCGTCCAAGGGCGGTACGCCGGTGATCGCGGCGGACTTCTACATGAACGGGACTGTGCATGCCGGGTTCACCGCACCGATCTCGGAGAAGGTTCGTCCGGTGCGGCGGATCACCAAGCCGAAGAGCAAGGTCTATCTGACCTTGACCTTCGGCGAAGGCGACAACATCCAGTACTGCCAGCGCCACATGCGCGATCTGTGGGACGACCCGAAGCGTGGCGAGGCTCCGGCGAACTGGACGATCAGTCCGATGCTGCTGGAGACCGGGCCGGGGTTGTTCAGTCACTTCCAGCGGACTGCGACGGCCAACGACCTGCTCGTCTGTGGACCGTCCGGTGCGGGCTATACCTACCCCGGTTCATGGGTGCCGAGCGAGTTCACCCAGTTCCTCAAGCTGACCGGCTCGCAACTACGCCGTACCGGCATGGATCAGGTGTACTCGTACAGCCACCGTGAGAACGACAAGTGGGTCGTGCTCTCGGAGGAGATCGCCGCCGGGTTCGCGAAGTACACACCGCTGAAGGGCATCATGCAGACCTGGGACGGCGACCTGCTCGCGGTTCGCCAGGGCGGTCTGCCGATTGCCGGCCAGTGGGGTGCACCGGGCAAGGCAGGGGAATACAAGGCTGCGTTGGATGCCCAGGTGGCCAAGTGGGACGGCGCCAAGCCCTTGTTCATCTCCGGCGGTATCAACGCCTGGAACTGGACGCCGTCCGACATTGCCGAGCTGGCCGGCCTGCTCGATGACAGGTACGAACTGGTGCTGGCCAACGCGTTCTTCGACCTGATGAACCGCGTGCTGCCCTAACTAGCGGAACAGCTTGTGGGCGTTGTGGAGAGCGTTGGCCGCGACCTGTCGGCCCAGAGTCGCGCCGACAGTGTCAGCGGTCCGCGTGTGGATACCGGACCAGACGCGCGCGTCGACGTTCTCCACAGTGAGCTGATGCCAGCCCGAGTAGGTGCGAGTCACGCCTGGTGCAGTCGGACTGCCGATCGTGTACGGCTTGGCCGTCTGTGCGCCGACCAGTGTGGTCAGCACCTGCTCGGCCGAACCGGAGTAGGTAGCGTGACCGCTCGGATAGTCCGGGTGCGCCGGCGTCTCGTGCAGGGGCGTCCAGTCTGCGTCGACTGTCGCACGCAACGCGGTGACCGGGCGCCAGCGCTGGTAGCTGTACTTGGTGTCAGAGGTGGCGATCTGCGTGTCCACCGAGGCGACATGGAACAGCGCGACCAGCTTGGCGCGCTGTGCCAGCGGTCGGCTCGCCGCCTCTGCCACTGCGACCCGCAGCGGTGCGGTGTAGAGCACGTACGACGATCCGTACCAGAACTGCGCTGTGTCGGTCTGAGCCTGCGTACGCGTCGTGCTGTTGAGAGCTCCGTCAGCGCGCACCTCAGCCAGGTCCCGGTTGTACCGCGGACTGCCGAGTGCCGGCGGCGGTCCGGGACGGAACTGGCTGGCGGACTTCAGCAGGAACGGCTTGGCCAACCGGTTCCCGTACTGCGTCCCCGGGGCGTACTTCGACGGTGTCGGCCGCCAGACACCGGCGTCGGTAGACGGCGGTGTGAACGGTGCGTTGACCGACGCCGGGTCCAGACCGTCGTCGACGCGGGAGGCCAGCACAGCCTTAGCCTGCTGGCGTCCGGCCGCAACACCATTGGTCTCGTCGGCGCCATCCGGCACCCGGGCCAGTGTGGTGGCCAGTGCCTGGTCCAGCTCGGCCTTGCGCGCAGGCACCAGCGTCACCAGGGTTTCGTGGACTGCGCCGGCCAGTGCAGCTTCGCGGTACGACGGTGCGGCCGGCCGCACCAGCGCGCGACTGGCGGCGAGCCAGCCGATCGCCCAGGTGCGGTTGTTGGTCACCTGCGTCGGCGCACCGGCCGCGGCGATCGTGTCGGCCGTGACGTCGTACCACTCCAGGGCGACGTCGACCGGTTGCTGCTGCACTGTGCCCGCCGCCGGTCCGGCGAGCACCGTTGAGAGAGTCACGGCGGGAACGGCCGCCAGGACAAGAACCTTACGGAGTGTAGTCACATCCCGTATCTTGTCAGCTCCGAAGAGTTCCCAAAGTGCTATATCACTACTTGAGAACTAGACATTCACCAGTGGTGGGCGACGTCCACCACCAGGCGGCTGCTCGAACCCGGTCCGGTCAACGTCGTGACCCGGAACGGCAGCCGGGCGCGGACACCGAGCCCGACAGTCGTCTGGCCTTCGAAGCTTCCGGCGTACGCGACCTGCCGGAACGTGTCGTAGCCGCGGACGTCCGGGGCCTTGAACGGTTTGCCCGACGGCGCTCGGACGATGATCTGCAGCTTCGCGCCGCCGCGTAGCGGGACGACGAAGCCCGAGCCGTCCTGGGTGACGTTGCTGACGTAGCGAACGTCGTACCCGGGACCTCGGCCTTGGAGGTCGACGACCAGCCGGTCGAAGCAGGCATGCCGTCCGGTGCGGACGCCTGTTGCCGGTGACTGGACCATCCGGGCGTTCGCTTCGGGCAGCGATCCCCAGCCGGACGGGCAGGTTGCGGTGGTCGTGGCGGAGGTCTGAGGGGCGGGGGACGAGCCGGGAGCAGCAAGGGCGACCGCAGGGATTGCGGCTACCGCGAGCGCTGCGACGATCGTCTTGATGGGGATGCGGTTGATGTTCATGATGGTCCCCCTCTCAGGACATACTCGTTGGACGCTGGTACCGCGGGATTGGTTGACTGCGAATATGACGCCTGACGAACTGCTCGACGTGTTCCACCGCCGCATCCGGCTGCCGGACGCGGACACCATTCCCGGCTGGAAGGTCGAGCACGACGGCCTCGTGCATCGCTCGTACGTCGAGGGCCCGGAAGGCGCGGGTTTTGTCGAGACCCCGCGCGGGCTGGGCGACGATCCGGACGCCGTCATCGCGGGCGAGCTCGCGTTCTTCCGTGAGCGCGGACTGTCCTTCGAGTGGAAGACCTACGCGTACGACGAACCGGCCGACCTCGGTGAGCGGCTGGTCAGTGCGGGGTTCACTCCGGACGACCCCGAGACGCTGATCCTGGGCGAGGTCGACCGGATTCTCGAGCGGCCGTCCGCCCTGCCGTCGAAGGCGGTACTGCGGGAGGCCGACGGGCCGGAGGACTTCCACCGGATCGCCGTACTGATGGACTCGTTGTGGCACAACGGACTGACCGGGGTCGAGGAGCGGCTGGCGGCCGAGGCACGGATGTTCCCGGAGCGGTTGTCGGTGTTCCTGGTCGAGGACGCACTGCGCGGTGCTGACGGCCCGGTCGCGTCGGCGGCCTGGATCCGGTTCCACCCGGGCACGGGATTCGCCAGCCTGTGGGGTGGCGGCACGCTACCCGAGTGGCGGCGCAAGGGCCTCTACAGCTCGCTGCTGGTGCACCGGGCGCGGCTGGCCAAGGAACGCGGGTATGAATTCCTCCGCGTGGACGCGTCGGATGACTCTCGCCCGATCCTGCAGAAACTGGGCCTGTACGGCGTCACCACCACCACGCCGTACGAGTGGTCGCCGGAGACACGCTGACCTGAGTCTCGGAACGACACGGTCAGGCTGTACGTTGCCGTCATTATGGCTCTGAAAATCACCTCGCGCTTTCGCCGGCTGCTGCAGCGCCCCGGATCGATCGACCTCGGCCCTTACGAGCGGCTCTCGCAGCTGGTTCTCGAGGCGGAGGAGTCTGTCGAGCCGCTGACCGACGAGGAGCTCACCGAGTCCGTCAGTGAGCTCCGGACCACCGGCGGGCTGCACGAGGACGAGCAGATCGAGTTCCTGGCACTGGCCCGGGACGCGGCCCGGCGCACGCTGGGTGAGTCGGCGTTCGACGGCCAGATCGTCGGCGCGCTGGCGATGCTGCAGGGCCGTGTGGTGGAGATGGCGACCGGTGAGGGCAAGACGCTCGCCGGTGCGTTCGCCGCGGCCGGGTACGCGGTCGGTGGCCGCAAGGTGCATGTGCTCGCGGTCAACGACTACCTGGCCCGCCGCGACGCGGAGTGGATGGCGCCGGTCTACGAGCTGCTCGGGGTGACCGTGTCGCACGTCGGCCAGGCTTCCACTCCGGAGGAGCGGCGGACGGCGTACCAGGCTGAGGTTTGCTACGTGCCGGTCAGCGAGGTCGGCTTCGACGTACTGCGGGACCGGCTCGTCAACGACGTGTCCGAGCGGGTGACGACCGAGCCGGACGTGGCGCTGGTCGACGAGGCCGACTCGGTGCTGATCGACGAGGCCCGCGTGCCGCTGGTGCTCGCCGGTGCGACCCGGACCGAGGAGCTGGACGACGACGTCGTACAGATCGTCCGCACGCTGCGCGCCGGGGTCGACTACGAGATCGACGGTGACGGCCGGACGGTCGCGCTGACCGATCGCGGTACCGACAAGGTCGAGAAGGCCTTCGGCGAGCGCATCGCCGTACCGGAGGCCGACGCCACCGAAGACGTGGCCGACGCCTCCGATGACGTTGACGAGACCGGCGCGGACGCTGAGGACAAGGACGCCGAGGACAAGGTCGAGGTGGAGGCGGCGCCGCCGAGCGTCAACCTGTACGACGACGAGAACCTCGACCGGCTGACCCAGATCAACGTCGCGCTGCACGCCGAGGTGCTGCTGCGCAAGGACGTCGACTACCTGGTCCGCGACGGCAAGGTCAGCCTGATCAACAACAACCGCGGCCGGATCGCCAAGCTGCAGCGCTGGCCCGACGGTCTGCAGGCCGCCGTGGAGGCGAAGGAAGCCGTCCCGGTCAGCGACTCCGGCGAGATCCTGGACAGCATCACCGTGCAGGCCCTGATCAAGGGTTACAAGTCGCTGTGCGGCATGACCGGTACGGCGGTTGTGGTCGGCGAGTCGCTGCAGGAGTTCTACGACGTCGAGGTGGCCGTCGTACCGCCGAACAAGCCGAACGTCCGCAAGGACGACATCGACCGGCTGTACCTGACCGTCGAGCAGAAGAACGTCGCCCTGGTCGAGCACATCGCCGAGGTGCACGAGACCGGCCGCCCGATCCTGATCGGCACCCACAGTGTCGAGGAGTCCGAGCAGCTCAGCGACCGGCTCGAGGCCGCCGAGATCCCGCACGTCGTCCTGAACGCGAAGAACGACGCCGAGGAAGCGGCCATCATCGCCGAGGCCGGTGTCCCCGGCACGGTGACGGTCTCCACCCAGATGGCCGGTCGCGGTACCGACATCCGCCTCGGTGGCAAGGACGAGACGCACGACAAGGACAAGGCCATCGAGCTCGGCGGCCTGTACGTGATCGGCACCGGCCTGCACGCCTCCCGCCGGCTCGACGACCAGCTGCGCGGTCGAGCCGGCCGTCAGGGTGACCCCGGTGGTTCGCTGTTCTTCGCCAGCCTCGGCGACGAGCTCGTCGTCCGGTACTCCGTTTCGTCCGGCCTGCGCCCGCACCCGGACAAGGCCGGGCGGCTCACCGACCGCAAGTCGATCGGCATGCTCGACCACGCCCAGCGGGTCGCGGACGGCGCCAACGCCGAGCTGCACCGCACGACGTGGCAGTACCACCGGCTCACCGGTCAGCAGCGCTCGATCCTGCTCGCCACCCGCGAAGAGGTACTCACCGAGGACCTGGCCGCGACCGAGCTGTCCGAGCGGGTCAAGGAGAAGTACGACGAACTGGTCGAGGAGCACGGCGAGGACAAGGTGAAGGACGCCGCCCGGCGGATCGCCCTGCACCACCTCGACCGCCGCTGGACCGACCACCTCGCCTACCTGGCCGACCTCCGCGAAGGTATCCACCTGCGCTCGCTGGCCGGCGGCATCGTGCACATGAAGCCGATCGACGAGTTCAACAAGTCCGCGATCGCGTCCTTCGACACCCTGATCGCCGATGCCTGGAAGGACGCCGCCGAAACCTTCGCCGAGGCCTCCATCACCGACGCCGGCCTCGACGAGGCGGCCTCCGGCGTACCGCGCCCGACCGCCACCTGGACCTACCTCGTCAACGACAACCCCTTCGGCACCGAAGCCGACCGAATCCTCGGCCGCCTCCGCAACGCCATCCGCCCCCAGTCGGGTGCGGAGGCCGAGGAGATCCTCCCGGAGAAGTTCGACGAGGACGAACTCCCGGAGGAGCTGCGTGACGTTGACGAGGCCGACCTGCCCGAGGAGCTCCGCGCGGCGGATGACTCGGACGACGAGGACGATGTGAAGGACAGCAAGAAATAACTGTCCGTAGAGGTAGGTAGGCTCTCACCTTGTGAGTGAGGGTTTGTTCGATCTGCCGGGAGCTCCTGCGCCTGCTCGGGGTGGCGGGAGCTTGGCCGACGTGGATCACACGGCGGCGCCGCTGGCTGTCCGGATGCGGCCGCGGAGTCTCGACGAGTTGGTGGGACAGCAGCATCTGCTGGCACCGGGGTCGCCGTTGCGACGGCTGGTCGAGGGCGACCAGCCGATGTCGCTGCTGCTGTGGGGTCCGCCCGGGACCGGGAAGACGACGATCGCAGCCGTCGTCTCGCACCAGACGAACCGGAAGTTCGTCGAGCTGTCGGCGGTGACTGCGGGTGTGAAGGACGTTCGGCAGGTGATCGACGGGGCGCGGCGGGACCTCGCCCGGCCGGGCGGTGCTGTCGAGACCGTGCTGTTCATCGACGAGGTCCACCGCTTCACGAAGGCCCAGCAGGACGCGCTGCTGCCCGGCGTCGAGAACCGCTGGGTCACCTTGGTCGCCGCTACCACGGAAAACCCGTTCTTCTCGGTCATCTCACCCCTGTTGTCCCGCTCCTTGCTCCTCACCCTCGAGTCGCTCACGGACGATGACATCTCCGTGCTGCTGGACCGAGCCCTCGCCGACGAGCGCGGCCTGGCCGGAGAGTTCACGCTGGCGGACGACGCGCGCGATCACCTGCTCCGGATGGCTGGGGGAGACGCGCGCCGCGCCCTCACCTACCTCGAGGCAGCGGCTGGTGGGGCCCGTGCCAAGGCCGCTGCGACTGCTGGCGACGACTCTCCACCCACCACCCCATCCACCATCGATCTGGAGACGCTGGAGACGGCGGTTGATCAGGCTGCGGTGCGGTACGACCGGGCGGGGGATCAGCACTACGACGTGGCTTCGGCGTTGATCAAGTCGATTCGTGGCTCGGACGTGGATGCTGCGATGCACTACCTGGCGCGGATGATCGTGGCCGGTGAGGATCCGCGGTTCATCGCCCGTCGGCTGGTGATCTCGGCCAGTGAGGACATCGGCATGGGCGATCCGACGGCCCTCGGTGTCGCGGTTGCTGCGGCGGACGCCGTACAGCTGATTGGTATGCCGGAGGCGCGGATCAACCTGGCGCAGGCGGTTGTGGCGCTGGCGCTGGCTCCTAAGTCCAATGCGGTCATCACCGCGGTCGACGCGGCGATTGCGGATGTGAAGGCCGGCAAGATCGGGCCGGTTCCGTCGCATCTGCGGGACGCCCACTACGCCGGTGCCAAGAAGATCGGCCACGGTGCGTCGTACCAGTACTCGCACAACGACCCTCGCGGCGTCTCCGCCCAGCAGTACGCGCCGGACGTCATCGACGGAACCGACTACTACACGCCCACCCGCCGGGGCGGCGAAGCGGCGTACGCGGACCGGGTCGAGGCCATCCGCAAGATCCTCCGGAACCGCAAATGACCCGTCTCGAGGACCACGTCACCGCCTTCAACCAAGCCGTCACGACCGGCGACTGGGACACCTTCGCGGACCGCTTCGCCGAGACCGCCCGGATGACCTTCGTCGGCGTCCCGGCCGGCCCCTTCGAAGGCCGGACCGCAATCGCCGCCGCCTACAACGCCAATCCGCCGGCCGAGACCATGACTCTGCTGAACGACACCGGTCACTTCCAATGGGCCGGTGGCGGGACCGGCCGGATGGAGCTGACCTGGACCGCTGACAGCAAGGTCCAGGAGCTGACCGTCACCTTTGACTAGTCCTCCGGGTAGGGCATCGACGCCCGGCGCTCGAACGACCACGGCAGCAGTTCGGGCGTCCAGAACAAGTCGCTGACCACCAACTGAGTACCCCGACGCAGCAGTAGGATCCGCTCGAAGTCCTGCTGCAGTACGGCGTCGCCCGGTTCCGCGGCGAGCAGCGTGATCACGTGCTGCGCGATCTCGGCGTACTGCGGCTCCGGCTCGGCGACCTTGTCGAGCCGGAAGCCGACCCCGATCTCGGGTTCACCGAGGACCAGGCTGGGATGTCCGTCGCGGTGCACCGTGAGGCGCAGGCCCGTCGACGTCCGATGGGTGGTGACGGGCGGCTGCCAGACCTGCGGTGTCAGCAGGCCGCTGATCGCCTCCGGAGACGCCGGCGTACAGAGCTGGAAGGTGTACTCGATCGCCACCTCGCCACGGTAAGGGTTGGAGGGGCTGGTTAGGCTGCAAGCGGCCTGGGGGTGAAGGGTTTTGTGTGTTCAACCTCGGTCGGCATGCCCGGAAGTCCGGTCCACGACACAGCCGGCGGCGGTCGCCGTTGGTGGTGCTGGGGGTGATCGCCGCGGGGGCGGTCGCTGCGACCGGTGGCTGGCTGGTGTTCCCGTTCGTGGGCAACGAGCCGGAGAGTGGGCAGGAGGCCCGGCAGCCGTCGATCGCGCGGAGTTCGGCGCCGTCGCGACAGGGCGTGCGGCCGTCGCTCCCGGTGGGCCGGCCGATTCAGCCGTGGGTGCCGCGCAGTACGCCGAAACCACGCTGGGCGCCGACAGTTCGCCGTACGACGGCCGCCGCGCCCGAGCGCGTTCCGCGACCGCTGTCCACGACCGCCGCGACGCCAACCCCCAGCCCCACAACGAGCTCACCGACCCCCACGACGCCGAGCCCGACCCCTACGCCCACACCGACGACGCCCACGCCAACTCCCTCCCCGAGTCCCACACCCACTCCGGTCCCGACCTCGACTCCAACCACTCCGTCACCCACCCGGTGACCCGGTTTGGTGGGGGACTGTTATGTGGGGGATGGTGTCCTGGACGGTTGTGCGGTATGGGCGCGCGATAGGGTCGTGCGGTCCACGAGGTCGCAACGGAAGGTGGATCGTTTTCCATGAGCGTCGGTGAAGTCGCAGGGCTGATAGCGGCCTGCGCACTGCTCATCCTGGTGGGCCTGCTGGCCTATCCGATCCTGAAGCTGGGCAAGGTGCTGGACGAGACCCGGATCATGGTCAAGGGCGTCTCCGACTCCAGCGTGCCGCTGCTCGGCGAGGTGACCACGACGGTGGCGACCACGAACGCGCAGCTGGCCAAGGTGGACACGATCACCGACAACGCGACCACGGTGACCACCAATGCGGCGGCGCTGGTGTCGCTGTTCTCGGCGACTGCGGGCGGGCCGCTGGTGAAGGCGGCGGCGTTCACGTACGGCGTGCGCCGGGCGCTCGGCGAGCAGCAGCGCAAGGACGTGAGCCGCCGGGTGAAGGACGAGATGAAGGCCGAGCGGAAGGCGCGGAAGCGGTGAAGCGAATCTTCTGGCTGATCGTCGGGATCGCCGTGGGTGTCTACGCGGTGACCCGGTTGAAGAAGCGGGCGCAGGTGCTCGCTCCCGAGGCTGTGCAGGAGTCGGCGGCCAAACTCGCCGCCGCGGTCCGGCACTTCGGTGACCAGGTCCGTGAGGGCATGGCGGAGCGGGAGGCCGAGCTGCGCGAGTCCCTCGGCATTGAGACGGCACAAGACGAACGTGAGGACTACCGGTAACACCATGGAAACCAGTGAGATCAGGCGGCGGTTCCTGAGCTACTTCGAGGACCGCGGCCACACGGTGGTGCCGAGTGCGCCGTTGCCGTCGCCGGACCCGAACCTGCTGTTCAACGTGGCCGGCATGGCCCAGTTCGTGCCGTACTTCGTCGGCCAGCAGACGCCGCCGTACGCGCGCGCGACCAGTGTCCAGAAGTGTGTCCGGACGCTCGACATCGAAGAGGTCGGGAAGACCACCCGGCACGGCACGTTCTTCCAGATGAACGGCAACTTCTCCTTCGGCGACTACTTCAAGGAGCAGGCGGTCCAGTACGCCTGGGAGCTCGTCACCAAGTCGCAGGCCGACGGCGGTTACGGCTTCGACGAGTCCAAGCTGTACGCCTCGGTGTACTACGAGGACGACGAGGCGATCGACATCTGGAAGCGGGTCGCCGGCCTGCCCGACGACCGGATCGTGCGGCTCGGGATGAAGGACAACTTCTGGTCGATGGGCATCCCCGGCCCGTGCGGCCCGTGCTCGGAGATCCTGATCGACCGCGGCCCGGAGTTCGGCGCGGACCGGGACTGGGAGGCGGGCGACCGCTACCTGGAGTTCTGGAACCTGGTCTTCATGCAGAACATCCGCGGTGAGGGTGGCGGCAAGGAGGGCTACCCGATCCTCGGCGAGCTGCCGAAGAAGAACATCGACACCGGTCTCGGCCTCGAGCGCGTCGCGTACCTGCTGCAGGGCGTCGACAACATGTACGAGATCGACGAGATCTTCCCGGTGATCGAGCAGGCCTCGGAGCTGACCGGCCGCAAGTACGGCGTGGACCAGGTCGACGACGTCCGGTTCCGGGTCATCGCCGACCACGTCCGCAGTGCGCTGATGCTGATCGGCGACGGCGTCACCCCGGGCAACGAGCAGGGCGGTTACGTCCTGCGCCGGCTGCTGCGCCGCGCGATCCGCTCGGTCCGCCTGCTGGGCTACGAGGACCCGAGCCTGGTCGAGCTGCTGCCGGTCAGCCTGCAGCAGATGAAGAAGTCGTACCCGGAGCTGGAGGCCGACTTCGGCCGGATCAGCCAGGTCGCGTACGCCGAGGAGGAGGCGTTCCGCCGCACTCTCACGGCCGGTACGACGATCTTCGACGTGGCCGTGAAGGAGACCAAGGCCGGTGGCGCGCACCAGCTCGAGGGCGCGAAGGCGTTCCAGCTGCACGACACCTACGGGTTCCCGATCGACCTGACCGTCGAGATGGCCGCCGAGCAGGGCCTGAACGTCGACACCGAGGGTTTCCGGTCGCTGATGAAGGAACAGCGCGACCGGGCCAAGGCCGACGCGCGGGCCAAGAAGGCCGGCCACGCGGACACCACCGGCTACCGCGAGCTGCGCGAGTCCGGTGTCACCGAGTTCACCGGCTACCAGGAGCTCAGCACCGACTCGCGGGTCCGCGGTCTGCTGCGTGAGGGTGTCGTCGCGAACGCGGCCGAGCAGGGCGAGACCGTCGAGGTCGTGCTGGAGAAGACCCCGTTCTACGCCGAGTCCGGTGGCCAGATCGCTGACGAGGGCCTGATCGTGGCCGACGGCGTGAAGCTGAAGGTGCTCGACGTCCAGCGTCCGGTCAAGGGCCTGATCGTGCACAAGGTCGAGGTTGTCGAGGGTGTTCTGCGCCCGGGTCTCGACGTGCACGCCGAGGTCGACCACGAGTGGCGGGTCTCGGCCTGCCAGGCGCACTCCGGCACGCACGTCGTGCACGCGGCCCTGCGCCAGGTGCTCGGCCCGAACGCGCTGCAGAGCGGTTCGTACAACAAGCCCGGTTACCTGCGACTCGACTTCGCCTGGTCGTCCGCGCTGGACCAGGCCACTCGCTCCGAGATCGAAGAGGTCGCGAACCTCGCCGTACGGCAGGACCTGCCGGTCGCGGCGCAGTACATGACCCTGCCGGAGGCTCGGGAGTGGGGCGCGCTGGCACTGTTCGGTGAGACGTACGACGAGCAGGTGCGGGTCGTGGAGATCGGCGGCCCTTGGTCGCGTGAGCTCTGTGGTGGCACGCACGTGAAGCACTCGTCGCAGGTCGGCGCGCTGACTCTCACGAGCGAGTCCTCGGTCGGCGCCGGTGTGCGTCGCGTCGAGGCCTTCGTCGGCATGGAGGCGCTGCGCTACCTGGGCAAGGAGCGCGCACTGGTCCGGCTGCTTAGCGAGAACCTGAAGGCTCGTCCGGAGGAGCTGCCCGCCAAGGTCGCCGACCTGGCCGAGCGGCTGCGGGCGGCGGAGAAGGAGCTCCAGCAGATCCGCGCCGCGCAGGTGCTGCAGGCCGCGGCCGAGCTGGCGAGCAGCCCCAAGGACGTCTTCGGCGTCCAGTACGTCGGCCACCGAGCCCCCGACGGCGTGAATGGCGGAGACCTGCGCAAGCTGGCCCTGGACATTCGTGGCCGGATGGGCGAGGACAAGCCGGCCGTCGTGGCCGTCCTGAGCGTGAACGACGGCAAGCCCGGCATCGTGATCGCGCTGAACGACACTGCCCGTGAGTGGCGGCTGTCGGCCGGTGACCTGGTTCGTGTCGCTGCCGAGAAGCTCGGCGGCAAGGGCGGCGGCAAGGCTGACGTCGCACAGGGTGGTGGCACGGACGCGTCCGGTGCCGACGCCGCCCTGGCCGCTGTCGAGCACACCGTCGGCCACCTGGTCACGGGCTGACACCCGGATGAGACGGGGCGTGCGGATCGCACTGGATATCGGAGACGCCCGGATCGGCGTCGCCAGCAGCGATCCGCACGGAATCCTGGCCACCCCGGTGGAGACGATCCGCCGGGGGCCCGGCGATCTGGGTAGGATCGCGGCACTCGCCGCCGAACTGGAGGCGTTCGAGATCGTGATCGGTCTGCCACGCTCCCTGTCCGGGGGCGAGGGGCCGGCCGCGGTGAAGATCCGGGAGACGGCGAAGCAGGTGCAGGACTTGGTGCAGGTGGGGAACGCAGGGCTCGCGGTGCGCCTGGTGGACGAGCGGTTCACCACGGTCACCGCCGAACGCGTGCTGCGCGAACGCGGGAAGAAGGGCGCCAAGCGCCGGGCCGTGGTCGACCAGGCCGCGGCCGTCGTGATTCTGCAGCATGCGCTCGATCTCGAGCGGGAGACCGGGAACCCACCGGGGAGGGCCTTGTGACGAGACCGACGGTGGACGACGACGACCTGGACCTGGGGCTGCGCCCGGAGAGCCGGCTCGAGCGTCGCCAGAACCGCCGCAAGCAGCGCGCCCGGAGGGGTTTCGGCTGCTTCGCGGTGCTCATCTCGCTGCTGGTCGTCGGCTCGCTGGTCGGCGGCGCGGTGGTCGGCTTCGGCAAGGGCAAGGACGCGCTGGAGAAGGTCTTCGCAGCCCCCGACTACGAGGGTGAAGGCACCGGCGTGGTCACGGTCGAGATCACCAAGGGCCAGAGCAACTCCTCGATCGCGGACACCCTGGAGAAGAAGGAAGTCGTCAAGAGCGCCAAGGCGTTCGAGCGGGTGGCCCGCAACGACAGCCGCTCGCTGCAGATCCAGGCCGCGACGTACACGCTGCGCAAGCACATGTCCGCGAAGGCCGCGCTCGAGCTGATGCTGAACACGGACGAGTCGATCAAGGTGCTGCGATTCAGCGTCTCGGCAGGCAAGACCAAGACCGAGGTGATCGGCATCCTGCAGGCCCCGAAGCTGAAGCTTCCGGCCGGCGCTGCGGCAGCCGCAATGGGCAAACCGGCCACGCTCGGACTCCCGGCGTACGCGCATGGCAATGCCGAAGGCTTCCTGTTCCCGGGCACGTACGACGTGCCGAAGGGCGCGACCGCGACCTCGATGATCAAGCAGATGACCGCGGAGTACGCGAAGAACGCGGCCGCGCTGAACTTCGTGAAGACCGCCCAGGCCAAGGACCTGGACCCGTACCGCGCGCTGATCGTGGCCAGCATCGTGCAGGGCGAGACGAACCGGAAGCAGGACTACGCGAAGGTCGCCCGGGTGATCTACAACCGGCTGCAGGCCGGGATGAAGCTGCAGATGGACTCGACCGTGCACTACGCGGTCGGCCGTACCGGCGGCGTGTTCACGACCGACGAGCAGCGCGACATCGACTCGCCGTACAACACGTACAAGCACGCGGACCTGCCGCCGGGCCCGATCGGTTCGCCGACCAAGGACACGATGCGGGCCGCGATCAACCCGGCCAAGGGCCCGTGGATGTACTTCACGCTGGTCAACCTGGACACCGGTGAGACCGCCTTCGCGACCACCTCGACCGAGCACCAGGCCAACGTGGCCAAGCTCCAGGCGTGGTGCAAGGCCAACAAGGGCCGGTGCTGACCGCATGACGCGTTGTGCCGTGCTCGGGTCGCCGATCGCGCACTCGTTGTCGCCGGCCATGCACCGGGCCGCGTACGCCGAGCTCGGGCTCGACTGGCGGTACGACGCCTTCGAGGTGGCCGAGGACGAGTTGCGCGGGTTCGTCGCGTCGCTGGGTGATGACGTCCGGGGGTTGTCCCTGACGATGCCGTTGAAGCGGGTCGCCCTCGAGCTCGTGGATACCGTCGACCCGGTCGCGGAGCTGATCGGTGCGGCGAACACGATGGTGTTCGAGGCGGACGGATCGCGGTCCGCGTACAACACCGACGTACCGGGGCTGGTGAACGCGTTCGCCGAGCGCGGCATCACGGTCGCGGACTCCGCCATCGTGATTGGCGGGGGAGCGACGGCGGCGTCGACGCTGGCCGCCCTGCGGAGTATGAAGGTCAGCGAGGTGACCGTTGTCGTCCGCGACCGGTCGAAGGCGGAACGGCTGCTCGACCTCGCCGCCGAACTGGGACTCCGGACTTCGGTTGCAGATTTTTCCCAGATCGAGCAAACCGGAGGGTTCGATCTGTGCGTCTCAACAGTGCCTGGTGGAGCAATCGATCCATGGGCGGGCCATTTCGCGAACGTCGCCCCGGTGGTGTTCGACGTGGCCTACCACCCATGGCCGACCCAGCTCGCCATCGCGGCGCACCGGATCGGTACAGAGCTGTTGAACGGGCTTGATCTCCTTGTGCACCAGGCGACTCTCCAAGTGGAGATGATGACAGGTAGGTCGCCTGCACCGCTGGCGGCCATGAGAGCCGCAGCACGTGAGGAGCTCAACGATCGTGAGCCAGCTTGACCGCCGTACCGTTCTGAAGGCAGGCGGCGCCGTCGCCGCCCTGACCGTAGCCTCCGCTCCTCAAGCGATGGCTGCCGCACCGAACTGGAACCGGCTGTCCAGATCGCTCCAGGGCGGCAAGCTCTTCATGCCCTCGACACCCGGGTACGCCGCTGCTCACCAACTCTTCAACCCGCGCTGGGATTCGGTGCAGCCGGCCGCGGTCGTCCGCGCCGCGAAGACCGCCGACGTCATCAGCACGATCAACTTCGCCCGGGACAACAAGCTCGTGCTGGTGCCGAAGGGCGGCGGCCACTCGTACGTCGGCGCATCCGTGATCAGCAAGGGCATCCAGCTCGACGTCGGTCCGCTGCGCGGGATGACGTACGCGAAGAACGGCGTACTGACCGTCGGTGCCGGCGCGCGCCTGTACGACGTCCACGCGTTCCTCGACCGGTATGGTCGCTCGCTGCCGACCGGGACCTGCCCGACCGTCGGTGTCGCCGGGCTCACCCTCGGCGGTGGGATGGGCATCCACACTCGCGCGTGGGGTCTGACCTGTGACCGGGTGGTCGGGATGAGCGTGGTCACCGCCGATGGCAAGGCGCGCGTGATCAACGCCAAGTCCGACCCGGACCTGTTCTGGGCGCTGCGTGGTGGTGGCGGTGGCAATCTGGCCGTCGTCACGTCGTTCCAGTTCGCGACGATCCCGGCCGCGAAGATCGGGTTCTTCCGGCTGACCTGGCCGGAGGCTCGCGCGGCCGCTGTCGTTGCCGGCTGGCAGAAGTTCATCCAGCACGCCGCGAGTACGGCGTGGGGCAACCTGCATCTCGATGCCAAGAGCAACGGAACCGTGTCGGTCCACGTGCTCGGTATCTCGACCACCGGCAACGCGGCCGCGGCGGCTGCACAGCTGGAGTCGTTCGTCGGCTCGAAGGCGACCGCGCGTTCGATCACCGTCAAGACGCACATGGAGGCGGTGAAGTACCTCGGCGGCGGCACGACCAGCCCGCGCACCGGGTTCCTCGCCGGGTCCGACGTCCTGCGGGCGCCGATGAACGCGTCGTCCATCAACGCGCTGATCGGTGCGGTCAAGTCCGCGGCGCGCGCCAAGACTCCGGCCGCCGCGATCATCGACCCACTCGGCGGACAGGCCGCCAAGCAGCCGGCCGGTGGTGCAGCCTGGCCGTGGCGCTCCGCACTCGGCGTTATCCAGTGGTACGTCGGGACCGTCGCGCACCCGTCGTCGGCCCAGCTGAAGGCCGCGCAGACGTTCATCGATCACGGTCATGGCGCGGTCCGCTCGTTCTCGGCCGGCGGCTACGCCAACTACGTCGAGGCCCGCCGCGGCGTCGGCACGTACTACGGCAGCAGCCTGCCCCGGTTGCGCGCCGTGAAGAAGAAGTACGACCCGCAAGGCTTTTTCCACACCCCGTACACCTTCGTTTAGCTAATCTCCCGCCATGAGGTTGTGGCGGGGGATTGCAGGAGTGCTGGCGCTCGGATTCGTGGCGGCCGGGGTGACGCCCGCTTGGGCGTGCGCCTGCGGCGGCTATCTGCCGAGCCTGGAGTCACGGGCCCGGGCGTCGGGCGAGAAGGCGTTGGTCCGGTACGACGATCGCGGGGTCGAGGAGATCACGCTTTCGATGGCGATCAACGGGTCGTCGAAGAAGGCCGCTTGGATCATGCCGGTGCCGAACCCGGCCAAACTCGAGCTCGGGGACACCAACCTGTTCCCGCGGCTCGACGAGGTGACGGCACCGAAGGTCGTCGAGCGTACGACGTACTGGCCGTTCCGCGGTCTCGACCTGATGGAGCGGGACGGCGCCTCGGCCGGTGCTGCGCCGGGCGGTGGGGTGAACGTGCGGGAGCAGATGACGCTCGGGCCGTTCGAGATCGCCCGCCTGGGTGGCAGCAGCGGGACCGCGGTGACCGACTGGCTGCGCACGAACGGGTACGTCGTACCGGACAGTCTCGGCGGCAACCTGAAGCCCTACGTGAGCGAGGGCTGGGAGATCGTCGCGGTGAAGCTGGCGCCGAAGTCGGCCGATGAGAGCCTGGGTGGTTCGACACCGCCGCTGCGACTGACGTTCGACTCCGACAAGATCGTCTACCCGATGCGGTTGAGCAAAGGCGCGACCACCCCGCAGGCCGTGACCGTGTACGTCGCTGCCCCGCATCGCGTCGACCCGACTGTGCTGCCGGTCGCGGGGCTCCAGCCGACGCTCCTGTACGCCGGTCGTGCGCAGGACCCCGCGCTGACGGCGCCGGCGGACTTCCTGACTGCGTTCGAGGTCATCTATCGCGAGCCGGGGCAGATCACCTCCGACTTCACGTTCGCCAAGGCGGCGACCGACGAGCCGTACCAGCGGATCGAGTACATCACCCGGAACGAGCCGGTCTGGAGCACGATCGGCGTACTGGTCGCTGCACTCCTCCTGATCGTCGGCGGTTTTGCGCTGTTCCGGAGGCGGTCTAGGCTCCAGGATCGTGCCGGCTGACAACGCGTTGCTCGCCGCAGGGGTTGGGGTAGTCCTCTGCGGGCCGACGGCGTTCGTCCTCGGCCCGTGGCTGATGCGACGGATCCCCGAGCCGGAACTCGAAGAGGGCGACACGAAGATCCCGTACGCCGACCTGGCCGGCCCGCGCGCGTCGTACTGGTGTGGTGGGCTGGCCGCTGTCTCCGGCGGACTGCTCGGCTGGGTACTCGGTACTGACGCTGCGCTGGCCGCCTGGCTGCTGCTCGCGGTGGCCGGTGCGGTGCTCGGCTACATCGACGCGCGGACGCGGTATCTGCCGTCGGCGATCATCTGGCCGTCGTACGCCGTGATCGGGCTGGCGCTGGTCACGGCGGCCCTGGTGTCGGGGGAGTGGGGCTCGTTGCGGCGGGCCGCGATCGCGGGAGTGATCGGGTTCGGCGTGTTCTACCTGCTGTGGTTCGCGTTTCCGCGCGGGGTCGGGTTCGGTGATGTGCGGTTGTCCGGGCTGCTGGGGATCGCGCTCGGATGGCTCGGCTGGGGTGAGTTCGCCAGCGGCCTGTACGGCGGGTTCTTCCTCGGCGCGGTGGTCGGGATCGTGCTGATCGTCGCCAGGGTGATGACGCGCAAGCAGATGGTGCCGTTCGGCCCGTTCATGCTGATCGGCGCGCTCGCCGGGGTGTTCGTCGGGGGACCGTTGGAGCGGCTCTACGCCGGATAGCTGACCCATCCTCTCCACCAGATGGCTGATGTGAGCGAACCCCGCGTTTTCGTAGGTTCGAACCAGTCGAACTAGTGGGGAGAACGACATGCCAATCAGCCGCCGTGGACTACTGGCCGGCACCGCCGCAACCGGAGCCGGACTCGCGGTCCCGATCACCAGTGCTGCTACCGCATCAGCCATTGGAACCGTTGCTGCCGGCGAGAAGATCCGGCCGGGTGACGCGCGGTACGCCGACCTCGTGCAGCGCGGTCAGAACAAGCGGTTCACCGCCAAGCCGGAGTACGCGCGGGTGATCCGGTCGACCGAGGACGCCGTACGGGCTGTGCAGGAAGCGGTTCGGGCTGGGAAGCGGATCGCGGTTCGCAGTGGCGGACACTGCTTCGAGGACTTTGTCGACTCGAGCGACGTCCAGGTGCTGCTCGACATGTCGACGTACGACGATGTCACCTTCGACGAGCGCTACCGGGCCTTCTCGATCGGGGTCGGGGCGACGCTGGAGAAGGTCTACAAGGATCTGTTCTACGGCTGGGGTGTGACGCTTCCGGCCGGTGGCTGCCTCGGTGTCGGGGTGGGCGGTCACTTCGCCGGGGGCGGGTATGGGCCGCTGTCGCGCAAGTACGGATCGGTGGTCGACCACCTGTACGGCGTCGAGGTGGTCGTCGTCGACAAGCACGGCCGGGCGCGCTCGGTGGTCGCGACTCGCGACAACGCGCACAGCGATCTGTGGTGGGCGCACACCGGCGGCGGTGGCGGGAACTTCGGTCTGGTCACCCGCTACCTGATGCGGTCGGCCGGTGCGACCGGCCGAGACCCGTCGGAGTCGTTGCCGAAGGCCCCTTCCGAGTTGCTGTCGAACGTCATCGTCTACGACTGGAAGACGATCGGGAAGGCCGGGTTCGTCCGCGCGGTGCGGAACTTCTTCGCCTTCTTCGAAGCCAACAACAGCGCCGATTCGCCGTACGCGACCTTGTACAGCCCGTTCATCCTGTCGAGCTCGTCGACCGGCGGCTTCCTGATGTCGAACCAGCTGGACGCCTCGGTCCCGAACGCGGCCGGGCTGCTGAAGACGTTCACCGACGCGATGCTCGCCGGGCTCGACCCGAAACCGCAGGTGTACGGCGGCGGTGCCGGACCGTTCCTGGTCACCACGATCCAGCGCTCGATCGCGGCCGGGCCGAACACGACCCGCAACAAGTGGAAGGCCGGCTACCTGCGCAAGGGCTACACCGACGCGCAGATCGAGACCATCCACGCGCAGCTCAACGACGCGAACAACACGGCTGCCGAGACGTCGATCCTGCTCATCCCGTACGGCGGCAAGGTGAACACGGTCAAGTCCGACGCGACCGCCAACGCGCAGCGCGACGTGATGGCCAAGATGGTGATGTCCGTCAGCTGGAACGACTCGGCAGAGGACGCGAAGCACCTGGCCTGGGCCCGGAAGTCGTACGCCGATCTCTACCGCGAGACCGGGGGAGTCCCGGTACCGAACGCGACCAACGCCGGGTCGTACATCAACTACCCCGATGTCGATCTGGCCGATCCGGCGTACAACAAGTCAGGCGTGCCGTGGCACGACCTGTACTACCTGGGCAACTACCCGCGGCTGCAGCAGATCAAGTCCACCTGGGACCCGCGGAACGTCTTCACCCATCGGTTGGCCATCCAACCTGCGTGAAATGGTCGTGAGAGATCGGTGAGATGCCTCCCCCGGAGAGTGGTTGAACGCGAACACCACCTTCCGGGGGAGACACCTCTCATGAAATTGCGACGTATCCATCTGGCGGCCGGCACGGTGCTGGCCGGCCTGGCTCTGACACTGAGCGGCTGCTCGGACTCCGGTTCGACCGACGCCGGTAAGGAGCCGACCACGCAGTCCACCACTTCCGCACCCAAAGCACAGACTGGCGGTGGGTCGGCTGAGGGCTTCTGCGCGGCGATCGAGAACGGTGGCGGGTTCGATCTCAGCAACTGGAGTCAGCCGCAGAAGGACCCCGCGTTCCGCGAGAAGCTGATCAAGCGGTTCGCCGCCCTGGTCGACGCGGCGCCGACCGACCTGAAACCGTCCATGCAGGACGTCGCCGTCGGCTACGAGGAGCTCTCGGCCGGCAAGGTCTCGGAGGCTGACCAGGCGAAGATCGCCAAGTACGCGAAGGCGATCACCGCGCTGAACGCGTGGATGCAGACGAACTGCCCGAACCTGAAGAAGCCTGCGGCGGGCTGACCGATGCGGATGAAAGCGTTGTTGCTGGCCGGCTTCGAGCTCGGCCTGCTGATCACGATCCTGACCGCCTGCGGAGACACGACCGCCCCGAACGGGCTGCCGGCCAAACCGCCCACGCCGACGAGCGGTTCGGCGACTCTCCCTGCGACGTCCGGTACGCCGGTGCCGGGGACCACCGGCGTACCGGGCACGAACGGCCCTTCACAGGGGAACGGGCCGTTGCCGGCGGTGTGCGCGGCGCAGTCGGTCCCGGCCTTGTGCGTGACCTTCAACCTGACAGGGGCGACCACAGTGACAGGGTCGAACTGGGTGTACGCCGAGATACCCGATGCCAACCTGCCCGATTCGACCTGCCCGGAGTACGGCGCCAGCACCCTGGAGTCCGACGAGCCCGGCCTGCCAAAGGTCAACAAGGTCATCGGCACCGAGGCGATCGAGGCCACATTCACCGCCGACAAACCAGGTGACGGCGCCGGCGTCGAGGGCGCGGAAGCCAGCGGCTCGATCGTCATCGACGACGTGACCTACGAGGCCGAAGACGGCACCGCAAAGATCGACCTCAACCGCGACGGCTCCGGCAAACTAGTCCTCCCTCGCCTGGTCGGCGGCTCCGGCAGCCTCTCCGGCAGCATCAGCTGGCGCTGCATCGACCCAAAGGAGTAACCCTTCTACCAGCCGGGGTAACGAGCAGCCTCATGCCCCCGCTGGGAGAACTCTCGCACGAAGTCGTCAGCCAGCTCGAGAATCACTTGACGGCCCTCGACGGCGCCTGCCAGTTCCGGCGGCAACGCACTCTCGCCATGGAGAGCACCCAGGATGTTCCCGCAGATAGCACCCGTCGAGTCGCTGTCCCCGCTATGCGTCACTGCCAACGCCAACGCATCCAATAACTGCCCCGGCTCCGGGTAGGCGAGTGCCGCGTACACCCCAATCGCCAACGCCTCCTCAGCCACCCAGCCCCCGCCCAGCTCTTCCACCCGCACTGGCCCATGCCCCGGGGCCGTCGCCGCCTGATGCCGAGCGCCCGCGAGCGCCGTACTGGTCTCCTCATGGCCTTCATGGCGAGTCAGCAGTTCGGCAGTGGCATCAAGCGCCGCTTCCAGCCCGGCCCCACCGCAGATCTCATGCACGATCGCGGCCAACGCCCCCGATGCCAACTTCCCAGTCGGATGCCCATGCGTATACCCCGCTGCCTCAGCCGCCGCATCGAACACCCCCGCGGTCCCGAACCGCTCCGGCAACAACCCGAACGGCGCCACCCGCATCACCCCGCCACACCCCTTCGAGCTGTTCACCGCCTGGACGCCGTACTGCGTGATCCGCGGCCCGCCCTGACGCGCTCCTCGCAGGGCGCCAAGGCAGGTGTTGCCTGGGGCACGGCGGGCGTACAGCCACTGCTCCGCCTGCAGCCAGCCGTCGCGCTCACCACTCGGCGCGGATCGCTGCTGGGTGTCCAGCCAGCGGTCGTAGGCGTGGTGGACGGGAGCCAACGTCAGTCCCAGGCCGCGATCCGAACGGACGCCGGCCCGAATCAGCCCTTCGATCGTGAACAGCGTCATCTGAGTGTCGTCGGTGACGGTCCCGGGTGGCCAACCGGCGCCTCCGGTCACGAACGTCCGCAAGAGCTGTGGGTGCTTCTTGAGGATCTTCCGCCCGCTCTCGAACTCCACCGGAGCCCCCAGCGCGTCCCCGATCGCCCCACCCAGCAAAGACCCTCGCACCCGGCTCCGCCAAGTCTCCAGCGCCTCACGATTCATGGCAGAACCCTATCGATGGTGGTGCCAGCGCTACCCCCAAGACGGGATTCAGCGCCAGTTCGCAACCATTCGCCCGCTCCTAGGGTCGTAAGTACCAACAGACGACCGGCAAGGAGCGCACGATGACCACCAGATTCCGTCGGAACGCCGCCCGCGTGGCCGCCGCGGCACTGGCTACCACTGCGCTCACCGGCGCCGCCCTGGCCGGCGCTTCCGCCGCCACCGCGACCACGAACTGCGCCGCGTCCCCGATCGTGAAGACCTTCGACACCGTCCTGAAGTTCCGCAACGGCTTCACCTCGGACTCCACCACCGACTCCACCACCTGCCGCTGAGTCCGCAGTTGAGACCGGGGTCCGGTGGGCGGAGCGGGCGTGGGAGGATGGCGGCATGCTGCGCTGGCTTACCGCCGGCGAGTCGCACGGACAAGCGCTCGTCGCCGTACTCGAAGGTCTTCCCGCTGGGGTCCAGGTCACCACGGACGATGTGGCCGATGCTCTGGCCCGTCGTCGGCTGGGGTATGGCCGCGGTGCCCGGATGAAGTTCGAGCGGGACGAGGTGACGTTTCTCGGCGGGTTCCGGCATGGGGTGACCATGGGGAGCCCGTGTGCGATCCAGGTCGGGAACACCGAGTGGCCGAAGTGGCAGCAGGTGATGAGCGCGGATCCGGTGGATCCGGCCACACTCGCCGACCTCGCCCGGAACGCGCCGCTGACGCGGCCGCGTCCCGGTCACGCCGACCTCGCGGGGATGCAGAAGTACGGCTTCGACGAAGCCCGGCCGGTGCTCGAGCGGGCCAGCGCGCGGGAGACCGCGGCGCGCGTCGCACTCGGCGAGGTCGCGGCCCGCTTCCTGCGCCAGGCGTACGGCGTGACGATCGTCAGCCACGTCGTCGAGCTCGGCACGGTCAAAGCGCCGTACGGCGTCATCCCGTCGTACGCCGATGTTGCCAAGCTGGACGAGGATCCGGTGCGGTGCCTCGACGCCGACGCGAGTAAGCAGATGGTCGCCGAGATCGACGCCGCGCAGAAGGCCGGTGACACCCTCGGTGGTGTTGTCGAGGTCGTCGTGGACGGTCTGCCGCCGGGTCTCGGCAGCTACGTGCATTGGGACCGGCGGCTGGATTCCAAGTTGGCCGGCGCGCTGATGGGCATTCAGGCGATCAAGGGTGTCGAGCTCGGCGACGGGTTCGAACTGGCCCGGACGCCCGGGTCGAAGGCGCACGACGAGATCGTCGCCGAGGGCGGGAGCGTTCGCCGTACCAGCGGCCGTTCCGGCGGGACCGAGGGCGGCATGAGTACCGGTGAGACGCTGCGCGTCCGCGCCGCGATGAAGCCGATCGCGACCGTGCCGCGGGCACTGCGCACGATCGACACCAGCACCGGTGAGGCCGCGGCCGCGCATCACCAGCGCTCCGACGTGTGCGCCGTACCGGCCGCCGGGATCGTCGCCGAGGCGATGGTGGCACTCGTGCTGGCCGAGGTGTCGCTGGAGAAGTTCGGCGGCGACTCGGTCGGCGAGACCGCGCGCAACCACCAGTCGTACCTGGCGGCCCTGCCGACCACGATCACGCCGCGGGAGTGGACCGAGCAGTGAGCCCTGTTGTCGTTCTCGTCGGTCCGCCCGGTTCGGGCAAGTCGACCATCGCCGCACTCCTGGCCGAGCGGCTGCAGGTGCCGCACCGCGACACCGACGCCGATGTCGAGACCGGAGCAGGCAAGCCGATCTCGGACATCTTCGTCGACTCCGGTGAAGAACACTTCCGTGCCTTGGAGCGCGCGGCAATCGTCGCCGCGCTGGCCCGCGACGGTGAGGTCCTGTCACTGGGCGGCGGCGCAATCCTCGACCCGGCCACCCGCGCCGACCTAGCCGGTCACACGGTGGTTTTCCTGGACGTCTCGCTCGGCGAGGCAGCCAAGCGCGTCGGCCTCAGCGTCGCCCGCCCACTGCTCCTCGGCAACGTCCGCACCCAGCTCCGCACGCTGATGGAAGCCCGCCGCCCCCTGTACGCCGAGGTAGCCAAGCTGACAGTCGAAACCGACGGCAAAACCCCCGACCAGATCACCACCGAGATCCTGGAGCACCTGGCATGACCGACGCGACGCGCATCCAGGTCGCGGCGGCGGCGCCGTACGACGTTGTCATCGGCAACAATCTGCTCGGTGAGCTGCCGGGGTTGCTGGGCGAGGACGTGCAGCGGGTCGCGGTGATTCACCCGCGGGCACTCCGCTCGACCGGCGACGCGATTCGGGACGACCTGGTCGGCTCCGGCTTCACCGCGCATGCGATCGAGATCCCGGATGCCGAAGAGGCGAAGTCCGCCGAGGTGCTGGCCTACTGCTGGTCGGTGCTCGGGCAGGCCGGGTTCACCCGCTCGGACGCGATCGTCGCGGTCGGCGGCGGCACCACGACCGACCTGGGCGGGTTCGTCGCGGCGACCTGGCTCCGCGGGGTCAAGTTCGTGACGATCCCGACCACTCTGCTCGGCATGGTCGACGCGGCGGTCGGCGGCAAGACCGGCATCAACACCGCCGAGGGCAAGAACCTCGTCGGCGCCTTCTGGGAGCCGGCCGGCGTCCTCTGCGACCTCGCCGCCCTGGAAACCCTGCCCCGCAACGACTACGTGAGCGGTCTCGCCGAGATCGTGAAATGCGGTTTCATCGCCGACCCCGTCATCCTCGACCTCGTCGAGAAGGACCCGGCCGGCGCCTCCACCCCGGCGTACCACGCCACCGCCGAACTGATCGCCCGCTCCATCCAGGTCAAGGCCGATTCGGTCGGCGCCGACCTCCGCGAGCGCACCACGGAGGTCGGTGGCGCGATCGGCCGCGAGGCCCTCAACTACGGCCACACCCTCGGCCACGCCATCGAGCGCACCGAACGCTACAAGTGGCGCCACGGCGCCGCCATCAGCATCGGCATGGTCTTCGTCGCCGAACTCGCCCGCGCCGCCGGCCGGCTCGACGACCCCACCGCCGACCGCCACCGCGCCGTACTGGAGTCCCTCGGCCTCCCCACGTCGTACCGAGCCGATGCCTGGCCGCACCTGCAGGACGCGATGAAGCTCGACAAGAAGACCCGAGCCGACCGCCTGCGCTTCGTCATCCTCGACGGCCTCGCCAAACCCACCATCCTCGAGGCCCCCGACCCCAGCCTCCTGATCGCGGCGTACGGCGAGATCAGCTGACGAAGTCGGCCTGGTAGTCGCGCGCCCACTGCAGGTAGGAACGGCCGGGCCGCCCGATGAGCTTCTCGACGGTGTCGTTCACTGGCGCGGGCTCGTGGATATGCCGGGCCCAGTCGTCGAGGAGCGCGTCGGCCGGTGCGTAAGGACCCATTGCCTCCCGGGCCGCGTCGACGGACAACTCCTCGTACCGCAACGGCCTTCCCAGCGCTTCGCCGAGCAGCTTGATCTGCTCCGCGTGAGTCAGGGATTCCGGGCCGGTGATCCGGTAGATCTCGCCGGCGTGCCGGTCGTCGCTCAGTGCCTCGATGGCGACGGCAGCGAAGTCGGCCGGGTGGATCGGCGCGTCGGCGGCATCGGCGTACGGGCCCCGGACGACGTCACCGGTCTTGACCTGCGCCGGTACGTCGAAGGCCCACTGGAGCGCGTTGGACGCGGACAGCTCCAGCCGCAGGAAGGTCCACTCCAGCCCGGACTCGCGGAGTTCCTGCTCGATGGCGTGATGGAACTCGGCGACGGCATGCGGCTGCTCCGGTGCCTCGTCGCTGACCGATTCGGACGACTGGAAGACGATGCGGCGGACGCCGGCGTCCTTGGCGGCGGCGAGGAAAGCCGGCGCGAACCCCGGGACGACCGCCAGCAGGAAGATCGCCGAGACGCCCTCCATCGCCGATCGCAGCGAGGCGGGATCGCCGAGGTCGCCCGCGACGACCTCGCCGGCGGCCGGGAGCCCGGACTTCTCCGGGTCGCGGGTGAGGGCACGGACGGGCCGGCCCGCAGCGACGAGTTGCTCGACGATCGAGCGGCCGACGGGAGCGGTGGCGGCGGTGACCAGAATCATGATGTCTCCTCGGGGTTGCAGTGGTGATTTACAGGGATGAGATGTCGATCGCCGCGGCCAGCGCCGCGAGGCCGGCATCGTTGGGGTGCAGGGCGTCCCCGGCGTCGTAGCTGGAACGGAGCGCGGTGGGGTCGGCCGGGTCGGCCAGTACGGCGGCGAAGTCGACAACTGCGTCGTACTCACCGCTGGTGCGGATCCACTGGTTGACCTGCTGGCGGACGAGCTCGCCGCGCGCCGAATCGAGCATGGAGCCCTTCATCGGCGTGATGGTGCCGCCGACGATCCGTACGCCGTACCGGTGCGCGGCGGTGATCAGTTGGCGATGCCCGGCGATCAGCTGGGCCGCGGTCACGTCGGGGTTGAAGCCGAGATCGTTGAGCCCCTGGCTCACGATCACCGTGCGAACGCCCGGCTGGCTGAGCACGTCGTGGCGGAACCTGTGCAGCGCGCTGACGCCGCAGCACTCCGAGTCCGCGAGCAGCCGATTGCCGGAGAGCCCTGCATTGACCACGCTGAGCCGCCGTCCGGAGGCCGCCACCCGCTCGGCGAGCTGATCCGGGTAGCGGTTGTCGGCGTTCCGGGTGGAGCTGACGCCGTCGGTGATCGAGTCGCCGAACGCGACGACGGCCGATCTGGTGGAGGTCCCGGCGACGTCGACACCCGTCAGGTAGTACGACGAGTGGCTCTCGTCCCGGAAGGCCCCGGCACTCGGGTCGGTCCGGTGCTCACCTGACGCCCGGTACGTCGTCGCGGCGGCAGACTCGTGGAAGGTGGCGGGCCCGGTGGGCGTCGCGAAGTACAGGGTGATCGTGAGGCGTTCGAGCGCGGTGGTCCGCAGCGGGGTGGCGTCGCTGACGGCGTCCTGACCGGCCGGTACGGCGACCGAGGCCAGGTGCCGGAATGTCAGATTGCGCGTCGTGCCCGGCACGGTCGAGGCGCCTGGCCCGGCCTTGGCGACGGTCGCGCCGGTCAGCCGCAGCGGGCCTGTTCCGTACCGGTTCGACAGGCGGACGCGGAGTTGGGAACCACCGGCGCTGATCCGGACGACCTGCCGGAGCGAGGAGTTCGCGAAGCCGTCGAGCGACCAGTTCTTGCCCTGCCAGGTCGCTCCCATCGGGCGCTGAACCGCGCTGGCCCAGGTCCCGGTCCAGCGGTCGGTCCGGGCTGCGGTGGCGGTGGTGGCGCTCGTGGGAGCGGACAGGGCGGCGAGGATGCCGGTTGCGAGGAGGGGGACGGCCAGACGGTGGATTCTCATACCGGCAAATCTGCCGTGATCCGGGCCGCCGGACATCGACAGAACTGTCAGGTTCGGCCGCCCTGCTCTTTACTTTGCCGGCCGCGGCTCTTTACGCCCGGGCTGGCATCATGACTGCCGTGACCACCCGCGCAACGAGTCCCGTCCTCATCGGGCGGCACGCCGAGGCGGCGGCGCTGGCGGCGGCGTACCGGGTCGCGGTGGCGGAGGCGGCCACCTTTGCCGTCGTCGCCGGGGAAGCGGGGATCGGGAAATCCCGGCTGGTCCGCGAGTTCACCGCCGGACTGGAGGGCGCGCGCCGGGTCACCGGCGAATGCCTGGAGCTCGGGGCGGACCAGTTGCCGTTCGCCCCGTTCCTCGCCGTACTGCGGCGGCTGCGCCGCGACCTCGGCGTGGAGGCGATGCGGGAGCTCCTTCCGCCGGGTGACCTGAGCCTGGCGCGATGGCTCCCGGAACTGGGACCGGCGGCGGTCGACCTGGATCCGCTCCAGGGCAGGTCGCGGCTGTTCGAGGAGCTGCTCACGCTGCTCGAGCGGCTGGCGGCGGACCGGCCGCTGGTCGTCGTACTGGAGGACCTGCACTGGGCGGACCCGGCCAGTGTTGATCTCCTCGCGTTCCTGGTCCGCAATCTCGACCAGGCCGGCCTGCTCGTCATCTGCACCTATCGGTCCGCCGACGTCGGCGCGACCGACCCGCTGCGTCCCGTCCTCGCTGACCTCGCCCGGCGGCCAGGGCAGCACTTCATCAACCCCGGTCCGTTGAGCGCGGCCGAGACTGCCGAGCTGCTGACCGGTCTGCTGGGCACTGAACCCGACCGGGGCCTGGTGGCGCGGGTCCACGATCGGAGCGACGGGAACCCCCTCTTCGTCGAGGCTCTGGCGACGGACCCTGCCGACGGCACTCCCGCTCCGTTGCGAGACTGGCTGGCTGCGGAGCTGGCGAAGCTTCCCGACTCCGCCCGCTCGGTACTGCGCGCTGCAGCGGTGGCCGGTCACGTGGTCCCGCATGCCCTGCTGGTGGCCGTGGCCGGGCTGACCGACGCGGATCTGGAGCCGGCTCTGCGCGAACTGGCCGAGAAGCAACTCCTGGTGGTCGGAAGCGACGGGTACGCCTTCCGCCACTCGCTGCTGCGGGACGCGGTGGTGGACGACGTACTGCCCGGCGAATGGCAGCGACTCAACGCCCGGTGTGCCGAGGCGATAGCGGCGGACCGTTCTCTGGTGGCTCAGCCCGACGCGGAGCTGGCGGCACATTGGGAGGCTGCGGGCGAGCGTGCGCGAGCCCTGGACGCCGCCTGGAACGCGGCCGCCGAGGCCGAGCGGTCTTTTGCCTACGAGCAGCAGTGGCGGATGCTCGAACGGGTGCTGAGCTGGTGGGACGAGGTCCCGGAGCCGGAGACGCGGCTCGGGGCTTCGCGAGCCGCAGTACGGCAGCAGGCTGCGGAGGCGTGTGCTTCGGCGGGTGCGTTCGAGCGAGGCATCACTCACGCGACTGCAGCGCTCGCCTCGGCTGGGCAGCAGGCATTGCGCGCCAGGGCACTTGCCACTCGCGGCTTCCTCAATCGGCGAGTCGGTCGCGACGGGGACGCGGATCTGGAGGCTGCGTTGGAGGTGCTGCCCGCCGATGCGCCGGTCGAGCTCCGCGGGCGACTCCTGGGTTCGCTGGCGATCAACGCGAGCCGGTGGAACGGTGATCCGCAGCAGAGCGCGCAGTACGCCGACGAGGCCCTTCGGATCGGCCGCGAGCACGGGCTGCTCGGCGTACAGGCGACGGCGTTGCTCGCCTCTGGGCGGACTGCTGGGCTCGCGGGCAACTCCGCTGAGGCGCTGCGGCTGTTTCGGAGTGCCGGTGAGCTGGCGAAGGCGGCGTCGTATCACTACACCGCCCTGACTGCGCTGCTGTCCGAGGCCTACACGCTGATGCTCTCCGGCGACTACGCGCAGGCGGCGGTGGTGGCCGGGGAGGGGCGCACGCTGGTCTATCGGGTGGGGCAGGGGCGTTCGAGGGGTGCTGATCTGGCCGCAGTACTGGCGCAGGCGCTGTGGCTGTCGGGCCGGTGGTCTGAGGCGAGAGAGGTCATCGACGACGCGCTGGCCGAAGACCCACCTGCGGCGATGGCGGGTGTGCTGCTCGACCAGGCAGCGGAGATTGCGCTCGCTCAGGGCGATCTGATCGCGGCCCAGCAGGCTGTGGACAAGTCGACGCCGCTACTCACCACTGCGGCCGGGCGGGAGACGTTGCCCGTGTACGCGGCTGCGATCCATTGCCGGGTCGCCCTCGCGCAGGGAGATCTGGTCACCGCGGACCGGATCCTGGCGGAGGCTCTGGCCGACCCCGCTATCTCCGGGGACCCCTGGTCCGTACTGCGCGCAGGAGCGGAGCTGCAACGCAGGCTGGCCGACCGGCCGGACCAGCTCGCGTCACGCCGGGCCGAGCTCGACGCGCTGGCCGGGAAGTCCCCGACCAACCGTCCAGCACTACTCGCCCACCGCCTGACCTTTACCGCCGAGCTCACCGGCGAGCTGGCTGCTTGGGACGCTGCGGTCTCCGCGTGGCGGGAGGTCGCACAGCCGTATCAGTTGGCATTGGCCTTGTTCGGCACGGCGGAGTCAGCAGTGACTGCCGGGCAGCGGGTGGCGGCGGAGGAACGGCTTCGGGAGTCCGCCGCACTGGTCCGTGAGCTCGGTGCGGCGGCGCTGCTCGACGAGATCGAGCAGCTGTCCGTGCGCGGTCGGCTCGACCTCGCCGTACCGGAAACACCTCAACCGGCGGTGGATAGACCATTCGGCCTCACCAGTCGCGAGATCGACGTACTGCGGCTCCTCACCGCGGGGCGCACGAACAGCCAGATCGGCACCGAACTCTTCATCTCCCCGAGCACGGCAGGCGTCCACGTCTCCCGCATCCTCGCCAAGCTCAACGTCTCCCGCCGTACCGAAGCGGCCGCCGTGGCCCACCGCCTAGCCCTCGTCTAGTTGGGTGGGGAGTTCGCGGGTGTGGAGGACTTCCAGGCGAGAAACGGCTCGGGTGAGGATGACGTAGAGGCGGTTGAGGCCGCGGGGTTCGGCTTCGACGATCTCGGCGGGTTCGACGGCGATCACGTGGTCGTACTCGAGGCCCTTGGCCAGGCTTGCCGGTACGGCGGCCACTCGACCGTCGCCGTCCGGTGCGACGGTTTCGATCCCGGCGGCCTTCAGGGTGCCGGCGAGTTCGCCGATCCGGTCGTCGGCGGCGATCACGCCGATCGAGCCTTCGTGGGGGAGCGCTCTCTGAACCGCGCTCACGATGTCGTCCGACTCGGTGATCGTGAGCAGCCCGTCGCTCCGGAACGACGTGGTCTGCGGAACCTCGACCGGTAACGCGATCAGCAACCGGTTCGCGAGCTCCACGACAGAGGTGGGAACGCGGTACCCGGTGGTCAGCGCGACCTGCTCGGCATCGGGTTTCCCGAGATGAGCGAGCTGCTCGCTCCACGTCCGGGCCGCCCACGGCGTCGTACCTTGCGCGAGATCCCCGAGAACCGTGATCGACCCGTGCTCACTGCGCCGGGCGATCGCGCGGCACTGCATCGGCGAGAGATCCTGCGCCTCGTCGACGATCACGTGTCCAGCGGTCTCGCCGCGTTCCAGGAGAGCGCTCACCTCGTCCAGCAGTACGGCGTCGGCTGCGGTCCAGGCCGCGGTCTTCGCCTTCCGCGGCCGGGGCCACGCGATCGCGTCCTGCTGATCCGCGGTCAGCAGATCCGCGGCGGCGCGAGAGAGCAGGGAGCGCTCTCCGAGGATCTCGGCCAGGATCTCGTCGGCCTTCACCAGCGGCCAGACCGCCTCGACAGCCGGCGTTGCCGCGCGCGCCATCTTCCGCAACCAGATGCCGTTGCAGTTCTGCCCCCGCGCCTCGGCCTGCCGCTGCAGCGCCGCCACGACGCGCGCGATCACCCGCTCCCGCCCGATCAGGTACGCCGTCGCCTCCGCGCGCGCCTCGGCCACCATCTCCGCGAACTCGTACTGAGGCACCCGCCACTTGTACGAACTGTCCGGGACCACGATCGCGTCCTCCGGCACCGAGATCCGCTCGTAGAGCGCTCTCCGGAGGATCTCGGCCATCTGAACGGAATGCTTGACCACCGCCGCTGCCGGCGAGTCCGTGGCCCGAACAGTGATCCGCCCGGCCAGCAGTTCCTCCACCGTGGTTTGGTCGACATCGACCTCGCCGAGAGTCGGCAACACCGCCGAGATGTAGTGCAGGAACGCCCGGTTCGGCCCGATCACCAGCACGCCGTTCCGCTGCAACCGCGCGCGATGCGCATACAGCAGGTACGCCGCCCGATGCAGCCCGACCGCGGTCTTCCCGGTCCCCGGCGCACCCTGCACACACACCGAAACCTCGAGCTCGGTCCGGACCACCTCGTCCTGTTCCGGCTGAATCGTCGCCACGATGTCCCGCATCGGACCAACCCGCGCGCGCTCGATCTCCCGCCGTACCAGCTCGCTGCCGAACCCTGCCGCCACCGGATCCGCGGACTCCAGCTGTTCGTCCTCGAAGCTGGTGAGCGTGTTCCCCGACCAGCCGAACCGGCGACGCGTCGCGAGACCGCGGGGATCGGTCGGCGAGGCCCGGTAGAAGGTCGTCGAGACCGGCGCCCGCCAGTCGATCACCATCGGCGGCCGGCCGATCGCGTCCGAGATGTGCCGCCGGCCGAGGTAGTACGTCTGATCGCGGTGCTCGCCGGCCGCGCCGCCGTACCGGATCAAGCCGAAGTACGGCGGGTTGTCACCCTCCTCGGCCAGGTCCCGCGCCAGCGTCTTGAGGTAGAACCCCAGTCGCTCGGCCGTGTACCGGTCGCCCCACGTGTCCTCGCCGACGACCACGTTCTCCCGGGCACCGCTCACCATCCGTCGCAGCGCTTCCCGGCACTGCTCGGCGTACTCCCGCTCCTCCGCCAGACCCCGCATCCCACTCCCTCGAAACTCAAAAAGATTAACCCGGTCAATCTTTTGCCTAGGTTAACATAGTGCGGTGACCGGACTTCGAGAGCGCAAGAAGCAGCAGACGTACGACGCCCTGTCCGAGGCGGCGATCGCGCTCTTCCTGGAACGTGGCTTCGACGAGGTCTCGGTCGCCGACATCGCCACCGCGGCCGATGTCTCCAAACCGACCCTGTTCAAGTACTTCGCCACCAAGCAGGACCTCGTCATGCACCGCATCGCCGACCACCGCCACGAGGCGGCCCGACTGGTTCAGGCGTCGCCCGAGTCCCCGATCGACACCCTCGCCGCGCACTTCCGCAACGGCCTGAAGGACCGCGAGCCGACGACCGGACTGAACGACCACCCGCAGGTCCTCGCCTACTACAACCTCGTCTTCGGCACGGCGGCGCTGGCGACGAGGATGCGGGAGTTCATGGACGATGACGAGCGCGCGCTGGCCGCCGTACTCGGGGGAGACCTGCAAGCCGAGCTCCTCGCGGCCCAGGTGCTCTCGACCCAGCGGATCCTCGGGTACCGCAACTGGAGAGCGCTCTCTGGGGGTCAGTCCGCGACCAAGCGATACCCAGCCGCGCTGAGAGAGGCAGAGAGCGCGTTCCGGCGGATCCGGCCACTAGGGTGAGCAACGTGAGCGAGACAGTGCTGGTGCTGAATGGGCCGAACCTCGGGCGGCTGGGGTCACGGGAGCCGGAGAAGTACGGGTCGGCGACGCTGGCCGATGTCGCGGCCGAGTGCGAGAAGGTCGGGGCCGAGCTCGGGTTCGCCGTCGAGGTCCGGCAGACCGACGACGAGGCCGAGCTGGTCGGCTGGCTGCACGAAGCGGCCGACGGGCGGATCCCCGTCGTACTGAATCCGGCCGCGTTCACGCACTACTCGTACTCGCTGCGGGACGCGATCGCGCAGCGGACCGCGCCGCTGATCGAGATCCACCTGACCAACCCGGCGACCCGGGAGGAATTCCGGCACACGAGCGTCGTCGCCGGCGTCGCCACCGGCACGATCGCCGGTTTCGGGCTGGATTCGTACCGGTTGGCGCTGCGAGCGCTCTCCAACCTCGGAGATTGATCACTGCCTGTGTGTAGCTGACTCCGGAATGAGACCGGCATAACCAATCTGCCCTTTCGTGCATCAGGGGAGTGAAGGGCAATTCATCCGGCCTGATGGGGATGTTTCAGCGCGTGCCGGGCCAAGAGATCGGGGTGAGACGCCGGTGAAATGCCGGTGCTTCACGCTAGGCGTTGGGTCGTGATACCGGCCGTCACCGGCTCTTAAGGCTGGCTGAAGGTGCAAGGGCACGATCGGAATCGACGATTTTGGGGGTTCGTGTGACTACGGATTCGATCCGTTCCGTTCATCAACGCTCTGGGGGAGTGACAAGCATGACGACGCAACAACGTATTCCGGTTTGGGTGAAGGCGCTGGACCCGCTCTCGCAGTTCGGGTTGGTGCACGCACTCAGGCAACGGCCGGAGATCGCCCTGATCAGTGACGCCGAACTGACGGCACTGCAGGCGCAGCAGGATCAGCGAACCGCCCCGCCAGTGGTCGCGCTGATCGCAGTGGATGCGCTGGACGCGGGTGCGGTCCAGGTTCTCCGGTCGGCAACACAGCGGGGCTGCCGCCGTACCGTGCTGATCGGCAGCACGATCGACGACGACGCGCTGATGACCGCGGTCGAGCTGGGGGTGTCCGGGGTCCTGAGGCGGACCGAGGCGACGGCCGACCGCATCGTGCACCTGCTGCAGACCGCCGCCGCGGGCGACGGCAGCCTGCCGGCAGATCTGCTGGGCCGGCTGCTCGGGCAGGTGTCGCGCATGCAGCGGCACGTGCTGGCACCGCGTGGGCTCTCCCACACGGGGCTGTCCGACCGCGAGACGCAGGTACTGCGCCTGGTGGCCGACGGCAAAGACACCCAGGAGATCGCCCGGGAGCTGTCGTACTCCGAGCGGACGGTGAAGAACGTCCTCCACGACGTGACCAGCCGTCTGCAGCTGAAGAACCGCTCGCACGCTGTCGCTTACGCGCTGCGTGAGGGCCTCATCTGACCAACCTTCTACCCGCCGGCCCTCGCACAAGCGAGGGCCGGTTCTTTTTGTGCCGTTCACCAGCGGAGCACGAAGTTCGGCGGCTGGTAGCTGAGCGGCATCACCAGAACGGGCTGACTCTTCACCGGCAACGGCCTCCCCGAAGATGACACCAGCCCCGGCACGGTCGCCGTCATCACCCGCTGCCCCAGCACATCCCGCCGATACACGAGCACCGGAGCCACGAACTTCCCGGTCTTGTCCGCCACCGCAGGCTGCCCGCCCAGACCGACATCCCAGCCCAGTACGGCGGGCCGCCCCGGCGGGAAGTTGGTCCCGGTCGCAATCACGATCTGCCCCGGCCGCGCCACCGGCGGCTCCACGAGCAGAGTCGGCGTCAACGTCGTACCGGAAACCTTCACCGGCACCGGGAACGGCGCCACCGCACCAGTCGCCGTCGCGGACACTGTGACCACCCCAGCTCGCGCGCCCAAGAGCTGAGGCACGAACTGTACGGCGATCACACACGACTTGCCGGGCGGTAGCGGCCCAATGCAGGTCACGGCCGACTTGAAGTCGGCGATCGACGAAACGCCGGTCAGCCGCAGCGGCACAGTGCCCGTGTTGGTGACCACAACCGACTTCGCCGCACTAGGCACCGTCAGAATCTGCGGCCCGAACACCACCGCCTGCGGCGCCACCGTCATCGAAGCCACCGCCGCCCCCGGCGTCCCGGCCCCACTCAACCCGACCGTCACCGCCGCCGGGCTCGCGACCGTCGGGTCCGCGGACGTCGGGGTGAACACCACGCTGCCCGTCCGCGTCCCCGCGACCCGCGGCGTGAACGTCACCGGTACGTCGCACGTCGTCCCCGGCATCACCGTCGTACAAGAGCCGAGCTCGATCCCGAAGTCGCCGGTCCCGTTGACCGTCGCCGCCACGTTCAGCGGTACATCGCCGGTGTTCTGCAACTTCACCGGCTGCGGCGACGAAGCCTTCCCAACCTCAACCGCCGGGAACGTCAACGAAGCCGGCGTGACCACGAACCGAGCCACCGGCGGCACCGGCGTACCGGTACCAGTCAGCCCAACCGCAGCCGACGGCCCAGTCAGATACCCCTGCTTGCTCGGCAACGTCAGCGTCCCGGTAGCCGGCCCAGCAGCCGTAGGTGCGAACCGCGCGTCAATCGTGCAGCTCTGCCCTCGATGCAGCGTCTGCGTACACACGTTGCCCCCAGCAACGAACGGCGCCGAGGCAACCGCCGGACCCGCAGCGGCCGGTCCATACCCGACGTTCTTCACCACCATCTCGCGCGCACTCGACGACTTCCCAACCTGTACGGCGCCAAAGTCGGCGCTCGCCGGCGTCGCCACCAGTTGCGCGAAACGCCGCCGGGTGAAGATGTCGTACAGCCCGTCGTCAGCCGTCCCGGCGACCAGGTCGGAGGTCGACTCGAAGGCTGTGAACGCCCCATCGCCGCTCAGCGACGGCGACCTGCTGACGCCCTCCTCGACCACGGCGCCTTCCTCATTCACCGATACCCGCTCGGTGAACCGCTCGCTCGCGGCCGCTCCGGCGAAGTCCGGGTCGAGATAGCGGACGTAGACGCCTTGCTTGTCGTTGCCAGGTTGCTCGACCAGGTCGGTGGCCATCGAGGCGAACC
Source organism: Kribbella yunnanensis (assembly GCF_039529655.1). NCBI lineage: Bacteria > Bacillati > Actinomycetota > Actinomycetes > Propionibacteriales > Kribbellaceae > Kribbella > Kribbella yunnanensis. The sequence goes on along the minus strand of NZ_BAAANF010000003.1, from coordinate 312,967 downwards.
CGACTGTCGTTCCGTCGTCCGAGAGTGACGGTTCGTGACTCCAGCCGTCACCGTCCTCGCCCGGCTTGCCGGCCGCGGACGACGCCAGCACGCTCTTCCCGCTGGACAGGTCCCGCACCCAGATCCGGCTCGGGTGCGGCGGCCCGTCCGCCCGCGCGGCCTTCGTCTTGCGGGCCGACCCCTCCGGATCGCTGATCCCTTGGGTCTCGAAGGCGACCCGGTCACCGGAGGCCGAGATCGACGGGTACTGCGCGTCGTCGGTACCGATGTTGCCGTCGGCAAGCTTCGAGGCGAGCTCGGTGGTGCCTGCGGTCCGGTCCCGCCGGTACACCTGCACGGTCGCCGTCCCCGGCTGGTCGAGGCCGTGGACGCCGACGAACGCGACGTACCGGCCGTCGGCCGACGCCGAAGGCTCGAACCCGAGCACCGCCGTACCGGCGCTGTCCTTACTGACAATCTCCGGCGCACCGGCGAAGGTCCCGTCACCGGCACTGTCGGTTCGAGTCAGTACGACGTCCTGGATGCCGGCCCCGGTGAACCGGATCGCGTTCTGGATGTTCAGCGACGCCGCCACCGGGTTCACCGAACTCGGGCGGTAGCCGACGTACGCCGTACAGGCGGTTCCGGCCGGCAGCCGCTCGCCGTCAACGCACGGGCGTGGCCGGTCCGGCGCCGGGCCGGTCGGGGTGACCATGGCGAAGTCGCAGCCGGACACGAACTTGAGGTCCTGGACGGTCTCCTGGACGAGAACCGTGGCGGCGACGTACTTCACGGCGCCGATGGACACCCGCTCGCCGTCGGCCACGGTATTACCCGCGGACGTCGTCTCTGTCGAAGGCGCCGGGTAGAAATCGGGTGCCGGGATCGGCGTGCACTCCGCGGCCGCTCGCACCTTCGGCTGGTTCCTGATCTTGACACAGGTGCCGTTGGCAACGAGCGCGATCGCGGCCTGACCCTGCGGGGTCGACCCGTTCAGTCTCAGTACGCCGATGCCCGGGCCGGCGCAGGCGTCGTATCGGATGTCGACCGTGCAGGTGCCGTTGGCGGCCAGGTCGCCGTCGCAGGTCGTCCCGTCGACCCAGAATCCGGAGCCGCTGTCGACGCTCGCCTTGCCGGCGAAGTGGATCGCGTAGCCGGACCTGACCTGCAACTGCTTGAGCCCACCACGGCCCATGTCGATCAGCCCGCGAACATCGTGCAGCGAATCATCCTGCTCCTGCAGCTTCAGCGAGATGCCACTCCCGGCCAGTGGATCGAGGTGCGACGCAAACGCCACCGTCTTGCCATCACCGGAGATATCCGGCCGGCAGTCCCGGCTCATCGTTCCCATGGCACACGGCCGCTGGTACCGCAGATCCGACGTCGTCCCCGTGACCTGCTGCTCACCCGAGGCGTGCGCGACGAACACCTGCTCGTCCGAGTTGTCCCGCGCCTCGTAGGCGACCCGGGTCCCGTCCGCCGAAATAGTCGGCGGCCCGACCTCACGGTGATCGCCCACCTTGCGGATCTCGGCGGTGGCCTGGTTACGCACATTGATCTCGGTGTACTGCTGATCGCCGGTACTCCACCGGGACCGATAGGCAACGAACTGCCCGTTGTCGTTCACCGCCGGATCCAAATGCTCAAGCCGATTGGTCGACACATGCTTGGTCTCACCAGGCATCCGCGCATCACTACTGCCCCGACCCGTCAGGTCGGTGATGATCCAGGGGCCGACGCCGCCGCTCACATCGAACAGGTCGATAGTCCCCTTCCGAACGCCGATCGCTCGCGGCGTGAACTTGATCAGGAACGCGCAACTCTGCCCCGGGCGAATGGTGACCTCGACACACTGGTCACTGGCAGCAGCGAACTCCTCGTTGTAGAACTTCGGCGCCCGGAACTTGATCGGCACCGTGCCGGTGTTGGTGACCGTGAACGGCACCGGCCCCGCCGACGTACCGACCTTGGCCGTGCCGAGGTCGACGGGGTCCGGCGCGCCCGTCGCATAACTACGCCGCTGCGACCAGAACACATCCGACTCCTCGTCGGCGTCGTTGTACTCGTCCACCCGGTCGACGCTTGCGAAGGTCGCCCGGGTTCCGTTCTGGTTGATCGTGATGAACCGGTCTCCGGCGGCAGTGCCGGTCCCGGACGAGCGCGGCGAGATCAGCTCGTTCACGCCGCGGCCGCCGCTGAAGTCCTTGGTGAGATCGCGGGCGATCACCCGGTTGCCGGGCAAGGGACCGGCGCCGAGGTCGTCGGAGCCGGACAGGTAGAACAACGTGTAACCGTCGCCGGACAGCTCGGGACCGGAGGCCCCGTCGTCGGACGTCTGGCCGTTGGTATCGGCCGAGGCGAGGACGGATTTCTTCGCCACCACGTCGCGGACCCACACCTGGTCGGAGATGTCGTCGTGCGACGCACCCCGGAAGGCGATCCGGGTACCGTCGTCGGAGACCGACGGCTCGGTCCCGCTGGCCTCCTGGCGGCCGTTGGCGTTCAGCGAGACCAGCGTGGTCTCGCCCGGGCGGTAGCTTCGGTCGCCCGCGGCGTCGGTGTCGTGCAGATAGACCTGCTCCGAGTACTTCGGGAGGGCGTCCGCGGCACGCCCGTACGGATCCGTGGAGACGAAACCGACCCAGCGGCCGTCGGCTGACACGGTCGGGTCGGTGCCGCTCTCCAGCACCGCACCGTTCGCGCCGGTCACGCTGACGATCTGCCCTGCTCCGAAAGCGCCCGAGGCACCAGGATCACGCCAGGCGGCGATCGCGTTGCGGGCGGAGTGACCGCCGATCCGGTAGACGGTGTCACCGAGGTGGATGCTCGCGGAGAACGGCGCGACGTCGGGGAAGGTGTACTCGACGTACGCCGTGCAACTGGTCTGCGGAGCCACCGGCTGCCCGGGCTTGCAGGCGTACTCCTCGGTGCCCTCGGGCAGCACGAGCTTCATCTGGCAGCCCTTGGAGGTGAGATTCGGCACGAGTGGCACGGACATCGAGTTGGTGATGGTCATCCGCGCACCGCCGAGTCTGCCCGCGGTCACCTGCCCGAGGGAGGACCACGGATGCGGGTGGGCGGCATCGGTTGGTTGCGGCTCGGCGGCGTTGGACAGGCCGAACTCGCTGGGGCCGGTGCAGCTGGGCGTCGCCGCCGCGGCCTGCGGCGGGAAGGCGGCGAGCCGCGGGCACTCTCCACCGGCGGTCATCGCGATCGCGGTCTGGCCGGCTGCGGCGGCCGACTTGAACCGCAGCACACCAGTCGATTCGACGGTACAGTCGGGGCCGCCGGTGTACTTGACTGTGATCGAGCAGGACGCGTTGGCCGGCAGGGTTGCCGCACAGGTGCTGGAGGCGATCGTGAACTGCGGGTCGCCCTCGATCACCGGTCCGGTGTCGGGGTACACGATCGGCTGCTGGCTACGGTTCTTGAGCGTCACCGTGGATTCGCCGGAGGTGTCGAACGCCCAGAAGTCCATCACCGGATAGAACCCGGCGCTGGTCCGGGCGGGCAGGCCGTTGATCGTCAGCTCGAGGTCGGTCGATTCGACGGACTGCCGGATCGGCGCGACCAGCGTGGTGCCGTCCCGGGAAAGCTTCGGCGGGCAGACGGTGTAGCCGCCGTCGATCAGGCAGGCAAGGACGCGCTGGAACGGCAGGTCATTGGCGTTCCCGGTGACCTGCGTGAGCCGCGTGTTGTCCGGCGTCCGGCGATTCAGCGCGTACAGCTGCGCGTCGGCGACCAGGCCCCCCTGGACACTGCCGAACAGGCCACCGGCGAACGCGATCAGGCCGGCGTCTCCCGACATCGACGGCATCACCGCGGTCATGTCCTGGAGGTGGGGCAGTCGCGTGGTCTTCATCGGGTCGTTCAGATCGTTGAGCCAGATGCTCGGCGTCTCACCGTCGGCCGCTTCGAACGCGACCATTCGCCCGTCACTGCTCACACTCGAGCGGTACGACGGGCTCTGGCTGGCCGGGTACGAGACCGGGTGGACGATCGGCGGGTCCCCCTCGGCGGCGGCTGCTCCGCGACCGAAGTTCAGCACGGCGAGGCCCGCCGCTAGCAGGGCTGCGGCGGTGATGATGGCGGTCGGGACACGCGGGATACGGCTCACGCCGTCCAGCAAACTCGGTGCGGCGGGGGAGCGGCAGAGCGTGACGTGCGGCTTGGGGGGCAGTGCGGTCTGCCCTAGTGCGCAATGTGCCTGAAGGGGCAGCCCGGAGGGTCCTCGCTACGGCGCGGGCGCACCTGCCGTCGTGGTTGGTTCCGACCATACCTTGGGCGGGTGATTTCCGAAGCCGATGCTGCCCTTGCCGCGTTGTTGCGCCGCGAGCTGCTTGACGCGTCGCGGGTGCAGGTGGTGTTCGATGCGCCGACGAAGGAGTGGGCGGCGAAGCGGAACGGGCCGGCGGTGAACTTGTTCCTGTACGACATTCGCGAGGATACGCGGCGTCGGTCGAGTGGGTTGGTACCGCGGCTGGGGGATGACGGGCGGGTGGTTGCGCGGCAGACGCCGCCGCGGATCTTTCGGCTGTTTTACCTGTTGAGCGTGTGGGGGCAGCGAGCTGAGGACGAGCATCGGCTGCTGGGGCAGTTGCTGGACACGTTGCTGGTGCATGATCTGGTGCCGCCGGAGTTGTTGCCGGAGGCACCTTCGCCGGTGGGGTTGTCGGTGGGGCTGCCGCCGGAGGATGACCGGTCGTTCGCGGACGTTTGGTCCGCGCTGGGTGGGGAGTTGCGGCCGTCGATCGATGTGGTGCTGTCGCTGCCGATCGAGGCTGGGCGCTCGCGGGATGCCGGGCCGGCGATCGACGAGCCGCTGCGGGTCGCGCTGTCGGACAAGGACACGCCCGAGAACGCCGCAGAGAGCGCTCCCCAGCGATCTGAGAAACAGATCGGCCGCAAGCGGGCTCCGCGCGGATGAGCTCGCACTTGCGGCACCTGCTCGGGCGACTGAGCCTGGTCGAGGACCGGGTCCGCGTCCTGGTCGAACTGCGCCGCCGTACCGATCCAGCGCCGGATGACGCGTTCCGCGGTCTCTACCTGAGCCCGGCGGTGATCGACGGGATCCTGGACGGCCGCCCGACCGCGCCACCGGACCTCACCGAACGTCTGGCCGTCATCGAGGCCGAGGCCGACGCGGCCGAAGTCGACGGGTCGATACCGCGGTTGCGCCGGCTCGTCCATGCCTTCGGGCTGACCGAGCTCGACACCGAGATCCTGCTGACTGTCATCGCGCCCGACCTCGATGCGCGATTCGAGCAGCTGTACGGCTACTTGAACGACGACGTGTCGCAGCGCCGGGCGACAGCCCGCCTGGTGTTCGACCTGCTCGGCGTACCGGCCGCGGATCCCTTGGCTCGTGGGCGATTCGACGTCGCCGCACCGCTGATGGCCGGTGGGCTGATCGAGATCGAGTCACCGTCCAGACCGTTCCTCGGCCGGGCCTTGCGTGTCCCGGACCCAGTCACGGCGTACCTGGTCGGCGGCTACGCGACCGAACCGATGTTGCTCGACGTGACCGTCCCACCGCCGTTGATCGTGTACGGCGAACTGGAGGAGCGGATCGTGCGCGGCCTCCAACCCGGCCGTCCCGTTTACCTGCGCGAGCGACCCGGCAGCGCAGGTCCAGGCTTGGCCGCAGCCGCGTTCTCCAAACTCGATCTCGGTGTCCTGGCTCTCGATCTGACCAAGCTGGCCAAGGACACCGACCCGATCGTCTTCGCCCGTACGGCGGCCCGCCAGGCGCGCCTCCGTTCCGCCGGGATCCTCGCCGGACCGGTCGAGTCGGCGCCGATCGACGTACTGCGGGCGCTCGCCGTGGTACCCGTTCACACCGTCCTGACCGGCGTCCCGACCTGGGATCCGGCCTGGGCATCGGTGGTACCGGCAACGCTCGACCCACCTCTGCTGACCGAATCGCAGCGCGGCACCCTCTGGCACGCTTTGTTGCCCACGGCATCACCCGGCCTGGATGCGGCCGCGGAAACCAACACCTTCCGGCTCGGCGTCGACCAGATCGTCCGCACCGCCGAGGCCGCGACCACGCGCGCCGAAGTCGACGGGGTTCTGGTCACAGGCGACGTACTGCGGGCCGGAGCGCGCTCGCAGAACGGCGCGGGTCTGGAGAGACTCGCCCGCCGCATCCAGCCGGCCGTCACCTGGAGCGATCTTGTCCTGCCCGAGGAACAGCTCGCCCGGCTGCGGGAACTCGCGATCCGCGCGCGTCATCGCGAGCAGGTGATTCGTGGCTGGGGCATGCGTCCCGGCGGCGGCCGCGGGGCCGGCGTCTCGGCGTTGTTCACCGGCGAATCCGGCACCGGCAAGACACTCTCGGCCGAGGTGATCGCGGCCGAACTCGGCGTCGACCTGTACGTCGTCGACCTGGCGACCGTGATCGACAAGTACATCGGTGAGACCGAGAAGAATCTCGAGCGCGTGTTCACCGAGGCCACCGGAGTGAACGGCGTACTGCTGTTCGACGAGGCCGACGCGATCTTCGGCAAGCGCTCGGAGGTCTCGGACGCCCGCGACCGCTACGCGAACGTGGAAGTCGCCTACCTCCTGCAGCGGATGGAGAGTTTCGACGGTCTCGCGATCCTGACCACGAACCTGCGCGCCAACCTGGACGAGGCGTTCAGCCGCCGGCTCGACCTGATCATCCACTTCCCCCAACCCGAAGAAGCCGAACGCGTACTCCTCTGGGATCGCTGTCTGGGCCGCAATGTCCCCCGAGACCCCTCCCTCGACCTCACAGTCGCAGCGCACTTCGAATTGTCCGGCGGTGACATCCGCTCGGCCGCGGTGACGGCGGCGTACTACGCCGCGGCCGGGGCGCGCGCGGTCACGCTCGATGACCTGATGACCGCGATCGAGCACGAGTACACCAAGCTGGGCCGCCTGCCACCGGGAGCGCGCTGATGGAGAACGACTACGCGGACGCGCCCGCCGGACCGGTGTCCCGGCCGGCTGGTCCGGATGGGCCCGCAGCGGATCCAGGCGCCGGGAACCAGGCGTTCGTCGAGACCCGCCTGCAGGCCGAGGCGTTTCGCGGCAAGTTGATGGATGAACGCAAGGTTCTGCAGCTCGACTACGACACCCACAACGCGGCGCTCCTGCGGCTCGAAGAACTTGAGGCGGCCGGCGAGATCACCGAGAAGGGCATCGCGGACCGAACCGCCCTGGCTGCGCGCCGCGATCAGCTCTTCAAGGACCTGTCCGTCACGAACCAGGACCTGCTGATGCTCGATGACGCCTCGATCGGCCTCGGCCCGCTCAACGACATGATGGTCCGCCGCGGTACCAAGGCCTATGTGCCCCAGCAGAACGAGACCACCGAGGGCGGCACTCAGCTAGGCCCGGACGGCATCGTCACCAAGAAGCCCGGCTGGGTCGAGACCGACGTCACCAACGGAGTCTCGACGACTCGCAGTCATTCGACGACGAGCACGATCGACACCTCCGGCTGGTCCACCAAGACCACCGACAGCACGGCCACGCTCAGCAAGACCGCCGAAGGCGCGCTGAACTCGACCAGCAACTCGAAGACGAGCGGTCTCGCGATCGGACCCGGCGGCATCACCGGGACCTGGGGCGAACAGTCCGGAAGTTCGTCGACGACCGCGGCCGGTGTCACGACCTCGAGCAGTACGACGACATCGCAGTCCCTCGGCACCGGCGGGTACACGAAGAGCGCCGAGGTCAAGGACGACAAGACGACGCGGAAGGACACCTTCGGGGTCAGCCGCGGCGGCGGTCAGCTCGGCGTGAACTCGAGCAGTTCAACGACCACGGATGGTCAGGAAACCAAGACCAGCAAGGGCGGCGGCCTGCTCGCCGGGCCGGATGGAGTCGGTGCCACCGGCAACATCGGCAAGTCGACAAGCACCGAGAAGGACGGCGTCAAGTCCTCCAGGACTTCCGGCCTGGACGGCAAGTTCCTGCTCGATGTCGCCAAGGTCGAGGGTGAGCCGCTGCGCTACCAGATCACGATGACGATCAACCTCGGCGGCAAACTCGGCGCCACCGAGAGCCAGGAGGAGGAGTCGGCCACAACCGGTGCCAAGGGCAACATGGGTGGATCTCTCAGCGGCAGCATCTCCGGTACGGCGACCTTTGTCCACATCTACCCCGAGGAACAGACCAAGCGCTATCTCGGCGCGGTCGACAACAAGACCGGCTCCGAGAAAGAGTTGCAGATCATCAAGCTGGTTGCCGACGGCAAGCTGGACGCCGCCAAGGCTCTGATGACCGGGCTGAACTCTGCCCTGTCGCCCGAAGCCGCATCGCAACTGGACGACGGTGGCAGCGCGTCGTTCGAGGTGGCCGGCAGTGTCGAGGGTGGTGGCGAGGCCGGCGCGAGCGGCGGTGGGTTCGGCGCCAAGGGCGGCCTGTCCGGCAAGGCGAGCAAGAGCCTCAAGCGCAGCCTGTCCCGCAAGGGCGACAAGATCAGCATCACGACCGCGGAGACCGACAGCGAGAGCGTGACGGGTTCCGCCTCGGCGTCGTCGGGTGCCGCGTCGATGGGGGTCAGCGGGACGAAGACCGACAAGCACGCCGACGCCGTGACCTTCGAGCTGGACCGGACAGATCCGGCGTACGCGCAGCACTTCGCGGAGATCTCGGGCCGGATGTCGATCGCCGCTCTGCGCGCGTACGGCGCCGAGCACCCGAAGCTGATCGCGAGCGACACAGCGACCACTGGTACCGAAGGCAGTCAGACCACGACCGCGGGGGTCGGCGGCGTCAACCTCAGTTTCTCCAACGCCAGCGGGTTCGAGACGACGACCACCAAGGACGCGAAGGGAACGACCGAGACCAACACGGGTAAGGCCGGCGGCGGAGCTGAGCTCGACGTCGCAGGCCTGGTCAAGGTCGGGCACAGCGAGAAGACGGCGGTCAGTACGACGATCGACCCGGGCGGCTCGGCGACCGGCGATCTGAGCCGGACGACGTCCGACACCGACCTCGGCGCGACTGCCACGAAGTACGCCGAAAGTTTCAAGAAGAGCCCGATCGCCTCGACCGTCGGGTTGGTGACTGGCGCCTCGAAACCGGCCGAGGAGAAGACTGAAGTGATCGGCATGAAGCTGGCCGACTCCGACTTCGACCGGATCTTCGGCGCGGCCCAGGACCCGGTCGGCTGGGGACGGCCGGTCGCGCGACCGCGGGACCGGTCCGGTTGGATGGGGTTACGGTCGCGAATCGTAGCCGCCGGCAACGACCATAAGCAGATCGCCCGACTGATCGCGCACTACGGCGATGGGGTCGACGACGCACCGACGTACCTGGCCTCGATCGTGCGCGGTGTCGGGCGGACCGATGGTGGCGCGGTGTACGAGTGGCCGGGGGAGTTGAGTGCCGAGAAGGCGGTCTTCGCGAAGCTGGTCGAGGACGACTCGGTGGCGCCGGTCCTGGCGCTGGAAGGCACCGGGAAGAACAAGGACGCGCTCGAACTCGTCACCACGACGACAACCAAGCTAGACAAGCTCGCGACCGACATGCTGGCGAAGAAGAACGAGTTCAGCGAAGGTGCGTTCGGCGAGATGATGGTCCGGCTGTCGGACCGGCGGCGGGCGCTGGCCGGCCGCGCCTACCTGATCAACCAACGCGTCGCGACCGGTGGTCCGGATGCGCTCGCGACCATGGGCCCGCCGACCAAAGAGCAATCCGACCAGGAGACCGCCGAGGTGGCCAAGGCGACCGCGAAGGTCGCGATCGACGGGCACAAACAGGCGCTGACCGGGTTCGAGGCCGCGCAGGGCGCGCAGTTCTGGATCATCCAGAAGGAGCTCGCCCGGCGCGACGACTGGTTCGGCAAGCCGAGTGTGATCGACATGGAAGGTGCCTTCAGCAACCTCCGGGACAAGGTCTACCCGCCGTGGCGGGACACGCTGACCAAGATCCGTGAGGCGGCCAAACAGGCCGGGCTGGACGAGAACGAGGCGGCCAAACCCGAGCCGAACAAGCTCTACTGCAACCACCTCCATCAGCAGGCCTTCGGCAACGACATGTTCAAGCTCTGACGGCGATCCCGAGATTGAGCGCTGCCATCGGCCGTGGCGCCCCCTTCTCGTAGAACTGCTCGATCTCGACGATGTCGAAACCGGCCGCTGTCACGGCGTCACCGATCCTCCGCGTCAGGTGACAGCCGCCGAACAACCGCTTGTTCGTCGGCTCCAGCCTGCGCTGCCACCGCAGTACCGACTCGTCCGGCGCATACCCGTGCTCGAGGAAATGCAGCTTGCCACCAGGCCGCAGTACCCGCCGGAGCTCGAGCAACGCAGCATCGAGGTCGGGGATCGTGCACATGGTCCACGTCGACAGCGCAGCGTCGAAGCTGTCGTCGGGGAAGGGGAGCGCCTGCCCGTCCAGGCCCGACCGTTCCACCGGCACGCTGCTGGCCGTCACCCGCTTGGTGGCGAGCTTCCACGCCAGATCCGCCGGCTCGACCGCCGCGACCCGAGTGACCGTTTCCGGATAGAACGGGACATTGTGCCCGGACCCGAAGCCGATCTCGATGACCTCGCCGGACAGACCGGCACAGACACGACGACGACTCGGGTACGCCGATTTGGCGCCACAGGCACAGTTGATCACGCGCGGCAGCACCCCGCGCCGGTACAGGCTCATCAGCTCGTGGGCTTGGCGTAGCCGGCGATACCGGTGTCGAGGATCACGCACGCCTCGTCGCCGACCGTCCACGCGTCGTGGCCGGGATCGATGTCGACCACGTCGCCGGGCCCGAGGTCGAGCTCCTGGCCGTCGTTGAACCGGACGGTCATCTGACCCGAGAGGCACAGACCGGTGTGGTGCACCTGGCAGGACTCGGTGCCGGCGATCGGTTTGACGTCCTCGGACCAGCGCCAGCCGGGCTCGAAGACCGCGCGCCCGAGGGTGAACTCGCCGAGGGTGACCACGTCCAGATGCCCGTGGTCCTTGAAGGTGCGCCGCTCGTGCGGGCTGTCGATGCTCTGCTTGCCGGACATGATGTCTCCCTCTCCCCGGGGGGCGCCCCAGGCAACCATCCGTCCCCGCCTAGATATCCCTCTTTGCATAGCACGCCGGTTGTCCGGCCTTGTCAAGAACAGCTCTGCTTACCGACCGGTGACGCGCCTGCCCGATGGTGCACCGCTTCCTTCCCCGGGCCCAGTCCGCGCGGACGTACCGGCGAACGCCGTCAGCCCTGAGGCTTGGGTACGAGACCCAGACCAGCTCGAAGGAGTGAAAATGCCGACCTACCTGTCGCCCGGTGTCTACGTCGAGGAGGTGGAGGCCGGGCAGCGGCCGATCGAAGGCGTCGGTACCGCGGTCGCCGCGTTCGTCGGCTTCGCCGAGAAGGGCCCGCTGAACACCCCGACGCTCATCACCAACTGGACGCAGTTCACCCAGACCTTCGGTGATTTCGTCGAGGGGTCGTACCTGGCCCACGCCGTCTTCGGCTACATCCAGAACGGCGGCTCGGCGGCGTACATCATCCGGATCGGTGGCGAGTCGGCCGGTAACGGCCAGACGCCCAAGGAGCTGCCGGCCGGTGCGCCGCAGACCACCCTCGGCCACTACAAGGTGACCGCGATCGAGAGCGCGAACGGCAAGAGCCCCGACGTCACCGTCGAGGTCGCCGACAGCGGGACCGAGAACGCGCCCGAGGGTGCGATCAAGCTGACCGTGCGCGCGAACGGCCGCCCGACCGAGGAGTACGACCCGGTCGTCCCGGACCGCCGCGCCGACAAGGCGAACAACGTCGCGACCGTGGTGAACGCCAAGTCCAAGCTGGTCAAGGTCGAGGAGCTGACCCAGTCGGCCGCCCTCGAACCGGTTGCCAAGGGCAAGAAGTCGCTGGTGGCCCCGCCGGCCCCGGCCGCGACCGGCGAAGGAGTCGGTGCCGCCGATTACGTCGGTGACGTCGCCGACCGGACCGGATTCTCCAGCCTGGAAGCGATCGAGGACGTCACGATCGTCGCCGTACCGGACCTGATGAGCGCCTACCAGCGCGGCGCGATCGACCTGGAGACCGTGCACTCGGTCCAGCAGGCCGTCATCACGCACTGCGAGCTGATGGGCAACCGGATGGCGATCATCGACCCGCCGCCCGGGCTGAACGCCCAGCAGATCAAGGACTGGCGGATGAACCAGGCCGGCTACGACTCACGGTACGCCGCCCTGTACTGGCCCTGGGCGAAGACGTTCGACCCGGCGTCCGGCCGCAACATCCTGGTCCCGCCGTCCGGTCACGCAGCCGGCATCTGGGCCCGCACCGACGAGTCCCGCGGTGTGCACAAGGCCCCGGCGAACGAGGTCGTCCGCGGCGCGATCGCACTCGAGACCGTGATCACCAAGGCCGAGCACGACCTGCTGAACCCGGTCGGAGTGAACGCTCTCCGCGCGTTCCCGGGCCGCGGCATCCGGATCTGGGGCGCCCGCACGCTCTCCTCGGACCCGGCGTGGCGGTACATCAACGTGCGCCGGCTCTTCAACTACATGGAGGAGTCGATCCTCAACGGCACCCAGTGGGTGGTCTTCGAGCCGAACGACGACGCGCTGTGGGCGCGCGTCCGCCGTACCATCAGCGCCTTCCTGGTGAACGAGTGGCGCAAGGGAGCGTTGTTCGGGCTCACTCCGGACGAGGCGTTCTACGTGAAGTGCGACCGGGAGACCAACCCGGCCGAGGCGATCGACGCCGGTCAGGTGACCTGCCAGATCGGTATCGCGCCGGTGAAGCCGGCCGAGTTCGTGGTGTTCCAGCTGTCGCAGTTCTCCGGCGGCACCAGCCTCGTCAACGAGTAACCAAGCCTTTAGGAAAGGGAGATTCCGATGCCACTCGCTGACGCCATGGACATGGCGACCGCGTATTCGTTCAGCGTTTCGATCGACGGGGTCGAGGTGCCTTATGTCATGGAGGTCTCCGGCCTGAAGGCCGAGGTCGACATGATCTCGTTCTCCGAGCAGGCCAAGGACGGCAAGTTCGTGGCCCGCCAGGTGATGGGGCGGCCGAAGCCGTCCACGTTCACCGTCACCCGCGGCCTGACCGACTCCAAGACCGTCACCGACTGGCTGAAGTCGGTCATGCAGGGCGACATCAAGGGCGCCCGCAAGACCGCCGAGGTGTGCATCTACACCTCCGACGGCCAGCCGCTGCGCCGGCTGAACTTCCGCAACTGCTGGATCAAGGACGTCGAGCTCGGCGGCACCCTGAAGGCCGGTTCGACCGAAGCACTGACCGAGAAGTTCACCGTGTGCTGGGACGAGATGGAGTACGCGTGATGCGTCGCGCCCACACCAACACCCTCGTGGCGGACGCGGCCTCCCCTGCGGAGCCCGCGCCCGCCCCGGCGGCGGCCACGCCCGCACCGACGCTGCGCACCGAGTTCGACTTCGAGCTCCCGCGCGGCTACATGGACGCGGAAGGCGTCGTACACAAATCGGGAACGATGCGCTTGGCAACAGCCCGCGACGAGCTCCTACCCCTGTACGACGCCCGTGTCCAGGAGAACCCGGCCTTCACCACAGTCGTCCTGCTGGCCCGCGTGATCACCCGCCTAGGCGACGTGTCCCGGATCGACGCCCAGGTGGTCGAGAACATGTTCGCCTCCGACGTCGCCTTCCTCCAGGACCTCTACCGCCGCATCAACTCCGAAGGCCACACCCGCGCCGCCGTCACCTGCCCGTCGTGCGAACAACAGTTCGCCGTCGACATCGCCGGTGGCCGCCTGGGGGAATCCTGACGTACGCGACCGGCCGCCTGCAGGAGGAGATCGCGTACGTCGCCTATCACTTCCATTGGCGCCTGGACGACATCCTCGACCTCGAACACCCGCAGCGGCAGGCGTTCGTCACTGAGATCTCCAAGATCAACCGCCGCATCACCGAGGGAGACTGATGATCGGCCAGCTAGCCCAGGGCGCCCCCGCGACCCTGCGCCCGCCGAGCGGCGACTGGATCCCGTCCTGGCGCTCACCCGCCTTCACCGGCGACATGGCCCACCACCTAGACCCCACCGCCCCCAGCGGCCTCCTGTCCAACCTCATAACCCCCGGCCAACCCCGCCCCTACGCCGCAGACGCAGCCCTGGACGTCCGCCCGTACAGTTCGTTCCCTGGCGCCCTCACCGGTGAAGGCTCGGGTGCTGACGAGGCTCCGGCCGCCCCAGGGCCCATCGGCCGCGTAATCCAAGCAGTCCGCAACGCCCTCACCGGCAACCGCGCCGGCAGGCCCGCAGCAGCCAGCCCCGAGGCCGCACTCCTCGCCTCAACAGCCTCAGCCTCCGGCACTGCTGTCGGCCCCGGCTCTGGCCCCCTGGCAAATGCCAGCTCCGCCGCCACGGCGGCTGTGCTGGGCACTTCGGGTTCGGCCGGCTCTGCCGTGTCCGATGGAGCGCTAGCTCTAGCCCGCCCCACCCTTGCAGGCACAGGCGCAGGCGCAGGCGCAGGCGCAGACACAGGCGCGGGCGCAGCCGCAGCCGCAGGCTCCGCGCTCGGCGCCGCTCCTGCCGCCACGGCGGCTTTGCTGGGCAGTTCGGGTTCGGCCGGCTCTGCCGTGTCCGATGGAGAGCCAGCTCTAGCCCGCCCCACCCTCGCAGGCGCAGGCGCAGGCGCAGGCGCAGGCGCAGGCGCAGGCGCAGGCGCCGGCTCCGCGCTCGGCGCCGCTCCTGCCGCCACGGCGGCTTTGCTGGGCAGTTCGGGTTCGGCCGGCTCTGCCGTGTTCGACGGACAGCTAGCCCTGGCCCGCCCCGCCCTCGCAGCACTCATGAATGAGCCAACATTCGGCGAACTCCTGGCCGGCGGCGCAGCCCCCACAGCCACCTCAGCTCCATCCCTCGGCGAAGCTCCCGCGCTCACCTCCTCCCTCGCCTCCGCGATCGGATCCGGCTCCGCCTCAGGTGCAGCCGCCGAACTTCTCGGCTCATCCGGTCCGGCCTCGCTGCCTCTGGCTGGACCCGGTTCCGCAGCCGACCTGTTGCCATCAGCAATCAGTTCCGTCGTCGGTCCGGCAGACGCTGGTACGGCGGCCGCCCCGGCCCTCGGCGGTCCCGCTTCAGCAGCCTCGATGCCGTTGGCGCGGCTCGCGGCTCCGGGACTGAGCCAAGTCACCGCAGCACTTCCCGCCGACGCCCGCCGCGCACTCACCGTCCCAACCCTCCAGAACCTCCTGCCAACCCTCACGCCGACAGGCGGCCCCGTATCCGGCTCAGCCGACGTGGCTCAGGCGGTCGAGGCGACGGCTCCCGGCACAACCGCTGCCGGTCTGCCGGTGGCTTCTCAATCGGCCGGCCCGGCGGCTCCGGCAGGGGCGCCTGCCGGTCTCTCCCGCCGCCGGGCCGGCCTCGGGGCCCCACTCGCCGGACCGCTCCCATCCCAGGCCCTCCCGGTAGCCTCCCCACCCGCCGACCCATCCGCGATCGCCGCGAACCTCGCCGCCGCCGGATCCACCGAGGTAGCGATCCCCACTTCCCCCGCAGCCGCCGTACCACCCCTCGCACTAGCCCGATCGGTTGCTGGCAGCAACCAAATGCTCCCCGTGCCACCCGTCGTCACCGGCGCCTTCCAAGACATCGCAAGCGCAGCAGGCGCGACCGTACCTCTACTCGGAGAGCGCGCTCTCAGCTCCGACGTCAGCGAGATGCTGTCACCCCCGACCGGCAACGCCGCATCACCGGCCCAGCCGATCACCTACCTCCCACCGCACTCGGTCGACAGCGCAGGCCCCTCCGGCACCAGCTACGGCGTCCCACCCGTTCCCCCGAGCACCCCAGGAACATCCGGCTCATCCGCAGGCCTCCCCAGCCTGCCAACAGTTTCTGCCGCTCCGGCAGCCCAGGGGAACATGAGCACCGTCGGCAGCCCGGCCGGTGACGCCGGGCCTGCACCGGCGGTGGCCCGGCCGCCCGCTGCGGGGTCTGCCGCGGCGGGCGGTCTGGTCGAAGGCAACGTCGTCCAGAGCGTCAGCGCCGACGAAACCTCCACCTCGGTCGCCCTCCCACCCGCCGCCCCCGCCGCCCCACCAGCCAGTACGCCGGCCTCGGGAACGCCATCGGGAACCGGGGGAGCGCTCTCCGCCGCCGACGTCGACGGCCTGGCTCGGCGGCTGTACGAACCAATCGCCCGCCGCCTCCGCGCAGAACTGGTCGTCGACCGCGACCGCACAGGCACCTTGATGGATCGGATGTGGTGACGCAATGAGTGGAACCGACCTGATGCCGGCTGTCGGCGTCCGCTTCATGGTGCAGGTGGACGACGTCGACCTCGGCCTGTTCACCAGTTGCGAAGGACTCGGGGTCGAAGTCGTGATCGAGCAACGCAACGAAGGCGGCAACAACGCCTACATGCTGCAGATCCCGTCCCGCCTCAAATTCCCGAACATCAAGCTCACCCGCCCGCTCACCAAGGAAACCGAGCGCGTCGCCAAGTGGATCTCCGGCCTGGCCGCCGGCGTCCAACGCCGTACCGGCCAGATCACCGCCATGACCAACGACGGCACGGTAGTAGCCCGCTGGGGCCTCATCGACGTGATCCCCGTCCGCTGGACCGGCCCCACCTTCACCAAAGGCCCCGCCGACGTCCTCACCGAAACCATCGAAATAGCCCACCACGGCTTCATCGACACCGGCGCCTGACCCACCCGCCGACCGAACCCACCGCGCTGCCACGACTGGGTCCTGCACGCTGGCACCCCCGCGGACCGCCACCACCCACCAACCGCCGTTTCCCGACGATACTCACGCCTGAACCCACCTTCCCCAACGCAGTTAGTGGGTGACGCAGGTCCGCCTCCCCGCGCATTTGCCTGGCTAGGCAGTCAAATTGGGGGTTGTGTACTCATAACCACGGTGCGGAACCCCCGATATGGCTGGCTAGGCACGCAAATGGCAGAGGGCTGAGCTTGGTGGTGGCTAGGTTGGTGGGGTGGATGAGCGCGTGCGGCGGGCCGGTGAAGAGTACGAGCGGGCGATCTTTCAGGGGGACCTGACGGGACTGGCTGGGGCGGATCGCGAGCTGGATGCGGTCGAGGCTGAGTTGGCGCTGGCTCGGGGGAAGATGCTGCACGCCCGGTTCCTCGACACGCGCGACGAGGATCCGCGTGAGCTGGAGCTGTTTCAGCGTGCGCTCGAGTTGTCCGAGGGGGACGACAGGGCTCGGGCGGAGGCGTCGTTCTGGATCGGCTGTTTCCATCAGGTCGTGCGGCACGACGACGAGCCGGCGCTGGTTGCGCTGGAGTCCTCGGCTGAGCTGGCTCGTCGGAGCGGGGATCAGCTGATCTTGTCTTATGCGCTCCGGCATCTCGGTATTGCCGCTCACCGGGCCGGTCGTACCGAAGAGGCAGGTCGGCTGCTGGGGGAGTCGACCGAGCTCCGTCGGGCACTCGGTTTCACTGAGGGGGTGGCGGCGAACCTGGTCGGTCTCGTTCACCTCGCGATCGACGAAGGGCGATCGGCCGACGCCGAGGCTCTGCTGGCCGAGGCCACCGCGCTCGCGGAGAAAGCCGGCGCCACCGCTGTCCTGAACCAGCTGGCCGAGGCCCGCGGGCGGCTCTGACCAAACATCGCTCCGCCGGCCTGGCGCGGCGGATAGGGTCGTCCGCCAGTCCGCCGGTCCTTGCAATGTGTCTTGCACAAGAGATCTTGTCTAATCGCGAGGGCCGCGGGTCGAGGGATCAAAGGGCGAGGAGCTCGGCGGCGAGGGGTTCGGGGGACTGGTGGCGGGCGAGGGTGGCTAGGCGGTCGGTTTCGGGGCCTAGGGCGGCTCGGCATTGGGACCAGGCGGTGGCTTCGGCTTGCAGGCGGTCGGCGATGAAGACGGGGGCGCCGATCTCGGCGCGTTGGTGGTCGCTGACGGCGAGCAGCCGGACGGCGAACTCATAGGAACCCTCAGCGGCGGCCAGGATCGCGAGCAGTCCGAAACAGTCCAGTACGCCGGTCGAGTACCCGATCCCGCGAGCGATTCGGAGCGCCTCCAGAGCGCGAGATCGCGCTCTCTCGTGATCTCCGGCCTGGAAGTCCAGCAGACCGAGACTCCCGATCGCCAGCACCTTGCCCTGCTCGTCGTTCACCGCGGCCCAGACGTCGTACGCCTCGATGATGAAGGCCCGGGCCTCGACCGGATACCCCAGTTGCCGCAGCGCCATCCCGTTGCAGTTCAGCGCAGCCCCCAGTACGACGCCCATCCCGAGCTCGCGGGTGAGCACTTCGGCCTCGTGCCCGAACTGCAGTGCCGCGTACACGTCATCAAGCGCGAGACTCGTCAACGTCAGTCCCTGGGAAGCGATCGCCAGCCCACGGTTGTCACCGAGAGAACGGTAGATGGCAGCGCTCTCCAGCCCGGTCTCCAAGGCCTCGGCGAACCCACCCGCGAACCGCGTTTGCGCAGCCAATCCAGCCAACGCAGCAGCTCGCTCGACGGTCGGCTCGGTGAGTCCGGCCAGCGACGCGCGCAGCCACCCACGAGCCTGGCCCATCAGTCCGCGGAACACCCAGTGCCACGACAGCGGCGCGACGATCTCACCGACCCGCGCCGGATCGTTGCCCTCGGCAAGGCACCAGTCGATCGCAGCCACCAGGTTCGGCTCCTCGAGCCGCAGTACCCGGCCAGTCACCTGCTGCCGCAACGCGAGCCGCTGATGCAGCGCTGCCGCATGCCGGCTGAACTGCGCCAGCTCCACACACCACCGAACATGCCGATTCCGTACGGCGGTCTCCTCACCGGCCGCCCGGAGATGTTCGAGGCCGTACTCACGCACGGTCTCCAGCAAGCTGAACCGCTCGTCCGCATCCATCGTGACCAGGCTGCGGTCGACGAGAACCGCGAGCAGTTCGGCCACCTCGTCGGGCTCGATGCCGTCGCCCGCGAGCACCTGCTCGGCCGCATCCAACGCGCACCCGCCGGCGAAGACCGCCATCCGCCGCAGAACCGTTCGTACCGGTGGTTCCAGCAGTTCGTGGCTCCAGTCCAGCGCTGCGCGCAGACTCGAATGGCGAGATTCGGCAGGACGGAACCCGCGGATCGACAGCCGGAGCCGGCCTTCGATCCGGGCCGCGAGCTGTTCGACGGACAACGTCCGCGTCAGACCTGCGGCCAGTTCGATGCCGAGTGGGAGCCGGTCGACCGCGGCGCAGATCTGTTCCACCGCAGGGCTTGGCTCGGCGCCGCAGCGGTCGCAGAACAACTGCGCCGCATCCGCAGCAGCCAACGGCCCAACCCGTCGTACCTGCTCATCGGACAAGCCCAACGCGAGTTGCGAGGTGACCAGTATCGACAGGTCGACGGCTTTGAATCGCAACGCGTCGATCATCGGTACGACGGCGTCCGCGAGGTGCTCGGCGTTGTCGACAACGAGCAGCGCGCCCGCGAGCAGTTCGGCGGAGTGTCCTAGCGACTCGCCACCGCCGTCGGCTCCGACGGCACCAGCCAATGCGGCGATGAGGTTGTCGCCTTGGCGTAAGGGCGCAAGGTCGAGCCACGCTACTGAGCGGCCGTGCTCGGCAGCTTGGGCCGCGACTTCTCGGGCCAGTCTCGTCTTGCCAGCGCCCGGTCCGCCCAGCAAGGTGATCAGTGTCGGCCGGCGGAGTTCGCGCAGTAATGCGGTCAGTTCGCGATCGCGGCCGACGAAGTTTTTCGCTGCCGTAGGCAACGGAATTCGCGGAGCGGGTGGGCGATGACCGCGTAGGTCGTCTTCGAGCGCGACGGTCTCCGGGGTCGGGTCGATCCCGAGTTCATCGGCGAGCCGGGATCGCAGTCCGCGCAATCGATCGAGGGCCTCCGCCTGCCGACCGGCTCGGGTCAGCGCGAGCGCGGACAACCCGACCAGCCGTTCGTGCAGTGGATGGACGGCGATCATCCGCTCGAGCTCCGGTCCGACCGGCCGACCGAGCGCCAGCCCAGCCTCGGCCCATGCGAGCTGGAGATCCACGTGGAGCGTTTGCATCCGCCGCTGTTCCGCGTCGACGAACGGAATGTCCTCCAGACCGGCCAGCGGATCCCCACGCCACAGATCGATCGCGGCAGCGGCCGTGCCGAACACCCGGGCCTGATCTCCAGAACGCCGTACGGCGTCGATCGTAGAGAGCGCTTTCTCGGCGGCGCTCAGATCGGTGGGTTCGGCCAGCAGGCTGAACCCGGCTGGACTGCGACGCAACGCGGTCGAGTGTTCGCCGAGTGCGCCGCGGAGCCGCGAGGCCAGCACTCGCAGTCGGGCGGCTGGTCGGGCGGCGTCCTCATCGGCCCAGAGATCGCGGATCAAGATGTCGTCGGCAACCGCTTCACCACGGGCGAGCGCGAGCCGGACTGCCAAGGCCTGTGCGAGCGGCTGCCGTACCAGCAAGGTTTCGCGAGCTGCAGAGACGATCTCGGGCGGTCCAAGAACGCGGATCTCGAGACGCATCAGCCGGCCAGGATCTCGGCGGCGAGTGTCTCCGGTGATTGGCGACGCGCTAGCGCAGCCAGCCGATGGGCCTCGGCGCCGAGGGCGCGACGGCACTCCTCCCAGGCGGCGGCCAGCGCGCTGGCCTCATCGGCGACCTGGATAGGGCTGCTCAGCTCGTCGCGCTGATGCTGGACGACGGCGATCAGCCGGACTGCGTCTTCGTGGTTGCCCTCGGCGGCCTCGACTGTGGCGAGCAGGGCAAGACCGTCGAGGATCCCGAGCAGGCCGCCGATACCCCGCGCCATCCGGAGACAGAAGAGCGCGCGGCGTCGGCCCTCGGCGGTGTCACCGGCTTGAACAGCCAGTACGCCGAGATGGTTCGAAGCCAGCACGAGACCTTCGTCGTCGCGGACCGCGGCCCAGATGTCGTAGGCCCGCTCGAACAGGTCCTTGGCCTCGGCCGGGTAGCCGAGCATGCGCAATGCGAGGCCGGTGCAGTTGAGCGATGCGCCGAGCACGATCGGCAGATCTAAGGTCTTGGCCATCGTCCCGGCCTGGTGTGCGTAGTCGAGAGCGGCGTAGACGTCGTCGAGTCCGAGGCTGGTTAACGTCAGTACGTGGTACGTCCTGGCGAGACCGCGATCGTCGCCCAGTGCCCGGTAGATCTCCAGGCACTCCAGCCCGGCTTCAAGTGCTTCGTCGTACCGGCCGACGCTGCGGGCCTGGAATGCGAATCCTCGGAGAGCGCTCCCTCGTTCTGCCGTTCCCGGCGCCAACGCGGGGAGCGACGCACACAACCATTCGCTGGCCTGCGCCATCATCCCGCGGGACATCCAATGCCAGCCGAGTGGCGCGACGAACTCGCTGACCCGGCCGGGGTCGTTGCCCTCGCCCATGCACCAGTCGATGGCGGCGAGCATGTTGGGTTCTTCCAGGCGGACCAGGCGAGCAAGCTCCGGTTCGCCGAGAAGCAGCCGTTGATCCTGAGGTCCGTACGCTCCGCCGAACTTCGCGAGCTCCACACACCAGGCAGCGTGCCGATGTCGTAGAGCGCTCTCTTCCCCCGAGGAACGCAGTTGATCGAGTGCATACTCGCGAACCGTCTCCAGCAACCCGATCCGCTCCGGCCCGCTGGTGATCAGACTCCGGTCAGCCAACTCAGCCAGCAACCCATCAACCTGATCACCAGCAATCCCACCGGCCGCCCGCCCGTCGTCCGGTGCGTCGCCGCGCGCGCTTTGGGTCGGGGAGTTGTCGGTGAGAACGTAGGCGGCGGCTTCGGGGGTGCAGCCGGCGGCGAAGACGGCTAGGCGGCGGAGGGCTATGCGTTCTTGGGGGCCCAGGAGTTCGTGGCTCCAGTCGAGGGCTGAGCGCAGGCTTACGTGGCGGGGGCCGGCGTCGCGGAGGCCTCGGACTAGCAGGCGGAGGCGGTGGTCGATGCGTTTGGCGAGTTGGTCGACTGACAGGGTTCGGGTCAAGCCGGCCGCGAGTTCGATGCCGAGGGGGAGGCGGTCGACCGCCGCACAGATCCGCTCGACTGCGGCGCTTGGGTCTGCGCCGCTGCGGTCGCAGAAGAGCTGGGTTGCCTCTGCGGCGGTTAGTGCGGCGACTCGGTGGAGTTGTTCATCGGTCAGGCGGAGTGGGCGCTGCGAGGTGACCAGGATGGACAGGCCGGTCGACTTGAAGCGCAGTACGTCGATTACTGCGGCGACCTGGTCGACGAGGTGTTCGGCGTTGTCGACGACTAGTAGTGCGTCGGTGAGCAGTTCGGCGGAGTGGCCGATCGAGTGGTCGCCGCTGGTGGCTCCGGCGGCGCCGGCGAGAGCGCTCTCCAGGTCGTCTCCCGGCTGAGCGGGTGCCAGATCGAGCCAGGCGACGAGGCGGCCGTCGTCGGCCGTCCGGGCGGCGAGCTCGCGGGCCAGCCGGGTCTTTCCGGCGCCGGGGCCGCCGAGCAAGGTGATCAGGCCGGGCTCCTGGATCTGCTGCAGCAGCTCGGCCTGCTCCTGCCGGCGGCCGACGAAGGTTCTCGCGGCGGTCGGCAACGACGTCCGCAGCCTTGACGGTGCGGTCAGGCGAGTTCGCAGGTCGTCCTCGAGGGAGACCGTCTCGGGTGCTGGGTCGATGCCGAGCTCGTCGGCCAGCCGGACCCGGAGCGCGTGTAACCGGTCCAGCGCATCGGCTTGGCGGCCGGCCCGGAAGAGCGCTTGCGCGGAGAGCCCGACCAGGCGTTCGTGCAAGGGATGGACGCAGACCAGTCGCTCGAGCTCCGGCTCGACGAACTTGCCGAGAGCCAGGCCCGCCTCGGCCCAGGCCAGCTGTAGCTCCAGGCGCAAGGACTCCAGACGTTCCCGCTCGGAAGCAACGAACGGGACACCGTCCAGATCGGACAGCGGATCACCGCGCCAGCGGGCCAGTGCAGCGGCGGCGGTGTCGAACACGCTGGCCTGGTCGCCGCCGCGGCGGCTGAGATCGAGGCCAGAGAGCGCTTCCTCGGCTGCGTCCAGGTCAGCCGGTTCGGCCAGCAGGCGGAAGCCGGCCGAGGTCCGCTGCAGTGCCCCGGCGTGGTCGCCGAGTGCGCCACGCAGCCGGGAGGCCAGCACCCGCAGCCGGGCCAGCGGCCGGGCCGCATCGTCGTCATCACCCCAGAGATCGCGGATCAGGATGCCGTCGGCAACGGGTTTGCCGCGGGCGAGCCCGAGCCGGACCGCGAGCGCCCGGGTGAGCGGTTGCCGCAGCGGCACCGGTTCGCGGGCAGGGGTCAACAGCTCGGCCGGTCCGAGTACGTCGATCTGCAGTAACGGCGACCCCGTCGCTCTCACCCCCAGCGGAGAACGTTTGTGAGGGAATCCTAATTCGACCTGCCCTTTCGGGAAGAGGGGAGGTCCCTCGGTGCGGCGCTGGTGCACCTGCCTGTCCGGCGGCCGCGTCCCTAGCCTCGACAGCAAGGTCCGGTTGGAGAGCCGGCCGGTGATGAGGGGTGGTGCGGGCGGTGGCGCGTGGGAATCTGGCGAAGGCCTACCTGGAGATCCACGAGGCGATGCCGAACAAGGGTGCCGGCGCCACGCTGGGCGCGAGCAAGGGCACCATCGCGTTCCAGTTCAACCCGAACGAGCTCACCGTCAAGAAGGCCGCCAAGTGGAACAGCGAGCCGGCCCGCGGATCCAAGAAGGCCGCGCCGCCGGAGTTCCAGGGGCCGGAGCCCGGCAAGCTGACGGTGGAGATGTTCTTCGACGCCACCGACACCATGAACGACTCCGTGGTGAAAGCGGTGAAAGCGCTCTTCGAGTGCTGCGCCCCGACCGACAACAGCCTGGGCAAGAACAAGCCGGTACCGCCGCTGGTGGTCTTCCACTGGGGAGCGCTCGACTTCTTCCCGAGTTTCATCACCTCGGTCACCGCGAAGTACACGCTCTTCACCCCGGAGGGAACGCCGGTCCGGGCGACCTGCACGGTCGATCTGCAGGAGATGCCGGCGATCACGCCCAAGCAGAACCCGACCTCCGGCAGCCTGACCGCACGCCGTACCCATGTGTTGCTGGAAGGCGAGACGCTGGCCGCGGTCGCGTACGCCGAGTACGGCGACCCGGCGATGTGGCGGCCGTTGGCCGCGGCGAACGACATCGACGACCCGCACCGGGTCGCGCCCGGCAGCACGCTGCTGCTGCCGTCGCCGGACGAACTGCTGGCGGGCTGAGATGGCCAACGCCAACATCTCCAGCACCCTCGGGATCAGCGTCGCCGGGGGAGCGCTCCCCGACGATCTCATGTCGCTCGTGGCCGGCGTCTGGGTGGACGACAATCTGCACCTGCCGGACATGTTCACGCTGCGCTTCCGCGATCCGGACCGCCTGGTGCTGGCCAAGTCGCACATCGCGATCGGTGTCGAGATCAAGCTGTCCGTGCACGCACACCAGGAGAGCGCTCCCCGCGATCTTCTGGTCGCCGAGGTGACCGCGCTCGAGATCGAGGTGGACAGTACCGGCACGTTCACGGTGGTGCGCGGGTACGACGCGGCGCACCGGATGCTGCGCGGAACCCGGAGCATGACGTACCAGCAGTCGACGATCAGCGACATCGTTCGGAAGGTTGCTCAGCGCAACAATATCAAGGCCGCGACGATCGACTCGACCAGTACTGTGCACGACCTGGTCAGTCAGGCGAACCAGACCGACTGGGACTTCCTCCGCATGCTCGCCGACAATGTCGGCTACCACCTGGCGGTCGAGAACAAGACGCTCGCCTTCACCAAGCCGGTCGATGCCTCGACCGCCCCGAGTGGTTCGGACGGAACCCAGCCTCAGGCCCTGGAGCTCGGGTCCGACCTGCTGCGGTTGCGGACGGCCGTGACCGCGGCCGGCCAAGTGCCCTCGGTCGAGGTCCGGGGCTGGGACGACGCCAGTCAGAGAGCGGTTTCTGCGACCGCGCCCGTGCAAACGAAGACCGCTGAGATCGGCGCGAAGCCTGCGGAGCTGGCTAAGTCGTTCGGCGCGCAGCCTTGGGTGGTCACGCACGTTCCGCATCGCACCCAGGCGACAGCGGAGGCCGCTGCCAAGGCGCTTGCCGAGCGGGTGGCCGGGACGTTTGCCGAGCTGGAAGGCGTCTGCCGGGGCAACCCGAACCTGCATGCCGGATCGGCTGTTGCCCTCAGCAACCTTGGTGCGCCGTTCGACGGCAAGTACACGCTCTCTCGGGTCCGGCACGTGTTCGACAACGACAGTGGCTACACCACGCTGATCTCGGTCACCGGGCAGCAGGATCGCTCGATGCTCGGTCTGAGCGGCGGCTCCGGGTCCGAGCGGCACGGCATCGTCACCGGCGTCGTCACCGACATCAAGGACCCCGACAAGCTCGGTCGCGTCAAGGTTCGGCTGCCGTGGATGCACGACGACTTCGCCACCACCTGGTCGCGGGTCATCCAAGCCGGTGCCGGCAGCAACCGCGGTGCGATGGTCATCCCGGAGGTCAACGACGAGGTGCTGGTCGCGTTCGACCACGGCGCCATCGACGCGCCGTACGTGCTGGGTGGTCTCTACAGCGCCAAGAACCTCCCGTACGCCGCTCAGTCGGAGAGCGTGGACTCGGGCGCGGGCCAGGTGAGCCGGCGCGCGATGGTCAGCCGCACGGGGCATTCGCTGGAACTGCTCGAGGCGGCGGCGCAGAACGGCATCTGGCTGCAGACCGGTGACGGCAAGCTGAAGGTCTCGATGGACGCCGGGAACGGACCAGTGATCACCGTGCACAGCGACGGCAAGGTCGTGGTGGAGGCCAAGGACAGCGTCGACATCACGGCCCAGAACGGCAGCGTCAAGATCACCGGCGGAGACAAGATCGCGCTCTCCGCGCGGTCTGGGATCACGCTCGACGGCGGGACCGGCGATGTGAACGTCAAGGGCGTCAAGGTCGCTCTGCAGGGGACCGCGGAGGCGTCGCTGTCGGCGGCGAAGGTCGGGGTCAAGGGCCAGGCCGCGACCGAGATCACCGGCGGCGCGGCACTCACCCTGCAGGCCGCACTCGTGAAGATCAACTAGGGAGCCGGGTATGCCAGGACCAGCCGCCCGGGTGGGCGACCCGACCGGACACGGCGGCGCGCTCGGACCACCGGGAGTGCCGACGGTACTGATCGGCGGGATGCCGGCCGCGACGGTCGGGACCCCGCACATCTGCGCGATCCCACTGCATCCGCCGTCGGCCGTCGTACCGCCGGGATCGATGACCGTGCTGATCGGCGGCCTGCCCGCCGCCCGGCTGGGGGACATGACCGCCTGCGGCGCACCCATCGCGATGGGCGCGCCCACTGTGATGATCGGAGGATGAGGTGAGCTCGGAGTTCGTCGGCGCCGGCTGGGCCTTCCCGTTGCGTACGGACGCGACCGGCCGGGTCGCGCTGGTCCGGGCCGACCGGGAGATCGAGGAGAGCATCCGGCTCATCCTCGGGACCGCACCCGGTGAGCGGCCGATGCGGCCGGAGTTCGGCTGCGGGATCCAGGACCACATCTTCGCGCCCGCGAACGCGACCACGGCCGGCAAGATCGTCGCCGACGTCCGGATCGCGCTGGACCGCTGGGAGCCGCGGATCGACCTGCTCGACGTCCAGGTGCACTTCGATCAGGTCGACGAGGGAGCGCTCTATATCGATCTGCACTACACGATCCGCGGCAGCAACAACCCGCGGAACCTGGTCTTCCCCTTCTACCTGATCCCCGAGCACATCGAGATCGACGCCGGAGCCAACTCATGACCTTGACTGCGCCGAATCTCGACGACCGCCGGTTCCAGCAGCTGGTGGATGATGCCAAGCGGATGATCCAGCAGCGCTGTCCGGAGTGGACCGACCACAACGTGTCCGATCCCGGCGTCACGCTGGTCGAGGCGTTCGCCACGATGGTCGATCAGTTGATGTATCGGCTGAACCGGGTGCCGGAGCGCAACTACCTGCGCTTCCTGGACCTGATCGGGGTGAAGCTGTTCGCGCCGGTCGCGGCTCGTGCCGACGTCACCTTCTGGCTGTCTGCGGCCCAGCCCGAGACGATCACTGTCCGGGCCGGTACCGAGGTTGCGACGCTGCGCACCGAGCACGACGAGGCGATCGGGTTCAGTACGGTCGACGACCTGCCGATCGTGACCACCGCGCTGCAGACCGTTGCTACCGGCAACGTTGGTGGCGGGGCGATGGACCGGACCGTCGAGCTGCAGGACGGTGTCGGGTTCGACTGTTTCCCCGAGCCGCCGACGCCGGGGAGCGCTCTCTACATCGGTCTCACCGAGGCAGCGCCGTCCTGCGCGGTCCTGCTCCGGATGGACTGCGAGGTCGAAGGAATCGGCGTCGACCCACTGGACCCGCCGCTGCGCTGGGAAGCCTGGAACGGCGAGGACTGGGTCCCGTGCGAGGTCGACCGCGACGGTACCGGCGGTCTCAACCGGGCCGGCGACATCGTGCTGCACATCCCGCGCGACCACGTTCCGTCCGTGATCGCGCAGCAGCGGGCCGGCTGGCTGCGTTGCGTTCTGACCGAGCCGGACGTCGATCAGCCGTTCTACAGCGAGTCCCCGAAGCTGCGTTCGGTCGAGGCCTCGACGATCGGCGGTACGGCGACCGCGGAGCACGCCGAGGCCGTCCTGTTCGAGGAGATCGGGCGTAGCGATGGCAGTGCCGGTCAGCGGTTCGTTCTCGAGCGTCGCCCGATAGCGCTCTCTGCGGATCCCGAGATCTTGCGCGTCGGAACCGACGACGGCTGGCAGGAATGGACGCTGGTCGACAGCTTCGCCGCGTCGACCGCCGAGGACCACCACTTCGCCCTCGACCGACAGACCGGACAACTGCTGTTCGGCCCGGCGGTACGGCAGCCCGACGGCGCACTCACGTCGTACGGCGCGGTGCCGCCGAAGGGCGCCGTACTGCGGATCGACCGGTATCGGATCGGCGGCGGCAGCGCGGGAAACGTCGCAGCACACGCTCTCCGCGTTCTGAAGAGTTCTCTCCCGTTCGTGTCCGAGGTCGACAACCGGCGCCCCGCGATCGGTGGCGTCGACGGTGAGCAGGTGTCCGACGCGATGCAGCGGGGACCGCTCTCTCTGCGTACGGCGTCGCGCGCGGTCACGGCCGAGGACTACGAACTGCTCGCCCGCGAGGCGACTCCCGAACTCGGCCGTGTGCACTGTGTTCCGGGGGACGAGAGTGAGCCGAATGTCGTTCGCCTGCTGGTGATTCCGCGTCTCTCTGGTGACCCGGAGGCCCAGACCGACTTCGGTGCGCTGCGACCCTCCGACGAGGTGTTGCAGCGGCTCGCCGAACACCTGGAACCGCGCCGGATGCTCGGCGCCCGCCTGCTGATCGAACCGCCGTACTACCGGGCGGTGACGGTCGTCGCCCGGCTCACGGCAGCAGCGGACGCGTCGTCGGAGCGAGTACGCCCGGCAGCGCTCTCTGCGGTCTACCGCCTGCTGCACCCGCAGGTCGGCGGTCCGCGCGAAGACGGCTGGCCACTCGGCCGCGCCGTACAGACCGGTGACATCCACGCTGCCCTGCAGCGCGTGCGCGGTGTCGAGTCGGTGGAGGACGTGCGGCTGTACCTGGCGGACCCGGTCCTCGGGACGCGCAGTGAGACGCCGGTCGAGCGGATCGACCTGGCCCGGACGGAGCTGGTGTTCTCGTTCGAGCACCAGATCCAGGTGCGGAGGTAGTACCGATGCGCGGCCTGGTCGACGGTCTGCACAACCCCCATCCCTTGCTGGCGATCCTGCCCGGCCTGTACGCCGAGGACGACCTCGCGGCGCGGCTGACCGGGGTCTTCGACGATGCGCTGGCGCCGGTGGTGTCCACACTGGACAACTTCCCGGCGTACCTGGATCCCGCACTGGCTCCAGAGGACTTCGTGGAGCTCCTCGGGTCCTGGGTAGCGGCGTTCACCGACCCACGTATCCCGGCTGACCGGCAGCGGTTGCTGGTCGCGGCCGCGGTAGAGCTGCACCGCTCCCGCGGCGCGGCCGCCGCGCTGCGCGAGACGCTGCGGCTGGCCTGCGGGGTGGAGGCCGAGGTGACGGAGTCCGGCGGTACGGCGTGGTCCGCGCGAGCGCAGTCGGCCCCACCGGGCTCGGATCGGCCGCGACTCGTCGTACGGGTGCCGCAAGAAGCAGAAGGCGCGGTCGTGCACCGCGTGGTCGAAGCGCTACGGCCGGCGAATCTGCCGGCCCGGATCGAGGTCATGGAGGTCGGCAATGATCTTGTGCAGTGATTGTGGAGAGCAGAACGAGGACGGGACTGTCTTCTGTGCGCGCTGCGGTGTCTTCCTGGAGTGGGAGGGCGAGAAGGTCGAGAAGCCGGGTGCTGTGCCGACGCAGGTCGTCGTACAGCCCCAAGAGACTCCGGCTGTCGCACAGCCCGCGGCGGAGGCACCAGTAGTGGCGCAACCCGCGGCGGCAGCAGTGGCGCAGCAGACCGCGCCGCTCACGACGGTGCCGGCTCAGGAGATCACTGGATCCCAGAGGCCGGTCCCGGTGCCCGCACCGGAGCAAGTGGCCAGGCAACCGGAAGTGCAGCAACCTGCGCGTCAGCCGGGCTCGCGGCAACCGCAGACGGTCAAGCGGAAGATGCCGCGGCGGTCCAAGTCGCCGGTGATCATTCCGACCGGCTCCCGGATCTGTGGCGGCTGTGGGATGCCGAACGAGGGCACCCGGCGGTTCTGCGCCAAGTGCGGGTTCAGCCTGGTCGATGCGAAGGTGATCAAGAAGACCGCTTGGTGGCGGCGCTTCCTCGGCCGCGAACGCATCTATGCCGCGGGCACCCGGTTCCGGCCGAGCAACGCGCGGCGCCGGTTCCGCGGTGCGACGCGAATTGGCGTCGTACTGGCGCTCCTGGCGGGTGGCGGCATCCTCGCGTTTCCCCAGCGCCCGCTGGTGATGCGTGCAGTGCATGCGGTGCAGGACATGGTGACTGATCCGCAGCCGGTGCATCTGACGAAGATCAAGGGCAGTGGAGCGGTGGGCAAGCAGGTGCCGGCGCTCGCGTTCGACGGCGCGAAGAACACGTACTGGGGAGCCCCGCGGGTCGGCAAGAACGCAGTGGTCGGGCCGTACCTGACCGGCACGTTCCAGCAGCCGGTTCGGCTCACACAGTTCGGGATCTACGCGGGGGTGTCGGACCAGACGCCGAAGTTCGTCGCAGGGCCGCGGCCGGCCGAGCTGGAGATCACGGTGTTCACTGGCGACAAGCCGGTGATCAAGCGGTTCCGGCTCGCGGACAGCTCGAAGTACCAGAAGTTCAAGCTGAAGGTCGACGATGCGCGCGGTGTGCAGATCGCTGTCGTCCGGAGCACCAATCCGAGCCGTGCGACGCTGACTGCGATCGCTGAGATCGAGCTCTTCGGTAAGCCCTGACAGGCGGTCGGCTAGCGTCAGGGCGTGCTGCTGCCTGACTTGTCGGTGCCTGGGGCGGATCTGCCTGTCCGGGCGGTTCTGCCTGCCACGGTTGAGGCGGTGCGCTCGCACGGTACGGCGGTGCTGGTCGCGCCGCCCGGATCGGGGAAGACATCGCTGTTGCCGCTGGCGCTGGCCGACGCGCTTGGGGGGACCGTCATCGTCGCCGAGCCGCGGCGGATGGCCACTCGGGCCGCTGCGGCTCGGCTGGCGACGCTGGTCGGGGAGCCGCTTGGTCAGCGGATCGGTTACGCGATGCGGGGTGAACGCAGCGGCGGTAGTGGAGTCCGGGTTGAGGTGGTGACGACAGGGCTTCTGGTACGGCGTTTGCAGCAGAACCCGGAGTTGCCGGGCGTGGCCGCGATTGTGATCGACGAGTGTCACGAGCGGCACCTGGATGCGGATCTGCTGCTCGCGTTCTGCCTTGATATTCGGGCGAATCTTCGCGAGGACCTGGCGATCGTGGCGACGTCGGCGACGGCGGACACGGTGAGGTTGAGTCGTGCGTTGGGTTCGGCGCCGGTGGTCACTGCGTCGGCTGCGCTGTTCGACGTAGGGGTCGAGTGGGCGCCGCCGCCGGTCGCAGTGCCGCTGCTTCCGGGTGGGCGGGTTGATCCGCGGCTGCTGGATCACGTTGCGGCCGTCGTACGGCGTGCGCTGGCGGAGAACGAGGGGGATGTCCTCGTGTTCGTGCCGGGGGAGGGCGAGATCAACGGGGTGACTCGGCGGCTGGCCGGCGAGAATGTGCTGCCGTTGTTCGGTCGGCAGTCCAGGGCGGAACAGGAGCGGGCGTTGGCGCCGGGCGCTGCTCGGCGGATCGTGGTCACGACGTCGGTGGCGGAGAGTTCGCTGACTGTGCCTGGGGTGCGGGTGGTGGTCGACTCGGGTCTTGCCCGGGAGCCGCGGACTGATCAGCCGCGTGGTCTTGGGGCGTTGGTGACTTGCCGGGTTTCGCGATCGTCGGCTGAGCAGCGTGCGGGTCGCGCGGGGCGTGAGGCGCCGGGGCGGGTGTATCGGTGCTGGTCTGCTACCGATCACACACACCTCGACGATCATCCGGCGCCGGAGATCGCGATCGCCGATCTGGCTGCTTTCGCTCTGGACCTCGCGGCGTGGGGTGCGCCTGCTGGTGCTGGTCTGACGCTGCTCGAGGCGCCGCCGGCGGTGGCGATGAACGCGGCCACTGACTTGTTGCGTCGTCTGGATGCCGTTGACGACGACGGGCGGATCACTGAGCGCGGACGGCGGATGGCGGCGGTCGGGGCACATCCGCGGTTGGCGCGCGCGTTGCTCGACGGTGCGCCGCGGGTTGGTGCTGACCGGGCTCGCGAGATCGTCGCGATGCTGTCGGACGACTCGGGCCGCGACTTCGGCGAAGACCTACCTGCCCGCTGGCGATCCCTCCGCCGAGGCGACGACCGCGGCGCGACGGCCCGCTGGCGAGAAGAAACCAAACGCCTCAGCCGAGGCACATCGAGCGCCGAGCCGGTGGGTGGGGGGAGTGAGGGCTCGGTGGCTGGAGGGGGCGGCGTGCCTGACGATCTTGAGGTGGGGGTGGTGGTGGGGCTGGCTTATCCGGATCGGATTGGGCGGGTTCGGGGGGCCGAGTCGGCGTCGTACCAGATGGCGGGTGGGACGGGGGCTGTGTTGGATGAGCAGTCGGCGTTAAGGACGAGCGGCTGGTTGGCGATTGCGGTTGCTGATCGGGCGCCTGGGCGGGCTGATGCCAGGATCCGGTCGGCGGCGCCGATTGATGAGCAGACTGCGCGTGATGTTGCCGGTGATCTCGTGTCGACGACTGACCAGGTTCGGTGGGAGGGCGGGCGGGTTGTGGCGCGGCGGGTTGAGGCGCTGGGGGCGATTGTGCTGAGCGATGTGCCCTTGGCGAAGCCTGATCCGGTGCTGGTGCAGGCGGCGGTTCGTGAGGGTATTCGGCGCAGTGGGCTGTCGGTATTGCGTTGGTCGGAGGCTGCGGTCGCTTTGCGGGAGCGGCTGGCGTTCTGTCATGCGCACCTGGGCAGTCCGTGGCCGGCGGTTGACGACGAAGCGCTGTTGGGCAATCTCGACGAGTGGCTGGGTACTGAGCGGGATCTCGCTCGCATCGACGTGGCGTCGGCACTCCGGCGACTGCTGCCGTGGCCGGCGGCAACCAGGTTCGATGAGCTCGCACCGGAGAAGCTGCAGGTGCCCTCGGGGTCCGAGGTGCGGCTCGTGTACGACGGTGTGGAGCCGCCGGTGCTCGCAGTGAAGCTGCAGGAGGTGTTCGGCTGGACTGCGACTCCAGCTGTCGCAGATGGTCGTGTGCCGGTCGTACTGCACCTCCTGTCGCCCGCACGGCGTCCGGTCGCGATCACTAGCGACCTTGCGTCGTTCTGGAAGCAGGGCTATCCGCAGGTGCGGGCTGACCTGCGGGCGCGCTACCCGCGCCACCCGTGGCCGGAGGACCCGCTGGCCGCCGTACCGACCAAGCGAGTGAAGCCACGCAAGTAGAAGCCCGGCCCTCGACGAGGAGGACCGGGCTTCTGGTGGGGAGTGGGGTCAGCTGGTGGCGGCGGGCTTCGCCGGCGGTACGGCGACCAGGTTGCCGCCGACCATGATCGCGTTCTCGCAGATGGTGGCGCCCGGCGCCGGTGCGTCGCACTTCAGGTGGACGACGACCTTGTCGCCGGGCTGCAGGATCGCCAGCGGCGCGATGTAGCGGTAGTCCTGGATGTTGCGGAAGTACTGCGGAGCGACGCCGCCCAGCGACTCCTTGTTCTTGCGCAGGTCGAGGTAGCCGGTGCTGCCCTGGGACTCGAAGTTCACGTCGGTGATCCGCAGGATCTTGCCCTTTGGGACGATGTACGTCGCCTGATCGGACCCGCCCGCTTTCGCACTCAGCGGCCAGCGCTGGGCGAACGGCGTACCGACGGCTGCGGCGGCCTGGGCGGCCAGCTGCTTGTCGCGCTCGGTCTGGGCCTTGTTCTGGTTGTTCTGGCCGTTCTGGGTGTTATTGGACTGCTGCTGCGCGACCTGGGCCTTCTCCTCGGCCTTGACCGCCACTTCCTTCGCCACGGCAGTCTCCTTCTTCACCGCCGCCAGCGGCTTCTCGATCGCGTTCTGCGCGACGGACTCCACCGACGGCCGCAGTACGGCGAACCACAGGCCGGTCAGCAACGCAGCCGCGGCGAGTGCGCCGACGATCGCCTTGCCGGTCCACGACGGCAGGATCGGGTCCTGGACCATCATGCCTTCGACCTTGGTGATGGTCGCGCCGGGTCGATTGCCCCGCGCCACCTGCGTGACGACGATGCTGAACTGCCGCGTCTTCGGCGTACCGCGCCAGATCCGGTCCA
Source organism: Kribbella yunnanensis (assembly GCF_039529655.1). NCBI lineage: Bacteria > Bacillati > Actinomycetota > Actinomycetes > Propionibacteriales > Kribbellaceae > Kribbella > Kribbella yunnanensis. The sequence continues at coordinate 279,383 of NZ_BAAANF010000003.1, read as the reverse complement.
GCGGCCGCGCCTTCACCTTGGCGAACGCGGCAGCACCGGGCTGCACCTCGATCGTGCTGGGGGAGAAGCGGATGTCCATCACGGCGTCCGGGTCCTTGCCGGTCAGTTCCACCGTCACCGGCTGGTTGCCGCGGTTGTCGATCGACACCGTGTGCCGGCCGACGCGCGAGCCGTGCGACGTCCGCGGTGTGAGCTCCGCAGACAGGTCGCTGAACGGTTCCACATGAACCATGGCCTCCGGCACCGCAGTGTCGGCCGGGTGCTCCTTCGGCTCGACCAGTACGCCGAACGGCACGTCACCGGCCTGTACGACGGCCTCCTGGGGGACCGTGATCGTCACCGTGGCGCTGCCCTCGGCGTCCGGGTACAGCGACAGCACGGCGGGTTCGATCACCGCATACGCGGCCAGATCGCCGACCGGCGTCAGCGTGTAGGCCTCGACCACAGAGCCGCGGTTGGCCACCGTGACCCGGCACTGAGCCGCCACACCTGGCACCACGACGAGTTCCGCAACATCCAACCGCGCTGAAGTAGACACCCATCAAGCATCGAGTCAGACGCGCCCCAGCGCAGCGAGCCGCAGTGCAGCCAATCGGGCAGCCCGAATAGCCCTAGTAGCCCACTGTGAACCGGCGACCACGGTGATCCGCCAGCTCTGCCTCGTCGACGAGTGCGATGGCGAAGTCCTCCAGCGAGATGGACGAGGTGCCGTCCGCAGCGACCACCAGCTCGTCGGTACCCAGTCGATAGTTGCCGGTCCGGGCGCCTGGTTCAAGGAGGTCCGGGGGACTGACGTAGGTCCAGTCCACGTCAGCGGAGGCCCGGACCAGGTCGAACTGCTCAAGGCAGGCGTCCGCAATCGGACGGTACGCCGCAGGGAAGTCCGGCTGCTCGACCAGCGTCCGACCGGTGCCAGGGACCGTCAGACTGGCTGCACCGCCCACCACGATGAGACGGGGGCCGCCGGATCGCAGTCCGTCCAGGAGGCCCTTGGTGGCGTGAGCCAGCTCGCCTTCGTGGCCGGCTCGGGGCCTGGTCGCGCTGATGACCACGTCGTGGCCCTGTGCCAGCTCTGCCACGGCGGTGGCGTCAGAGGCGTCGCCCTGCCGCGTGTGAACGGTGGATGGGAACGTGCCGGGTGTCGTGCGGCTCACAGCGGTGACCTGATGTCCGCGGTCAGCGGCTTCGTGGGTGACGCGGGTGCCGACTGCGCCCGTGGCGCCGAAGACGAGGATGCGCATGGTCAGCACCTTCCAGAAGTCGCTAGGAGCACCGGAGTGCTGGGCTGAACTGGGCGCTCGCGCTTGCGGAGCTGGGCGGTGGTCAGAGCGACCAGGACGATCAGACCGCCGACTAGCTGGGCGGTGGAGAGGCGCTGGTCCAGTACTAGCCAGCCGAGCAGGGTGGCGACCACTGGGCTGAGTAGGCCGAGGAAGGTCGCGTCGGTCGGGCCCAGGGCGCGCAGTCCACGGAACCAGAGGGCGTAGGCCAGTGCTGAGCCGATGATGGTCAGGTAGGCGTAGCCGCCGACGTTCGCGAGGGTCAGATGGGCCGGGGGTGCGCCTTCGACCAGGTAGGCGACCGGGAGCAGGACCAGGCCGCCGGCCACGAGCTGCCAGCCAGTGGTGGCTAGCAGAGGAGCGGGAGACGTCCAGCGCTTGCTCAGTACGACGCCGAACGCCATCACGACCGCACCACCGAGTGCCGCGAGCACGCCCCAGGTGTCGAGCCTCGCATCCGCCCGCAGCACCAGCAGGCTCACTCCGAAGACTCCGGCGATCGCAGCCAGCACCTTCCGCGTCGAGAGCCGCTCTTTGAGCAGACCGGTCGACAGCATCATCACCACGAGCGGCTGGATCGCACCGACCGTGGCGGCGACGCCGCCGGGGAGCCGGTAGGCGCCGACAAACAGCAGGGCGAAGAAGGCGCCGATGTTCAGCGTGCCCAGCACGAGGGAGCGCCACCACCAGTTGCCGCGGGGCAGCGTCCGGGTGATCGCGATCAGCAGCAGGCCGGCCGGCAGCGCGCGGATGACGGCGGCGAGCAGCGGGCGGTTCTGCGGAAGCAGTTCCGTCGTGACCAGGTACGTCGTACCCCACAGGATCGGCGTGATCGCTGTGACGAGAAGGAGAGCCAGTCGATTGTTTAGCACTAAGATAAAGTAGCTCAGCGCTAAGATAGATTCAATAGCTCAGCGCTAAGCAATCTGGACTACTCTGGAGCCATGCCCGATCACGTCGACCTGATCCTCGAGCAGTGGGGTGAGCAGCGCCCGGACCTGGACGCCTCACCGATGGCCGTGGTTGGCCGGCTCAAGCGACTGGCCCAGGTGGCCGACACCGAGCTCCGGCGGAACTTCGCCCGGCACGACTTGGACTCGGCATCGTTCGACGTGCTGGCGACACTGCGCCGGAGCAACTCCGAGCACCGCCTCACGCCGGCCGGTCTGATGCGGTCGTCGATGGTTACCTCTGGGGCGATCACCCAGCGGCTGGACCGCCTGGAGGCGCGCGGTCTGGTCACCCGCACGCCCAGTGAGACCGACGGGCGCGGCGTGCAGGTGACACTCACCGCCGAGGGACTCCGGCTGATCGACGATGTCCTGCCGGGGCATCTGCAGACCGAAGAGACTCTGCTCGCCGCACTCTCCAAAGCCGAGCGCGAGCAGTTGGCGGACACTCTGCGGACGCTGCTCGAAGCGCTCGGCGACAGAACGGACTGACCATGACTGCGCGCAGGGACACCCCAGGACGGGCTGTCTCGCTGCGCGCGCGGCTCACTCGGCACCTGATCGCCGAGGGCGCCATCCGGGACGAGCGGGTGGCCGACGCCTTCCGGGCAGTCCCACGACACCTGTTCGTCCCGCGCGTGCCACTCCGGATCGCGTACGCCGACGACGTGGTGCTGATGAAACGCGACGCCGAAGGCATGGTCATCAGCTCGGTGTCGCAGCCAAGCATCATCGCGGTCATGCTCGAGCAGGCCGCGATCCGGCCGGGGGACCACGTTCTGGAGATAGGTTCTGGCGGCTACAACGCCGCACTGCTGCGTGAGCTGACCGGACCGGCCGGACAGGTGACCACAGTCGACATCGACCCGGATGTGGTCGGGCGGGCTCGCGAAGGACTACTACGAGCCGGGTACGACGATGTCCACGTCATCCAGGCGGACGGCGAATTTGGTGCACCCGGCAACGCGCCGTACGACCGGATTGTCGTGACAGCGACCGCCTGGGACATCCCGCCGGCATGGGTCGACCAACTGCGGCCGGGCGGGCGCATCGTCGTGCCGCTGCAGTTGGGAAGGCAGACACGAGCCATCGCGTTCGAGGAGGTCGGTGGACATCTGGAGAGCTCGTCTGCCGTGATGTGCGGGTTCGTGAACATGCAGGGCGTCGGTGCGCACCCGGAGGACGACGTACCGGAGTTGGCTGTGTGGCAGGGCGCTGCGTTGTCGGTGCAGGCGCATCGGGTCGGTGCCGAGGTGCCGCCGGGATTCCACCTGGTCCGGCGGCATCACATCTTTACGGTGCGCCGGTTGGCCGGGGCGGGTTCCTGACGGTCTGCCAGAGCTCGTCGATGTCGCTGCGGTCCTCCGGCTCCGGAGTGTCCACCCAGCCGCTGGCCCAGGTGTCCTCCTCCGGGTCCAGGTTGAAGATCGACTCCGCGAACGCCGCCGAACCGACGTACCGCGACTCTTCTTCCGCCGCCGGTGCGGCAGCGGCCTCGGTGGCGGTGCCTGGTGAGACCAGGCTGCGCGCGTACTGCTGGGCTTCGAGCAGACCGAGGTCCCGCTCGTCCGACAGCAGCCGGACCGCGCCCACCTCGTTGCCGGCCTGCATCAGCTCGCGCACCCGGGCGTCCAGGTTCGGCTTCGGCGTCGGCCCGCGCTGCTGGTACGACGGCTGCTGGTACGCCGGTTGCCACGTCGCCGGCGGCTGATAAGTCGGCTGGTACGGCCCCGGCTGGTAGGGCTGGGGCTGGTACTGCTGAGGCTGGCCGGGGGACGACCACTCACCAGGACGGGCAGGCTGCCGCCCGGCCTGCATCAGCGCCTGCAGCGCGGCCGCGACCTGCTGGCTGCCCTGCACCTGTCCGGGGATCTGCCCCGGCGGCGGGCTCTGCACATGTCCGGGCTGGCCCTGCGGCTGGGTGAACTGGCCCTGGAACTGGATCGGCTGGTTCCCGCCCTGCTGGGCCTGGATGCGCTCGATCAGCTTCTGCACGCGCGGGCTCGGAGCGCCGTCCGGCCCCCGCTGCTTCTTGGCGGCGCTCACGATCGCGACGACGATCATGATCACGACGAAGATCGCGAATTCCACGCCCGGCCTCCCGGTGGTCAAGGTCCCGGACCTCAGCGTAAGCGCTGCGAGTGGCGCAAGTCGGAAGATACGGTCCGCGACCGCTACAATCCGGTGTTACCGCTGATCGATTTCGAAGGGTATACCCGCGTGGCTTCGACGAACGACCTCAAGAACGGCATGGTGCTCAACCTGGATGGGCAGCTGTGGTCTGTCGTCTGGTTCCAGCACCACAAGCCCGGTAAGGGCGGTGCGGTCATGCGCACCAAGCTCAAGAACGTGCTGAGCGGCAAGGTCGTCGACAAGACCTTCAACGCCGACGTCAAGGTCGAGGTGGCCAACGTCGACAAGCGCGACATGACGTACCTGTACAACGACGGCGGCTCCTACGTCTTCATGGACAGCTCCACCTACGAGCAGGTGCACATCACCCCCGAGGTCGTCGGCGACGCCTCGCACTTCCTGCTGGAGAACCAGGACGCCATCGTGGCCGTCCACGAGGACCTCCCGCTGTACGTCGAGCTCCCGGCCTCGGTCGAGCTGACCGTCGAGTACACCGAGCCCGGCCTGCAGGGCGACCGCTCGACCGGTGGCACCAAGCCGGCCAAGCTCGAGACCGGGTACACGATCAACGTGCCGCTGTTCCTGACCACCGGCGAGAAGGTCAAGGTGGACACCCGGACGGGCGACTACCTCGGCCGCGTCACGTCCTGATCCGCGGCGATGTCGGCCCGGAGCAAGGCCCGGAAACGGGCACTGGACGTCCTGTTCGAGTCCGAGGTCAGGGGGCTGCCGGTCGGCGGCACCCTGCCTGACCGGATCGAGGACAACGACCCGCCGGTGAACGAGTTCACCGTCGCACTGGTCGAGGGCGTCGCGAAGAACATCGGTGCGATCGACGACCTGCTGTCGGCGCACTCGGTGGGCTGGACGCTGGACCGGATGCCGGCCGTGGACCGCAACATCCTGCGGATCGGCGCCTACGAGCTGCTGTACGACGACCAGGTGCCGGACGTGGTCGCGGTGAGCGAGGCGGTGGCGCTGGCCCGGGATCTGTCGACCGACGAGTCCCCGGCCTTCGTGAACGGGCTGCTGGCCCGGCTGCTGCAGCTCAAGCCGACGCTGGGCATCTGAGCTCAGCCAAGAATGTGAAGGGATGAGGGGGGCGAGCCCTCTGACACTCCTTCTTCGGTGGCCCGGTGACCGTCTCGGTACGGTCCCGGGCCGGCGCTTGCGTCCCCGTTCTGATGGCGCGGGGGGAACGGCCCCGGCCTCGGTCGGCAGGTGAGGTGGAGATCCTGCCGATTGATGGTGCTGGTACTGCGGTGTTTCGGGGTTACTGCGGTTGAGCGGAGCGGGCGGCCGCGGGCAAGCTGCTACGAGCCCCGACCGACACTACGCCGCTCAGGCGCCGGCAGCCTCGGCTGCGTCTTCGACGTCACCCTTCGCCTCGGGGTTCAGAACTCCCCAGGAGATGAAGCGCTCGGTCAGAGTCGTCGGCGACTCGTCGTAGATGACCGCCAGGGTGCGCATGTCGTCCTGACGGATCGACAGCACCTTGCCGTTGTAGTCGCCCCGCTGCGCCTGGATGGTGGCTGCGTAACGGGTCAGCGGACCCGCCTCGCCGGCGTCCAGGTGGTGCAGGGCCTCCAGGTCGAGGATCAACCGGGGCGGAGCCGCCGCGGCAGCTGCCGCCTTGGCCGAACCCGGGAGCAGTTCGCCGACCGGGACGCCGTAGAAATCGGCGAGCTCGGCAAGCTTCTGGACGGTGACAGCACGGTCGCCCCGCTCGTACGAGCCGACCACTACCGCCTTCCAGCGACCCTTGGACTTCTCTTCCACGCCATGCAGCGACAGCCCTTGCTGCTGGCGGATGGCGCGTAGCTTGCCACCCAGTGTCTTCGCGTATTCGCTCGGCACTCTGGTTCTTCCCTCCGACTAGTTTCTTATGGTCCGGACCGCCGGAACGGAACCCGGATGGTGAAACCCCCCTCGGTTACACAGAGTAACAATATTCCGGGCCAGAGGCCAGAGTCAAGACGGCGTGTCACATCCGATACCATGTCAAGCGGTCCGAACGTCCTTTAAAGACCTGTCCCGAGAGGCAGGAAAGGAGGAACGGTAGCGATGAGCCCTGCCCCGGTACCCGTACCGCGCACAGTGCTGGATGCTTCCGACATTTCCCGGGCACTGACCCGGATCGCGCACGAGATCCTCGAGCGCAACCGGGGTGCCGACCCCGTCGTACTCCTCGGCATTCCCACCCGCGGGGTGGGACTGGCCGCCCGCATCTCCGAGCGGATCGCGGCCGTCGAAGGGCAGAGCGTGCCCACAGGGTCACTCGATGTGACGATGTACCGCGACGACATCGGGCTGAAACCGGCCCGCGCCCTCGAGCACACCGACATCCCGCCGGGCGGGATCGACGGCAAGGTCGTGGTCCTGGTGGACGACGTGCTGTTCTCCGGCCGCACCATCCGCGCCGCGCTCGACGCGATCGGCGACATCGGTCGGCCGAAGGCGGTCCAGCTGGCGGTCCTGGTCGACCGCGGCCACCGCGAACTGCCGATCCGCGCCGACTACGTCGGCAAGAACCTGCCCACCTCACTGCTCGAGCGGGTCACCGTGCACCTGACCGAGTACGACGGTGCCGACGCCGTACTGATCGCCGACAAGACGGGAGCGACGGTCTGATGCGCCATCTGTTGAGTGCCGGCGACCTGAGCCAGGACGAGGCCACTCTGATCCTGGACACCGCCGAAGAGATGCGGTCGCTGGCCGACCGCCCGATCAAGAAGCTGCCGGCCCTGCGCGGCCGGACCGTGGTGAACCTGTTCTTCGAGGACTCCACCCGGACCCGGATCTCGTTCGAGGCGGCGGCCAAGCGGCTGTCGGCGGATGTGATCAACTTCTCCGCCAAGGGCTCTAGTGTGAGCAAGGGCGAGAGCCTGAAGGACACCGCGCTGACCCTGCAGGCGATGGGCGCCGACGGTGTCGTCTGCCGGCACGGCTCATCCGGTGCGCCGCACCTGCTGGCCACCTCCGGCTGGATGACCGGTGCGGTCGTGAACGCCGGTGACGGTACCCACGAGCACCCGACGCAGGCCCTGCTGGACGCCTTCACCATGCGCCGCCACCTCGGCTCGCTGGACGGCCGCCGGATCACGATCGTCGGCGACGTCCTGCACTCCCGGGTCGCACGGTCCAACGTGCTGCTGCTCTCCACGCTCGGCGCCGAGGTCACGGTGGTCGCTCCGCCGACCCTGCTGCCGGTCGACATGTCGCGCTGGCCCTGTACGACGTCGTACGACTTCGACTCGGTGCTGCCCAAGAGCGACGCGGTGATGATGCTGCGCGTCCAGCGCGAGCGGATGGGCGACGCGTACTTCCCGAGTGCGCGCGAGTACACCCGCCGCTACGGCCTCGACGTGCACCGGATGGCGCAACTGTCCGACGAGGCGATCGTGCTGCACCCCGGCCCGATGAACCGCGGCATGGAGATCAGCGCCGAGGTCGCCGACTCGACCCGCTCGGTGATCGTCGAACAGGTCACCAACGGCGTGGCCATCCGGATGGCCGTCCTGTATCTGCTGTTGTCAGGTAGCAACGAAACGAACGAGGAGCAGACCGCATGACCGCGTACTTGATCACCGGAGCCAAGATCGTCGGCGGTGAGGTGGCGGATCTGCTGATCGACAACGGGGAGATCGTTGCCGTCGGCACCGGCCTCACGGCGGCGGGCCGCGGCGGAGCCGGCGACGGATCGGGCGGAGCGGCAACCGGCGGGCCGGCCGACGTGACGACCATCGACGCGACCGGCTTGATCGCGCTTCCCGGGCTCGTCGACCTGCACACCCACTTGCGTGAGCCGGGTCGCGAGGACGCGGAGACGGTTCTCACTGGGACCAGGGCCGCCGCGCTTGGCGGGTTCACGGCGGTGTTCGCGATGGCCAACACCGACCCGGTCGCCGACACGGCCGGTGTCGTCGAGCAGGTCTGGCGGCTCGGGCGCGAGGCCGGGTACGCCGACGTGTTCCCGATCGGCGCGGTCACGGTCGGCCGCCAGGGCACGCAGCTGGCCGAGCTCGGCGCGATGGCGGACTCGGCGGCCCGGGTGCGGGTCTTCTCCGACGACGGCGACTGTGTCTGGGACGCGGCGCTGATGCGGCGCGCGCTCGAGTACGTGAAGGCCTTCGGCGGCACGATCGCGCAGCACGCGCAGGAGCCGCGGCTGACCAAGGGCGCGCAGATGAACGAGGGAGCGCTCTCCGGCGTTCTCGGACTGACCGGCTGGCCGAGTGTCGCCGAAGAGGCGATCATCGCCCGCGACATCCTGCTCAACCACCACGTCGGCTCCAAGCTGCACATCTGCCACCTGTCCACGAAGGGTTCGGTCGACATCGTCCGGGCCGCGAAGAAGCGCGGGCTGGAGGTGACGGCCGAGGTCACGCCGCACCACCTGCTGCTGACCGAGGACCTGGCCAGCTCCTACAACCCGGTCTTCAAGGTGAACCCGCCGCTGCGGACCAAGGAGGATGTCGAGGCGGTCCGCGAGGGCCTGGCCGACGGCACCATCGACATCGTCGCCACCGACCACGCGCCGCACCCGGTCGAGGACAAGGACTGCGAGTGGAGTGCGGCCGCGTTCGGGATGCTCGGCCTGGAGACCGCTCTCTCGGTCGTTCAGCACGCGATGGTCGACACCAAGTTGCTGACCTGGGCCGACGTCGCCGACCGGATGAGCTACCGCCCGGCCGCGATCGGCCAGATCAGCGACCACGGTCAGCCGCTGGTGGCCGGTGCCCCGGCGAACGTCGTACTGGTCGATCCGGCCGCGCAGCGCGTGATCGTCTCGGCGGAGTCCGCGTCGCTGTCGCGGAACACGCCGTTCGACGGGATGACGCTGCCAGGCAAGGTCGTCGCGACCTTCCTGCGCGGCGAGCCCACCGTCCTGGACGGCAAGGCCGCCAAGTGAAGGCTTTCCTAGGCATTACCGGCACGCTCGTGGTGATCGCCGCGGCGTACTACGGCATGTTCCGGGGCTGGCGCAATCGCCAGGCCCGGCAGTCCGCGCTGGCACCGCTGCCCGAGGTGCCGGCCGACACGACCCGCGGGGTGGAGGGCGTGTACGTCGCCACCACCTCCGCCGGCGACTGGATGGACCGGATCGCCGTGCACGAACTGGGCGTCCGCAGTACCGCGGACCTGGCCGTCAGTGAGGCCGGCCTGATCTTCCACCGGCAGGGAGCGGCGGATGTCTTCATCCCCGCGGACCATCTGACCGGCGTCCGGACCGACCGTGGCATCGCCGGCAAGGTGACCGCGGAGAAGTCCGGCCTGGTGGTGGTCACCTGGAGCCACGACGGGCGGGAGCTGGACACCGGCTTCCGGCCCCGTCGCAAGGCCGACACGGAACCCCTGACCGCATCCATCGCAACATTGATCGGAGCCGAGCAATCATGAGCCAGCCCGCACTCCTGGTCCTTGAGGACGGCCGGTCGTTCGCCGGTACGTCGTACGGGGCCACCGGCGAGACCTTCGGCGAGGCGGTGTTCACCACCGGGATGACCGGCTACCAGGAGACGCTGACCGACCCGTCGTACCACCGTCAGATCGTCACCCAGACGGCGCCGCACATCGGCAACACCGGGATCAACGACGAGGACGACGAGTCGCAGAAGATCTGGGTCTCCGGGTACGTCGTCCGCGACCCTGCCCGCGTCCCGTCGAACTGGCGCGCGACCCGTTCGCTCGACGACCAGCTGAAGTCGCAGGGCATCGTCGGGATCTCGGGGATCGACACCCGCGCCCTGACGCGGCACCTGCGCGAACGTGGCGCGATGCGCGCCGGGATCTCGACCGACGTCCTCGACCCGGCCGAGTTGCTGGCGAAGGTGCTCGAGCAGCCCGCGATGGCCGGCTCCGATCTGGCCTCGGAGGTGACGGCCGCAGAGGCGTACGTCGTCCCGGCCGAGGGGGAGAAGCGGTTCACCGTGGTCGCCCTCGACCTCGGGATCAAGGCGATGACGCCGAAGCGGATGGCCGAGCGCGGTATCGAGGTACACGTGCTGCCCGCCACCGCAACGCTCGCGGAGGTGCTGGCGGTGAACCCGGACGGCATCTTCATGAGCAACGGCCCGGGCGACCCGGAGACCACCGAGCACCCGACCACGCTGCTGAAGGAACTGCTCCAGCGCGGCAAGCCGTACTTCGGGATCTGCTTCGGCAACCAGGTGTTCGGGCGGGCGCTCGGACTGGGGACCTTCAAGCTCAAGTACGGGCATCGGGGGATCAACCAGCCGGTGCTGGACCGGGCTACCGGCAAGGTCGAGATCACGGCGCAGAACCATGGGTTCGCCGTCGACGCGCCACTCGATTCGGTGGTGGAGACACCGTACGGAACGGCTGAGGTCTCGCATGTCTCGCTCAACGACAACGTGGTCGAGGGGCTGAAACTGACTGGCCGGGACGGGAAGCTCCTGGCGTTCTCGGTGCAGTACCACCCGGAAGCGGCCGCCGGCCCGCACGATTCGGCGTACTTGTTCGACAGGTTTGTTGAGCTGATGGAGGGGCGGGCCTGATGCCACGTCGTACAGATATCGAGTCGGTCCTCGTCATCGGCTCCGGCCCGATCGTGATCGGTCAGGCCTGCGAGTTCGACTACTCCGGTACGCAGGCCTGCCGGGTGTTGCGCGAGGAGGGTTTCCGGGTCGTCCTGGTCAACTCCAACCCGGCCACGATCATGACGGACCCGGAGTTCGCCGACGCCACCTACGTCGAGCCGATCACCCCCGAGTACGTCGAGAAGGTCATCGAGAAGGAACGTCCGAACGCGCTGCTCGCGACGCTCGGCGGCCAGACCGCTCTGAACGCAGCAATCGCTCTCCACGACTCCGGCGTACTGGAGAAGTACGGCGTCGAGCTGATCGGCGCGTCGGTCGACGCGATCCAGCGCGGTGAGAACCGCGAGTCGTTCAAGCAGATCGTCGAGGGTCTCGGCGCCGAGGTCGCACGGTCGGTCATCTGCCACACCATCGAGGATGTTCTCGGTGCGGCCGCGAAGCTGGGCTACCCGCTGGTGGTGCGGCCGTCGTTCACGATGGGCGGCGTCGGCTCCGGGATGGCGTACGACGAGGCCGATCTGACCCGGATCGCGGGGGCCGGACTGCACGCTTCGCCGACCACCGAGGTGCTGATCGAGGAATCGATCCTCGGGTGGAAGGAATACGAGCTGGAGGTGATGCGCGACAAGGCCGACAACGTCGTGATCATCTGCTCGATCGAGAACGTCGACCCGATGGGCGTGCACACCGGCGACTCGGTCACGGTCGCACCGGCGATGACGCTGACCGACCGCGAGTACCAGATCATGCGGGACCTCTCGATCGGCATCATCCGCGAGGTCGGCGTCGACACCGGCGGCTGCAACATCCAGTTCGCGGTGAACCCGGTCGACGGCCGGCTGATCGTGATCGAGATGAACCCGCGGGTGTCCCGCTCGTCCGCGCTGGCGTCGAAGGCGACCGGCTTCCCGATCGCGAAGATCGCGGCGAAGGTTGCCATCGGCTACACGCTCGACGAGATCCCGAACGACATCACCAAGCAGACCCCGGCCAGCTTCGAGCCGGTGCTCGACTACGTCGTGGTGAAGGTGCCGCGGTTCGCGTTCGAGAAGTTCCCGGCCGCGGACGCCACGCTGACCACGCACATGAAGAGCGTCGGCGAGGCGATGGCGATCGGCCGCAACTACACCGAGGCGCTGCAGAAGGCGCTGCGGTCGCTGGAGAAGCCGGAGGCCCGGTTCTCCTGGGCCGGTGAGCCGTCGACCGATCTGGAGTCGTTGCTGGAGGCAATCAAGACGCCGCAGGACGGGCGGCTGCGGATCATCATGGACGCGATCCGCGCCGGTGCGACGCCGGAGCAGATCTTCGATGCGACGAAGATCGATCCGTGGTTCGTGGACCAGCTGTATCTGATCCACGAGACCGCTCTCCAGGTTGCTGCGGCGCCGCGGCTGACGCCGGAGGTGCTGCGGTTGGCCAAGCGGCACGGGTTCTCGGATCTGCAGCTGGCCGAGATCCGCTCGCTGACCGAGGACGTGGTTCGCGGGGTCCGCCAGGCGCTCGGGATCCGGCCGGTCTACAAGACCGTCGACACGTGCGCGGCCGAGTTCGCGGCCGAGACGCCGTACCACTACTCGTCGTACGACGAGGAGAGCGAAGTCGCGACCCGCACCGAGCCCGCCGTACTGATCCTCGGCTCGGGGCCGAACCGGATCGGGCAGGGCATCGAGTTCGACTACTCGTGTGTGCACGCGTCGATGGCACTGCGCGACGCCGGCTATTGCACGATCATGGTCAACTGCAACCCGGAGACGGTCTCGACCGACTACGACACCTCCGACCGGCTCTACTTCGAGCCGCTCACCTGCGAGGACGTCCTCGAGATCGTGTACGCCGAGATGCAGGCCGGCCCGGTGGCCGGAGTGATCGTGCAGCTCGGCGGCCAGACCCCGCTCGGACTGGCGCAGCGGCTCGCGGATGCCGGCGTACCGATCGTCGGGACGTCACCGACCGCGATCCACCTCGCCGAGGAGCGGGGTGCGTTCGGCAAGGTGCTCGCGGACGCGGGGTTGCCCGCTCCGAAGCACGGGACAGCGCTCTCTCCGTCGGAAGCTCATGGGGTTGCCGAGGAGATCGGGTTCCCGGTGCTGGTGCGGCCGTCGTACGTGCTCGGTGGTCGCGGGATGGAGATCGTCTACAGCGCCGACGAGTTGTCGGCCGCGCTGGAGCGGCTGGGCGGCGGCGAGGCGTTCGAGCACCCGGTGCTGATCGACCGCTTCCTGGACGACGCGGTCGAGATCGATGTCGACGGGCTGTTCGACGGTGATGAGCTGTTCCTCGGTGGCGTGATGGAGCACATCGAGGAGGCCGGGGTGCACTCGGGCGACTCGTCGTGTGCGCTGCCGCCGATCACGCTCGGGAATGCCGACATCGAGAAGATCCGGCAGTCGACCGAGGCGATCGCGCGCGGCGTCGGCGTACGGGGTCTGCTGAACGTGCAGTACGCGCTTGCCGGTGATGTTCTCTACGTGCTCGAGGCGAACCCGCGGGCGTCGCGGACGGTGCCGTTCGTGTCGAAGGCGACGGCGACTCCGTTGGCCAAGGCCGCGGCCCGGGTGATGCTCGGGGCTTCGATCGCTTCGTTGCGTGCGGAGGGAATGCTGCCGGCCGTTGGCGATGGCGGGACGCTGCCGCCGACCGCGCCGATCGCGGTCAAGGAAGCCGTGATGCCGTTCAACCGGTTCCGGACTGTCGACGGGCGGTCCGTGGACACGGTGCTCGGGCCGGAGATGCGGTCGACCGGCGAGGTGATGGGCTTCGACGACACCTTCGGGATCGCGTTCGCGAAGTCGCAAGCCGGGGCGTCGCAGCCGCTGCCTGGGTCGGGCAAGGTGTTCGTGTCGGTGGCGAACCGGGACAAGCGGCACATGATCTTCCCGGTCAAGCGGCTGGCGGATCTGGGCTTCCAGATTTATGCGACCGAAGGTACGGCGGATGTGCTGCGGCGCAACGGGGTCGAGGCGGTGACTGTTCGCAAGAGCAGCCAGGGTCCGGGCCCGAACGGCGAGCCGACGATCGTGCAGATGGTCCAGGACGGTGAGCTCAACCTGATCGTCAACACGCCGATCGGGATCACGCAGGGTGGATCGCCGCGACTGGACGGGTACGAGATCCGGTCGGCGGCTGTTGCGCGGAACATCCCTTGTATTACGACGGTTCAGGGACTGGCGGCCGCCGTACAGGGGATCGAGGCGCAGCAGAGCGGCGGGATCGGCGTGCGGTCCTTGCAGGACTGGGTGCCGAGGATCCTCGGTGTATAGGCGGTTCGTCCGGCCTGTTTTGTACCGGCTGGGCAAAGGTGACGCGGAGATCGCGCACGAGCAGACGCTGCACGGGTTGCGTCGGCTCGGGCGCGTTCCCGGCGCAGTGAGCGCTCTCTCGCGTTCTTACGGCGCGATCCCGGCGGGTGCGGCACGGACGGTCTTCGGGATCCGTTTCCCGGGCCCGGTCGGGTTGGCCGCGGGGATGGACAAGAACGGGATCGCGTTGCCGGCTTGGCGAGCGCTCGGCTTCGGCTTCGTCGAGGTCGGTACGGTGACCGCGCAACCGCAGCCGGGGAACGAGAAACCGCGGCTGTTCCGGCTCGTCGAGGACGAGGCCGTGATCAACCGGATGGGCTTCAACAACCTGGGTTCGGCCGCCCTGGCCGAGCGGTTGGAGGGGTACGGACCGCTCGGGTATCCGCTCGGCGTCTCGATCGGCAAGTCGAAGGTCACACCGCTCGACAAAGCCGTCGACGACTACGTGATCTCGCTGCGGAGGCTCTACCAGTACGGCGACTACTTCGCCGTCAACGTCTCGTCGCCGAACACGCCGGGCTTGCGCTCTCTCCAGGACGCAGGCCAACTCCGCGAACTTCTCACCGCCCTGCACATGGAAGCTTCTGCCCTGGCTGAAGCAGGAGGAGGCAGCGGTGGCCAGCCGAGTGCCAAGCCGATCCTGGTGAAGATTGCGCCCGACCTCACCCCCTCCGCCATCGACGAACTCCTCGGCGTCTGCACCGACGTCGGAGTCGCCGGGATCATCGCCACGAACACCACGATCGGCCGGGCGGGTGTGGAGAACCATCCGCTCGCATCCGAGGCCGGTGGGTTGTCTGGGCGACCTTTGACTGAGATCGCGGCCAAGACGGTTGCGCACATTCATGCGGAGACCGGGGGAGCGCTCCCCGTGATCGGGGTTGGCGGGATCCTCGACCCGGACGACGCGGTACGGCTGCTGGATTCCGGGGCCAGCCTGGTGCAGGTCTACTCCGGTCTGATCTATCGCGGGCCCGGTCTGATCCGGAGCATCAACAGGAGGCTGACATGAAGCACGAACCCTTTGGCACCCGACTTCGGGCTGTCATGGAAGCGCGTGGTCCGTTGTGTGTCGGCATCGACCCGCACCAGCATCTGCTGGACCAGTGGGGCCTGCCAGACACGGCTGAGGGCCTGGCGTCCTTCACCTACACGGTGGTCGACGCACTGGCCGACCGCGTTGGTGTGTTCAAGCCGCAGTCCGCGTTCTTCGAGCGGTTCGGGTCGGCGGGCGTCGCCGTACTGGAGCAGGCCACGGTCCGGCTGCGGGAAGCCGGTGCGCTGGTGATCATCGACGCGAAACGCGGTGACATCGGTACGACGATGGCCGGCTACGCGTCGGCGTACCTGTCGGAGAAAGGGCCGCTGGCGTGTGATGCGCTGACGGTCAGCCCGTACCTCGGGTTCGGCTCACTGCAGCCGGCGATCGACGAGGCGCGGACCGCTGGCGCCGGACTGTTCGTGCTGGCGCTCACCTCCAACCCGGAGGGACCGCAGTTCCAGTCCGCGCGGACAGTGGACGGCCCGACGGTCGCGGGCGCCGTACTGGATGGGTTGCGTGCGCTCAACGACGCGGACGGCGCTGAGTTCGGATCGTTCGGTGCGGTCGTCGGTGCGACGATCTCGCGGACCGACGAGGACCTGGACATCCGCGGCCCGCTGCTGGCCCCGGGACTCGGGGCGCAGGGCGGAACCGCCGAGGCGCTGCGGGCCGTGTTCGGCGAGGCGGCGGCACGGAACGTCGTACCGTCCAGTTCTCGCGAGATCCTCGGCGCCGGGCCGGCCGCGGCCGGTCTGCAGGACGCGGCCGATCGGGCGAACGACGCGTACCGAACGGCCCTCGGCTACTGACAACCACCCGGAATTACCGGTAGAATATGAATCGGTAAATGGCGTGGAGGAATTCCGCGCCATTTTCTGATTTCTGTTGAATTCTCCGTTGCCGGTATGCGATCTTCGTCGGCATGGGAATTTCGGGGATCGAGTTGTGCCGGCGGTTCTACGCCGAGGTGGTGGGTCCGCAGTTGACCGTTCCGCACAGTGCGGCGCTGATCGGGCGGGGTTCGGAGGTACTCGGGTTCGACGACGCGATGTCGGCGGACCACAACTGCGAGGCCCGGGTTGTGCTGTTCGTCGGGGACCCGTCGTGGACGCCGCCCGAGGTACCGGGGGAGTTTCTCGGGCGGACGACGCTGCTCGAGGTGCACACGGTGAGCGGATTCTTCACCGAGCAACTCGGGTTCGATCCGTCGGCCGGGCTGCGGGTCGAGGACTGGTTCACCCTGCCGGAGCAGACGTTGCGGATGCTCACCGCCGGGGAGGTCTTCCACGACGACCTCGGTTTGCAGGCCGTGCGGGACCGGTTGACGTATTACCCGGATGACGTCTGGCACTATTTGCTGATTTCGGCCTGGTGGCGCGTTCATCCCGAGCTGAATCTGGCCGGCCGCGCCGGTTATGTCGGTGACGAACTCGGATCGGCATTGATCGGCGCACAGCTCGTCGAGGACCTGATGCGGCTGTGTTTCCTGATGGAGCGCCAGTACGCGCCGTACTCGAAATGGTTCGGTGCGGCGTTCGCCCGGCTCACCTGCGGTCCCGAACTGGAACCGATCCTGCACGCCGTCCTCCGCGCCGACGGCTGGCAGGACCGCGAGAAGGCGCTGATGGCCGCCTACGAGGCGGTCGCCGGAGTGCACAACCGGCTCGGCATCACCGCACCGGTCGAGCTCGGCATCGAGCAGATGTGGGGTCGCCCGTTCAAAGTCGTCTGGGGCGATTTCCCCGGCGCCCTGTCCGCCACGATCACCGACCCAACCGTCCGCGCCATCGCCGACCGCTGGCCCGTCGGCGGCATCGACCGCCTCCGCACCGTCCTCTGGAAACCCGCCGACCGCCCCACCATCGCCACCTTCCTCCCCTGACCAGCCCCACGGGGCGACCCCCCATCTGAGCGGTTATCCCTTCAGTTGGGGGGTTGCCCGTCGAGAATCTGAGTGGGCAACCCCCCAACTCGACGGGCAACCCGGCGCGTGGGCACGGTGGGCTACGGGGTGTAGAGGGTGGTGAGGAGGTCTACTGCGGCTTGGGTGGCGGGGTGGGGGTCGTGGCGGTGCCAGATGAGGTGGACGTCGACCGGGGGAGCGTCGCGGAGGCGACGGTAGGTGACGCCGTCGCGCCGGTACTGCGTGGTGGTCGCCTGCGCAGTGACGCCGACACACCGGCCGGACGCGATGGCGGTGAGCCAGTCGTCCACATCCTGGTTGAACTCGGTCCGCGGCCTAGCGTCCGCCGGCCACAGGTCGATCGTCGTGCTGCCGGTACGGCGATCAATGCTCAGCACGCGGTCCCGCAGCTCCGCGAGGGTGACCGTGCGCTTGCGAACCAGCGGGTCGTCGGCGGGCAGAGCGGCGTACCGGTCCTCCTGCGCGATCGTGATGTGCGCGAACCGCCGCAGATCAAGCTGCGTCCGGACCACTGCGAGATCGCACAACCCCTCAGCCAGACCACCGGTCGTCGTGTTCGTGCGCACGAGCTGCAGTTCGATGCCGGGATGCTCCGCGGCCCACCGCCGCTGGAACTCAGCCGTATGCCGCCCCAACGCCGACCATGCATGCCCCAGGCGCAACCGCGTATGCCCACTGGTCGCCTCCCGCACCAGCTCCTCGACATCAGCCAGCACCTGCCGAGCCCGCGCCAACACCCGAACCCCCGCACTGGTCGGCGTCACCGACCGACTAGTCCGGTGCAACAGCCGCACTCCCAGCCGCCCCTCCAACGCCAGCACGTTCCGAGACACCGCCGCTTGGCTGACCCCCAGCTCGATCCCCGCATCCGTAAACGTCCCCGTCTCCGCCACAGCCACCAAACACCGCAACTGCCGAAGCTCCACATCCATAACCCCAGCGTATAGATCGCCGCATCGATGCATTTTGCCCAGCCACCCACCAAGCGCACGCTGCCCCCATGAGCACCCCGCCCGCTCCCACCCCCACGGCTGCCTCGGCGCTGGGCGCCTCCGCCGCCATCCACCCATGCGCCCCAGGCCCGGGTGCCCTAGGCGACGCCCGCCTGCCCGCCCCGGCGCCGGGCCCGGCAGCCGGCGCCCCGGGTGCCTCAGCCGTCGAGGCGGGGCTGGCGATCGCACCCTCTCCCCGCGACAACCACACCGGCGATCGGAGGTTGGGTGGGGTGCTTCTGATGGTGGCCAGCGGACTCTCCAGTCAGGTGGGTGCGTCCGTCGCTGCCCAGGCGTTTCCTGTCATCGGACCGGTTGGTGTGGTGGCGGTTCGGCAGTGGATGGCGGCTGTGGTGCTGTTCGCGATCGGGCGACCACGCCTCCACAAACTGACCGCACGCCAGTGGCGACCAGTGCTAGGGCTAGCCCTCGTGTTCGCGGTGATGAACGTTTCGCTCTACACAGCAATCGACCGCGTAGGACTCGGCCTAGCCGTCACACTCGAGTTCCTCGGCCCACTGGCCGTCGCGCTACTCGGCTCACGGCGGCTGATCGACCTGATCTGCGCTCTCGCCGCAGCACCCGCCGTACTGGTACTCACACGTCCACAAGCAACCACCGACTACTTGGGTGTAGCGGCCGGACTACTCGCCGCAGCCTGCTGGGCGTCCTACATCCTCCTCAACCGCACAGTCGGCCGCGAACTACCCGGAGCGACCGGAGCAGCAGCCGCCGCGACGGTCTCCGGAATCGCCTACATCCCGGTCGGAATCGTCGTACTGCATCACCACCCGCCATCCACCGCGGCCATCGCCTACGCGTTAACCGCCGGCGTCCTGTCCTCGGCCGTCCCGTTCCTGCTCGACCTGCTCGCACTGCGCCGAGTACCCGCCCAGTTCTTCGGGGTGTTCATGAGCATCAACCCGGTGCTCGCGGCGCTCGTCGGGTACGTCGTCCTGCGGCAGCACCTCGCCGTACCGGACTGGGTCGCCATCGGCGTCATCGTCGCCGCGAACTGTGTCGCCGTGGAAGCAGGCCGACGCGCCACATCACGGACCGGTTCCAGTCGCGGGGTGCGAGGTTCTTCACGGCGTGCCGGACAGACCAGATGACCCTGTGGTTCGGGAGGGTGTCGGTGACGGGGAACGATGGGTTGCCCGCGGTGGAAAGTAAGGATTGCGATGCGGAAGCTGGGAGCCCTGGCGGCGGCGGTGACGATGAGTGCTGCCGCCCTGACGGCCTGTTCGGGTGGCGACTACTGCGGCGAGCTGAAGGCCTACGCGACGTCGGCGAAGAACCTCGACGCCAAGAACACCGAGCAGGTCGGCAAGGCGCTCAAGGACGCCGAGAAGGTCTCGAAGTCGGCGCCGTCGGAGCTGAAGGACGACTGGGCGACGCTGATCTCGTACGCCAAGAAGGCGCAGGACGCCAAGGGCGACACCACCAAGCTCGCCGAGCTCGGCAAGTCCGAAGGCGCGAAGATGGGCGAGGCCTCCGGCGCGATCGCCAAGCACGCCAAGGACACCTGCAAGATCGACCTCGAGAACCCGTGATCGAGTGGCCGGCCCGCCGCCTCGCGGCGGGCCGGTCTCGGAAAGTATCCGTTTCGGATCGTTTGATGACGGCCGGTAGCGTACTGACATGCGAACCATCGCCGCAGCCGTGACGCTGCTCGCAACGACCGCCCTGCTGACCTCGTGCACCGAGGAGCAGGCCTACTGCGTGGATCTGGCCGGCTACGCCGCCAACGCCACCGGGGTCGACCCGACGAAGCCCGCCGAGTACGTGAAGATCCTGGACGACGCGAAGAAGCTCCAGGAGTCCGCGCCGGCCGCCGTGAAGGACGACTGGGCGGTTGTCGTGAAGTTCGCCGAGCAGGCCCAGAAGGCGGGTTCGGACCGCGTCGAGCTGGCCCGGCTGAGCAAGCAGACCGGCACCGTGCTGACGGCGTACAAGGCGATCACCACGCATGCGAAGGACGCCTGCAAGGTCGACGTCCCGTCGCTGAACTGAGGGCTTGCCCCGACAGGGTCCTGCGGGTGGCCGGAGCCGTGTTAGGTTCCCTTGCGAAGCCATACAACGGGACAGGTGAAACGGTGCCACTTCCTTCTTTGACCCCGGAGCAGCGAGCGGCGGCTCTGGACAAGGCCGCGGCGGCGCGGCGCGAGCGAGCCGAGATCAAGAACCGGATCCGGCACTCGGGAGCGTCTCCGACGGAGGTGCTCCACGAGGGGCAGACCAACGACGTGATCGGCAAGATGCGGGTCAGCGCCCTGCTGCAGTGCATCCCCGGCGTGGGCAAGGTGCGCGCCCAGCAGATCATGGAGCGGGCCGGAATCTCCGAGACGCGGCGGGTCCGCGGCCTCGGGTCCAACCAGATCGCCGCGCTGATGCGCGAATTCGCCGAGTGAGCCGCACCGAAACCCTGGCCGGCTCGTTGGACACTGGTGTGACGATGACCACGCACCCCGAGAACATGAGCCACGATCCAGAGACTCCGGTCCCCGATGCCGGTGGCCCGGCGCGGCTGACCGTGCTGGCCGGACCGACCGCGGTCGGCAAGGGCACGGTCGCGGCCGATATCCGCGAGCGGTTCCCCGACATCTGGATCTCGGTCTCGGCCACCACGCGCAAGCCGCGGCCGACCGAGGTGCACGGCGTGCACTACCTGTTCGTCTCCGACGCGGAGTTCGACCGGATGATCGCGGCCGGTGAGCTGCTGGAGTGGGCGGTCGTGCACAAGGCGGCCCGGTACGGGACGCCCAAGCAGCCGGTGCTGGACAAGCTGGCCGAGGGCCGCCCGGCGCTGCTGGAGATCGACCTGCAGGGTGCCCGGCAGGTGCGCGAGACGATGCCGGAGGCACATTTCGTGTTCCTGACCCCGCCGTCGTGGGACGAGCTGGTACGGCGCCTCGTCGGCCGCGGGACCGAAACGGCCGAGGAGCGCGAGCGCCGGCTGGAGACCGCGACCCTCGAACTGGCCGCCGAGAAGGAGTTCGACGTGACGATCGTGAACGCCTCGGTTCGGGAGGCGGCCGATCAGTTGGTAAAGTTGATCCGATCACCCCATATCTCTGGAAAGAGCTGAACTTGTCTGGCAACCAGCCTGTCGCCATCGGTATCACCTCTCCGCCGATCGACGACCTGCTCACCCACACTGATTCCAAGTACAAGCTCGTGCTGTACTCGGCCAAGCGTGCGCGGCAGATCAACGCCTACTACTCCCAGCTCGGCGAGGGCCTGCTGGAGTACGTCGGTCCGCTGGTCGAGACCCACGTCCAGGAGAAGCCGCTCTCGATCGCGATGCGCGAGATCAACGAGGGCGTCCTGACCTGCACGGACATCGACCCCGAGGCCGAGGCGGAAGCCGCGGCCGCGGAGAAGACCGCCTAACAACCCCGCGATGACCACCGGTGATCGGCGCCTCAGGGTGTCCGTGTCCGGTTCCACCCCCGGCGAGGCAACCGCCCCGGGGGTTTCGGGCGTTCCCGACCCGACCTCGACCACGGCTCGGAGGCTCCCGTGAGCGCTTCTTCCCCCTCATCACAGTCGCCTGCGACCAAGCCTCGGCCGAACGTTGTTCTCGGGGTCGGCGGCGGCATCGCGGCGTACAAGGTTTGTGATCTGCTGCGGCGGCTCACCGAGTCGGGGCACAGCGTGCGGGTGGTGCCGACCGCGGCGGCGCTGGAGTTCGTGGGTGCCGCGACCTGGGCGGCGTTGTCCGGTCAGCCCGTCACTTCGGATCCGTTCGACAACGTGCAGGAAGTGCCGCATGTGCGGATCGGCAAGGCGGCCGAGCTGGTCGTCGTCGCCCCCGCCACGGCCAACCTGATCGCCAAGGCCGCGCACGGCCTCGCCGACGACCTCCTCACCAACACCCTGCTGACGGCCCGCTGCCCGATCCTGTTCGCGGCCGCCATGCACACCGAGATGTGGGAACACCCCGCCACCCAAGCCAACGTGGCGACCCTGCGTTCGCGCGGGATCACCGTCCTGGAGCCCGCCGTCGGCCGACTGACCGGCACCGACACCGGCCGCGGTCGGTTGCCCGAGCCCTCGGAGATCTTCGCGATCAGCCAGCTGATGCTCGCCGACGAAGCGGCTCGCGCGGCCGGCCAGTCGGTCGCCGACCTGACCGGCAAGCACGTCCTAGTCAGCGCAGGCGGCACCCGCGAGCACCTCGACCCGGTCCGCTACCTCGGCAACTCCTCGTCGGGCAAGCAGGGCTACGCACTCGCCCGGATCGCGGCCGCCCGCGGCGCCAAGGTCACCCTGGTCGCGGCGAACTCCGAGCTCCCCGACCCAGCCGGCGTACAGGTCGTCCCGGTCACCAGCACCCGCGACCTGTACGACGAGATCACCGGCCGCGCCGCGGATGCGGACGCGATCGTGATGGCGGCCGCCCCGGCCGACTTCCGCCCGGCCGATGTCGCCGAGCACAAGATCAAGAAGACCGCCGACGGTTCGGTCCCGGCGGTCAATCTCGTGCAGAACCCGGACATTCTGCAGACCGTCTCGCACGACCGCCGCCGTACCGGTCAGGTGATCGTCGGCTTCGCCGCGGAGACCGGGGACGCGGAGCACTCGGTGCTCGACCTTGGCCGGGCCAAGCTTGAGCGCAAGGGCTGCGACCTGCTGGTCGTGAACGACGTCTCCGGTGGCAAGGTCTTCGGCAGCGACAACAACGAGGCCGTCATCCTGGATCGCTCGGGGAGCGCTCTCCCGGTTCCGTCCGGCAGCAAGGACGCCCTGGCCGGCGTGATCTGGAACCTGGTCGCCGCCCACTGGGAGTGAGGACAGTTCCTGACCGCTACTCGACCTAGGGTCGTGGTCATGGAGATCTCTTGGCAGGCGGTCGTGGCACGGCGGATGCGCCGGCATTACCTGACCGAACCCGCGGCGAGCCCGGTCGGCGCCGTACGGGCGATGTGTGGAGCGCATGCTCAGGTCCTCACGGCGGGGGAGACATCCGTGGCGCTGCGGGTCGAGGGCGCGACCCGCGAGACAGTCCAGAACGACGAAGGCCTGGTGAAGACCTTCGGCCCGCGCGGAACCGTGCACCTGCTCCCGCTCGAGGATCTGCCGATGTGGACGGGAGCGCTCTCCGCGTTGCTCGGAGGTCCGCCGCCGCCCGAGACCATGCGGATGACCGCGGATCAGAAGGCCGAGGTGATCGCGGCCATCGGGGAAGCGCTCTCTGACGCGGAGCTCACCGTCGACGAACTCTCGGACGAGGTGGTCCGCCGTACCGGTCCCTGGGCAGGCGACCTGGTGATGCCCGCGTTCCAGACCTGGTGGCCGCGCTGGCGGCAGGTCATTCCCGACGCGGCCAACGCGGGCGTGCTCTGTTACGGCGCGAACCGCGGCCGAGTCACGACGTACACGACTCCGCAGCGGCGTGGAGTTTTCGCGCCGATGGATCCGGAGAGAGCGCTCCCTGCGTTGCTGCACAGCTACCTGTACGCATACGGACCCGCGACCCCGCAGCAGTTCGCGCGCTGGATCAAGTCCACGGTCACCGTCGTCAGGCCGTACTTCGATGGCCTCCCGGAGACGGAGTTCGGCTTCGTGGCGCCGGGCGACGAGGAGTTCACCGACGAGCCGGTGGAGGGCGTGCACCTGCTGCCGTACTTCGATGCGTACGGCGTCGGCTGCTTCCCGCGTGAGCTCGTGTTCCCGGGGAAGGCGCTCGAGCGCGCTACGAACCGTGGTCAGGCCGGTAACTACCCGTTGTTGCTGATCGACGGTTCCGTGGCCGGGGTCTGGCACCAGAAGAAGAGCGGCCGCAACCTCCAGGTGACCGTCGAGCCGCTGGTCCGGCTGAACCGCCGGCAGCAGGCCGCGCTGGCCGCCGCGGTGGACCGCGTGGCGACAATTCAAAGCACTAAGGGTACCCTAACAGTGGGCGAGATCACGGTAGGCCCGCACGCCTGAGGATCGTTGGATTGTCTAGAATCTGGACAACGATCCCGGGATCCGGACGGAATCGGTGCGTCCCCGGGACTCTGCCCGGAAACGCTGGCATACTCGCCGAAGATGCATCGTCAACCGCCGGTGCATGGGGGGATCGCGTGGTCGTGGGGTCGGTCACGCGGCACAAAGAGGAATCCGAGGGAGAATTGTGGGCAGGCGCCTTTTCACGTCCGAGTCCGTGACCGAGGGTCACCCGGACAAGATCGCTGACCAGATCAGCGATTCCATTCTCGACGCGCTGCTGACGGCGGACCCGAAGAGCCGCGTGGCGGTCGAGACGCTCGTCACGACCGGCCTGGTCGTGGTGGCCGGTGAGGTCACCACCTCGGCGTACGTCGACATTCCCGGGATCGTGCGCAAGCGCATCCTGGAGATCGGGTACGACTCGTCGCTGAAGGGGTTCGACGGCGCGTCCTGTGGGGTGTCGATCGCGATCGGCAGCCAGTCGGCCGATATCGCGCAGGGCGTCGACACGGCGTACGAGACGCGTTCGGACGCGTCGAAGGACGAGCTGGACCTGCAGGGGGCAGGCGACCAGGGGCTCATGTTCGGCTACGCGTCCAACGAGACGCCGGAGCTGATGCCGCTGCCGATCACCATCGCGCACCGGCTGTCGGCGCGGCTGTCCGAGGTCCGCAAGGACGGCACGCTGGCCTACCTGCGCCCGGACGGCAAGACCCAGGTCACGGTCGAGTACGACGGTGACAAGGCGGTCCGGATCGACACCGTGGTCGTGTCCAGCCAGCACGCGGCGGACATCAATCTCGAGTCGATGCTGGCGCCGGACATCAAGAAGCACGTCGTCGACCCGGTGCTCGAGCAGTTCGACATCGACTCGGCCGACTACAAGTTGCTGGTCAACCCGACCGGCCGCTTCGAGATCGGCGGCCCGATGGGCGACGCCGGCCTGACCGGCCGCAAGATCATCATCGACACCTACGGCGGGATGGCGCGGCACGGCGGTGGCGCGTTCTCCGGCAAGGACCCGTCGAAGGTCGATCGGTCCGCGGCGTACGCGATGCGCTGGGTGGCCAAGAACATCGTCGCGGCCGGCCTGGCCGACCGCGTCGAGTGCCAGGTCGCCTACGCGATCGGCAAGGCCGCTCCGGTCGGTTTCTACGTCGACACGTTCGGGACCGAGAAGATCCCGGTCGCCCAGATCGCCGACGCCGTCGCCGAGGTCTTCGACCTGCGCCCGGCCGCGATCATCCGCGACCTCGACCTGCTCCGCCCGATCTACACCCAGACCGCCGCCAACGGCCACTTCGGCCGCACCGGCGCGGACTTCACCTGGGAGCGCACCGACCGCGTCGAGGCGCTGAAGGCCGCAGTCAACAAGTAAGCACGGCGTACTCCCGGCCCGGCTGCCCCCTCGGCGGCCGGGCCGTCGCCTTGTCCTGCGGACCTACAAGCCATCACAAATGGCCGCCGTCGCCGGCTCCCCGGGTGCGGCTCTTCGTGGACTGCAGTTGTGATGGCCCCTGGGTCCGCGGCGCGTTATCCACAGGCTGCGGGCCGCCTGCGACGAAGTGTCGGCCGGGGCGACTAACCTTTCCCGGTGACATCGGATCCGCCGGAGCAACTGACGCTGCTGCGGGACACCGTGCGCAAATCCCGGACCAAGGAGCCGGCCGGGATCACGTCCTCGTTGCCGGTGGCCCGGATCGCGGTCGATGTCTCGTTGCCGCACCTGGACCGGCCGTTCGACTACCTCGTCCCGGACGACCTGGCCGATGCCGCGCAGCCGGGTGCCCGGGTGAAGGTGCGGTTCGCCGGCAAGGACCTGGACGGGTTCGTGCTGGAGCGGCTGGCCGAGTCCGATCACGACGGCAAACTCGCCCGGATCCGCAAGGTCGTGTCGCCC
The DNA here is from genome assembly GCF_039529655.1 of Kribbella yunnanensis. Classification (NCBI taxonomy): domain Bacteria; kingdom Bacillati; phylum Actinomycetota; class Actinomycetes; order Propionibacteriales; family Kribbellaceae; genus Kribbella; species Kribbella yunnanensis. Next base: position 253,366 of record NZ_BAAANF010000003.1, on the reverse strand, counting down.
GAGCAGGTGCTGACCCCGGAGATCGCCGACCTGTGCCGCGCGGTCGCCGACCGGTACGCGGGCGTCCTCCCCGACGTCACCCGCCTGGCCGTCCCACCCCGCCACGCCAAGGTCGAGGCCGAGCCGCTGCGCTGCGACCAGCCACCGCCCCCGCCGCTCTCCACCTCGCGATCGGCCTGGTCGCCGTACCCGCCGGGGTTTCTTGACGCGATCGCACGTTCGGAGACGCCGCGCGCGATCTGGACCGCCGTACCGGGTGCTGATTGGCCGCTCGCCTTCGCCCAGGCGGCCGCGGTGTGTTCCGCGGCGGGCCGCGGTGCGTTGCTGCTCGCCCCGGACGCACGTGACCTCAAACGACTCGAAGACGCCTGTACGGCGGTCCTCGGCGACGCCGGCTTCGTCACCTTGTCGGCCGACCTCGGCCCGACCGCGCGGTACCGAGCGTTCCTCGCGGCACTGCGTGGCAACGCGCGCGTGGTCATCGGCACTCGCGCAGCCGCGTTCGCCCCGGTCGCGAACCTCGGTCTCGTGGCCATGTGGGACGACGGCGACGACTCGTACGCCGAAGCGCGAGCGCCATACCCGCATGCCCGTGAAGTCCTGCTGCTGCGCGCGTTCAAGCAGAACTGTGCTGCGTTGCTCGGCGGATTCGCACGGTCGGCCGAGGCGGCCGCGGTGATCGAGTCAGGCTTTGCGGGCGAACTCATCGCCGACCGTACGGCGATCCGCGCAGCCGCGCCCTCGGTGCACATCACGGGTGAATCGGACACCGACCTGGCCCGAGACCCCGCCGCGCGCGCGGCTCGACTACCGCACCGCGCCTTCGAGATCGCCCGCGAAGGGCTGCTGTCCGGACCGGTCCTGGTTCAGAATCCGCGAGCCGGCTACCTGCCGAGCCTGGTGTGCCAGACCTGCCGGGCGCCATCGCGGTGCGCAACCTGCTCAGGGACCTTGCGGCTGATGGGCAGATCTGGACCGGCGAGCTGCAGCATCTGTGGCCGCCCGGCCGCCGACCACCGCTGCCCCGAATGTGGTGACCCGAGGATGCGCGCCGCCGTCGTGGGAGCACGCCGTACGGCGGAGGAGTTGGGGCGGGCGTTTCCCGGCATCGTCGTGCGGACATCGGGCGGCGAGCACATGCTCGATCGCGTGTCCGACCAACCGGCGCTGATCGTGTCCACGCCGGGTTCGGAACCAGTCGCCGACGGTGGCTACACCGCGGCCCTCCTGCTCGACACCTGGCTGATGCTCTCGCGCCCCGACCTCCGGGCCCCCGAAGAAGCCGTCCGCCGCTGGCTCAATGCAGCCGCACTCGTCCGCCCGGCGCGCGACGGCGGCATGGTCATCCTCGTCGGCGACCCATCGGCCCTGCCCCTGCAGGCGGTCGTGCGCTGGAGCCCGGAGGGATGGGCGACTCGCGAAGTGGAAGAACGCCGTACCGCCCGCCTCGCCCCGGCTGCCAAACTCGCCGAACTGACCGGCCCTTCCGCCGCAGTCGCCGACCTGATCGAACGCCTCCGCGCTCTCCTCCCACCCGAGGCCGGCCTCGAAGTCCTGGGCCCGGTCGACGTCGACGACGAAACCGTCAAAGCCGTGGTCCGCACTCCGCGGGCCGCGGGCACCCAACTCGTCCGCGCCCTCAAGGAAGCCCAAGCCGCCCGCACCACCAAAAAGAACCCCGGCTCGGTCCGCGCCCAAGTAGACCCACCCAGCTTCGGCTAACCCCCGCCGCTCCCACCCCGCTCCGCAACACCCCCGCCGCTCTTTGTGCACCTAGCTCATCTTTGTGCACCCACCAACCACGCGGGGCTCGCGAAAATGACTGGTGGGTGCACAAAGTTGGATCTCGTGCACAAAGAGAAGGCGACCCACCTTTGGGCATGAGGAGGTGGACACGGGCACCACCCACCGATCGACGTTGCAGGGAGCATCCCCGGCCCGCGACGCTGGCGTGGCCTCGCCCTCGAACGGCAGCGCTCGTCAGGCGGTGTTGGCCAGGGGAGTGGAGGCGGTCAGCAGCTGCGTGCCCAGGCTGGTGCGGTGGTAGAGGACTGCTCGGCCGTCGCGGCGGGAGTCGACCAGGCCGGCGTTGCGGAGGATGCTCAGGTGGACGCTGAGCGTGGGAGCCGACACTCCTAGCTGGTGGGCCAGGTGGGTGGTGGACATCGGCAGGTCCAGGTGGCTGACGATGGCGGCCCGGGTACGGCCGACCAGGTCGGCCAGCGGGGAGTCGGTGGTGTCCTGGCGGTCCTCCCACAGGCGGCCGAGGCCGCGGGGTGGGTAGGTGATGGTCGGAACGTGCGGTGCGCCGGTGACCGGCAGCGCGGCAGGCCAGGTGAAGACACAAGGGACCAGCAGCACGCCCTGCCCGGTTTGCGGTTCGCCGTGACAGCAGAACGGCCGGTCGATCTCGATCAGGCCGCCGTGGAACCGCACCGACGGGTGCAGATTGCGGAACAGCCGCTCGATCCCACCGCTCGCCAGTTCGTCCAGCCGGTAAGCGAGGTCCTCCTGCAGCAGGGATCGCATCCGCCGCCAGTCCGGTTCGATCGCGCGCCGGAAGTACGACGAGATCGCGGCCGTGATCTCCGAGAGCGCTCTCTGCGGATCCGCGATCAGCGCCGGTACCAGCGGATCCGGATTCTCGTCGTACAGCTTCTGGAGCTCGCGCACGACCAGATCGGGTGGCGTCCCGGCGATCGCGGCCAGTCCGGACTCGAGGCTGGTCGAGCGGCGCGGGGGTGCCGGCGTGATGAAGTCCGGGATGTAGCCGACCGGCGGAATGAGTGCCCTGAGCAACGTCAGGTCGGGCCCTTCGATGGTCGGCCGGACCTTCTGCAGCCACGGTCCGTGCACACTGCGTGCCGTGTTGTTGCTCAGCGCCCGGACACTGGTGACCGCCTCCCAGATCGGGGAGAGCGCGAACCGGATCCGGCCGACGTCACCCGCGTTCAGCCTGAGTGTGATCACCCGACCATCGTAAAACCGGTTGGGTCCACCGCAGAGGATTAGTTCTGAGGCTAATCATCGACAGTGACCCTCGAAGTTCGGACAGTTGTCTCATGAGTGCAGCCCCGATCACCGAACCCAGCGCGTCCCGAACCCTGCCGCGGGCGTTCTGGGCACTCTGGGTCTGCCAGCTGGTCAACCGGCTCGGCAGTTTCGTCCAACCGTTCCTCGTCCTCTACCTGACCCAGGACCGGCACCTGTCCGCCGGTACGGCGGGTGCCGTGGCGGCCGCGGTTGGCGCCGGCAGCGTGGTGTCGCAGTTCGTCGGCGGCTGGTTGTCGGACCGGGTCGGTCGCCGGGCGACGATGCTGATCTGCTTCTTCGGGACCGCGGTGGCGCTGGTCCTGCTGGGTTCGGCCCGGTCGATGCCGATGATCTGGGCAACCGCCTTCGCGGTCGGGCTGCTCGGTGATCTGTTCCGGGCGGCGGTCTCGGCGACGGTGGCCGATCTCCTGGAACCGGGAGAGCGCGTTCGCGCGTACGGACTGCTGTTCTGGGCGATCAACCTCGGGTTCTCGGTCTCGACCGTGAGCGCGGGTGTGCTGGCGTCGCTCGGCTACGGCCTGCTGTTCTGGCTGAACGCGGGGACCTCGGTGGTCGCGGGCATCGTGATCTGGACGATGGTGCCGGAGACCCGGCCGAAGCTCGAGGAAGGTACGAGCCGCCGGCCGCTGCTGCCGGTCGTGCTGCGGGACCGGATCTTCATCGGGATGGTGCTGATCCAGATCGGGTACGCGACCATCTACTTCCAGGGTTACTCGACGTTGCCGCTGGCAATGGCCCGCGACGGTCTGCCGTCGTCGCTCTACGGGACGGTGATCGGGCTGAACGGGGTCGTGATCGTGATCCTGCAACCGCTGCTGGTGAAGCGGCTGGCGACCTTCGACCGGCCGAAGCTGGTGGGAGTGTCGATGCTGATCGTCGGACTCGGGTTCGGGCTTGGCGCGGTCGTGCACAACTGGTGGGGCTACGCGTTGTCGGTGGTGGTGTGGTCGATCGGGGAGATCGGTTTCGCCGCGGTGATCGGGGCGGTGTTCGCCGACATCGCCCCGACCGATCTGCGCGGTGGCTACATGGGGATCTTCGGGATGTCGTTCGGGTTCGGCTCGGTGATCGGGCCGCTGGCCGGGCCGAACGCGCTCCAGCACCTCGGCCCGACGATGACCTGGATCGGCGTCGCCCTGCTCGGCGTAGTCATCTTCATCGCGCAGTACGCGCTCTCTCCCGCGATCCAGGCCCGGACTGCCGAGAACGCGGCGACCGCATGAGGTGAGTGGTTGCGACCGTGACGACGATGACCGCGGTCGCGACCAGGAACGCCCGCTGCGGGGCCGCCGGGTGGTGCAGAAAGATCGTGCCCAGTACGGCGACGCCCAGCGTGCCGCCGAACTGCTGAACCGCGTTCAGCAGGCCCGCCGCCGATCCGGTCTCCTGCGGCTGCACGCGATGGAGTGCCTCGGTGAAGAACGCTGTCGTGAACAGCCCGACGCCGGCGCCGCAGATCCCCAGTGCCGGTACCAGTGAGATCCGCGTCGCGAGCAAACCGATCAGGAGCACGCCGAGGCCGACGTACATGAGGCGTGAGCCGAAGCGCTGGATCAGCCACTGTCCGGCGCACCAGGACGCGATCCCGGAGACCGCCGACCAGGGGAGTAGTACGAGACTCGCGCGCATGACGCTGTGGTGCAGCGTGAGTTGCTGATGCAGGACGACGACCAGCGTCAGGCCGCTCATCACTGCGAAGAACAACGCCGACGTCCCGAGCGCCGCCCCGAAACCGCTTCTCCTGAACAGACTCAGCTCGAGCAACCGGCTTCCGCTTCGGCGCTGCTGCAGGACGCAACCGCCGAGAACGGCGATCCCGAGCGGCAGCAGGATCCAGTCCCGCGACTGCAGGATCGGGAACACCAAGAGAGCGCTCCCCGTGATCAGCAAGACCGTTCCGGCCAGATCGAGCGACGGCCGTTCCGGAGAACGCGACTCGGGCAGCAGCCGCGCGAGCGCGAGCACGGCGATCCCGAGCGGCACGTTCACCAGAAACACGACCCGCCACGAGGTCGCCTCGGTGATGACTCCGCCGAGGAGTGGTCCCGAGATCCCGGCCAGTCCCATCACCGGCCCGATGAGCCCGAGTGCCTTCGGCAGCTCCGGACCCGAGAACGACGATCGGATCAGCCCGATCGTCTGCGGGATGATCGTCGCCGCGGTCAGACCTTGGACGGCCCGAGCACCGATCAGTACGCCGGACTGGGTCGCCAGCGCACACGCGGTCGACGCGAGCACGAAGCCGACGACCCCGAGCCGGAACAGCCGCCGCCGTCCGTAGATGTCGCCCAGCCGCCCGCCGGTGATCAGCAGCGCCGCGAACGGCAAGGTGTACGCCGCGCTGAACCACTGGATGTCGGCCGTCCGCCCACCAAGATCGGTGTGGATCACCGGAGCGGCGACCTGGACGATCGTGGCGTCGAGCAGATTCATCGCTTCGGCCACCAAGAGCGCGACCAGTCCCACCCATTTCCGCATTGCTGCCTCCCAGATGTCGGTAGCAGCACGGTCGCGGTTCGCTCCGCATCTGTTCCAGCCAGGCAGATGAATGTGCAGAGATCTTCCCTCGGAGAGCGCTCTGCGTGATGATCTTTCCATGCTGGACGAGATCGATCGCGCCCTGATCCACGCGTTGCAGCTCGCCGGACGAGCGCCGTACAGCCGGATCGGCGCGGTCCTCGGGGTGTCGACGCAGACCGTCGCGCGGCGCTACCAGCGGCTGCGCGCCGAGGCCGGCCTGCGCGTGATCGGACTGCCCGACCCACATCGGGCCGGCCGCTCCCAGTGGCTCGTCCGCCTGACCGCGACACCGCGAGCGGCGCAAGATCTCGCGAGCGCGCTCTCTCGCCGTACCGACACCAGTTGGATCAAGCTGGCCTCCGGCGGTACGGAGATCGTGGCCATCGTCCACACCACCCCAGCCGACGGCAACACCCTCCTGCTGCATGACATCCCGCGCACCGCGGGCATCACCTCGGTTTCCGCCCACTACCTCCTGCATCTGTATGTCGGCGGTCCAACCGCCTGGGGCGCTCGGGCAACGACGCTCACCCAAGATCAGGAGAGAGCGCTTTCTCACCCGTTCTCAGGCGGCACAGCCGAGGTTCTCCCGACAGATCGGAAACTGCTGACAGCGCTCGGCGCCGACGGCCGCGCCACCGTCGTCGATCTCGCCAACCAGACTGGCTGGGCGCCGGCCACGGTCGCCCGCCGCCTCGCCGATCTCGAGGCGAGCGGCGCGATCTTCTTCGACGTGGACGTCGACCCGAATGCCTTCGGCGCCACCACCGCCGCCATGCTCTGGCTGTCCGTCCCGCCCGCGCATGCCGACAAAGTAGCCCGAGCACTCGCCAAGCACGACGAACTCGCCTTCGTCGCCGCCACCACCGGCCGCACGAACCTCGTCGCCCACGCCCTCTGCCCCAGCCCCGACGCCCTCCACACCTACCTGACCGAACGCGTCGGCGCGATCGAACCCATCACCGCCCTCGAAACCGTGCCCGTCCTGCGAACAGTGAAGTCAGCCGCTCCCGCGCGTGCCACGTAGGGTTGCGAGCATGACTGAGCGGACGATCGACGCGGTGGTGTTCGACATCGGTGGGGTGTTGCTGGACTGGAGTCCGGACTACCTGTACGCCGACCTGATCCCGGATGAGCAGCAGCGAACGCACTTCCTGACCAACGTCGCGACCCGGACGTGGAACGCGCAGCAGGATGCGGGCCGGACCTGGGCCGAGGCGGTCGCCGAGCTGGCCGGCCAGCACCCGGAGCACGCTGAGTGGATCGAGGCCTACGACACAGGCTGGCTCAAGATGGTCAAGGGCGTCTACGAGGACACGGCCGAGCTGCTGACTGAGATCCGCGCGCTCGGTCTACCGACGTACGCGCTGACCAACTTCTCGCACGAGAAGTGGGAGGTGGCGCAGGAGGCGTTCCCGATTCTGACCACGTTCGACGGCGAGGTCGTCTCCGGGACCGAGCAGACCGTCAAGCCCGGCGAGAAGATCTACCGGATCCTGCTGGAGCGCTACAAGCTCGACCCGGCGCGGACCTTCTACACCGACGACATGCAGCACAATGTCGAGGGCGCCCGCGCAGTCGGGATGATCTCCGAACGCTTCACCGGCGCAGCCGATCTCCGCGTACACCTCCGGAACCTCGGCCTCGCGGTCTGACCCTCAGCTGGCAGAAGCGGAGATGGCTTCGGTGTACGTCGGGCTCGCGGACAGATCGGCGGCTTCGACGTACACCGTGTTGTCCTGGCAGGTCATCGGGGTGAGCGCGATCCCGGGTTTCCCGGTGTAGATGCGCTGCGGCTTGGCCAGCCCGGCCGTCCAGCGGTTGATCTGGAACGACTCCTCGCCGCTCTCACCGACCGTCCGCGTCTCCCACAGAATCCAGTTGCCACAGGCAAGGATCGTGTCGGTTGCCACCGCGCCGAGCGCGCGGGCCGGGGCGTCCGCGGACTCTCGCAGATAGGCCTTGCTCTGGTACTGATCCGGATCCGACGCAGCCACCTCGGACCAGATCGTCGCGCCGCCCACCGAAGCGCCACTCCACTGGATGCACTTGGTTGCCGCCGGCACCGGCCGAGCCGGACCGCCCGACAACGACGCGCTCAGCACTCGCTTGCATCGACCGGCCGTCTCCGGTGCGGTGATCTCGCTGAACGTCACCGAGTCCGCCGACACCACCGGATCGGCGATGTACCCGGGCGCGGCCACGCACGCCACCGTCCGGGACGACAACTCGGCCAGCGATGCGACGACCAGGCACGACCGGTTCTTCGCATCAGTCGAGCTGTAGGCGAACGTCCCGTCGTACGCGCCGATCTCCGGTTCCGAGACGCGCGGGAGCTTGCCGACCCCGCCGACGCGACCGCTGCCTAGGTCATACCGGACGACTCTGATCTCCGGGTCTGATCCCTCCGACCGGATGTCCTCGATCAGCGCCCAACGATCATCGATCACGACCGGCGACTGCGCCACGAAACCCTTGGCGGGCACGTGCCGCACGATCACCTTCTTCAGCGACTTGTCGGCAATCGTGGTGGTGCCGGCCTCGTCGCTGCCGCGCGTCACGACGTACTTGCGCTGCTGGGTGACGAGGTGCTGCCCGTCGACCGGCTGCCGCAGCACCTTCGCCCAGACCGGTACGGCGGTGTTGGTCTGCGCCGGCGGCGTCGCCGAGCTGGGCGGCGCCGGGGGAGTGCCGACCGGCGGCTTCCCGGACGTGTTGTCGGAGGATGAGCAACCGGCCACACCCAACAGAATCAAGATGCCGACGGCAACGGTGGTACGACGCATTCAGGTCACAGTCCGATGTTCTGGAAGGAGTTGGCCAGCGTCGCGTTGAACAGGGCCGAGGCCGGGATGTTCTTCGGTCCGTCGGTGACGTTGCCGCGACTGTTGAAACGACGCTCGTTGAACACCTCGAAGATCGCGATGGTGCCCTTGGCCCGGTCGTACCCACGGCCGACCTGGTAGTGCCCGCTGTGGTTGAAGGCGAGGTACGGGAAGTACCGCTTGAGCAGCTGCACGTGCTCGATCACCGGCGCCGGCTTGCCGTCACCGAGGTGCTTCTGGTGCACGGTGAAGAACTTCTGCGTGTTCCAGTGCGAGACGTTCTGCACGATGTAGGTGCCGGCGGCAACATCCCAGTCGGTCTTCAGGTTGGTCTGCTTCACCATCGCGGTGATCCCGGTCCCGGAGCTGGTCGACCCGAGGTCCTTGGCCCACGACTTCTGGGTGTCCTTCTGCCGGTCGTCGGCCCAGTCGATCGACTGGAACGTCGCCGGACCGCACCAGAACCCCTTCTCCTGCGAGGTCTGGAAACCCTTCATGATGTACGCCGACTTCGGCAGCTTCACCACCTGCACCGGCGGCTGCGGAGCAGGGGTCGGCACCGGCACCGTCGGCGTGGTTCGCGTCGGTGTCGCGGTCGGTGTGGGAGTCGGCGTCGGCGTCGGGGTGGCATCGGAAGCCGTGCGCTCATCCGCGGAGGCGTCGAGCAGCCGAAGCGCACGCGCCTTCTCCCGGCCTTCCCACGCGGCCTTCATCTCGTCGAGCTCGACGTCGACCCGCTCGCTGCGAGGCAAGGCCGCCCGCTCCGCCACGAAGGACTGCGGTGTCTGGTCGCCAGTGTCGATGTCCTGCTCAACGCCGTCGTCCGCGTTCGCCGAGACATCCGGCGCGGTCACCGTCTCCTCGATCTGCGCACCGGTCGGCAGTTGGTCCACGAACCCGAGCCCGAGGCAGTATTTCTCCTCCTCGAGCTTGAAACACCGCAGCATCGAGGCCACCTGCGTCGAGGTGTCCGAGGCTTGCAGATCGTCCGGTGACGTCTCGACCACCTGCTCGCTCAGCTCGCTCCACGACTCCGCGGCCGGGGGCGTCGCAACCGTCGTACTGGCTGGCGCCGGTCCAGGGACCGAAGGGGTCGGTACGGCGGTCGGCAGGATCGTCGGCGGGGTCGACGGGCCAGGAGTGGCCGGCCGGGCCAGCTCCGGGTCGCGGGGCTGATAGGCGGAAGCGTTCAGTGGCGCCTGGGTCAGAAGTGCACCCAGGACGATCAGAGTGGCCCCCCGTGCTGCTGTGCGCATTGTGTCTCCCGTTAGGCGTGGGACGACAGTGACTGTAGGTACGCCTGGGACCACAGTACGTGTTTGAGGCAACTAACGGGAGCCCCCTCCGGGCCCGGGCCTCGGGGCCAGGCGCACTAGACTTGCTCAGTCCTGGTCAGTGAACGTTGTGGAGAGTCTGTGTCGGTCCAACCCATCCGCCTGTTCGGCGACCCCGTCCTGACCACCAAGGCGGTGCCGGTCGTCGACTTCGACGCCGAACTGCGCCGCCTGGTCGCGGACCTCGCGGACACCATGCAGGCGGCGCCCGGTTCCGGCCTGGCCGCGCCGCAGATCGGCGTCGGACTGCGCGTCTTCACCTACCACGTCGACGGCGAGCTGGGTCACCTGGTGAACCCCGAGCTCACCCTGTCCGACGACGAACAGTTCGGCCCCGAGGGCTGCCTGTCCATCCCAGGCCTGTACTTCGACTGCCGGCGCGCGCAGTCCGTGATCGCCCGCGGCTTCAACATGTACGGCGATCCCGTGGTGATCGAGGGCTCCGAGTACCTGGCCCGCGCGATCCAGCACGAGACCGACCACCTGGATGGCATCCTCTTCGTCGACCGTCTGGACACCGCAACCCGCAAGCAGGCGATGAAGGCGATCCGCGAAGCCGAATGGTCCGGCCTCTCCGGCCCACCGCAGATCAAGATCTCCCCCCACCCCACGAACGGCTTCGGCCTGTGAGCTCCGCGAACGGATATGCCCTGTGAGAGTCGTCTTCGCCGGTACGCCGGAACCCGCCGTGACCGCTTTGCGCGCGATCGTTGCCAGCCGCCACGAACTCGTTGCCGTGGTCACCCGTCCGGATGCCCCGGCCGGGCGCGGGCGCAAGCTGGTCGCGTCGCCGGTCGCGCAGTACGCCGAAGAGCTCGGCGGGATCGAGATCCTGAAGCCGGTGAAGCCCAGCGACCCGGAGTTCCTGGCCCGGCTCGCCGAGATCGCCCCGGATTGTTGCCCGGTCGTCGCGTACGGCGGTTTGTTGCCGCAGGCAGCGTTGGATATCCCGAAGCACGGGTGGGTGAACCTGCATTTCTCGGTTCTGCCGGCTTGGCGTGGTGCCGCGCCGGTGCAGCACTCGATCATCGCCGGGGACGACGTGACCGGGGCCAGCACGTTCCGCATCGTGAAGGCACTGGACGCCGGCCCGGTGTTCGGCGTACTGACTGAGCCGATCGGGCCGACGGACACGTCAGGCGACCTGCTGGCACGGCTGGCCGAGTCGGGATCGAAGCTGCTCGTGGACACGCTGGACGGCATCGAGGACGGGATCCTGCAGGCGCAGGAGCAGCCGGCCGACGGTGTCTCGCTGGCGCCGAAGATCAACGTCGAGGACGCCGAGCTGGACCTGACCGCGCCCGCGCTGCGCGTGGACCGGCTGGTCCGCGGCTGCAACCCGGCGCCGGGTGCATGGACGACCTTCCGCGGTGAGCGGCTGAAGGTGCTCGCGGTCCGGCTGACCGAGGACGAGCTGAAGCCAGGGGAGTTGCAGGCGACGAAGTCCAGTGTCGTGATCGGCACCGGCAGTAAGGCGGTCGAGTTGCTGACCGTCCAGCCGCAGGGCAAGAAGCCGATGGCCGCGGCCGACTGGGCACGCGGTATCCGTCTGACAGATGAGGATCGACTCGGTGAGTGACCGCACGCCGCGCAACCGGGATCCGCAGAAGAAGGCGGACAAGGTGCGGCAGGTTGCCTACAAGGTTGTCCGCCAGGTCACCTCCGAGGGCGGCTACGCGAATCTCGTGCTGAACAAGGCGCTTCGCGACGCTCGACTTGCCGGCCGCGACGCCGCGTTCTGCACCGAGCTCGTGCACGGCACGCTGCGCTGGCAGGGCACGTACGACGCCTTCCTCGCGCGCTGCGTCGATCGTCCGCTGAACGAGCTGGACCCGGAGCTGCTCGACGTCCTCACCCTCGGCACCCACCAGCTGTTGCGGATGCGCGTCGACTCGTACGCCGCTGTCGACGAGATGGTGACGCTGACCCGGGTGATGATCGGCCACAAGCGCAGCGGCCTGGTGAACGCCGTACTGCGCAAGATCAGTCAGCGCACGTTCGACCAGTGGATCGACGCGGTCGCGCCGTCCATCGAGGAGAACCGGCTGCTGCATCTCGCGGTCGCGAAGGCGCATCCGACCTGGGAGGTCGAGGCGTTCGCGCGATTGCTGGGTGACGACGAGCTGGAAGACCTGCTCGACGCCGACAACGAGCCGCCGCGCGTCACCCTGGTCGCGCGACCCGGGCTGTCCACGGTCGACGAACTGATCGAGGCCGGCGCCAGTCGCGCGAAATGGTCGCCGTACGCCGCGGTTCTGCAGAGCGGCGGTGATCCGGGCCGGATCGCGGCCGTGGCGACGGGTCGGGCCGGGGTTCAGGACGAGGGCTCGCAGCTCGTCGCGCTGGCGTTGGCGAACGCGCCGATCGAGGGTTCCGACACCGCGTGGCTCGACCTGTGCGCGGGGCCGGGCGGGAAGTCGGCGCTGCTCGCGGCGCTGGTCGAGAAGCGTGATGGTGCGTTGACCGCGGTTGAACCGCTTGAGCACCGGGCCGAGCTCGTTCGCGCGAATCTCCGTGCGATTCCGGGTGATCACCAGGTGCTGGTCGGCGATGGTACGAAACCGACTTGGGCGGAAGGCTCCTTCGACCGAGTGTTGGCCGACGTACCGTGCAGTGGACTCGGTGCGCTTCGCCGCCGCCCGGAGGCCCGCTGGCGTCGTACGCCGGAGGACGTCGAGGAGCTCCGACCGCTGCAGGAGGATCTGCTCGATTCGGCGATCACGTCGGTCCGCTCGGGTGGAGTCGTTGCTTACGTCACCTGCTCACCGCATCCGGACGAGACCCGTGCAGTCGTCGACGCCGTCCTGGCCAAGCGGGACGACGCGACTCTCGAGGACGCTCGGGAGCTGTTCCCGGACGTGCCTGAACTCGGCGACGGTCCCGACGTACAGCTGTGGCCGCATCGGCAGGGCACCGACGCGATGTATCTGGCGCTGATCCGCCGCAGCTGATCCGATGTAGCTGAGCCCACCAGCTGGACCTGCTGTCAGGTGCATCAGGTGGAACGATCATGATGGTCACGTGACTGTTATCGCTAACCGCCCCGTGTCGGCCCGTCGGCAACAGGCAGCCGGGCTGGCCGCTGCCTTCGGCATCGGGGCGTTGTTCGCGATCCAGTCCCGGCTGAACGGCGGACTGGGCGAACTGCTCGGCGATGGGATCCCGGCCGCGCTGATCTCCTTCGGCAGCGGCTCGGTGATCCTGGCGATCGCGGCGGCCCTCGTTCCGGGAATCCGCCGTTCGCTCGGCAACGTCTGGCACGCGATCCGTGACCCCCTGAACGCCGGCGGCCTGCGCTGGTGGCAGTGCATCGGCGGCCTCTGCGGCGCCTGGGTGGTCTCGGTGCAGTCGATCACCGTGCACGTGACCGGTGTCGCGGTCTTCATCGTTGCGATGATCGCCGGGCAGGCCGGCAGCAGCCTCGTCGTCGACCGCCTCGGCTTCGGCCCGGCTGGACGGCAGGAGTTCACGACCCTGCGGATCGTCGGCGCCGCCATCGCGCTGGTGGCCGTCGTGCTCGCGGTCTCCGAGCAGTTCGGTCACGCGAGCGGGTTCCTGCTCGCGATCCTCCCAGCCCTCGGCGGCATCGCAACCGCAGTCCAGCAAGCCATCAACGGCCGAGTGGCCCAAACCGCCGCAGGTGGCCCCTACGGCGCCGTCGCCGCCGGCGCAATCAACTTCGGCGTCGGCTTCGTAGCCCTGGTGGTCGTCTTCGCCATCGACCTAGCCCTCCGCGGCGCCCCCAACGCCCTCCCGAGCAACCCCTGGCTCTACCTCGGCGGCGCCTGCGGCGTCATCTTCATGAGCGTCGCCGCAGCCGTCGTCCGCGTAGTCGGCGTCTTCATCCTCGGCCTAGGCACCATCGCCGGCCAACTAGTCGCCAGCCTCGCCATCGACCTCCTAGCCCCCGCCGCCGACAAGGCCGTCACGCTGCCAGTCATCGCCGGCACCATCCTCGCCTTCGCCGCCGTCGTAGTAGCCGCCATCCCCAACCTCCGCCGCAGCAGGTAGGGGGCGGACCGCCCCCACTCACTAACCTCGCCGGGAGACATCGCCGCACGCTCAGCCGACCCGCCGCGACGGCCGGTTCGGGAGGTTGGTGAGTGTTGGCGGTCCGCCTGTGGATAACGCCCGACGCTCGACGGCGGAAACGCTCACCATGAAGGCATGACCGAAGTTGCCGAATTGCTGGATCGGCGGGGCGGAGTCGCGACCTTCGGCGACCTGCGCGCAGTGATGTCCGGACGAGCAGTCCGCACCGCGTTGGCCGACGGTGAGATCCGTCGAGTAGCCAAAGGTGTTTACGCCTTGCCGACGTCTCCCGTCGCGCTGACAGCGGCCCGGAGTCACGGCGGCGTGGTGTCCCACCTGAGCGCGGCGCAGCACTGGGGCTTTGGCGTGATCGATCGGCCCGTACTGCCACACGTCACCCTGCCGCCCGGCCGCGTTCGGCGGCTGACCGGGCTTCCGTGCAGACTGCACTGGGCCGAGGTCGCCGCCATCGATGACGTCACGACGCCGATCCGTACCGTGCTCGACTGCATTCGCACCCTGCCCCTCGCGGAGGCACTGGCCGTCGCCGACTCGGCGCTGCGCATGGGTGCCTTCGATCACGACGAACTGCTGCAGGCTGCGGCCGCGATCCGCGGCCCGCATCGACGACGCATCCTCTACGTGGCGGGACTCGCTGACCTGCGTGCCGAGTCGGTGCTGGAATCAGGACTGCGGTCGCTGACGATCGAAGCAGGCCTCGAAGGCTTCGTACCCCAGTGGGAGGTTCGGGACAGGGAGTTCTCGGCCCGGATCGATCTCGCGCACCCCCGTCTCCGGCTCGGACTCGAAGCCGACGGGTTCGAGTTCCACGGCAACAGGCAGGCGTTCACCCGAGACTGCCGGCGGCAGGTCGCCCTGACGGTTCGCGGCTGGCGCATCCTCCGCTTCAGCTGGGAGGACATTCGCTACGACGGACGGTGGGTGGTGAGGTCGATTGAAGGGGCGAGCGGACTTCCCCCACTCACTAACCCGCTCCTGCGCGCAGCGTGACCACTGCGCTGAGCGTGCGGCGCGTGCGGCTGCCGAGGTTGGTGAGTGGGGGCGGTCCGCTAAACCACTTCGGGAACGCCGACCACCGGCTTCGGCTTGGTGCGGAAATTGAAGACGCCTTGGGAGATGGCTACGCCGAGGAGGACTACTAGGCCGCCGACTGGTTGGTACCAGGTGATGTGTTCGCGGAGGACGATGACGCCGACCAGGATGGAGAAGATCGGCATCAGGTAGGTGACCATCGCGGAGCGGCTGGCGCCGATCAGGCGGATGTTGCGCATGCTGAGGACGAAGGCGATGCCGCTGCCTAGGGCGCCGAGGGCCAGGACGCTGCCGAGGACCTCGATGGACAGGGACCAGGGGGCGGGCGGGGCCTGGCGGGTGACGAGGGGGGCGACGATCGCGAGTTGGAGCATGGCGCACAGCAGCAGGGTTGCCGAGAGGGCGGTGCCGGAGATGCTGCTGCCGGCGAGGAAGCGCTTCTGGTACGGGACGGCGATGCCGTAGCAGACGGCGGCGAGCATACAGAGGATCTGGCCGGTCAGGTCGGCGCCGCCGCTGACGTTCCAGGCGCCGAGGACGACGAGCATGCCGACGAACCCGACCACCAGGCCGAGGCCGCGCTGCAGTGAGAAGAGCTCGGTGCGGAAGATCAGTACGGCGATCGGCAGCACGACGAGCGGGGTGATGCCGTTCCAGATGCCGGCGAGCAGGGACGGGATGCGCTCCTCGCCGTACCCGAACAGGGTCCACGGGATGGCCGATCCGACCGCGCCGACCACGAAGGAATGCGCCCACAGGCGGCGGTCGCGGGGGAGTGACTCGCGCTTGATCGCCAGGAAGACCAGCAGCACGATCGCGCCCGCGGTGACCCGGCCGAGGGCCAGGTAGAGCGGCGGCAGCTCCCGGACGCCGACCGAGATGAACAGGAAGCTGCAACCCCAGATGGCGGCCAGGGTCAGCATGGTCGGAAGCCAGGCTCGCGTCGGAACCTTGTCAGTAGTCGTCGGGGTGCTCACTCCTGACATCCTGCACCACGTCACGGACAATTCGTACTGCGATTTCTGGATCCGGGCACAGGTTTGTCCGGACACGGGCACGCGCTGGCTCAGAACCGGTTCGGCGGGAGAGGATGACGTGCATGGGTGCCTTCGATGTCATTGCGGTCCGCAAGCAGTTCCCGGCACTCAGTGAGGGGGCCGCGCACTTCGACGGCCCCGGTGGTTCGCAGACCCCGCAAGTGGTCGCCGACGCGGTCTCGGCCACCCTCACCTCGGCCCTCGCAAACCGCGGTCAACTCACGCCTGCCGAGCGTCGCGCCGACGGCATTGTCCACGACGCCCGTACGGCGATGGCCGACCTGCTCGGGTCTACTGCAGACGGCATCGTGTTCGGCCGCAGCATGACCCAGCTGACCTACGACTTCTCCCGCACTCTCGCCAAGGTCTGGGGCCCCGGCGATGAGATCGTTGTCAGCCGTCTCGACCACGACGCGAACGTCCGCCCCTGGGTCCAGGCCGCCGAGGCTGCCCAAGCGACGGTCCGCTGGCTCGAGTTCGACCGCGAGACCTCGGAGCTCGACGACCTCACGCCGTTGCTCTCCGACCGCACGAAGCTGGTCGCCGTCACCGGCGCCTCCAACCTGCTCGGCACTCGCCCCGACACGGCCCAGATCGCCGACCAGGTCCACGAGGCCGGCGCCCTCCTGTACGTCGACGGCGTGCACCTGACCGCCCATGCCCCGGTCGACACGTCGTACGCCGACTTCTACGTCTGCTCGCCGTACAAGTTCTTCGGCCCGCATCTCGGGGTGCTCACCGCACGCCCTGAGCTGCTCGAGACGCTGCGCCCGGACAAGCTGCTCCCCGCGACCGATGTCGTACCGGAGCGGTTCGAGCTGGGGACCCTGCCCTACGAACTGCTCGCCGGTACGACGGCCGCTGTCGACTTCCTGGCCAGTCTCGGCGGTGACGGCGCAACCCGCCGCGAGCGGCTGAACGATTCGCTCGCCCTGGTCGAGCAGCACGAGGACGCCCTCCGCGACGACCTCGAAGCTCGCCTCCAGGCGGTTCCCGGCCTGGTGCTTTACGGTCACGCAGCCCGCCGTACGCCGACCCTGCTGTTCACCCTGGACGGTCACACCCCGGGTGAAGTCGCCCAGCACCTAGCCGGGGCCGGAGTGAACGCCCCGGCCGGCACCTTCTACGCCTACGAACCCGCCCGCCACCTCGGGCTCACCGATGGCGCGGTCCGCGCCGGGCTCGCGCCGTACACGGACCAATCCGACGTAGACCGCCTGGTAGAGGCGGTCTTGACGCTCGTCGGCCGCACTAACTAAAGTCAATGGGGAAAGTCGAGGGGGTCGAGTGAGGGAACCCAGCGCGGTCTTCGTCCAGCGGGACGACGACCTGATCGAGGCCCGGCGGGACGGCACCTGGTCGGCCGCCGGTATCGACGTCGGCTGGAACGACGGCACGGTCGAGGTCACCGCCGACACGATCATCCGCGTCGCCCTCCGCTGGCGTGAACCCCTCAAACCTGACGCCCTGATCCTCGGCGACGCCTGGGAACGCTCGTACGGCGACCTCCAGTGGCGGCATCAGCAGCCCGAACGACTACTCCCGTGGTACTTCCTCGTCCACGACCCAGCCACCGGCCGCACCACCGGCGCCGGGGTCGAGGTCCAGCCGAACGCCTTCGCCGCGTGGACGGTCGACGCCGACGGTTTCACTCTCTGGCTCGACCTTCGCAACGGTGGCGGTTCGACCAGGCTTAACGGCCGGACCCTCACAGCAGCTACGGTCAAAGCATTCGAAGACGGCGGCACCCCCTGGCAGACCCTCCACGCAGCGGTCGCCACCATGAGCTCCCGACTGCCGGCGCGACCTGAGCCCGCGCCGGTGGTCGGGGCCAACAACTGGTACTACGCGTACGGCGAGAACTTCGACGAGAAGGCCGTCCTCACCGACGCCGCCACCATCGTCGAGCTCGCCGACGGTCACGCGGTCAAGCCGTTCAGCGTGGTCGACGACGGTTGGTACCCGGGCGGTATCGCCTCCGGCGGCCCTTGGGACCAGGGCATCCCGGGCGTCTTCGACGACCTCGCCGGTACGGCGGCCGCGATCGCGGCGATCGGCGCCCGGCCCGGACTGTGGTTCCGTCCACTCCTGGTCCGCGAGCCCGGCCGCCACGCCAGCTCTGGTCCGCACGACAAGCCCGGCCGGGCCCTCGACCCGTCGTACCCGGAGGTCCTGGACCTGGTCCGCGCGGACCTGACCAGGTTCAAGGAGTGGGGTTTCGAGCTCGTCAAACACGACTTCAGCACGTACGACGTCTTCGGCGCGTTCGGTCCCGCGATGGGCTCGCGGCTCACCGAGAGCGGTTGGCAGCTGCACGATCCGAGCCGCACGACGGCCGAGATCGTGCTCGCGTTCTACCGCGCGATTCGCGACGCCGCGCAGGACGTCGTACTGATCGGGTGCAACACAGTCGGCCACCTCGCGGCCGGGCTTGTCGATGTCCAGCGGACCGGCGACGACACGTCCGGGCGCGACTGGGAGCGGACCCGCAAGATGGGCGTCAACACGCTCGCCTTCCGGCTGCCGCAGCATGGGCGCTTCTTCACGGTTGACGCCGACTGTGTGCCCTGTACGCCGCAGACTCCCTGGGAGCTGAATGAGCGGTTCCTCGATCTGATCGCGAGGTCGGGTACCGCGCTGTTCCTGTCGATCGATCCATCAGCTCGCACCGAGCGCACGGACCGGGCGCTGCGGGCCGGGATCCGGCTGGCGCTCGACGGCGGCGACGTGGGCGGGATCGAACCAACCAACTGGTTGGTTAACACGACCCCGACGGAATGGCGCAGCGGGGGAGACACGATCCAGTACGACTGGTCGCAGCCCTGGGGAGCGGACCCGGTCGCGGGATGAGCATCCGCAGGGGGACGAATCTCGATCGTGTCGGTGGGTACAACGACGCCGTGGTCCTGGACGCGATTCGCCGCAGCGCGCAGCTCAGCCGGGTTGAGCTCGCTGCCGCCACCGGCCTGTCCGGGCAAGCCATCTCGAACATCATCCGCCGGCTGCTCGACGCCGGTCTGGTCCGCGAGGCCGGTCGCCAGAAGAGCACCGGCCTGGGCAAACCGCGCACCTTGCTGGAGCTCGAGCCCGGCGGCCAGTACGCCGTCGGTGTCCACCTCGACCCCGCGGTCGTCACCGTCGTACTGCTCGACCTGACCGGCGGAGTCGTCGCCCGCCGGCAGCTCGCCCCGCCCGAGGACGACGATCCCGACGTCCTGATCGCCGCGATCGCGGACACCGTCGAAGCCGTCATCGACGAATCCGCCGCTCTACGCAGCCGCGTGATCGGCGTCGGCATCGCCGCCCCCGGCCCGATCGACGCCGAACGCGGAGTGGTCGTCGACCCGCCAAACCTATCTGCCTGGCACCTAGTCCCTCTCCGGGACGAACTGCGTGAGCGAACCGGACTGCCAGTCCTGCTCGACAAGGACGTCACCGCGGCGGCCGCGGCCGAGAAGTGGGTCAGCGGACCAGGCAACTTCGTCTTCTTCTACCTCGGAACCGGCGTCGGCGCCGGCCTGGTCCTCGGCAACGAGGTGGTCCGCGGCTCGTCCAGCAACTCCGGTGAGATCGGTCATGTGATCGTCGACCCGGACGGACCGCTCTGCTTCTGCGGCCGCCGGGGATGCGTCGGCGAGACCAGTCGGCCACGGTACCTCGTGCACCAAGCGGTCCAGGCCGGAGTACTTGCCCAGAGCATCGACCTCGACGACCGCCAGGCGGTGGACGCCGCCTTCACCAGGCTGTGTACGCTGGCCGCCGCCAGGCCCGGGGCCGCGGCCGAGATCATCACGGCACTGGCCGAGCGGATCGCCAAGGTGGTCGAGGACGTGGCGAACCTGCTCGACCTGGACCGCGTGGTCTTCGGCGGCCCGTACTTCGAGCAGCTCGCCCCGCTGCTGACCGACCGGGTCCGGGCCGCTCTGCAGAGCCGCTTCACGGTCCGCACGATCCACGGGGTCGAAGTCACCGGTACGGCGCTCGGCGCGGATGCCGGGGCGATCGGAGCCGGCAGCCTGGTGCTGGACCACACGTTCTCGCCGGAACGCGAACTCGTTGCTGAAAGGTAGATGGAGAAGATGATCGATCCCGACGTGCTGGCCGGTGCCACCGAGAAGGTCCGCGCGGCCAGTGGGGACGACGTGATCGCGGAGATGTTCCGGCGGTCGATGGCCGAGAACCTGCCGGCCGTGTCCGAGCGGTTGCCGGACGGGACGACGTTCGTGCTGACCGGCGACATCCCGGCCATGTGGTTGCGCGACTCCGCGGCGCAACTGCGCCCCTACCTGCTGCTGTGCAAGGACGATCCGGGCCTGCAGGACGTGCTGATCGGCGTACTGCACCGGCAACTGGAGTACGTCGTACTGGATCCGTATGCGAACGCCTTCAACAAGGAAGCGAACGGCGCCGGGCACACGACCGACGAGACCGAGATGTCGCCGTGGGTGTGGGAGCGCAAGTACGAAATCGACTCGCTGTGTTTCCCACTCGACCTGGCCTACAAGCTGTGGCGGATCACCGGCCGTGCCGACGTGATCGACGCGCGGTTCCGCCCGGCGGCCGAGGCGATCCTCGAGCTGTGGACGGTCGAGCAGGATCACGAGGCGCGTTCGCCGTACCGGTTCCAGCGGCACGACGACCGCCCGTCCGACAGCCTGGTCCGTGGTGGCCTCGGGCGACTCACCCAGCCGACCGGGATGTCGTGGAGCGCGTTCCGGCCGAGTGACGACGCGACCGATCTCGGGTTCAACGTGCCGGGGAACATGTTCGCCGCGGTGGTGCTGGGCTACCTGGAGGAGATCGCCGCGTCGGTGCTCGACGACTCGGAGCTGGCCGCGCGGGCCAAGGAGCTGAAGGCCTCGATCGAGGACGGCATCGCTCAGCACGGGACGGTCGACCACCCGGAGTACGGGCGCGTCTACGCCTACGAGGTGGACGGGATGGGTGAGTCGCTGCTGATGGACGACGCCAACATGCCGTCGCTGCTGAGCGCTCCGCTCTCCGGGTTCGCCGCGCCCGACGACCCGACGTACCTGGCGACCCGCAAGCTCCTGCTGAGCCCGGAGAACCCCTACTACTACACCGGTACGGCGGCCTCCGGCATCGGCAGCCCGCACACCCCGCCCCGCTACATCTGGCACATCGCCCTTGCCGTGCAAGGCATTTCGAGCACTTCAGCGGAAGAACGCCAGCAGTTGCTGGAGCTCCTCCGCGACACTACCGGCGGCACCGGACTCATGCACGAAGGGTTCGATGTCGACGACCCGACCCAGTTCACCCGCGAGTGGTTCTCCTGGGCCAACGCGATGTTCTGCGAGCTCGCCCTCGTCCACGCCGGCATCAGGTGACGTCTCGCCGCCTCGTCGTCCATGCGGCGACTCCGGCAAAGATCAGGCAGTAGGCCAGCAAGGTTGCGAGGGCCCGGCCGCCGTCGACCGCATCCCGTACGCCGGGAGGCGCGTCGCCGGTGGCCATTCCGGTCACCGCGAACACCAGCGAACCGGCGTTGGCTCCCGGTAGCGCGTTGGACAGGAACTTGAGGTCGGGCAGCAGGCTGTTGACCACGCCGGCCAGCAAGGTCTCGATACCGAGGATCCACACGACCCCGAGTCCGATCGGCAGCGCAACGTTGCGGAAGGCAACGGCCAGGGCGGCGCCGGCCAGGCACCAGGTCATCAGGACCAGCCAACCGCCGGCGAGCCCCTGCAGGATGTCGACCAAGCTGGGCCAGCTCATGGATCCGCCTTCTGCTGCTGCGATTCCGATACTGCACAGGGCGCAGGCGGTGAAGATCCCGAGCACCCACAGCGCGATCATCGTGGCGAGTCCGAGGAACTGGGCACCGAGAATCGAGGCACGCCCCGGCCGCTGGGTGAAGATCGTCTTCAGCGTGCCCCAGGTGTACTCGCCGCCGATCACGATCGCGCCGAGGACCAGCGCGAGCGCACCCGCGAAGATCGGGTAGCCGCCGATCGTGTTGTCGATGACTCGTGCCGGGAGCATCCCGGCCAGAATCGCGTCCCGGGGGACGCCGGTGGTCTGCGGATTCTGATCGCCGGTCGCGTAGCCCAGGTAGGGGAGTAGGTAGCCGAAGATCAGGCTCAGGACCAGACCGGCGCCGAACAGTACCCAGACCGCGGAGCGCTTGCGGAGCTTCAACAGTTCCGCGCGATAGCTACCCAACATCAGCCTTCTCCTCACTGGTCGTCAGCTCGAAGAACAGGTCCTCGAGAGCGCGTTCGGTGCTGTGCAACTCGGACACGGCGACCCCGGCCTCGACGAGAACCCGGTTCACCTCGGCCGCCCGCCCCGGATCCACTTGCACGCGGAGCGTTTCGTCGTACCGGTGCACGGCGTTCGTGCCGAGCAGCTTGGTCAGTACGGCGTACGCGGCCGGCTGGGGTTCGGCGCGGACCAGGAGTTCCTGGTTGCCGAGCAGGTCCTCGACGTTGTGCTCGGCAACCATCCGGCCGGAGTCGATGATGCCGACCCGGTCGCAGATCTGCTGCACCTCGCCGAGCAGGTGGCTGGAGAGCAGCACGGTGCGTCCGTCGGACCCGAGTTCGCGGATCAGCCGACGCATGTCGCGCATACCCGCCGGGTCGAGACCGTTGGTCGGCTCGTCCAGGATCACCAGCTCCGGATCCTTCAGCAGCGCGGCCGCCACCCCGAGCCGCTGCTTCATCCCCAGGGAGTACGTCGAGAACCGGTCGCGGGCGCGATCCCGCAGGTCGACAAGCTCCAGCACCTCGTCGATCCGCTGTCGCGGCACCTCGGCGTACTCGGCGAGCAACCGCAGGTTGTCCAGCCCGGACAGATACGGGTAGAACGCGGGCGACTCGATCATCGACCCCGTCTTGCCCAGTACGTCGGGACTCCCCGGCCGCCCACCCAGCACTTTGATCGTCCCGGTGGTCGGCGCGATCAGCCCGGTCAGAATCCGCAGCGTCGTGGTCTTCCCGGCGCCGTTCGGCCCGAGGAACCCGTACACCTCACCCGGCAGGACCGTCAGGTCGACACCGTCGACCGCGAGCGTGTCGCCGTACCTCTTCGTCAGGCCGATCACCTCGACCAGTGGAACCCCTGTCTCGTTCATGACAACGAGACTGCCGGTAGACGCACCTGTTCCGCGTCGGCTGCCGGGAGTGACCGCGCCTACCTCCTGCGGAGTAGGGCGGACCGCCCCGTCTGCGTCAGCCCAGCCACCCCGGCCGGACGAGCCCGGTCTGATACGCCACGACGACCAGTTGCGCACGATCGCGGGCCCCGAGCTTGATCATCGCCCGGCTCACGTGCGTCTTCGCAGTCGCCGGACTGAGCACGAGCCGCTCGGCGATCTCGTCGTTCGACAGACCCTCTCCGACGAGCGCGACGATCTCCTTCTCGCGCTCGGTCAGTACGTCGAGCTCATTGCTGGCATGCGGTTGCCGGCTCCGGCTCGCGAACTCCGCCACCAGCCGCCGCGTCACCCCCGGCGACAGCAGCGCATCCCCCCTCGCGACAACCCGAACCGCCTGCAGCAGCTCAACCGGCTCGGTGTCCTTCACCAGGAACCCGCTAGCCCCGACCCGAAGCGCCTCGAACACGTACTCGTCCAGGTCGAACGTCGTCAGGATCACTACATGGACATCGGCCAGCGACTCGTCCGCACCGATCATCCGGGTCGCGGCCAGCCCGTCGGTTCCCGGCATCCGGATGTCCATCAGTACGACATCGGGCTTCTCGGCCCGCGCCACGGCGACCGCCTCGGCGCCGTCGGACACCTCACCGATCACGGTGATGTCGTCCTCGGCGTTCAGCAACGCCCGGAATCCGGCCCGCACCAACGCCTGGTCATCCGCCAGCAACACCCTGATCATGCGGTCACGTTAATGCTTGGGCCGGGCCATAGCGATCAGGCGAGTCCCGCGTCGTGGGCCAGCAATGCGATCTGGGTGCGGTTCCCGAGCTCCAGCTTGGTCAGGATGTGCGAGATGTGCGCCTTCACCGTCGCCAGGCTCATGTACAGCTCGGCGGCGATCTGCGCGTTCGCCTTACCCTGCGCGACCGCCAGCATCACGTCGTACTCGCGCGGTGAGAGCCGTTTCAGCGACTCCTGCGCGATCGTGTGCGCGTCGGCCTGGGTGGCGGCGCGGTCCATCAGCCGCCGGGTGATCGCGGGGGAGAGGATCGGGTCCCCGGCCGCAACCCGCCGTACGGCGTCGACGATCTGGGTCGGCGGCGTGTCCTTCAGCAGGAACCCGCTGGCCCCGGCGCGCAGCGCGTGCAGCACGTTCTCGTCGGTGTCGAACGTGGTCAGCACCACGACCTCGGGCGGATTCGGCCGCGCCCGCACCCGCTGGGTCGCGACGATTCCGTCCACCCGCGGCATCCGCAGATCCATCAGCACCAGGTCCGGGCAGTGTGCGTCGACGGCAGCCTGCACTTCGTCCCCATCAGCGGCCTGCCCGACCACCGAGATTCCATTGGCCCCGTCCAGCATCATCTCGAGACTCGCCCGAACCAGCGCATCGTCGTCCACCACCAGTACCCGGATGATCGGCTCACTCATGTCGGCCACGGTAGCGAGGCGGCGAGCCGGAACCCGCCACCGGGCTCCCGCTGATGGTCGAGCGTCCCGCCGGCCAGCTGCACCCGCTCGGTCAGCCCCACCAGTCCGGTCCCGCTCCCGGGTGCCAGCGGTACGCCGTTCGATCCGGGGTTGGTCAGCTCGATCCGCAACCCGATCCCGGGCTGCCCGGTCACGGTGACCGTCACCGGATGTCCGGCCGCGTGCTTGCGAGCGTTCGTCAGTCCCTCCTGCACAATCCGGTACGCCGTTCGTCCGGTTGCCGGAGGCAATGACATGGCGTCCGCCACCTGTTCGTCGTACACGACCGTCGTCCCGGCCGCTCGCGATTCCTCCACGAGCCCTTGCACATCTCCGAACGTCGGCTGCGGCCGCCCGCCCGGTCCCTCCTCGATCTCGGTGTCACGCAGCACGCTGATCACCTCGCGCAGCTCGTCCAGCGCTTGATGCACGCCGGTCCGAATCACCCCCGCAGCCTGCGCCAACTTCTCCGGCGACGAATCCGGCCGGTACTCCAGCGCCCCCGCATACGTGGCCAGCAACGACAACCGATGAGCCAGTACGTCGTGCATCTCCCGAGCCATCTTGGTTCGCTCAAGCGTCCGCGCCTCCGCGACTCGGCGCCCCTGCTCGGCCTCCGCCCGTCGTGCCCGATCCAGCAGCGAGTCGAACAACTGCTGCCGAGCCTGGGTCCACAATCCCCAACCCAGCAAGGCCGCATGCACCGCGACGTCCAGTACCGCGAACCAGAAGAACGGCAATCCGGCAACCGGTCGCCACGCTCCCTGCACCAGATGCGCGACGATCTGAACCGCCGTCACCGCGATCGCCGTTCGCTGCGGCATCCGCAGTGCGATTCCGATAGTTGCCGCCGTACTGGCTGGTGTCCCCGCTGGTGACAACATCACCAGGAACGCCATCCCGAGCGCCGTGGGTACGGGGCGCCGCGGCAACAGCACCATCAATGCGGTGCTGGCAACACCCACCGCAATGTCCAGCACCACCCGCCGCGGATGACTCGGGTCCGCCATCCGCCCGACGATCGTCAGCGCCGTCAAGAGACCAATGGCGACAACCATCCAGGGACCCCAGGCCAACCGCCGCCCCGTCGGCGGACAGTCCTCAGTTTCCATGCCCAGACCCTAAGCCGCCGTCCGTCCAGCCACCACCGACCAAAGTAGAAGGTGCACAGCCGTCGGACCGATGCCCGAACGGCCGGCTTTCAGTCACCTTGGTGGCAACAACCACTCCCGGAGGCTGAAATGCAGACCATCACCTCGTCCGTCCCCACCACCGCCAAGCCGGCCGCGCGCCGCCGTACCGATCGGAGCCGGTTGCTGGTGGTCGGGGTGGCCACGATCGCGGCGGCATCGTGGTGGGCGGTCCTCGTCCCCGTGGCCGGGCTCACGCTGGATGCACGACAGGGCGGCGTACTGCAGCACATCGGCGCGCCCATGATCGCGATCTCGACGGCTGCGCTCGCGTTCGCCGGCTGGGCACTGCTGGCGATCTTGGAGCGCTTCGCGATCGGCGCCCGCAGGGCCTGGACGATCGTCGCCGCGATCTCCTGCCTGATGTCCCTCGGCAGCCCGCTCACCGGCGGGATCGGCATCGGCGCCAAGCTCGGCCTCGCGTCCTTCCACCTGCTGGTCGGCGCGATCGTCATCCTCGGCCTGCGCCGGACCGCGCTCTCCGCCGTCGAACGTTGCTACGAAGGCAACCGGGCAGCCTGATAGAACGCCTGGATATGCGCGGTCACCAACCCGGCCGCGCTGTCCGCGTCCCCGGCCGCCAGTGCCTTCACGATCGCGCGGTGCTCACTCCTCAGGCCGACCGCGGTCGCCTCCCAGTCCGGCAGGTTCGGTACGGCGGCCAGCACGTACCCGTGGATTGCCGACCGCAACGACTCCATCACTGCCGCGATCAACACATTGCCGGCGAGTCCCGCCAACGCCACATGGAACTCCGCGTCGAGGCGGTGGAACTCCTCCGGCGACATTCCCGGCGCATCCATCCGATCCAGCAGTTCGATCACCGGGGCCAACTCGGGGGACCGACCAGCAGCCTCCTTCGCGGCCCAGGACTCCAGCAGGACCCGGGTCTGCACGACGTCACCCATCGGCAGATGGTTGGTTGCCAGGTGCAACCGCAGTACGGCGGTCAGCGGGGACACCGGCTCGGCCACGATCACCGCACCCGCCTCCGGCCCGGACCCGGTCGCGGTGCGGACGACCCCCATCGCCTCCAGCACCCGAACCGCCTCCCGCACCGACGGCCGGCTGATCCCGAGCTGCTCCGCGAGAACGCGCTCTCCGGGCAGTCTCCCGCCGATCCGCAGCCGCCCGGCCGCCAGATCCGCCTCGACCCGATGCAGCACCAGCTCGTAGTTCTTCACCCGGCGACTCTACCCGTGTGGTCGGACCACAGGGTAGGGTGTGGTCCGACCACATCTTCTCTGGAGTGCCGATGACCGACCGCCAGCTACCGAAATGGTCCGAGCTGAGGCCGCTCCTGCGGGCCAAGCCGATCACCACGAACCCGACCGAGCGCCGCCTCGAGAGAGCGCTCACCATCGCCGATCTCCGCGCGATCGCGAAGCGCCGGACACCGCGCTCGGTCTTCGACTACACCGATGGCGCGGCCGAGTCCGAGATCAGCCTCGGCCGCGCTCGCCGGTTGTTCGCCGAGATGGAGCTGCAGCCGTCGATCCTGCGCAACGTCTCCGAGATCGACCTCGGTACGACGATCCTCGGCAAGCGCTCGGAGTTGCCGTTCGCGTTCGCGCCGACCGGGTTCACCCGGATGATGAACCACGAGGGCGAGAGCGCGGTCGTCAAGGTCGCCCAAGAGAGCGGTATCCCGTACGCGCTCTCGACCATGGGCACCACCTCGATCGAGGACGTCGCCGCGGCCGCCCCGGACGCGCGGAAGTGGTTCCAGCTGTACGTCTGGAAGGACCGCGACTCCGGCGAGGACCTGGTCAAGCGCTCCGCCGCCGCCGGCTACGAGGCGCTCATGCTGACGGTCGACGTGCCGGTCGCGGGTGCGCGCCTGCGCGACGTACGCAACGGTTTCACCATCCCGCCGTCGCTGACCGCGAAGACCGTGCTCGACGCGTCGATGCACCCGGCCTGGTGGGCCAACCTGCTCACCACCCGCCCGCTGACGTTCGCCTCCCTGTCCAGCTGGGACGGTACGGTCGCCGAGCTGCTGGACAAGCTCTTCGATCCGACCATGACGATCGACGACCTGACCTGGCTGCGGTCGATCTGGGACGGCCCGCTGATCGTCAAGGGCATCCAGACCGTCGACGACGCCCGCCGCGTGGTCGACGCCGGCGCGGACGCGATCGTGCTCTCGAACCACGGCGGCCGCCAGCTCGACCGCGCGCCGACTCCGCTGCGCATCCTCCCGGACGTCCGCAAGGCGATCGGTTCGGACGCAGAGATCTACCTCGACACCGGCATCATGTCCGGCGCCGACATCGTCGCCGCGGTGGCTCTCGGCGCCGACGCCTGCCTGGTCGGCCGCGCGTACCTGTACGGCCTGATGGCCGGCGGCCAGCGCGGTGTCGCCCGCGCCACGGACATCCTCACGAGCGAGGTCCGACGCACCATGGCGCTGCTCGGCGTCTCGAGCGTCGCCGAGCTCAGCCCGTCACACGTTCGCTTGCCCGACTAGCGGCAGCGTCGCGACGACCCGCAGTCCGCCAACGGGGGTGCGGGTCGTCGCCAGGGTCCCACCGAGTGCGGTCGCGCGCTCGCGCATGCCGACAATGCCATTGCCTTCGGTGGGTGCACCGGCCAGCGACTGCCCGTTGTCGTCAACCTGGACCACGAGCGACTCCTCGCCGTACTGGATCCGCACGGTCGCAGTGGTCGCCTTGGCATGCCGTACGACGTTGGTCAGCGACTCCTGGATGATGCGGAACGCAGCGCGGTCCAGCCCGGTCGGCAGCGGACGTGACTCACCATGGATCACGGTGTGCACCTCCAGACCCGCCATGGACGTCCGGCTGACCAGATGGTCGAGCCGATCCAGGCCGGCGACCGGTTGGCGCGGTGCCGACTCGTCGGCCTGCCGCAGGATGCCGACGATCGCGCGTAGCTCCACCAGGGCTTCTTTGCTGGCGTCCTTGATCGCAGCCAGCGCCGGTGCGGCCTGTTCGGGCTGCCGATCGGCCAGGTGCAGTGCAGTCGACGCCTGCACGTTGATCAGCGAGATGTGGTGCGCAACGACGTCGTGCAGTTCCTGTGCGATCCGCAGCCGCTCCTCACTGGCCTGCCGCAGCTCCGCCTCCCGCCGCGTGCGCTCTGACGCAGTCACGCGCTCGCGGTGCGCCCGGAACAGCTCCGAGATAGTGCCCAGCAGAACGAAGAAGAAGCCGACCAACAGGATCTGGTAGACCCCGTCTTCGTTGATGCCGAGCACCATCCGCCCGCCGACATGCCCGATGTACAGCGCGGCCAGCGCCGACCACCCGACCAGTCGATGCCCGAGCCGGATGGTTGTGAACACCGCGATGATGAACGGGAAGATCACCGGGCCGTACGGATACTGCATCAGCATGTAGATCAGCGTCGACACAACCGTTGCCCACAGCACGGGGATCAGGTGGGTCCGCAGCCAGTACAGCGACAGGGACCCCTTCAGGATCAGCAGCACCATGAACCAGTCCGCCGGTCGCCGGTCGAACTGCCCGTTGTTCGCCGCCCCGAACGACCCCACCACACCGAACACGGACATCGCCAGCGGCAGCAGAATCCGCCGTACCTGGGGATAGTGGTCAGTGGTGGTCACAGTAAGGAACCGTACGGCGCTGCGCCCCGCGATGTCATCGTCGCCACGGAGTATTCGCTTGTACGCCAGGCGCAGTACTCAGTACTTGACGTCGTAGATCTTGTCCTCGTACTCCTGGCCGTAGTACTTCTCCAGCTCGGCCAGGCTGGCGTCCTTGCGCTCCAAGGCCTTCGAGATCTCCGCCCGGCTCGGCGCCGCGTCGACATCCCAGGTCTCCGGCTTCCACAGCTTGGACCGCAGGAACGCCTTCGAGCAGTGGTGGTAGACCTCCTCGATCTCCACCAGCAGTGCGAGCTGCGGCCGGTTCCCCTTGACGATCATCTGATCGAAGAACGGTGCTTCCTTGACGAGCCGGGCCCGCCCGTTGATCCGCAGCGTGTCCGTGCGACCCGGCAGGAAGTAGATGAGCCCGACGTGCGGATTGCTGATGATGTTCTCGAAGCTGTCCACCCGCCGGTTACCGGCCCGGTCCGGGATCGCGATCGTGGTGTCGTCGAGCACCAGCGTGAACCCGGCCGGATCACCCTTCGGCGAGACATCACAGGTGCCGTCAGCCGCCGAGGTGGCCATCAGCACGAACGGCGAGGCGGCCAGCCAATCGCGGTCGAGCGGGTGCAGCTCCTTGCGCTCCTTGTCGACCGCTGCGCCGAGCGGGGGCGGCACAATCTCGCGCAGTTCCTCGTACGTCGTGACCTCGACCAGACCGGGGATATCCATCAGACTCCTCAGGCGACCACGGCCGAACCGTCCACACTGACGGCCCGCGTCCGCGCTGCCCATTTTACGGCGGGACCAGTTCCCACACTGGTCCCAAGGAACAGCGCTCCGACGATGATCCAGCCGATCGGACCCCAGCCCAGGACCACCGTGGTCAGCAGCGCCGGGCCGAGCATCCTGGCGATCGCCGGACCGGTACCGAAGAACCCCTGGTACTGCCCCTGCTTGTCAGCCGGCGCCAAACCGAAGCTGATCTCCCACGCACCCGAGGCCAGCTTCATCTCGCCCAGCGTCAGCAGCGCCGCGGCCACCACCAGCACTCCGGCAGCGACTGCAGGCTGCAGATCCATCGCGGTGAATGCGAACACGCCGCAGGCGGCCAGCATCGCGATCCCGGCGTACCGGACCGACTTGGTCGCAGTGCGCAGATCGCGCACCGTGCGAGCGACCCGCACCTGGAAGACCATCACGCCAACCGTGTTCACGATCATCAGCGAAGCGACCGCCCAGCTCGGCGCATCGGTGCGAGTGACGATCCAGAGCGGGCCGATCAGGCTGATCAGCGGCATGAACAGCAGCATGATCGAGTTCAGCAGCGCCAGAACGGCGTACGGACGATCCCGCAGTACGGCGAGCCGCGGCTCACCCTGGACCCGCACGGTCACCGCGACCGCCGGCACCCGACGGATCAGCGCGGCCGCGATCAAGAAACTCACCGCATCCACCGCAAAGACCA
Source organism: Kribbella yunnanensis (assembly GCF_039529655.1). Taxonomy (NCBI): domain Bacteria; kingdom Bacillati; phylum Actinomycetota; class Actinomycetes; order Propionibacteriales; family Kribbellaceae; genus Kribbella; species Kribbella yunnanensis. The sequence goes on along the minus strand of NZ_BAAANF010000003.1, from coordinate 222,689 downwards.
CCAGGTACGCCGCCTCCGTGTCGAACCGCAGCGCGATCCCGCCCAGCAGCGCGCCGACCGCCAGCCCGCCGTTCACCGTGGCCTGCAGGAACGCCCGGATCCGCGTCCGCTCGGCCGGTGCGATCAGCCCGGCGAGCAACGCCTGCCGAGCCGCCGTCAGCCCGGTCTGGCTGCACGCGTAGGCGATTGCAGCCACCAGGAAGAGCGGGAAGCTCCGAACGAACAAGAACGCCGAGACTGAGATCGCCGTACTCAATGCCAGCAGGATGGCGACCACCCGCGGCCCCTTCCGGTCCGCCAAGTGCCCCAGCGGCACACCCGCCAGGAACCCGACCAGCCACGCGATCGTCAGCCCCAGCCCGACCTGAGCCTCCGAGAGCCCAACCACCCGCGTGAAGAACAACGCCGACGTGACGACGAACGCCCCGTCCCCGACCGAGTTCGCCAGCTGTGCCATCGCCAGATCACGCGGTGCTCCCGCGGGCGGCAAGAACTTGTTCGTCATCATGCACTGAGCCTATGGCCACAGCGGCCCAAGCTGCAGATCCACTTTCGTTCCAGTCAGGTGGGCCAATTGTCCGCTGTAGAACTGCCCTGTGGATAACGCGGATCCGGGCCGGAAGCCACGGCACATTCTTGGTATGAGCTTCCTTGACTTAGCCCCCGAATGGTCCGACCAGCCCCTCACCGACCCCACCCTCGCCGCCGACGTCGTCGATCTCATGGTCAGTGACCGTGACCGCCACAACGGCACCTTCACGGCCATCCTCTGCGGCCCCGACGCCCGCTTCCGAGCCGTAGTAGCCATCGACCTGCCCGCAGAATTCGCCGAACAGGACGTACCCCTGGACCCTCCCGGCCTCTGCGCAACAGCCATGCACCCGCTCGTGCTCGCCCTCCGCTCCGAGCCCGGTTCCTGCCTCCTCCTGGCCCTAGGCCGCCCCGGCCCACCCACCTGGCCCGAAGTAGACAACGAATGGTCCACCGCCGCCACCCACCTCTGCCAAGCCGCCCAAGTCCCCCTCCTGGCCTTCTACATAGCCACCCCCGACCACATCTACCAACCCCTGCTAGCCAAAGCGAACGCCGCCTGACTCGTGGAAGACTGACCCGAGCACTGCCAGCTGGAGGACCAATCGATGAGCATCGCATTCGTGGATCACGTCGGACCCTGGACGATCGAAGACGTCGAAGCGCTCCCCGACGATGGCAATCACACCCGCTACGAAATACTCACCCCTGGCGTCCTGACGGTGACGCCAGCGCTGATGGGATCCGTCCATCAGCGCGCGTCGCGCCGGCTCGCCAATCTGCTGGAAGCGGCGGTCGTGGCAGCCCAGGCCCCCTACGAATTGCTCCCGGTGATCAACGTCGAGATCCCCGGCGGCCGCCTGGCAACCCCAGATCTCTTGCTGATCGACCGCGCCGTCACCGCGACCGACGTCCCGCGCTGCCCGAGCGACTCCGTGCTTCTCGTCGTGGAGATTGTGTCGCCTCACACACAGCCGCAGGACCGGATCATCAAACCGCAGCTCTACGCCGAGGCCGGCATCAAGTTCTACTGGCGCCTCGAACTGGAGAAACGTCCGCACCTGATCGTTTCCGAGCTCAGCAACGGCAAGTACCGCCGGACGCTCACGGCGCTCGGGGGAGTGGTCTCGACGATCGATGAGCCCTACCCGATCCAGGTGGACCCGGCAGCTCTCGCTCGCCAGTAGCTGACCGGAGGTTTCAGCGCACGCCGCGGGGGCGGAACTGGATGCTGATCCGGGGGCCGACTCGGCCGCTGGCTTTGGGGATGGCGTGCTCCCAGGTGCGTTGGCAGGACCCACCCATCACGATCAAGTCGCCGTGCCCGAGCGGATACCGGATCGCCGAACCCACCGGTCCACTCGACCCACCCGGCCGCGGCCGCAGCGCCAGCACACGCGGCTCACCTACCGAAAGGATGGCCACCATCGTGTCCTCGTGATTCCCGCGCCCGATCCGGTCGCCGTGCCAGGCGACGCTGTCCCGGCCGTCGCGGTAGTAGCACAAGCCGGCCGTGCGGAACGATTCGCCGAGCTCCTCGCGGTAGTGGTCGCTCAAGGCGTCGCGCGCTTCGTCCAGGATCGGCAGCGGAAGGTCCTGGCTCTCCTCGTAGAAGCACAGCAACCGCGGCACGTCCACCACGCGGTCGTACATCTGCCGCTTCTCCGCGTACCACGGCACCTCCCGCACGAGCCGCTCGAACACCTGGTCCGCCCCGGTCAACCACCCCGGCAGCACATCGACCCACGCGCCCTGCCCAAGCTCCGCCCGCGTGATCCCGTCGAGCGATCCCAACCCCGGATCCTCGAACGCATCCAGCAACGAGCCCTGAAGATCAGCACCCATACGCAGCACACTACCCTAGATTCGAACATTTGTTCCCATGGGTTCGGCGGTCCGGCACCGGGGCCGCGTCCGCCGTGCGTACGAGGCGGATGCGACCGCGAGGCCCAGTCCCCATCCGATATAGGCGATGATCTCGACCGCGCCTCCGGTCAGGCCGAGGAGCAGCGCCGTGAGACCTCCGATCCCGAAGTACACGCTGAGTCCGACGCTCATCATGACGCCGGGCCCAAGGACCAGCCAGCGCGGGACGCGGCGACCCGCCAGCGGGCCGAGCCACCTGGGCCAGACCCGACCCCACGAATGGGCCAGGGCCAGTGGGAGCAGGGTCCCGGCAAGTACCAGCAAAGCGACGAACAGGACGAACCCGGCCGGCCCTTCGATGCCGCCCGCCGCGATCCATCCCCGGACCGCCGGGATCATCCGGATCGTGCAACAACCCACGGCGAAGTACGCGCCGGCCAGCCCCCAGCGCTGGATGCGAGCCGCATCCGCCGGGATCGCTGTGGCGTGCAAGCGTCCGCAGGTGAGGCAGGCTCCGCGAAGGGCGCGGAAGTGCGGCCGGACCGCGTAGGCCAGACCGGCCGCGCTCGCGGTACCCAGCAGCCGGAGTCCGACGGCGCCCAGTTCGGCTCCGCTCATCGGTTCGCCGAAGGGGACCGTCAGGAGTTGCGCGAGCGTGGGCCACAACAGCAGGCAGTACGCCGCCATGCCCGCGCAGCCCAGCCAGGTAACGCCGAGAGCTGCCCATCGAACCATCCGACGGCCGGACCGGAGCATCGTGTACCCCGCCGCCGCAAGCAACGCCGGGATCGCCCCGATCCACACCGCCTCGATCACGGACTCGATCCGGGCGAATTCGGGTGGGCCGGTGGCTGCCCAGAACAGATGCGCGGTTCCGTAGAGCACGCTGCAGAGGGCGTAGGCGCCGGCTCGAGGTATCACCCTGCGACCGTATGGCGATGTCCGAGCGCTGCCTTCCCTCGTGTGGGTGAGCGATCTCCCTCCGGCGCGGGACCATCAAGTCCGGTGCGAAGATGGCGACCGACCCGCTCCACCGTCAACGGGAGGTTCCGACATGGCCAGCAAGCTCACCGAGCTGGCGATCGACTGCGCCGACCCCGGCGCCCTGTCCCGCTTCTGGTGCGCGGTGCTCGACTACGAGGTGCAATTGATCGAGGAAGACCTCATCACCATCGGCTCACCAGATGTCCCCGAAGGCAGGAACCGCCCCGGCCCGGTGCCGCCCACCCTGACCTTCGTCCAGGTTCCCGAACCCAAGGCGGTCAAGAACAGACTCCACCTCGACGTGAACCCCACCGACCGCGATCAGGCCGAAGAAGTCCGCCGGCTGCTCGAGCTGGGAGCTCGTCCCGCCGACGTGGGCCAAGGCGCCGACGCCACCTGGGTCGTCCTCGCCGACCCCGAGGGCAACGAGTTCTGCGTCCTGGCCGGCCGTCACCCCTGACCGTGAGAGGCTCCGGTATGGCGCAGTCGCTGATCCGCAACGTCGACGTCCTGATCGTCCCCGAGACAGGGGAGTGCCACATCGCCGAGGCCCAGGACATTCACCTCACCGACTCCGTCATCACCGCCATAGGCCCCACCGGCACACCCCCGCTCGAACCAACCAAGGTGATCGACGGCACCGGCTTGCTCGCCGTACCCGGTCTGATCAACTCGCACACGCACAGCCCGATGGTGATGATGCGCGGCGCCGCCGAGGACCTCTCGATCGACGACTGGTTCAACCAGCGTATCTGGCCGATGGAGGTCAACCTCACCCCGGAACGCGTCCGCGTCGGCGCCCGCCTGGCCTGCGCCGAGATGCTCCTCGCCGGCGTCACCACCTTCGTCGACCACTACTTCCACGCCGACCAAATTGCGCAGGCCGCCATCGAGACCGGCATCCGCGCCGACCTCGCCCCGACCTACTTCTCCTCGGCCGGCCCCGAAGCCATCGACGCAGCCATCGCCACCACCCGCGACCTCGCCACTCTTCACCCGCGCATCACCGCCAGCCTCGGCCCGCACGCGACGTACACGGTCTCGGACGACGACCTCCGCCGTACCGCCGACGTCGCCCGCGCCGAAGGCTTCCGCATCCACCTGCACGCCGCCGAGACGGACGACCAAACCCAAGCCTCCCTCGACAAACACGGCGCCACCCCGATCGAGATCCTCGACCGCACCGGCGTCCTCGACGCCGGCGCCCTGATCGCCCACGGCTGCGGCATCCGCGACACGGACCTCCCGATCCTTGCCCGCCACGCCGACCGCACCACCGTCGCCACCTGCCCCAAGGTCTACCTGAAACTTGCCATGGGCAACGGAACCCCGATCAAGCAAATCCACTCGATCGGCATCCGCACCGGCATCGGCACCGACGGCGCCGCCGTCCACAACACCCTCGACGTCTGGGAGTCCCTCCGCCTCCTGGCCCTCACCCAGAAACACCAGCAAAACAACGCCGAGTGGATGCCCCTCTCCGACACCCTTCGCCTAGCCACCCGCCACAGCGCCGCCGCCGCCAACCAGCCCGCGACCCTAGGCGCCCTAGAGCCAGGCCGCCAAGCCGACATAACCCTCCTGGACCTCTCCGCGCCCCACAATCAACCCCTCCACGACCCCAGAGCAGCCCTCGTCTATTCCGTCCGAGCCTCCGACGTCCACACAGTCCTGGTAGCCGGCGAAGTAGTAGTCCGCAACCGCCAACTCACCAAGCTCGACCTAGCCGAAGTCCTAGCCGACGCCCGCTCCCTGGCCCACACCCTCGTCGACCTATCCCGCGGCGGCGCCGTCCAGCACTACGCCCCCTGAACAGACGTGTGCCCCGGCCGCAATCGACCGGGGCACACCTGTCAGCTGATGATCAGGTGATCGTCAGAGTGCGGATCGCGCTGTAGGCGAGGGTGTGGTCGCCGTCGCTCGGGAAGTAGACCCGGTAGGCGATCTTCCCCTTGTACGGCGGCTTGATCCCGAACGCGTAGGCGCCCGCCGAGCTCAGCTTCGCCGAACCAGCCGCGGTCCACGTCTTCCCGACCAGCCGCTGCAACTGCACCGACTTGCCGGAGTGCGCCGGGTTCACCACCCCACTGAGCTTCGTGGTCGACCCCAGCTTCACCGTCGAAGGCGACAGCGTCGACGAGATGGTCGGCGTGACCAGCACCGTGATGTCGTTGGTCCGCGTCCCCATCAGGTCGCCGTTCCCGGCGAACGTCAGCATGTACACCGCCGAGTACCCCGGCTTGAACGTGTAGCTGACCGTCCCCCGCGACGACGACCCCAGCGTCGTCAGCAGCTTGAACGTCTTCCCGTTCGCAGGCCGCGAGTAGATACTCATCGGCAACGTCGGGTACGCCTTCCCGTCGATCCCCAGCGTGCTCCCCTTGAGCGTGATCGACCCACCGATGTTCAGCTTCGTAGACGTCGTAGAGATCCCCGACTTCATCCCCAGCAACTGCGTACCCTTACCCGCACTCAGCTTCCCACTCCGATCCTTCACCCAAGCGCTGTAGGTGTAGGTCGTCGACTGCGGCAGCCCAGTGTTGGCAAAGCTGGAAGCAGTACCCGAGTAAACAAGCGTCCCGGTAGTCGGCGTCGGGTACTTACCCCCGGCATTCCGCCGCACGATGATCTGATCCAGATCCCCAAGCGCCGGAATCTTCCACCCCAGATTCGCCTTCTGGAACCCACCGCTAGCGTCAAACGTCTCCAACGCACCCGGCACCAGATCAACAGTCGAGAACACACTGCTGAACGGCTCCAGGATCACGGCCGCACCGCTCTCGTGCACACCGTTCACGACGATCCGGTACGGCGAATTGTCCAGCAACGCGCTCGCCGGAGTGATGGTCGCGGTCTTGGAAGCAGCGTCGAAGGCGACCGTGCTTGCGACCACGGCCCCCGTCCTGCCGTTGAGCAGCCGAACCGTCGACTCGTTGACCGTCGCGGCATCGACATCGGAGGCGAACGTCACCGAAGGCTTCGTGGCGACGGCCGCTCCGGTCGACAGGTTCGCCGGCAACGCGTTCGACACCGGGTAGCTCGCGCCGGGTGCCGTGGCGCCCGTGCCGGCGGCGGACACATTCAGTGCATAGGCCCGCGCGTCGCGGGAGCCGTTGGCGTTGCGGACCGCGATGTAGGTGTCGCCTGCGAGTGCGCTCACCTCGGCGCGGGCGGTCAGCGCCTGCCAGATCGGACCAGTGTTCGGGTCGACCGGCGGGAACGGGTTCTCCGCGGTACCGATCGACTGCAGCTGGCTGTTGTACACGTCGACTCGCGGCGCGAAGTTGGTCGTCCGGGTCGCCTCGTTGAAGACGGGGCCGGTGACATCGATCCGCAGGTTGCGGGCGTCCGCCGAGTTGATCTTGTACCAGTCGACGTCACCCTCGGTCAGGATCGTGCCGCTGGCCGTACCCGTCGTCACGGTCGCCCGCGCCGGCTGGTCGTTGCCGTCGGCGGCCGAGGTGCTGAAGTCGCTCGTCCACTTGCCGCCGAGCGTGGCGTAAGCGTCGAGGATGCCGGCACCGTAGAACGGGTCGATGCCCCGCGGACCGGCGTCCCGGGCCAGGTTCTTGATCCGGGCAGTCACCTGCGCGGACGTGTACGTCGGCCACTTGTTCCGGACGAGTGCCGCGATACCGGCGACGATCGGCGAGGAGCACGACGTACCGGTGCAGTACCAGTACGGCTCGTACTGCGGCGGGGTCAGCTGGCGCGGACCGGTGCTGAGGATGTCCCAGCCCGGAGCGGCGACGTCAACCCAGTCGCCGTACTGGCTGAAGCTGACCAGGGCCCCGGTCGCGTCGGTCGCGCCGACGGCGATGACCTCCGGATAGGCGGCCGGGTAGTGCAGCACGTTGTTTCCGTCGTTACCGGCGGCGGCCACGATCACGATGCCCTTGGCAGCGGCCCGCTTCACGGCGTCGTGCAGGACCTCGTTGTCGCCCGGGCCACCGAGCGACATGTTGATCACCTTGGCGCCGTGCGCGGCTGCCCAGTCGATGCCCTCGGCGACGTCGAGGTCGTACCCGCTGCCCTCGGCGTCCAGGACCTTGACCGGCATGGCCTTGACCGACCAGCCGATACCGGCGACCCCGGCCTTGTTGTTGGCGCCGGCGGCGATGATGCCCAGCGTCATCGTGCCGTGGCCGTTGTCGTCGATCGGGCCGCGGTTCGGCGAGGTGGTGTTCACGCCGGGAACCAGGTGGCCGACGAGGTCCGGGTGACCGGCGTCGACGCCGGTGTCCAGGACGGCGACGATCTGGTTACCCGTCGACTTGGCCACGTCCCACGCCTGCGGCATCCGGATCGTGTTCAGGTACGCCTTCTGGTCGGTGTTGTAGTACTCGTCGTTCGGTACGGCGGCGATCCGGCGCTTGTAGTTGAGCGAGGCGAGCGCGACGGTCGGGTCGGCCTTCACCTTCTTCAGCAGCTCGGGCGCGGACGCCGTACCGGTGATCTTCACGAGATCCTCGGTCAGCGACTCTTCGGTGGTGGCGCGGAGCTTGGTCAGGGCGGCCTTGCGGGCCGACTTGGTCGCGTTCGGCTTGAACTTCACCATGACCGCGTTCGGTTCGAACTCGGCCTTCTTCGCGGTCTGCTGGTGGGAGGTGAACTTCGGCCGGTACGGACCGGGCTCGGCGGCGGAGCCGGACGAGCTGGTCAGGACGACCAAAGAGCCGGCGACGAGGGCCGCGGGAACGCCTACACGCAGCAAAAGGGCAGGGCGGAACTTCAAGGGGACCCCCCCAAGGGTCTCAGAGTGTCAGTTGGGCGCAGTATCGCAGGATTTCGGTCCACTCCGCTTTGGGATCCCGATGTCAAAACGTGCAATCTGGGTCGCGGGGAGGTGTAGAACCCGGCAGAGCGGGGAAAAGTCGACGGTCGTTCTAGCCGAAGAGGCGGCGTTGGATTTCTTGGCGGTAGTCCTCGAGGGTGTTGTCCACGTGGAGGGCGGTGGCCTGGGCGGCTGCCTCGGGGTCGCCGGCTCGGATTGCCTCGAGGATGGCGGCGTGTTCCTGGATCGCGCCGTCCGCGTGACCACCGATCGTGCCTTGCAGGCCGATGGTGGTGGACTGGTACTGCAGGCGGCGGGCTTCGCGGACTGAGGCGACTAGGAATTCGTTGTGCGATGCGGTCGCGATGCCGAGGTGGAAATCGTCGTCGCCGCGGGCGAAGGCGTCTGCCTGGCCGGCCAGCTGGCCTTGGCGGCAGGTTTCGGCGGCGGCCTCGATGGCTCGCAGTTCGGCGGGGGTGGCGCGGGTCGCTGCGAGCCTGCTGGCGGCTGTCTCCTGGACGCGGCGGAACTCGAAGAGCATGTAGACGTGGTCGAGATTGGTGGGGAGGAAGAACCCTCGCCAGCGGGCCGGACCCAGCATCCCGTCGTCGTCCGCGACGTAGAGTCCGCGGCCCTTCTGGGCTCGGACGCGTCCGATGGCGGACAGGATCTTGATGGCTTCCCGTACGACGGTTCGGCTGCAGCCCAGTCGGGCGGCCAGCTCGTTCTCGGTCGGCATCCGGTCGCCTGGCTGGAGCGTCAGTTCCGCGATGAGCTGCAGAATTTGCTCGGCCACCAGCTCATAACCGGGCCGGTAGGCGCCCCGCTCCTCGGGGCCGGCCGGAAGAGACGTGCTGTCCACCTGCGGGCCTCCATCGTCGTGGCGACCCCGGTTCACACCGGGGTCGCCACATTATGCCTTCGATCAGGAGATCGCCCACTGCTGGTTGCCGCCGCCGTGGCAGGTCCACAGCTGGACCTTGGCGCCGTTGCCGGTGCCGGCGCCGCTGACGTCCAGACAGCTGCCGGACTGTACGGCGGTGATGGTGCCGTTCGCGTTGAATTGCCACTGCTGGTTGGTACCGCCGGTGCATTGCGAGATCACCACCTGGCCGTTCAAGGCGGTTGCGCACCGCAGGTTGCCGCCGGCGTAGACGGTCAGCTGACCAGTCGCCGTACGGGTCCAGGTGCGGTGCGCCCCACCCGTACATCCCCAGATCTGCAGCTGGGTGCCAGGTGTGGTGCTGCTGTTGGGGACCTCCAGGCACTTGCCCGCCGCCAGCGCCAGGACGTCACCAGTGCTGGGCCGCACCGCGCGTTCGATCCCGGCCTCGGCCATCACCTGTTGAGCGGCCACCGGCCACGCGCCGCTCACCTGGACGTTGTCGCGTACGACGTTGTTGTGCGGCGGCCCAGTGGCCACATTCGTCGCACCGGTGTTGTACCAGTTGGCGGCGAACACGTTGTCGTTCGTGTTGTTGGAGTTGCTGGCGTTGGTGAAGGCGAAGACCCCACTGTCGATCACCACGTTGTTCGTCACTGAGACGTAGCGTGAGCCCTCGTCGAGATACAGCCCGACGGTACTGCGATTGTCGTAGACGAGGTTGTGGTCGATCGAGCCGCCAGGGTTGGCGGACAGGTTGTAGAGGCTTCCGCCGTCGTGCAGTGACTTCTTGGTGCCGTGGACCACGTTGTACCGGACGACGGTCTCGCGCAACGTCGTCGGTGTGGTGTAGACCGGCTGGTAGTCGTACAGACCGCGGTTGCGGTAGTCCTGGCTGCCGCCGGGGTCATTGGCGCCCCAACCCCAGCCGATGTCGATGCCGTCGTACGCGAGGTTGGAGACCTCGTTGTGCTCGATGACGACGCGGGTCCCGTACGTCGCCAGGATGCCGGCCATGTCCTTGTAGTCCTTGGCGACGTCGGTCACCAGGTTGTTCCGGACGGTGATGTCCTTGTTGACCATCGCGGGGTTGGCCGGGTGGTGCGCGTCCGGACGGACACCGCCGATCAGGATCGCGCCGCCGGACAGGTTCGTGAAGGTGTTCTGGGACACCGTGATGTTGGAGGCACCGAGGCCCACTCCGGACTGGTGCGCGGCGGCATCGTTGCCGATCCCGAGTCCGATCTGCCCGAGATGGCGGAAGGTGTTGTTGACGAAGGTGATTCCGGTGGCAGCCGAGACCTGTACGGCGGCCGGTACCTGCCCCCAGCCGTTGCGAGTGGCCTCGAACTGTCGGCAGCCCGACTGGCACGAGGTCAGGAAGTCCCCGGGCATCTGGTAGGCAGCCGGGATGAAAGCGCCGCTCTGCTGATTCGCGTACCCGATCGAGGTCCCCGGCTGCAGCCAGGTCGTGTGCTCGAAGACCATGTCCCGCATGGTGATGTCGCGGACCGGATTCGCGAGCGTCCCGCTCACCTGCACCAGTGAGGTCAAACGCGGCAGCACGATGTCGCGTCCGACCGGTGACTGACCGGGGGCCGTCTTGTAGTAGAGCCGTCCGGCCTGCGGGTCCAGATACCACTGACCGGCGGTTCTGAGGAACGAATAGGAGTTGTGCAGTGTCAGACCGCCACCCGCGAACGGGCGCGCGAGGGTGTCGTACCCCCAGTTGTTGTTGTTCCACGCAGGCTGCTGCATGGTGATGCTGGTTCCGCTGATGCTCTGCACGGGGGAGTACCGGTCGGTGAACGAGTTCAGGCTCTCCAGCTCGATCCGGTTCTGCCTGGGCAGCGTGGCGAGGTAGTTCAGTGCGGAGTTCGTGATCGTCAGCCCGCTTGCTGTGATCCGTACGTCGTTGCGCGAGATCGGGATGGATGCACGCGGTGCAAGCGTCCCGTCGACGTACAGCTGCCGCGAGTCGACGCCCTGCGGAACCGAAGCGACCCAGATGTTGGCACCTGCGTCGTACTGCGTCCAGCCGGTGACGGGTTGGCCGCCCGACAGGGACGCGCCCGGTGCGGCCTGCCAGGTCACCGTGTGGCCGTTACGCCCTGAGTCGGCGCCGCTGAGTTTCAGCGGCTCGGACAGCCGGTGTACGCCGCTCGCGAGCTCCACGACCACGTCGCTCGTGCCGGCCCGAGCGCGAACCAGCTCCTGTGCTTTCGCGAGCGTGGCGACCGGACGATCCGCGGACCCGGCATTGCGATCGTTCCCGTTGGGTGCAACAACAATCCGTACGACGGCAGTGTCGGCGGCCTGCGCGGTGAGCATCGGCGCGGGTACCGCGATCATCGCGACGATGAACACGCTGAGTCGTGGCGACATCAGGCTTTGGCCCAGCGCTGGTTGGGGTTGGTGGTGCAGGTGGCGACGTTGGCCGGGCTTCCGTTGGCGGTGCCGGCGGCCTCGAGGCACAGTCCGGTCTGCAGGTTGCTGACGGTGCCGTTGTCGTTCACGTTCCACTGCTGGTTGGCGCCGCCGTTGCAGTCCCAGATACGAGTTCGCGTGCCGGGTACGGCGTTGACGGGGGCCTCCAAGCACTTGCCGAGGACCTGCAGTGTCTGGCCGGTGCGCGCGAACTGCTGGTTGGCGTTGGCGTGGCAGTCCCAGACGAGCATCGGGGTGCCGTTGGCCGAGTTGGCGGCGTTGACGTCCAGGCAACGACCGGCGGCCTCACTGCGCAGCCGGAACGCCGTCGGGGTGGGCGTCGTGTCTCCCGTGAAGAACTTCCACACCTCGTTCTTCACCCAGCTCCGGGCGCCGCTTTCGCAGCCTGCGCAACCGTCGACCGGACCTTGCTGGTGACCTCCGTCGAAGGCGGCCCACACCACCGGATACCCGGCGCGACAGCCCGAGTAGGTGGTTGTGATGTGGGTGCGGCTGCCCGCTGCGGGTTCGCGCGGGGACTGCGGGGTGCAGCCGTTGTTCCGGACGAACCTGTCCCGGAGTCCGCGCCCGGCGCCGATGTTGTCCGAGATGCCGTGGATGCCCATGTACGCGAAGGGCTGGGTGCCACCGTTACAGCCGCTGATCCCGCCAGGTGCGGCGATCGCCGCGACCGCGCGGAAGGTCGTTGCGCGCGAACAGGCCAGTGAGTAGCTCATGGCGCCGCCGTAGCTGAAGCCCAGGGCGAAGCGCTGTGTCGTGTCGACGCAGAGGTCGGTCTCGATCCGCCGGATCATGTCATCGGTAAACGTCACGTCCTCACCACCCGAGTTACCCCAGCCGTTGTTGAGGCCCTGCGGCGCGACGAAGATCGCCGTGTTGTTCGCCAGCCGGCGCAGCCCGTAGTGGGCATAGACGTCGCCGTCGCTGCCGCCTCCGGCGACCTGCTGCATGGTGCCGCCCAGCCAGTGGAAGCCGAAGACGAGCCGGTACTGCGTGGTGTTGTTGTAGTTGTCGGGCACACTCAGGATGAAGCTGCGGTTCTTCCCACTGCTCTGGATCGTGTATGTCCCACTGCGCAGTGTCGGCGTCTTGCCACAGCCGGGGGATGCCGCGAGCGGAATCGCGGCCGAGGACGCGGGAGCCGGCCTGGCCTCTGCGGCGCCGGCTGACAAACCGGTGAAGATCAGCGCGGTGGCAGCGACGGGTACCAGCGACCGGCGTACAAGGTGGTTCTTCCTCATGATTCTCTCCTCCTGTCAGCAGGACGAATTCGTTTGGGTGAGCAGGCCCATCCGCCAAGGCAGCTTCAGATAGTCGCCACCGGCACCCGGATCCTGGCCCTGGTAGACGTACTGCAGCCGGCACGGATCGATGGTCAGCGTCTGGTCGTTGTTCGCGCGCACCAGCTCGCCGTGGCTGATGTCCTGGGTCCAGGCGCCGTTCGGGAACGCGACGTTGTTGCGGCCGGCAAATGGCTGGTTCTCCGTGGCCGCCAGCGGAGTCCAGTTGCCGGTGAGGCTGCCGGAGACGTAGGACCGGAAGTACCGCCGGCCGGAGCTGCCGATCGCCTCCTGGATCAACAGGTATTGGTTGGCCCCGGCAACCTTGTACACATTGGTTGCCTCGAACAAGTTGAACTTGGAGTCCGACAGCACGATCTGGGTGTTGCCGAACCCGTTGGGGAAGTTGGCCAAGGTGGTCTGAGCCCGGTAGATGTGGCCGTTGTCGTCGCTGAAGAACAGGAAGCAGTTCGCGGCGTCGCAGATGACCCAGAAGTCGATCCAGGTGCCGTCGCCCTTGTTCTGCCGGACGATGTCCGGCTCCTGCGCGATGAAGGTGCGCGGGGCCGACCAGGACCGCGGATCGGCGGGGTTGGTGCTGGTCGAGTACGTCGGTGGCGCGGTTTGGTAGACCAGGTACCAGAGGTTTGTCGGCGCGAAGTGGAACAGCTGCGGTGCGGCCCGATAGCCGGGCCCGATCGCGGAGGCCGTGTCCAGGTAGGTGTGCGGCGCGGCGGCCGCCTGTGACCAGTCGCCGAAGTTGAAGTTCACCAGACCCCAACCGGACGATCCCGCGGTCGTGGCGTAGATCAGCCACTGGTTGTTGTGCCGAACCACCGAGAAATCCTTGATGGAGTAGCGGTTGGGATGTTGCGCATCGGCCTTCGGACCGGCGAGCACCCCACTGGACGACCACTGGAAAGTGGACGGCAACGATCCACCAGGACTGCCCACAGCGACCAGCTGCCACTGCTGGTTCGTCCCGCCGCTGTCGGAGCGCTGCACGACCTGCGCCCCGTCGGTAGTGGAACCACTCGGGACCTCGAGAGCTTTGTTGCTGTTGCGGTTGAGCAGCCGGACCCGGCCGTCAGGGGAGTCGGCCAACCGGAACTGCTGGTTCGTCCCGTTGTGATCACTCCACTGGATGACGTTGGCGCCATCCGTGGTCGACGCGTTGGACACGTCGAGCGCCTTGCCGGAATGGCGTGCTCGCAAGCGGTAGTACCCGCCGCCGGAGTCCACGAACTGGAACTGCTGATTGGTCCCGTCGTGCCGCGCCCACTGCTGAACGCCGGCGCCGTCCGCGGTGCTCGCTCCGGAAATGTCCAATGCCTTGCCGCTCGCGCGATTCACCAGGACGTACCACGCGTTCGGATCCACAGTGGCCGCTTGCGCCGGACTCGTACCGACCACAGCCAGCAGGCCCGCAATCAGTGCTGTCGCGAGGGCGAGCGCCGTACTTCGTCTCTTGTTGTGCATCTGTTTCTCCTTCCGCTAGAGGCGCTGGAGCTGGAAGCGCTGGTTCGAGTTGCCGGTCGGGTTCCACTGCGAGACACGTGCGCCGTCTGCGGTGGATGCCGACCACACGTCCAGCGCGAGGCCGCTCTGCCGGTTGATCAGGCTGACCACCCCGTTGCCGTGGTCTGTCGGCTGCCATTGCTGACTCGTAGCGTTCGTGTCCGCCTGTTGCGTCACGTCTGCGCCGGTGTTCGAGCCCGCGACCTGCAGGACGAGACCGCTGTGGCGTGCCCTGATCCGGAAGTAGCCACCACCGGCGTCCAGGAAGTCGAACTGCTGATTGGTCCCACCGCTGGCCGACCACTGCTGCGCCAAGGCGCCGGCGGCAGTGGACGAGTTGGCGATGTCGACCGCCTTGCCACTGTGCTGCGCCACCAGCCGGTAGTTGACCCCGACCTGGATCGGGCCGCTGCCGGGAACGGCGTTCAGTGTGCTCAGTACGGCGTCGTACGCCGGCTTCTTGTTGCCGTTCCGGTCGAACAGCAACGGGTTCTCACTACCTCGCCAGGAATCGCTGTCGCGCACACCCCAGGTGGTGATGCCGGTGCACCGCAGTACGTTCAGGCAGGCCCGGACGGTGCCGGCGTACGCGTTCGGCGATGCTTGGGCGATGTCGAGTTCGGTCAGTTGTACGTCGACCCCGAGCGCAGCAAGGCTGGAGAGCGTGGTCTGGAAGTTGGCTGGCGCGCCACCACTTCCGAAGTGTGCCTGGAGGCCGACACAGTCGATCGGTACGCCACGGGATTTGAAGTCGCGGACCAGGCGGTAGACGCCTTGGGTCTTGGCCGCGTTCCAGTCCTCGATGTTGTAGTCGTTGTAGCAGAGCTTGGCGGTGGGGTCCGCGGCCCGGGCGGTCCGGAACGCCTCTTCGATGAAGCCCATGCCGAGGACGTCGCGGAACACCGACGACCGGAGCTGACCGCTGTTGCCGTCGGCAAACGCTTCGTTCACGACGTCCCACGAATGGATCTGGCCGCGGTACCTGCTCGCCACCGTGGTGATGTGGTTGTTCATCACGCTGCGCAGGGTGTTCGCGTCCCGGATCCCGCTGACCCAGCCGGGCAGTTGCGAGTGCCAGACCAGGGTGTGTCCGCGGAGCAGTTTGTTCTGCGAACGCGCGTGGTTGGCGATCCGGTCGGCCGATCCGAAGGTGAAGTTGTTCCGCGAGGGCTCGGTGGCGTCCCACTTCATCTCGTTCTCGGCGGTGATCGAGCCGAACTCGCGATTGAGGATCGTCGTGTACTGCGTATCACCGAGCTTGCCCGCGGAGACGGCGGCGCCGAAGTAGCGCCCGGACTGGGCCGCTGCCGCTCCCAGTGTGGTGGCGGCTGCGTCGGCGGCGATCGCGGGCGGGATGGTCAGTGCGCTGATGGTTGTGAGCAGTACCAGCGCACTGCGAAGTAGTTTCCGGACGGATAAGGGCTGCGGGGACATGCGTCCTCCTTCGTGCTGAAGGCATGGGATTGCTCCGCAGCAGGAAGGCCGGCACCAGGGTGCGGTGAACCATGAGGACTCCCGGGGCGGAGGGGTCGAAGCGGTTCGATTAGTCGCAGACCGTACGCCTCCCGCTGCGCGGTGCGCAATGCTTCGGTCTTATCGAGGCGAGATTCGAAAAATGTTTCGGTCCCATCAGTCCCGTAGATGTTCGGTTCTGAACGTTGTTGCCCACCTTTGATCGCCGGGTGGACAGGTTTTACCGCCGCGCATCATATTTCGGGAAACAATGCGCTCGACCAGGCTCAGAGAGGCGAGAACATGTTCCCAAGACCGATCCTGCTGGTGGTGATGGCGCTGTGCAGTTTGGCCGGCGTCGCCGTCACCTCAGCACCCGCCCAGGCCGCCACCAGTCAGTTCCGCGGCATGAACTGGGCCGTGCTGGGCGACAACTTCAGCAAGAATCCGCTGGTCATCGCGGGCCTGAGTCAGACCGACAGCAACGCGACCGTGCGGGCCAAGGCCAATGCCCTGTACGACGACATGGCGGCCGTCGGCGTGAACACCGTGCGGCTGCCGATCAACACCCACACGGTCGGAACCGCCTGGTGGGAGAACTACCGGGGTGCCGTCGACGCCGCCACCGCTCGCGGGTTCAAGGTCATCCTCGCGTACTGGGAGGACGGTGCCGCCTCCGGTGGCAAGATCACGAACCTCGCTGCCTGGAACACGATGTGGTCCCGCGTCACCAACACCTACGGCGCCAACCCGAACGTCTACTTCGAACCGATGAACGAACCGCACGGCTACAGCTCGGCGGACTGGCGCAACGTCGCGGCCAACTGGCTCAGCTATCACTACTCGGCAGTGCCCAGCCGGGTGCTCATCGGCGGTACCGGCTACAGCCAGGACCTCCGCGACATCTGCACCGACAGCCGCTTCAACGGCACGCTACTGTCGTTCCACTACTACGCCTTCTTCTACGGCCCGATGACGTACGACGGCTTCCGCAACCACGCGCAGACCCGGCTCGGGAACTGCGGCTCCCGGGCCGTCCTGACCGAGTACGGCGCTCCGATGTCGAACGGACTCAACTACGCCGACGCGGGCAGCACCGACAACTTCGTGCGCTACGTGCGCGCGATCACGCAGGTCATGCGGGACAACCAGATGGGCGGGACCTACTGGCCCGCGCTCGGCGGGAAGCGCACCAACGGCGGGGCATTCGACTGGTACTCGATGTTCGCCCTCAGCGGCAGCGGGACCAACCTCGATCTCACCGTCCGCAATGCGTCCGGTCGCGATCGGATCCGCTACGGTTGGGGCCTGTGAAGCAGGTCGAATTCCGGTCCGGTATTGCTATTCATTCGGGGTACTGAATTGCCCGGGCGGATCAATGCGATTGATTGCCTAACGCATTGGTCCGCCCACTACCGGAGCGTCCGCGCCGATGGATGTGTCGAACTCATTCCTCGCTAGACGGCGGTGAAGTACCAGCGTTGGCAGGAGCCGCCGTGGAAGGGCCAGATGATGACGTCGGCGCCTCGGGCGGCGGAGCAGCCGGCCACGTCGAGGGACTTGCCGGAGCCGGTGCCGATGATCTTGTAGGCGCCGCCGATGATCGGTTCGATGGTCCAGGTCTGGCAGTCGGCGCCGCTGTCGTCGAAGAGTTCGACGGGGGTGACGTCGGCGGTGGAGCAGCCGGTGACGTTGAGGGCCTTACCGGTGTTGCCGTCGAGGATCTTGAAGGTGTTACCGGTCGTGCGGACGATGTGCCATTGCTGGCAAGGGCTGGTCAGGATGCGGTCCCACATCCGGATGTTCGCGCCGTTCTGGGACTGGCAGTCCTGGACGTCGAGGTCGAAGCCGCCGACCTCGGCCTTGATCCGGTAGACGCCGTCCTCCATCGGGGGCGGCGGGTTGCCGGCGACATCGAGGAAGTTGCTGTCGATGTTGATGGTGACGCCACCCCAGGTCTCGTTGTGGTCGCCCTTGTACTGGTGGAGGCGCTGGTGGTTCACCCAGAGGCCGGCCGGGATGTACTGACCGCCGTTGGTGTCGGCGGCGCCGTTCCACCACGCGAACCAGAGGTGGTCGGGCATCAGCCAGCGGCTGTCACCGGCGGAGTTGGCCAGGTCGCGGCCGCCGGAGCCTGCGCTGCTGTACACGCCGCTGAGGTAGCCGCGGGCGTGCAGCGTCTCAGTCCAGCCGGTGACGTAGGACATGATCGCGTCGCGGCAGGCGACGTTGCCGGTCGGGTACGCCTCGATGTCCGAGTAGAGAGCGCTCCCCGGGCCGATCCCGAGCGCGCTCGCCGCGTCGGCCGAGACGTTCGCCGAGCTCGAGCCCTGGGAGCGGGCGGTGGCCAGATCGAAGGACATCTTCGGGTTCCGGCTGCCGCAGGCGGCCTGGTAGCCCACGTCGATCGGGATGAACGACCAGCCGTTGGCGGCGTTCGACGCGACCCACGAGGCGGTCAGGTTGGCCTGGGTGCAGGAGCGTGACGAGCCGCTGATGTAGATGCCGACGGCCTTGAACGGCGAGGACTTCCAGGCGTTCATGGCGCCCAGCGACGGTGCCGTGCATTGGTCGAACGCCTGCTGGTTGATCATGGTGCCGGGGGCAACAATCGACGCGGCCGGTGCCATCGCGGCCTGGTGAGGGCGGACCATGGCTGTCGCGTCGGCCTTGGAGGTGACACGTCCCCGGCCGAGGATCTGCCGGACGGACGATTCCTCACCAGCGCCGTGGATCGCGGTGACCAGGACACCGGCGTCCTCGACACCGACCTGGATCTGGTTGTCGGCCGACGGCGCCGCAGCGGCCGCCGTACTGGCTGAGGTTGCTACGGCGGCAGCGCGGGGAGCGGCGCCGGAGAGCGGTTCCAGGATCAGGCCGGCCGTGCGCCCGGCCAGGTGGGCCGGGCAGTTCTGCTGTTCGGCGGGCCGGCCGAGATAGACGGCTGGTCGGTCGAAGCGGACACAGGCCGACGGGTCCTTGGACAGGTCGACGACCTGCCACGACTTCGGTACGGCGACCTGGTACCCGTGATAGCTGATGGTCCGTTCGTCCGGTGCGGCCTGAGCCGGTCCGACGGCGGTGGCTGCGGTGAGTAGCAGCGCGGCACCGGTGAGTAGGGTGAGAGGACGGTACATGAGCACTTCCTCGGGGGCGGAGGCGGAGTCGGTATCCCAGTGGACTGCTTCTCCGGTGTCGAGCTCAAGCCTTTCGACCTAGGTGTTACATCGATGCAGGGGAGCGGATATGGCAACGAGTCCCGAAGCGGCCGGCTGGCGGCGTGCGCCGTTCACCGGAGCCGGGCAGACCTACGACTGCTTCGAGAAGGGTGAAGGCCCGGGAATCGTGGTGATCCCGGAGATCCCCGGCCTGACCCCGGAGGTCCTCGGGTACGCCGAACATCTCGTCAGCGAGGGTTTCACCGTGGTGATCGCCTCACCCTTCGGTACGCCGGGAAAGTCGGAGAGCGCTCTCTATGTTCTCGGAACGCTCTCCCGGCTGTGTGTGTCGAAGGAGTTCCGGGCCTTCGCGGCCGACGCGGAACGACCGATCACGCAGTTCCTGAGAGCGGTTGCCGCCGATCTCGCGGCCCGGACCCCCGGCCGGGGAGTGGGCGTGATCGGCATGTGCTTCACCGGCGGCTTCGGCCTCGCCACCGCGGTCGACGATGTCGTGCGGGCGCCGGTGCTGAGTCAGCCGTCGGTCCCGTTGCCGCTGACGGCCAAGCTACGCCGCGACCCGGGGCTGTCCCGGCGCGAGCTCGACGTGGTCAAGGAGCGCACCCGTACGGACGGGTTGTGCGTGCTCGGTCTGCGGTTCAGCAAGGACCCGATGGCGCCGGCTGATCGGTTCACCACGCTGCGGGCCGAGCTGGGCGATGCCTTCGAGGTCATCGAGCTCGACTCCGGTCCCGGCAACTCCGAGGGCTACGGCAAGTCCGCGCACTCCGTGCTCACCCGCGAGATCAAGGAGAACCCGCCGAACTCGGCCTTCCACGCCCGCGCCCGCACGGTCGAGTTCTTCCGCGAGCGATTGATCTCACACGCGCAGTCACCGGACTGACAGGTCTCACTAACGCTGCGTGCGGAAATGTTAAAGCAGCGTTGAGGAATTCCCTGGCTGTGATTGTTCAGGCCGTGGACGGGGCACCAACAAGGGCCTGGGGCCACCGTTTTCGTTGCGGTGCGCAAAGGAGGAAGAGCGGTGGGTGACGCCCGCCGATTTCCTCTGGTTGAAGCGACGATGACGTGGGACGATCGGCCCCGGTGCCCATCACGGGTCACTGTTCGGGGCACTACCAGGGGGCGGGCATGGCGCGAGCCAGGCACTTGACGAGTGAGGCTGTATGAACGGGCGGGCAGCACAGGACAGCCGGGTTCCGGCGGACGAGGCCAACGGTATGAAGGACCAGGCCAACGGCAAGAAGGAGCACGCCGCCGGGAAGAACGGCAAGGACACCAACGGTCACGCGGCGGCGAACGGCAAGGCGAGCGCGGCGAAGACCGACGTACCGGTCACCGAGGCGCACTGGTCGGAGCGGCCGATCGGGCGGGTCGACGTTCCGCCGCTGGGCGAGTTCAGTACGCCGGTCCGGGTCGACGAGATCGCGGTTGCCGCGATGGCGCTGTCGGAGAACCTCGACGCCGCGACCCGCGGAATGCCGGAATCCGTTGCCCTGCGTGAGTTTCGTCGCGAGCTCGACCAAGCGGCAAGCACGTTCCGCACCCTGGCCGGCAAGCTCCAGGCGACCGCCGGAAGCCTGGTCAGGCTGGCTGCCAACGATGGCGAGAGCTGTGGTGTGGGCTGGGGCGTCTGCCCGGATCACGGCCTCACCCTGATGAACGTCGGTGAGACCGTCAGTTGCCACATCCTTGGTTGCAACCAGCCGAACGAAGGCGCTGTCGAGCGCTGTGAGCATCCAGTCGCCTACCGCGTGGTCGATGCCGCGGGCCCGGCGCTGCACACTTGCGCCGGGCACGCGATCGCCTGCCGCCTCTACCTGGAGAACCCCGTCATCACCGCGGCCGGCGACAGCCTTGAGCTGTTCTAGGTGATCCGCACCGACGTCAACTGGTCGTTGGCGTTCGGTGACAGCGTGGTGAAGTTCGGTGTATCGGCGGTCCGGACCCAGGTCTGGCCGCCGAAGTTGTCTTCGGCGTAGATCGTCACGGTCCAGCCCGCCGGAACCTTCACCGACGACGCCCAGTTGTCCTGCACCCCGGCGGCCACCAGTTGAGCCCGGGTGTAGTTGCCCTTAGCAAGGACTGCGCCGGCGACGCCGAGATAGTCCACGTGTTCGTAGAAGATCACACCGCTCCCGCCCTGGGCCGGCCACGGCACGGTCGGGCGGGTTGGCGTCAACGGGGACTGGCCTTTGAACATCCGCCCGCCGTCGTTGGTCAACCGCAGGTAGTAGTCCGACGTGCACGCCGTACCGTCCTCGTCGAGCGCCCGGATCTGGGATCCGGAGGGAACCCAGGAAGCGCTCTCTGCGGTCTTCGCGATCTGGTTGCCCTCGTTGTACTCGTCGAACATCGAGATGTAGAGACCCTGAACGCCGACCCGCTTGAGGTTGTAGAACTGCCGCCACATCAGGTCGCCGTGCCGCCGGTGACCCGACGACAGGTCGCCCGGGATCACGCACGGCTGATAGTCGATCCCGTGCGCGTCGCAGTCGGCCTGATCCTGCTGATTCACGTTGTTGTAGTAGTGATCCGCGCCCGCGACGTCGCTGATCCGCCCGACCATCCAGGGCGAGAGCATGTTGAAGGCGTGGTACACCTCGAGGTAGCCCGGTCGCGAATCCTCGTTACCTGGCCGCCAGTGCGTCGGTACGCCGCCGATCACGTAGCAGCCCTGGCCTTTGAACCAGTTCACGACATCCAGGCAGACCGACGCCGGCCAGGCCTTGTTGGCCTCGTTGAATCCGAAGCCCCAGATGCACACGACCGGTTTGCCGTTCTGGAAGGCGTACGCCGATGACGACGTGTACGCACGCATCTTGTTGATCCAGTCGGTCTTCATCTCCGACTGCATGTTCGTCCAGTCGGTCGCGTCGTACATGATGTAGAACTTGCGCCCGTACTGTTCCGCGGCCTGGCGCACCTTCGCCGCCATCGCGTCCCGGGTCGGTCCTTCACCACCGGTCGGGTTGAACCGCTGTAGCGCGGCCGTGTCGCAGCCGTTCTGCTGCATCCATTGGAAGTGCGTGTTCACGGTCTGCTGGTCGTACGACGAGAACAGCCGCGCGGGCTGTCCGTTGCCGAGATTCGCGTACGCCGTCTGGTACGTCGCGCTGTAGTCGCGCATGTCCGGCCAGCTCACGATCGCGGTGTTGCTGGGGGAGGGCGGCTGGCCCCAGTTGCGGCTCCAGTGCCACCAGCCGTTGATCGGCGCTCCGTCACCGGGGCAAGCGAACCAGCCCTGGTATCCGACGGTCACCTTGCCGACGACGTCACCTGGCGGGCTGGCCGCATAACTGAGCTGTGGAAGGGATCCGGCTGCCGCAGTGGCGGCGGCCGAAGCGAGCACGGTACGACGAGAGAGCTTCATTGGGCGGTCTCCTGGGGGCGGGAGCGGGGGTCGGAGGGCGTGCTGAAAATTGTGAACAGGGTGTTGCAAGAAATCGATCGTGACAACCCCTTGACGCCAAACTGGCGGAAACTTAGTTTGTTGGCTCAACAGACAAAGTCTGTGATGGGGCTCACAGGGTAGGGGGTGGTGGCATGACACTGACGCACGGGCGCCGTCCCGGAGATCGCGCCGTTGCCGCCGACCACGTCGCCCTGCGCCGCAACAACCTGTCGGTCGTCCTGCGCCACGTCCGCGAATCCGGCCCGAAGTCGCGCGCCCGGATCGCCGCCGACACCGGCCTGAACAAGGCGACGGTGAGCAGCCTGGTCGCCGAGCTCGTCGAGCGCGGCCTGCTCCGCGAAGGCTCCGCCGACTCCACCCGCGCCCTCGGTCGCCCCGGCCAACTGGTCGAGCTCGACGGCAGCGGCGTCTGCGGCGTCGGCGCCGAGATCAACGTCGACTATCTCGCCGTCACCGCCCTCGATCTCGCCGGAGAGAGCGTTCTCGAGCGTCGCGTTCCCGTGGATGTCGCCCACCTCGACCCCGGTACGACGCTCGATCGCCTGGCCGACCTGATTCGCGAGGTGCTGGCCGCCGTGGAAGCGCGCTCCGGCCAACTCGCCGGCGTCACCCTCGCAGTCCCCGGTCTGGTCCGCGGCGACACCGGCACCCTGAGTCTCGCGCCGAACCTTGGCTGGGGCGAACTCGAGGTCGCTGCGGAAATGCGGTCCCGGCTCGGCGAACCGTCGTACTCCCTGCTGATCGACAACGAGGCGAATCTCGCTGCACTCGCGGCGTACTCGGAGTTGCGCAAGGATGGAGCGGTGCAGGATCTCGTGCTGCTGACCGGTGCTGTCGGTGTCGGTGGCGGCGTCGTGTCCAACGGGCACCTCCTGCGCGGCGGCCGCGGCTACAGCGGCGAGGTCGGGCACATGCCGGTCGCGCCGGACGGACGGACCTGCGGCTGCGGCCGGACGGGTTGCTGGGAGACCGTGGTCGGACTGAGCGCTTTGTTGCACAAGGCAACCGATGCCGACGACCCGGTCCGGAACCCGACGCTGGACGTCGAGCAGCGACTGGCCGCGATCACTCAGCGCGCCGATGACGGCGACCCGCGCACGCTGGCCGCGCTGCAGGACGTCGGCGCCTGGCTGGGCATCGGGGGAGCGATCCTGGTGAACATCCTGAACCCGGACGTCCTCGTGCTCGGCGGATATTTCGCAGCTCTCGGCCCATGGCTCAAGGAGCCGCTCGAACAAGCCATTCGCGATCGGGTGATCGCGCCGGACGGCGGCGGTTGCCGCGTGGTCCGCTCCGAGCTCGGTTTCGCTGCTGCCGTTCGCGGCGGCGCGCAGATCGCGCTCGACCAAGTCTTCGTCGACCCCACCACGATCGGCCGCACGGAACAGGGAGTCGCACCATGAGTCCAGAGAACGGAGGCGTGATCACCGAGAGCGCTCTCCTCACCATGACCGGGATCGTCAAGGAGTTCCCGGGCGTCCGGGCCCTCGACGGGGTCGACCTGGATGTCCGCGCCGGGGAGGTGCACTGCCTGCTCGGTCAGAACGGCGCCGGCAAGTCCACCCTGATCCGGGTGCTGACCGGGGCACACCAGCCCGACGCCGGCACGATCCGGATCAACGGCGACGAGGTGCAGCTGAACAGCCCGACGGCCTCGATCCAGCGCGGGATCGCCGCGATCTACCAGGAACTCGACCTGGTCCCCGGTCTGTCCGTGGCCGAGAACATCTTCCTCGGCCACGAGCCG
Organism: Kribbella yunnanensis; assembly: GCF_039529655.1. Classification (NCBI taxonomy): domain Bacteria; kingdom Bacillati; phylum Actinomycetota; class Actinomycetes; order Propionibacteriales; family Kribbellaceae; genus Kribbella; species Kribbella yunnanensis. Next base: position 198,612 of record NZ_BAAANF010000003.1, on the reverse strand, counting down.
GCCCGCTTCGGCTTCAGCCGCCGCCACGAAGCCTCCGCCCGCGCTCGCGAGATCCTGCAGGGTCTCGGGCACGGCGAGATCCCGGTACGGCGGGAGGTCGGCGCGCTCCCGGCGGCCGGTCAGCAGGTCGTGAGCATGGCGAGAGCGCTCTCCAGAGATGCCCGCCTGATCGTGATGGACGAGCCTTCCGCCGTACTGGATCCCGAAGAGGTCTCGAACCTGTTCCGCGTGATCCGCGGCCTGACCGCTCGCGGTGTGGCCGTCGTCTACATCTCGCACCGGCTGGAAGAGATCCGCGAGATCGGCGACCGGGTCACCGTTCTCAAGGACGGCGCCACCGTCGCCACCGGCCTCGACGCGCGAGAGACACCGACCAAGGAGCTGATCCGGTTGATGACCGGACGCTCGATCGAATACGTCTTTCCGCCCCGCGCCGAGATCCCGACGACCGCCCCGGTCGTTCTCGAGGTCACCGACCTGTCCCGCCCGGGAGAGTTCGCCGGGATCAACTTCAGCGTCCGCGCCGGTGAGATCCTCGGCTTCGCCGGCCTCGTCGGCTCCGGCCGCTCCGAAGTCCTCGAGACCGTGTACGGCGCGCGTCGGCCCGCGACCGGATCAGTCCGCGTCGACGGCACCGAGTTGCGCGGCGGCTGGGTGCAGTCCGCCGTGAAGGCGGGTGTCGGCCTGGCACCGGAGGAGCGCAAGAGTCAGGCGCTGCTCCTGGACGAGGCCGTCTACAAGAACATCACCGTGTCGACCATGCAGCGCTTCGCCAGTGGCGGGTTCCTGAACAACCACGCCGAGCGCGCTGCCGCAACTCAGCTCGCCGAGTCGCTCGACGTCCGGCCGCCCGGCGTCGATCAGCCGGTGCGCAACCTGTCCGGCGGCAACCAGCAAAAGGTTGTGCTGGCTCGCTGGCTGCTGCGAGAGTGCCGAGTGCTCCTGCTCGACGAGCCCACCCGGGGCGTCGACGTCGGCGCTCGGTCCGAGATTTACGCCCTGGTCCGTAAGTTGGCCGCCAGTGGCGTAGCGATCGTGCTGGTCTCCAGCGAGGTCGAAGAAGTCCTCGGTCTGTCCGACCGGGTCGTCGTACTGCGGGAGGGGCGAGCCGTCCACACGGGGCCCGCGCAAGAGATTGACGAACACCGAGTCCTCGACCTGGTGATGGAGGGAAGTTCAGTGTGAGTGAGGCACCTTCGGACACAACAGCTTCGACTCAGGCGACGGTCGCCCCGCCGACAGCCCAACGATCGAGCGGTCTGCTGAGCACTGGAATCGGCCGGAACCTCGGTCTGGTGGTAGCCCTGGTCGTGCTCTGCATCGTCGGGGTGGCGACGTCGGGTGACACCTTCGCGACCGGACCCAACGTGCTGACGATCCTGCGGCTGGCCGCGGTGATCGGGGTGGTCAGCATCGGCATGACGTTCGTCATCACCGGTGGCGGTATCGACCTGTCGGTCGGTGCGATGGTCGCGCTGTCCTCGGTGTGGGCGACCACGCTGGCGACCCAGCAACTGGCGACGGACTACCACTGGATCTTCATGGTCTCGACGGCACTCCTGGTAGGTGCCGCCTGTGGACTCGTGAACGGTCTGCTGATCGCCTACGGCAAGATCGTCCCGTTCATCGCGACGCTGGCGATGCTGGCGGCGGCGCGTGGTCTGGCCGAGATCATCTCGGACCGCCGGACGCAGATCATCAGCGACAACTCGTTCGTGGACTTCTTCGGCGGTTCGCTGATCGGCGTACCGGTGCTGGTCTGGATCTTCCTGCTGGTCGCCGCGGCCGGGTGGGTGGTGCTCAACCGCACCACGTTCGGCCGCCGTACCTTCGCCGTCGGTGGGAACGCCGAAGCCGCCCGCCTGGCCGGTATCAAGGTCCAGCGGCACACGGTGGCGCTGTACGTGCTGGCCGGCCTGTGCTGCGGGATCGCCGCGGTGATGCTGATGGCCCGGACGAACACGGGGAGCTCGACCCACGGTCAGTTGTACGAACTCGACGCGATCGCGGCGGTGGTGATCGGCGGCACGCTGCTGTCCGGCGGCCGCGGCACGATCGTCGGCACGGTGTTCGGCGTACTGATCTTCACCACCCTCAACAACGTCTTCACCCTCAACAACCTGAGCATCTCCGCCCAGTCGGTGGCGAAGGGCGTGATCATCGTGATCGCGGTTCTTCTCCAGCAGCGGCTCGCCAGACGCACCACCAGTTCATAGCCAAGGAGACAAAGATGTCCCGTTCCGCCCGAACAATCGCCATTGCCGGACTCGGCGTCCTCGCCTTGGCGGCCTGTACCAGCAACACCCCGAAGGCCGAGACCGACAACAAGGCCGCGCCGCAGGGCGTGTCGGCCGGCAAGAACGACGAGCCCGGCAAGAAGGTCAAGATCGGCTTCTCCGCCCCCGCCGCCGACCACGGCTGGATGGGTGCGATCACCAAGGCCACCCAGGCCGAGGCGAAGAAGTACTCCGACGTCGAGCTACTCGTTGCCGAGGGCACCAACGACCCGAGTCAGCAGATCAGTCAGGTGGAGACCTTCATCAACCAGAAGGTCGACGCGATCGTGCTGCTGCCGTTCGACGGCGCGGCGCTGACCGCGGTCGCGACCAAGGCCATGGAGGCCGGGATCACGGTCGTGAACGTCGACCGCGAGTTCAACAACCCGGCCGCGGCCCGGACCACGGTTCTCGGCGACAACTACGGTATGGGAGTGTCGGCCGGCACCTACGTCTGCTCCCAGCTGAAGGACAAGAAGGACTCGATCGTCGCCGAGATCGCCGGGATCGACTCGCTGCCGTTGACGCAGGACCGCAGCAAGGGCTTCAAGGACGCGCTGACAGGCTGCGGGCTGAAGGTGAGCAACCGGGTCGCTGCCAAGTTCACCGTCGAGTCGGGAGAGGAGGCGGCCGCCAACCTGTTGCAGGCGGCCCCGAAGATCGATGCGATCTGGAACCACGACGACGACCAGGGTGTCGGCGTGATGGCCGCAATCAAGAACTCCAACCGCAAGGACTTCTTCCTGGTCGGCGGCGCCGGTTCGGCGAACGTGATGCGCGACATCAAGTCCGGTACGTCGCTGGTGAAGGCCACCGTCATCTACCCGTCGACGCAGGGTGCCGACGGCATCCGGCTGGCCCGGCTGCTGGTCCAGAAGAAGGCCCTCGGCGACCTGGTGGAGGTCGAGGTACCGCGCAAGGTCCAGCTGTACGCACCGGTCGTCACCAAGGACAACGTCGACCAGTACCTGCCCACCGCCTTCGAAAGCTGACAGATGTCTAACTTGGGTATCGGGTTGATCGGCTATGCGTTCATGGGCGCCGCCCACTCGCAGGCCTGGCGAAGTGCACCACGGTTCTTCGACCTGCCGATCAACCCCACGATGAACGTCCTGTGCGGCCGCAACGCCGACGCCGTACAGGCTGCTGCGACCAAACTCGGCTGGCAGCAGACCGAGACCGACTGGCGCAAGCTGCTCACCCGCGACGACGTACAGGTCATTGATGTCTGTACGCCGGGGGACAGCCACGCGGAGATTGCGATCGCGGCCCTGGAGGCCGGGAAGCACGTGTTGTGCGAGAAGCCGCTGGCCAACACGGTCGCCGAGGCCGAGGCGATGGCCGCGGCGGCTGCGAAGGCCGCCGCGCAGGGTGTCCGGTCGATGGTCGGGTTCACCTATCGCCGCGTCCCGGCGATCGCGCTCGCCCGCCAGTTCGTTGCCGAGGGCAAGCTCGGTACCATCCGGCACGTCCGCGCGCAGTACCTGCAGGACTGGATCGCCGACCCCGAGGCGCCGCTGTCGTGGCGCCTCGACAAGGAGAAGGCCGGTTCCGGTGCGCTCGGTGACATCGGCGCGCACATCATCGACCTGACGCAGTTCATCACCGGCGACGCGATCGCCGAGGTGAGCGGTCAGCTCGAGACCTTCGTCAAGGAGCGCCCGGTCGCCGCCTCGGAACACACCGGCTTGTCCGGTACGGCGGGGACCGAGCGCGGCCCCGTCACTGTCGACGATACCGCGGTGTTCCTGGCGAAGTTCGCCTCCGGAGCGCTCGGCGTCTTCGAGGCGACGAGGTTCGCGACCGGCCGGAAGAACGCGATCCGGATCGAGATCAACGGCAGTGCGGGCAGTCTTGCCTTCGACTTCGAGGACATGAACCTCCTGCACTACTACGACGCAGGAGAGGATGCGCGGACGGCCGGCTTCCGTCGCATCCTCGCCACCGAGGCCGCCCACCCGTACGTCGAAGCGTGGTGGCCGCCCGGTCACCTGCTCGGCTACGAGCACGGATTCACCCATCAAGTCGTCGATCTGGTCACTGCGATTGCCGAGGGCACCGATCCGGCGCCGTCGTTCGCGGACGGGCTGCAGGTCCAGCGCGTGCTGGCCGCGGTCGAGGCCAGTTCGGCGTCCCGACAATGGCAGGAGATTCCCTCATGAACGCATATACGCCCTCCCGAGCTGACAAGTTCTCGTTCGGTCTGTGGACCGTCGGCTGGGAAGGAGTCGACGTCTTCGGTACGGCGGTTCGTCCCGCGATGGACCCGGTCCACGCGGTGGAGAAGCTGGCCGAGCTCGGAGCCGCTGCTATATCGTTCCACGACGACGACCTGGTGCCCGACGACAGCACCCGGACGCAGACGCTGGAACGCTTCACCAAGGCCCTGGCCGACACCGGCATCGTGGTCGAGATGGCGACCACGAACCTGTTCGCGCACCCGGTCTTCAAGGACGGCGGCCTGACCGCCAACGACCGCCAGGTACGGCGGTACGCGCTCGCCAAGGTACTGCGCAACGTCGACCTGGCCGCCGAGCTGGGCGCGTCGACGTACGTGCTGTGGGGCGGTCGCGAAGGCGCCGAGTCCGGCGGCTCGAAGGACGTCCGCGCCGCACTGGACCGGTACAAGGAATCGATGGACATCCTGACCGCGTACGTCCGCGAGCAGGGCTACAACATCCGGTTCGCCCTCGAGCCGAAGCCGAACGAGCCGCGCGGTGACATCCTGCTGCCGTCGATCGGTCACGCGATTGCCTTCATCAACGATCTGGCGGACCCGGAACTGGTCGGGATTAACCCCGAGGTCGGGCACGAGCAGATGGCCGGCCTGAACTACGCGCACGGGATCGCCCAGGCGCTGTGGCACGGGAAGCTGTACCACATCGACCTCAACGGACAGCACGGTCCGCGGTTCGACCAGGACCTGCGGTTCGGGGCCGGGAATCTCCGTGAGGCGTTCTGGACCGTCGACGTACTGAATGGTTCGGAGGACCGGCCCGGCTACGACGGGTACGTGCACTTCGACTACAAGCCGCCGCGCACCGAGGACGAGGAAGGCGTCTGGGAGACCGCGCGGGGCTGTATGCGCAACTACCTGATCCTGCGGGAGAAGGTGGCCGCGTTCCGGGCCGACCCGGAGGTGACCGAGGCGCTGGCCGCGGCCCGCGTCGCGGAGTTGTCCGAACCCACCCTGGCCGAGGGTGAGTCACTGCCCGACCTCCGTTCCCAGACCTACGACCCGAACGCGCTGGCCGAGCGCGGACTCGGATTCGAGAAGCTGGACCAGCTGGCGATGGAGCACCTGCTCGGCGTTCGCTAGTCCCTTCGTAGCAAGGCAATACCACGTCCCGCGCCGGGCAGAGCACGGGAATAGCAGGAGCGCGCACCTTATCCGACCCATGAGGAGCTCCGCATGATCCAGCTACGCAGGCACGGCACGTATGTCTGTGCCCTCGTGCTCGCCCTGGTCGCGGCCTTGCTGGTCCCGTTACCTGCCCGGGCGCACCCCGGGCACGGCGATGAGACCTTCAACGCCCTGATCTTCAGTAAAACAACGGGATTCCGGCACGATTCGATCCCGGCCGGGATCCAGGCGGTCAAAGACCTGGCCGCCGGCAACAACTTCACGGTCACCGCGACCGAGGACGCCTCGATGTTCAACGACACCGAGCTGGCCAAGTACGAGGTCGTGATCTGGCTGTCCACGACCGGCGACGTACTGAACGCCGAGCAGCAGGCGTCGTTCGAGCGCTACATCCGCGGTGGTGGCGGCTACGCCGGTATTCACGCCGCGTCGGACACGGAGTACGACTGGCCGTGGTACGGCAAGCTCGTCGGTAGCTACTTCGACAGCCACCCGCCCGGTACGCCGACCGCGACCGTGAAGACCGAGGACCACGCGCACCCGTCGACCGCCGAGGCGCCGACCAGGTGGCAGCGTACGGACGAGTGGTACAACTACAAGACCAACCCGCGTGGAACCGTGCACGTGCTCGAGTCGCTGGACGAATCGACGTACACCGGCGGCAACATGGGCGTCGAGCACCCGATCACGTGGTGTCAGGACTACGACGGCGGTCGCGCCTGGTACACGGGCATGGGTCACACGATCGAGTCGTTCGCCGACGCGACGTTCCGCAAGGTCCTGCTGGGCGGTATCAAGACGGCCGCCGGTGTGCAGCCTGCCGACTGTGGTGCCTCGCTGAGCGACGGCTACCAGAAGGTCACGCTCGACGACAACACGTCGAACCCGATGGAACTGAGCATCGCCAAGGACGGCCGGGTCTTCTACATCGACCGCAACGGTGCGGTGAAGATCGTCAAGACCGATGGCACTGTGGTGACTGCGGGGACGCTGAGCGTCTATACGGGCCAGGAGTTCGGACTGCTCGGGATCGCGCTCGACCCGGCCTTCGACACCAACGGCTTCCTCTATCTGTACTACTCGCCGGCCGCGGCCGATCCGCATGACCGCGTCTCCCGGTTCAAGGTGACTGGTGACACTCTTGACCTGGCGAGCGAGAAGCAGGTACTTCGGGTCGACACGCAGCGCGATCAGTGTTGTCACGCTGGTGGTGCGCTGGAGTTCGATGGCAACGGCAACCTTTTCGTTGCCACCGGCGACAACCGCAACCCGTTCGACTCCGACGGCTACTCGCCGATCGACGAGCGTGCGGGTCGTGGGGCCTGGGATTCGCAGGGCAGCTCCGCGAACAGCAACGTGCTGAACGGCAAGATCCTGCGGATCCACCCTGAGGCGGATGGGTCGTACACGATCCCGGACGGCAACATGTTCGCGCCCGGTACGGCGAAGACGCGGCCGGAGATCTACGCGATGGGCTTCCGGAACCCGTTCCGGATCGGCATCGACCCCACTACCAACCACCTCTTCGTCGCCGACTACGGTCCGGACGCCGGCCAGGTGTCACCGACTCGTGGCCCGGATGGGCGGGTCGAATGGGATGTCCTCGACAAGCCCGGGTTCTACGGCTGGCCGTACTGCGTCGGCGCCAATACGCCGTACAACGATCACGACTTCGCGACCGGTACCTCGGGAGCGACCTTCAACTGCAACGCCCCGGTCAACAACTCGCCGAACAACACCGGCGTCACCCAGTTGCCGGCGGCAATCCCGGCCGCGCTGTGGATGGGCAAGTCGACCACGGGTGTTCCGGAAATCGGCGGCAGCGGCGCGCCGATGACAAGCGGTGCGTACAAGTTCGACGCTGCCAGTACGTCGGATCGCAAGTGGCCGGCGTACTTCGACGGCAAGGCCGTGTTCGCCGACTGGAACGACAGCCGGCTGTTCTCGGTCCAGCTGAACGACGAGCGGACCGGTGTCAGCGACGTGTCCCGGATGCTGCAGAAGCAGAGCTTCATCCGTCCGCACGCGTTGCAGTTCGGACCGGATGGCGCTCTCTACGTGATCGAGTGGGGGAGTGGCTTCGGCGGTAACAATGCCGACTCAGGTCTCTACCGAATCGACTATGTCCAAGGGAACCGGGCGCCGATCGCCCAGTTCTCGACCGACAAGACGTCCGGGCCGACTCCGCTCGTGGTCGCCTTCGACTCGACCGGGTCGCGCGACCCCGACGGGCAGCCGATCACGCTGGCGTGGGACTTCGACGGCAACGGTACGACGGACAGCACCGAGCCGAAGCCGTCGCACACCTACACGGCTCCGGGCGTGTTCACGGCGCGGTTGACCGTGACGGATTCGGACGGCCGGACGGCGGTCTCGAACCAGAGCATCACGGCCGGCAACACCGCACCGACGATCACCGTCGAGGCTCCGCCGGACGGCGGCTTCTTCGACTTCGGTGACACCGTTCGGTACAAGGTCACTGTTACCGACCCCGAGGACGGTACGGTCGACTGCAACGACGTCATCACCAAGCCGGCGCTCGGGCACGACGAGCACGCGCACGACTACGAGGAATACCGCGGTTGTGGGGCGGTCATCCCGGTCAACGGCGACCAAGGCCACGTCGGGGCGAACATCTTCGGCTTGATCAAGGTGAAGTACACCGACAAGGGCGCACCGGGGACCGGCCGGATCACCACCGAGAAGATCATTCAGCTGCACCCGAAGACCCGCGAAGCCGAGTACTACAACGAAACCGGCGGTCCGGGCGCGAGTGGCGGCGTACAGGCTGAAGACACCGGTGACACTGCCGGTGGCGGGAAGAACATCGGCTTCATCGAGGACGGCGACTGGTGGGGCTGGAAGACCATGAACCTGACCAACATCGGTCAGATTCAGCTCCGGGCGGCCTCACCCGATGCCGGTGCGACTGTGCAGGTTCGGCAGGGTTCGCCGACTGACGGCCCGATCGTCGCCACCATCCAGGTGACGCCGACCGGTGCCTGGCAGACGTACAGCAACTTCACCGCGCCGGTGAGCGGTGCGTCGCTGACGAGCGGTCCGTTGTACTTCGTGAAGACGACCGGGCAGCTCAACGTCAACTGGGTGAAGTTCATCGGCAAGGGCGTCACGGAGAACGAGCGCCCGGCGGTGACGATCCAGGCCTCGACCACACAGGGCAAGGCGCCGCTCAAGGTCGACTTCACGGCGGCCGCGACCGATCCGGAAGGCGATCTGCCGCTCGCCTACGCGTGGAGCTTCGGTGACGGTGGGACGGGGACCGGAGCCTCGGTCAGTCACACCTACACGACGGCCGGGACGCACACTGCGGTCGCGACCGTGACGGACTCCCGCGGTGGAGTCGGTACGGCGAAGGTCGTGGTGACGGTGGATTCGCCGGCGCTGCCGACCTGTCTGACCGGACGCTCCGACGGGTTCGACGGAACTGCGCTGAACACGAGCCGCTGGTCATCGGTTGTCCGCGGCAACCAGGAGATGTCGGTTGCCGATGGCACCTTGAAGTTGCCGCTGACCGCAACGGACATCTACGGCACGGGTAACACGGGGACTCCGAACCTCGTGCTGCAGCCGTTGCCGGCCGGTGGCTGGCAGGCGACCACGAAGCTGACCATGCCGACGCGATTGGCGTATCAGCAGGCCGGGTTGCTCCTGTACGGCGATGACGACAACTACGCCAAGATGGTGATCCAGGGCCGCTCGACCGGTGCGCCGTCGGCCAACGACCGGATCTTCCAGTTCATCCGCGAGGAGAACGGCGTACCGAACGAGGTCTCCGGATCGAACACGGCCAACCTGGGTGCGGCGTACCCGGACACCGTGTGGGTGCGGTTCACCTCCGACGGCGCGAACCTGAAGGCGTCGTACTCCGCCGATGGCGCGACGTTCACGGAGATGCCGGAGACCAAGCAGCTGGCCGGGATCTCGAACCCGCGGATCGGAGTGTTCGGGCTGGCGAACCGGGCCGAGGCGCTGCCGATCACGGCCGCGTTCGACTACTTCCAGCTGACGCCGGACGACACCGCCGAGCAGCCGGCACCGGATGACGAGTTCACCGGTACGACGCTCGACGCGTGCCGCTGGTCGGGAATCGTCCGGCCGGATCCCGCGGCGTACCGGGTCACCGGTGACGGGCTCGAGATCGACACCAGCAAGGGCGACATCTACCAGGGGACGGCGACGAACCCGCGCAACCTGATGCTGCAGCCCGCGCCGGACGGTGACTGGACGATCGAGACGAAGGTCGACGGCTCGTCCTTCAACGAGGCGTTCCAGCAGGCCGGTCTGATGGTCTACAAGGACGACGCGAACTACGTGAAGCTGGACTACCTGACCACGAACCCGTCGGGTTCACCGGTCGCGCGGGGTCTGGAGTTGCGGAGCGAGGTCGGCGATGTCCTGCAGCAGCCGCAGCCGAGTGCTGGGGCAACGCAAGGTGTCTGGTGGTTCCGGCTGGCCAAGAAGGGCTCGAACTTCACCGGCTCCTACAGCACGGACGGGCTGACCTGGACGGCTCTCCCGTCGGTGCCGAATACTGCGCTGGCGACCGGGGCGAAGTTCGGGGTCTATGCGTTCGGGGTGGACCAGACGGCTTCGAAGACGGCTCGGTTCGAGTACTTCAAGCTGGTTCGGGACACGACCGCGCCGACCGTGGCGCTGTCGCTGAACCCATCCACGCCGAGCGGTCAGGCTGGTTGGTGGATCGACGAGGTCACGGCAACCGCTCTCGGGACGGACGACCAAGGTGGTCAGACGTACCTGGAGCAGAAGGTTGGCGACGGCAACTGGTCGGAGTACACGGCTCCGGTGAAGTTCACCGCTGATGGCACCCACACCTTGCAGGTGCGGGCGTCCGACACCGCCGGCAACGTATCTGAGCCGTCGAGTGTGACGGTGAAGATCGACCGTACGGCGCCGACCGCGACGGTGAGTGGTCTCGCGTCCGGTGCTTCGCTCGGGGTCGCTTCGACGGCAACGGTCAGTGCCAAGGCTGCAGATGCTGGTTCCGGCCCGGCCGGAGTCACGCTGGAGATCGACGGCAAGCCCGTACCGGCCGGCGGGAAGCTTGACGGGGCTGTGCTCGGCCTCGGCGCTCACAAGCTGACCGCTGCCGCACTCGATGCTGCAGGCAACAAGTCGGTGACCACGGTGCCGTTCACCGTTGTCTCGTCGTACCCGGAGGCGGTGAAGCTCGTAGAGCGCTTCCGCGCCGCTGGGAAGATCACGGCCGGTTCGGCCACGGTGATGAAGGTGCAGCTCGGGCTGGCGGAACGCGCCGTCGAGCGCAAGCAGCCGCTGGTCGCCCGGATCGCCATCGACTTGTTCCTCAAGCAGGCCGCGACGGTCAAGGACGTGCCCACGCGCACGTTGCTGACCGCGGTCGGCCAGGACCTGAGGAGCAAGATCCGCTAACTGTCCCGCAACAGCGGGACCCCAAGACGTCTTCCGTCGGAGAGCGTTTCCGTCCCCGGGTGGTTCGGCCCCACCCGGGAACGGGGTAGAGCGCTCTCCGGCGGTCGGCGGGGGACCACCCGGTCCTCGTCCCCGGCGCCACCTCGCGCTCCGGTGTCGCCGGGGACACCATCCCTGCACAGAACGTCTGCACAGAATTTCGGCGCAGAATTCCGGCACAGAAACGAGGAGAGGACATGGCGCGACCGATCACCCTGTTCACCGGCCAGTGGGCCGACCTGCCGTTCGAGGAGGTGGCCCGGCTGGCCTCGTCGTGGGGTTACGAGGGCCTCGAGATCGCCTGCTGGGGCGACCACCTCGACGTACGGCGTGCGGCCGAGGACCCGGCGTACGTGCGGGACCGGCTGGACATCCTGGAGAAGCACAACCTCAAGGTCTGGACGATCTCGAACCACCTGCTCGGCCAGGCGATCTGCGACGATCCCATCGACCAGCGGCACCAGGCGATCCTGCCGGCCCACATCTGGGGCGACGGCTCGCCGGAGGGTGTCCGGCAGCGGGCCGCCGCCGAGATGGAGACGACCGCCCGCGCAGCCCGCGCACTGGGTGTCGACGTCGTGGTCGGCTTCACCGGATCGTCGATCTGGAAGACCGTCGCGATGTTCCCACCGGTCCCGCCGGCCATGATCGAGGCCGGCTACCGGGACTTCGCGGACCGCTGGAACCCGATCCTCGACGTCTTCGACGCCGAAGGCGTCCGCTTCGCCCACGAGGTGCACCCGTCGGAGATCGCCTACGACTACTGGACTACTTCCCTGGCTTTGGAGGCGGTCGGCCACCGCGAGGCCTTCGGGCTGAACTGGGACCCGTCGCACTTCGTCTGGCAGGACCTCGACCCGGTCGGCTTCCTCTGGGACTTCAAGGACCGCATCTACCACGTCGACTGCAAGGACGCGAAGCGCCAGGTAGGCAACGGCCGCAACGGCCGCATGGGCTCCCACCTGGCCTGGGGCGACCCCCGCCGCGGCTGGGACTTCGTCTCGACCGGCCACGGCGACGTACCGTGGGAAGCCTGCTTCCGGATGCTCAACACGATCGGCTACACCGGCCCGATCTCGGTCGAATGGGAAGACGCCGGCATGGACCGCCTGGTCGGCGCCGCCGAGGCCCTGCAGTTCGTCCGCACCCTTGCCTTCGACCCGCCCACCGCCTCCTTCGACGCGGCCTTCTCCTCCTAGCTCGCTCGTTGGTTCGTGAAGAAAGCCTGGAGGTCACCGGCGACCAGGTCGGGGACCTCCAGGGCGGCGAAGTGGCCGCCGCGGTCGAACTCTTGGTAGTGGACGACGTCGAACTCGCGTTCTGCGAGGCGGCGTACCGTGCAGTCGCCGGGGTAGACCGCGAGACCGGTCGGCGCCGGGCAGTACTTGATCTCGGCGCCCCAGTTCGCAGCGGCTTCGCGGTAGATGCGGCCGGACGAGCCCGCCGTACCGGTGAACCAGCTCAGGGTGACGGCGTCCAGGATCAGGTCGTTGCTGATGGCACCTACTCGGTGGCCGTAGTCGTCGTACCACTCGAGAAACCAGGCCAGCTGGCCGATGGGGGAGTCGTCGAGGGCGTATGCGAGCGTCTGTGGGCGGCTGCCTTGGATGGCGGCGTAGCCGGAGCGCTCGGACTCCCAGCGGTCGAGTCCGCTGAGGCGTTCCTGCTCGGCCTCGGTCAGTTCCTCGTCGTGCGGGAATGCGAGGTACCCGTCGAGGTGTAGGCCGAGCAGGCGGTCTGGCGCCTCGCGGGCGATGGCGGGGCCGATTCGCGCGCCCCAGTCGTAGCCGTGGACGCCGTACCGGTCGTAGCCGAGGTTCTCCATCAACGTCCGGCAGGCTTGGGCGATTCGCTCGACATTCCAGCCGGTGGTTGTGGTCGGTCCGGAGAGCCCGAAGCCGGGGAGGGTCGGCACCACGAAGGCGAAGTCGGCGGCAAGCTTTTGGATAACGTTGAGGAAGTCGGCGCCGGAACCTGGCCAGCCATGCAGCAGGAGCAGGACCGGCTTGCCCGGGTTGGGGTGGTGCAGGAAGTGCACGCGCTGACCGCCGATCTCGGTCGTGTAGTGCGGGACTTGGTTGAGCCGGTCCTCGAATCGTCGCCAGTCGTATTCGTCATGCCAGTACGACGTGAGCTCGCGCAGCCTCGTGAGTTCGACGCCGCAGGACCACTCGGCGCCGGCGAGTTGGTTCGGCCAGCGGGCTGAGTCCAGCCTGCGCCGCAATTCGTCCAGTTCGGCCTGCGGGATCTCGACCCGGAACGCGCTCTCTGTCATGTTCTCGACGCTAGTTGCGGTAGCGGCCAGTTGATGTCCGCTACCGGATACGCTCGGCGCCATGAGTGATTCTGTCGGCTGGCCGGTGGCGCCGGACTTACGGCGGCCGCGGATCCTGCGGCAGCAGTGGCTCGATCTCACCTTCCTGCACTGGGCGGTGGATCCTGGTGAGGTCGCGCGGTTCTTCCCGCCCGGTACGCGACCGGATGTCTTCGAGGGACGGACCTATGTCGGGCTGGTTCCGTTCCGGATGGTCGGTACCGGCCTCCCGTATGGGCCCGCTGTTCCTTACTTCGGTACGTTCCTCGAAACGAACATCCGGCTGTACTCGATCGACGATTCCGGCCGTCGTGGTGTCGTGTTCCTCAGCCTCGATGCGAACCGGCTCGCGGTGGTGTCGATCGCTCGCGCGGTCTTCGCCCTCCCGTACCGCTGGGCTCGGATGACCCACACGGCTTCGGGTTCGGGTTCGGGTTCTACGCATACCTACAGGTCGAGACTGCGCCGGCCCGGTGTCGCCGTGACCGCCCTGATCACGGTCGACACCGGGCCGGCAGTACCCACTGATCCGTTGGCCGATTTCCTCACGGCCCGCTGGGGTTTGCACGCCCGTCGAGCCGGCCGGACGTGGTACCTGCCGAACCATCACCCGGTCTGGGAGCTTCACTCCGCAACGGTCACCAAGCTGCACATGCCGGGTCTGTTCCCGTCGGTCGGCCTGCCCGAACCAGCGGGGCCTCCCGACCACGTGCTGTACAGCCCCGGCGTACCGGCGGAGTTCGGGCTGCCAGTCAAACCATCATTTCGGCGGTCTGCTGCTCGATGAACGGGATGCCGGCCTGGTGCGCCCACCTGTTCACCTCGGTGGCCAGTGCCCGCGATCCCGGGCCGTCGCCCTCGTCCTTCAGTAGGACGGAAAGCAACGTCTGCTGAGCGAGCGCTCCCAGCAAGTGCCCGATCTTCTGCCGCAACTCGGTCGACCGCTCCCAGAGCGCTCGCGCGAGCTTTAGGTCGCCGGCCGTGTGCGCGTGATCCCCGAGATGCCGGAGCGCCAGAGAGATCACGAGATCATCGAGAGCGCTCTCTCCTCGTTTCAGGGCTTCGGTGTAGTGCGTGAACGCGGCAGCTGAGTCGCTCAGCAGGTTGTCCGCGATCACTCCGGCATAGAACGCGGCCATCCCGGCCCGGCCGTCGTCGGGAGCGGTATCTCGCAGCGCAAGTGCCTCAGCGACCAGCGCGTCGCCGCGTTCTGTCGCGCCGGCGAACAACGCTGGGGCATAGTCCGAGCGCAGTTGCAGCAACGCGGCATCCCAACGAATCGTTGCATCCGGCAAGGCTTCGAGAGCGCGGCCGAGCGCCGCCAGAGAGCGCTCCCCGGTCTGCGTCTGCCGGGCGAAGTCCTCGTCCACCGACACCCCGGCCAGCGCCAGTGCGACCGCCCGGACCTCCGCTGGTTCCACCGGCTGTGTCGCTTCCAGGAGAGCGCGCGCGACTCCCCACTGACCCGCCAGCACCAGCTGTCCCGCCGCGGCCGCGACCGCCGATATTTCGACCTGCACCATGTGACGTCTCCTCACGATCCCGAACTGGTGCACCGAAAGTACTTCGACGTCGAAATGTTTGACAACTAAGCTTCAGTCGGTGAAAAATCAGACCGGTGAAGGAAGACTTCGTGGACTGGCACGTCGACCAGTGGGAACGCGAGATCCCCGGCTTCGATCGCCGGGTCGAGGGGATCGCGGTCCGGCTGCAGTCACTCGGCCAATACCTCGACCGCAGTCGCGACGCCGTACTGGCGAAGTACGAGATGCAGTGGTGGGAGTTCAAGACACTGCATCTGCTGCGCCGCAACGGTTCGCCGTACCAGGCAACCCCGGGTGAGCTCGCCAAACACCTCGCCATGTCACCCGCCGCGCTCACCAACCGCCTCGATGCTCTGGAGCGCCGCGGGTACGTCGAGCGGCACCACGACCGCGACGACCGCCGCAAGGTCCTCGCTCGCCTCACGCCCGCCGGCCTCGACATCTGGCAGCGCGGTATCGGCGACATCCAAGACGTCGAGCAATCCCTGGTGCGCGCTCTCCCTGAAGCTGACCAGGACCACCTCGAAGCCCTCCTTCGTGCTCTCCTCCAGGCCACCGAAGCGTGAAAGAGTCCTCCTGTGACTAACGATCAGAGGACCGACCAGGTCGCGCGGCTGCTGTCGGCGTACGACGATCAACTGCGCGGTGCCAGTGAGAGCGCCGACGTTCCGACGAGTACGGACGGGCCGGTGATCCGGGTCGAGTACCCGAACCGTGGGTTCGTGAGTTACCGCTCTCTCGAGGGTCTCGACGGTGCTGAGCTGGACGCGTTGATCGCACGGCAGCGCGAGTACTTCGCGGCCAAGGGATGGCCGGTCGAGTGGAAGTTGCGCGGGCACGACCTGCCGGCGGATCTGCCGGACCGTTTGCGCGCCGCCGGTTTCGAGCCGGAGGAACAGGAGACCGTTCTGATCGCCGAGAGCGCGGAGATCGTGGACCGTTTGCGCGGGCGCGACGTCGTCGATGGAGTGTCGATTCGGTTGGCCGGTGAGCGTGCCGACTTCGAGCGGATCGCGGCGATGGAGTCGACAGTCTGGAACGACGACTGGTCCTGGCTCGCTGAGGATCTGACGCGCCGGCACGCCACCGGCCAGACCGACATCTACGTCGCCGAGGCCGACGGCCAGGTCGTTTCGGCCGCGTGGGCTGTGTACAAGAAGGACACCGAGTTCACCGGTCTCTGGGGTGGCTCGACGCTGGCCGAGTGGCGAGGCAAGGGCATCTACAAGGCACTCGTCGCCGTTCGGGCCGCCCGAGCTGTTGCCCAGGGCTACAAATATCTCCACGTCGACGCCTCGGACGACAGCTCGCCGATCCTGCAGCGGCTGGGCTTTCTCCGGGTGACGACCACGACTCCCTACGTCCACACGCCGCAGTGACCCGGCCGCCGGAGGACCTGCCTCGTCAATTCGCGCGGACGCGACGTTTCACCGCCGGAGCCGTTACGGGTCTCGCGATCGATAGCACCGGTCGGTACGCGATGTTCAACCGCAGCGGCTCGCTCTGGGCGGTCGATGCTGCTCGCGGTCGCGAACAACGCCTCGGCCCGGCCGACAGCTACAGTACGGCGCTCGCCCGCGTCTGCCTGCGGACCGCGGAAGGAGTCTCGGTCACCAACCTCGACACCGGCGATCGGACCGACCTTCCAATCGGTGCCGTCGACGCCGCCCGGATCGACCCGACCGCGACGATGATCGCCTTCGCGCAGGGTGGAGCCCTCGAAATCGTCGGGGTCGACGGCAGCGAGCGCCGTACGCTCGCGAAGCCGGACGGCGAGGCGGTGAACTGGGGTGTTCCCGAGTTCGCCGCGTCACTGTCGATGGGCCGAGAGAGCGCTATCTGGTGGTCTCCGAGCGGAGATCAGTTGCTGGTCGCCCGCGTTGACGAGAGCCGGGTCGAGCTGCGCCACCTCGCCGATCCGACCCGGCCGGATGCTCTGCCGAAGAGAATCCGCTACCCCCGGGCCGGCACGGCCAACGCGGAGGTGACGCTCAGCCTGATCGCTTTGGACGGCGGCCGCGTGGAGGTCGAGTGGGACAACGTCGAGTTCGAGTACCTGGTGCAGGCCAGTTGGACGACGGAGAAGCCGCTGTTCGCGGTGCAGAGTCGCGATCAGCGCCGGGTCCTGCTGCTTGAGGCGGATCCGGCGACGGGGGAGACGACCGTCGTCCGCGAGGTCACCGATGAGCAGTGGGTCGACGTCCAGCCCGGTACGCCGACGCGCACCGCCGACGGCCAGTTGGTGTGGATCGAGCGCGACCTCAGTTGTGACACCAACCGGCTTGTCGTCGGCACGGACTTCGTCACGCCGCCGGGCCTCCAGGTCGCGGAGATCCGGTCTGTTTCCCAGGCGGGAATCGCTCTCTTGGCGCAGACCGAACCGACCGAGACGCAGCTCTACTGTTATGACGGTGACCTGCGCGCCCTCACCACGGAGCCAGGCGTCAACGACGGGTTCGTTGCCGACAGCACCTTACTGCTCGACTGCCGCACCATGAACGAACGCCGGATCATGATCAACGGCCGCCCCATCCAGTCCCGCCCGGAGCGACCGCACCTCGAACTCGACGTCGAGCTGATCAAGGCCGGCCCCGACGAGCTGCGCACCGCCGTCTTCCGGCCCTCCTGGCATCGCCCCGGCATGCCGAATCTCCCGGTTCTCCTGAACCCGTACGCCGGCCCCGGATTCCAGCTCGTGATGGCGCACCCAGCGCCGTACTATGCGGTCTCGCGGTGGTTCGCCGAACAAGGGTTCGTCGTGATCAGCGCCGACGGCCGAGGTACGCCGGGCCGCGGACCGGCATACGAGCGCGCTGTCCACGGCGACGTGAAGACCCCGGCGCTCGACGACCAGATTGCGGCCCTGCGCGGGGTCGCCGAGCGGTACGGCGATCTGGATCTGGAGCGAGTCGCGGTGCGCGGATGGAGCTACAGCGGCTTCTTGGCGGCCGCCGCGGTGATCCATCGGCCGGACGTGTTCCATGCCGGGATCGCCGGTGCGCCGGTCACTGATCAGCGCCAGTACGACAGCTACTGGAAAGAGCGCTTTCTCGGGCACCCGGACGAGGAGCCCGAGGCGTACCGCCGCGGATCGTTGCTGCCGTATGCAACGGAACTCACGCGGCCGTTGCTGATCGTCCAAGGTCTCGCGGACACCAACGTCTGGAGTTCGCATGCCCTGCGCCTGAGTGGAGCGCTGTCCGCGGCAGGCAAGCAGCACGAACTGATCGTCCTCCCCGGCGAAGGGCACAGCATCGCCGACGAGGACACGATCGCCAACCTGCTGTATCGCGAACTCGACTTCCTGCAGCGGTCTCTCAGGGTCCCGGTGCGTGACTGAGAGCGGGCGTCAGTCGAGACGGAGAATGGTTTCTTCGATCTCGGCCTGACGCGCATTGGCGTAGCCGATGTCGGTGCCGGTGATGACGAACCCGGCTCTCTGCAGCACCCTGAGCGAACCGGCGTTGTCACTGGCCGCGCGGGCGTGGATCGGCCGGACTGTGGTGCGCTCGAGGAGCAGGGCGAGTGCCTGTCCGGCGATACCTTGTCCCCACACGGACCGATTGATCCAGTAGGTGATCTCGGTGTCGCCCTCGATCTCGAAGCGGCCGACGGTGCCCACCAGTTGGCCGTCGCGGGTGACGGCGAGGAAGGTGAGCTCGGGATCGGATCTCAGTCGCGCGATGTGTGCGTCGAAGGCGTCGCGGTCGTTGGGGTCCCGAGCGGTGAAGGCCGCCATCCGGACGGACTCCGGATCCCGCATCTGCTCGAACAAGGCGTCGAGATCGCCGTCCTCGACGTCCCGCAATGCCACCACAGCCATGATCCATCCTCTCGCCGATCCTGCACCGCAACGTAACAACGGCCACCGACAGTTTCAGACGCCGACAGGTTGCGGCACGGACAGGTCGCGGTGACGGCCGCTCAGCCGCGGAGGTGGTTGACGATGAGGTCGGCGACGGCGCGCATGCCGGCGGCGTTCGGGTGGTACGGCACGAAGCCGCCGAGGATGCCGGGTGGGCGCAGGGTGAAGCCGGTCGTCCACGGCTCGGGGGAGCCAATGGCGTGCTCACGACTGGCCGCGGAGGCGGCGATCAGGTCCGCACCGGTGGCCGCCGCGGCCTTCGCGAACGCGGTGGCCAGCCCGTCGGCCGTCATCGCGACGCTCGGCAACTGCTCCTCGTTCAGCGGCACATCGAGCCGCGGACGAGTACTCGGGCCAACCAGCGTGAGGTAGTCGACGAGCAGGATGCGCGCCTTCGGGGAGCGCTCTCTGACGTTCTCGACCACGCTCGCCAGCGAGTCTGCGGCGGCCTGGTAGGCGGCATCGTCCTTGAGATAGCTGACCCGCGCCCGGATTCGGTTCGCGACCCGGCGGCCGAGAAGAGTCGCCGGCTTGGCCAGCGTGTTCAGCGCACTCCCGCGCAGGAACGTCCCGACGTACTCGAGATCGTTGCCTCCGGCAGTGATCGTGACGAGAGCGGTATCCGGGCCGACAGCCTCGAGTTGCGGTGGCGCATCGTCCTGGCGGGTGTCGAGCAGATGTGCGGTGGTCGCGCCGGAGTACGTCACATCGATGTGGTCGAGACCGAGCTCCGCCGCGACGAGGTGCGCGTAGTTGTGGCCCGAACGGCCTGCCGGTTTGTGCACGATCGGGTCGATTCCGGGACCCGCTGCGAACGAACTTCCGAGGGCGACGTACCGGCTGCCGGGTGGGATCACCGCCCAACCATAACCGCGACCTGGCAGCATGGCCCTCGCGCTGTGACTGACCAGAATGTGGATGGCGATGTCACACGGCAGACACCTCGCCGGTCTTCACCTGCGAAACCAAACACCCTGAAGGGAACCACTCATGCGCGCAGTTACTCGGGGAGCGCTCTCCGCGTTCTCGATCACCGGTCTGGCGGCGGCGACGCTGGTCGGCGTACCGGCCACCGCGAACGCGACCCCGCCGTCCGGCGTCACCGGCGAGATCCTGTGGCAGAAGACGGTCGGTGACACGGACATCGTCTACCGCAAGATCACCATCCAGCCGGGTGGGACGACCGGCTGGCACTTCCACGACGGCAACCTGATCGCCCGGGTGGCCGAAGGCACCCTCGACCACTTCGGCAGCGACTGCAAGTCCGACGGTCACTACAAGAAGGGTTCGGTCTTCCACGAACCCGACCACCAGACCCACATCGGGCGCAACCTGACCGACAAGCCGATCGTGCTGCTGGTCTACTACTTCAACCCGAAGGGCGCCCCGCTGTCCGAGGACGCGGCGAACCCGGGCTGTTCGTTCCAGTGAGAGAGCGCTCGCCGGGGCAGATCATCCTGTCCCGGCGGGCACCCTCGCCGTACCGGTCGGCCCACGCCCCGGCATACTGCACCGCGTGAGCGACGATGTGTTCGGAACGGCCGGGATCCGCGAACGCGTCCTGGCAGGCTGGTCCGCCGCGCCGATGCGGTTCCGGGAGGACGCGAACGCGGAGGAAGATCTCGCACTCGGCGGGTACGTCGACCGCCTGGTGATCGAGCTCGCCCAGAACGCCGCGGACGCCGCCGTCCGCGCGGGAGTACCTGGCCGGGTGCTGTTCGAGTTCCGCGGAAACACGCTCGTGGTCGCCAACACCGGTACGCCGTTGTCCGCGGAAGGCGTCGAGTCCCTGGCAACGCTGCGGGCCTCGGCCAAGCGCGACGCGGACGAGTCGGCCGTCGGACGGTTCGGGGTCGGGTTCTCCGCGGTTCTGTCGGTGACTGACGAGCCGGTGATCTTGTCGCGCACCGGCGGTGTCAGGTTCTCCAAGGCCGACACCGCGGCAGCGATCGCAGCACTCGGCGAGACCGGACTCGACACCGAGGTACGGCGGCGCGACGGCAAGGTGCCGGTCTTGCGCCTGCCGTTCGCCGCCGAAGGCGAACCACCAGCCGGCTACGACACCGCGGTCATCCTGCCGCTACGCGACGAGGCCGCGGCCGCTCTCGTGAGTCGTCTGCTGGCTGAAGCTGGAGATCCGCTGCTGCTCGCGCTCCCCGGTCTCTCAAGCATCGTCCTCGAGACCGACGATGGCACTCGCGTTCTCGAGAACGCGGAATCGCGCTGGTGGATCCACCGCACCGCAGGAACCTTCGACGCCGGCGAGCGCGAACAGCTACTCGCCGACCGCCCCATCGAAGAGCGCTCTCGCCCGTACTACTCGGTCCTCTGGGCCCTCCCACGCGATCCCAGCACGGCTCTCCCGAACGTCGTCCAAGCGCCGACCCCGACCGAGGAAGCGCTCTCTCTGCCGGCGCTCCTGCTGGCGAGCTTCCCCCTCGACCCAACCCGCCGCCATGTAGCCAAGGGCCCACTCACCGACCGCCTGGTCCACGAAGCAGCCACCGCCTACGCCGACCTCCTTCACCGACGTGCTGAGCGCCCCGAGCAGAATGTGTTGCCGCTGGCACCCACGGGGTTGGCGGCCGGCGTGCTGGATCAGGCGTTGCGGGAGGCAATTCTCGCGGTACTGCCGGGGACGGCGATCGTGCGTGCGGTCGAGGACGGCCGCTTGCTACGTCCTCGGGATGCGGTGGTGGTCGAAGGTGCTGACGACGCTTTCAATCAGGTGCTGGCGCCGATCGTGCCGGGGCTGATCGGCTCGACTCGGCAGGATCGGCTCGCGCTGGATGCACTCGGCGTTCGGCGGCTGGAGTTGGCCGAGGTTGTGGACCAGCTCGGGACCGCCGCGGCCGACGAGTCGCCGGAGTGGTGGAGCGCTCTCTACGGATCTCTCTCTGGCATGGTGACGGACGCACTCCTGCGGGAATCCCTTGGTACGTTGCCGGTTCCGCTCGCCGACGGCCGCCTCGTCCGCGGTGCCCGCGCACTTCTGCTTCCCGGCCCGGAGCTCCCGATCGACGTCCTCGCTGAGTTCGGCGAGTACGGCGTTCGCGTCGTCCACCCGGCCGCCGTGGACCCAGCGCTCGAGCGACTCGGCGCGATTCCGGCATCACCACGTTCGTTGCTCGAAGACAGCGCCGTACGAACCGTCGTCGAGCATTCCGTCGAGGCAGACGACCCGGACGCGATCGCGCACGCCGTACTGAGCCTGGTTGCGACTGACCCGGCACAGGTCGAAGGCCTCTGGTGGCTGTCCGATCTCGTGCTGCGTGACGTGGACGGCGAGCTGGTGCCGGCAAACGCTCTCGTGGTTCCCGGGTCCGACGCCGAGGCGGTGCTGGACGACGAAGAGGTTGCGCCGATCGATCCCGCGGTCGTCGAGCGGTACGGACTGCCCGCGCTGGCGGCCGTCGGCGTACTCGCGACTCTCGGGATCGTCACATCCTCGGATGTCGCGCTGGACCGGTTGCCGGAGGCCCTCAAGGACCTGGATGCGATCGAGGACTGGGCATACGACGTGGCGCCGGACGGTTCGCGGTACGGCGCGACCGTCGGCGAACTCACCGCGATCCGCGATCTCGACTGGATCAAGGACGACGCGTGGCCACGGGTTCTCGGAATTCTCGGAACCGTTCCCGAACTACGCCGTGCCCTGGTTACTCAGGTGCGCGTGGTCGGCCCCGACGACCGGCCGCTCGGCGTACCGTCGTACTCCGCGTGGTGGATCAGAGAGCGCGTTCTCCTCGAGGATGGCGAGCCCTTGGCCGGCCGGGCCGATCCCGACGCGGACCATGTTCTCGCGGCGTTCCTGGACGCGGCCCCCGAGTGGACTCGCGATCTCGATCCCGAGGTCCGGTCGGCGGTGGGCCTGGTACGTGAAGTCGGCGATCTCGACGCGGATGGGATCAGCCTGGTGCTGGAGCGCCTCGCCGATCCGGATCAGGAGATCTCAGAGAGCGCTCTCCTCCGTTTCTGGCGGCAGTTGGGGACGCTGCCGTTGTTCCCCGGTGATGCTCCAGAGCACGTCCGAGTGCTGGGGGAGGACGGCTGGACCGAGGTGGTCGAAGCCGATGCTGCCGTCGTCGCGGACAGCCCGATGTGGTTGCAGCGCGCCGATCTCGGCGGATTCGTGGTCGCCTCCGGCGCCGCGGCCGACGGGCTGAGCGACCTGCTCGACGTACCGCTCGCCCAAGAAATTGCCGAAGGCAAGATCGACGGTGCCGGGACGCCTGCCGACGTACCGGAGCTCGTGCGCGAATTAGTCCCCGAGGTCCCGCACGTGTGGTGGGAGCACGAGGAACTCACCGTCGACGGCGTAGAGGTCTCCTGGTGGGTAGACGCCGACGGCGCCCCCCACGCAGCCACCTTCGACGGCCTAGCCAAAGCCCTAGCCTGGGCCAGCACCCGCTGGGACCGCCGCCACGTCATCCGAGCCGTCCTCAACGAACCCGACCGAACCTCAGAACTCCTAACCGACGCCTCCTACGACTAGCCGCCCGCCCACCCCACGACACGAAGAACACGAGGCAGCGGCACCTACCGCGCTCCCGCCCGCTGACCTGAGCAGAAGAGCGCAGCCGCAAGCCGGCCCCCTCCTGCCCGTCACGTCGCCCAAACGCCCGCCAGCAAAGAACCGCCAGTCGATCCGCTGGCTGAGCCGGGGTGGCCGACTCCCAGTCGTCTGGTGCCGACAGACCGTGGTCGCCGCTGCCCTGCGACCAGCTGACTCGCAGCTGCCCCTTAGACCGGGCCGTCGCCTGCATCGACTCGGCCGACGACGCACCCGGTGGTTGATCGCCGCTGCGGCCGACCAAAAAGCAGGTTGGCTGGGCGGTCCGGTGGCTGAGGGGGATGGTTGCTGCGGGCGACCAGTACCTGCGTCGTCTGGGGCTGACGGGCTGTGGTTGCTGCAGTGGGATCAGGTGCCTTGCAGCTGACCCACCGCCTTAGTTGCTGCCCCCGGGACCAGGCGACTTGCGGCTGACCCATAGCAGTGGTTGCTGCTCGCGGATGCGGCTTCCTGTTGACGTCGCGTCCTGGGTTGTGCAGGCGTGGCGTCGGCTGCCTGCGTGGACTCGGCCGGTGGCGTGTGCGGTGGTTGTTCGCCGCTGCGGCCGGTTGAAAGCAGGGTGGGTTGGGCGGTCCGATGGTTGAGGGGGATGGTTGCTGCGGGCGACCAAAGCCTGCGTCGTCTGGGGTTGACGGGCTGTGGTTCCTGCCTGAGGATCAGGAGGCTTGCAGCGGACCTCTCGTCGTGGTTGCTGCATCGGGATCGGGCGGTTTGCAGCTGACTCACCGTCGTGGTTGCTGCTCCGGGATGCGGCTTCCTGTTGACGTCGCGGCCTGGGCTTGAGCGGGTGTCGCGTCGGCTGCCTGCGTGGACTCGGCCGGTGGCGTGTGCGGTGGTTGTTCGCCGCTGCGGCCGATCAAAAGCGGGGTGGCTGGGCGGTGCGGTGGTTGAGGGGGATGGTTGCTGCGGGCGACCGGTGTCTGCGTTGTCTGGGGCTGACGGGCTGTGGTTGCTGCAGTGGGATCAGGCGGCTTGCAGCTGACCCAGCGCTGTGGTTGCTGCATCTCGGATGCGGCTTGCTGTTGGGGTCGTGGCCTGGGCTTGTGCACGTGTCGCGTCGGCTGCCTGCATGGACTCGGCCGGTGGCGTGCGCGGTGGTTGTTCGCCGCTGCGGCCGACTAAAGGCGGTGTGGCTGGGCGGTCCGGTGGCTGAGGGGGATGGTTGCTGGCGGCGACCGGCGCCTGCGTCGCCTGAGGTCGACGGGCTGTGGTTGCTGCCTGCGGGATCAGGTGGGCAGGTGGCTGACCCACCGCTGTAGGTGCTGCCCCGGGGATCAGGTTGCTTTGCGACTGACCCGTCGGTGTAGGGCCCGGCCCGGGGATCAGAGGGCTTTTGCGCTGACCCGTCGGTGTAGGTGCTGCTTGGAAATCACGGGGGTGGCGGCTGATGCGGTGGTGTGGGCAGCGGCTGTGGCTGTGGTGGTTGTGTGGTGGGCGTGGGTAGGTCCGCGGGCCGGTCTGGGGACCGGCTGCCGCGGTGGGGTGATGGGGTGGGTGGATCGGTGAGGTGGTGAACCCGGGGTGGTGGGGTTTACGGTCCGGCTGTGGGGGTGGTGTTGGTGCCCCAGGGGTCGGTGTAGTTGGGTGCCACTGCGGTGAGCCAAGTCCGGAGGGCTTCGCGGGCGGCGGCCAGTCCAGGGTTGGGCAGGGTGCTGGCGGCGGGGAGCCGGTCGGGTTGCTGGTGCGTTGGGTTGCTGGTGACGCCGGTGAGGCCACTCCAGTCGGCACTGGCGCTGCCGACACCGCCCCGATCGTCACCGCAGTCGTTGGTGTTGTGGGTGTGGGCAGGGGTGACCCAGTTGATGACCTCGGCGAGTGCGGCGGGGTCGGTGATCGGTGGCGGGTCGGCCCATGACGGGCGGGTGACCTGGACGCCGTCTGGAGTGATCGACAGCGCCCACTGACCGTCATGGACAGCGCGGTGATGGACCGCGCATAGCAACGCGAGGTTTTGGAGGCTGGTGGGGCCGCCGTTAGCCCAGTGGATGAGGTGGTGGGCGTGACACATCCAGGGTGGGGCTTTGCAGACGACGCAGCCTTTGTCGCGTTTGTTCAGCGCGCGGCGGATGTAGCGGTTGACGAAGCGTTGTTCGCGGCCCACATCCAACGGTTGGGAGTCGCCGCCGAGGACGATCGGCAGGACCGCGGCGTCGCAGGCCAGGAGGCGGACGGCGCCGGCGGACAGGTTCCCGCCGAACACCAACTCACCCACCCCGCCACGCCCGTCGGCCGCCCCGGCTTCGGCCGCCCCGGCTTCGGTTGTGCCGCCGAAGGCGGCTGGGGTGGCGGCCAGTGAGGCTTTGAGGTCTTCGAAGTCGATGGTGACTGTCAGGTGCGGGACGCCGGGTGAGTCGGGGTTGCCTGCGGCGCGGTCCAGGATGATCTTCAGCGCGTCGGCGCCTCGCTGGTCGGCCGTGCGTGGGTCGCGTTCGCCGTCGACGGTCTTGTGGGGTTTGGACAGGGTGTGGAGCTGGGTCTTGAGGAGTTCGGCGTAGGCGCCGGCCACGAACCCGGTGATCTTCACGCCGTCATCAGTGGGCCGCAGCCGCAGGAACTCTTTCGCGCGGGCCTGCTCTTCGGCTGGTTCGGGGCCGTCGGTGTCCAGCGTGGACAGGACCTTCACACCGAACCTGGTCAGCTCACGCGGGTTCGTGATCCGGGCCGCTTCGACCATCTGCTCCTCGGCCACCGTCAGGGTCTCGACCGGGACGGTCGCGGGGGCTTTCTCCAAGGTCTTGACGATGACCTTGGCCTGGTCGGGAGACACCACCGCGGGCCGCGCGAGGTCGGCGGGGTCGGGCAGGGCGGCGGTCACGGCCGGGTACTTGTGCAGAGCGCTGGTGAAGGCGAGGTCTTTGCGGACCTCGACCGGATCGCGGCGGTAGCGTTCGGCGACCAGTTCGACGGTGTTGCGGGCGCCCAATTCTTGGGCGATGCCCATGTCGTCCAGGCCGCCCAGGAGTTGGAGTTTGTAGGTATTCAGCACAGCGGTGGCGGCCTCGACGGTGTCGAGAGTGGACAGCAGTTCGCTGCCGCTCAGCGACCACACCGGGGGTAATGCCAACGTCTCCATACCCAATAGCTTAGACATGGCCACCGACAGTTTTCGAGGCCAGAAGCCCTTATTTACAAGGGATGTGTGGGCTGTTTGGGGGCTGGTTGTGCGCTCAATTTGCCCACAGTTGGGATCAGGGTTTGTAGGTGTGGGTTGTCGATGGCGGGGGCGAGAGAGCGTGCTCTGGTGGTTGCTTGCGGGTCTCCGAGGGCGGCTAGGTGGAGGTAGGCGCGGGCTTGGAGTTCGCGGAGGTCGCAGCGTGCAGCGAGGGTCGACAGGGCGGCGGCTAGTGGGTGGGCTCGGTTGGTGTCGTTGCGGGCCAGGGCTGCGGTGATGGCTGCGTCCAGGACGTGGGCGTGGACCCATTGGTAGCGGTCGGGTTCCTGGCCGGCGCGTGAGAGAGCGCGATCCAGCCATTCGGTGGCTGTTGAGTGGTCGCCGCGGGCGGTGTGTAGGAGGGCGAGGCCGCGGCCGGCCATGCCTTCCCAGCAAGGGTCGTTGAGTTGGCAGCCGAGGGCCCAGGCCTCCTCGAAGCCGGTGGTGGAGTCGTTGAGGTTTCCGGCGTACAGGTCGAGTTCGGCTGCCAGGGCTTGCGGCCATGGGAGGAAGGCGATCCAGCGTTCGCGCCGGACTAGGTCGAGGGTGCCCTGGATGGCGGTAGTTACCGAGGCGTACTCGGCCCGCAAGAGGTGTGCGCGTCCGACGAGGGACCAGGACCAGGCTTGCTGGCGGGGATCGCCGCAGCTCGCGGCAAGTTCGACGGATTCGCCTAGTTGCTCGAAGGCTGTGGGGTAGTCGCCGCGGTCGGAGGCGTTCATGCCGCGGACGCCGAGGATGGCGGCGCGTTCGCTGGCGGTGTCGGTCAGTTGTTGGGCGCGCGTGAGCCAGCTGTCGGCGGTTTGGCGGCGGCCGGCCTGGACTTCGATGAAGCCGAGTTCGCGGAGGGCGAGAACGGCCGTAGAGCGCTCTCCGGCCTGTTCTGCCACGAGAAGCGCTTGGTGCAGGACGATGGCGCCTTCCTCGTCGTGACCGCGGATCGCGTGGACGAGCGCACCGCCGAGTGCTGCGAGTGCGCGGGCTTCGAGTGTCTTGTCGCGACATTGGACGGCCAGGGTGGCGGCTTGGCGCAGGCACTGGAGGCCGGCATCGACGGCTCCCGCGACGATCGCTGCTCGGCCGGCCTGGAGTTGGCTCACGGCGGCGGCCCGGCCGCTGAGCGGTGGGGTGGGATCTGGGACGAGTGTCGCAGCTTCGTGTAGTGACGAGGTGACCTCGACGCCGAGCTCGCGGCGGAACAGTTCCGCACACTGCGAGATCCGTTGCAGGGCTGCGACCCGGTCGCCGGACGCGGCCAGGCTGCGGACGAGCAGCTCGTGATTCCCTTGCTCGTGCGGACTGATGGCAACGGCCTTGGCGGCAAAGGGAATGGCCGCCTCGGCCTGGCCGGACGCGAGCCGGGAGATCGCTCTCTGGCGTAGCTGAGCCTCGATCTCACTCGCGATCCGACGACGTTCGAGCAGCAACCAGGACTCGAACTCCGGGCAGGACTCGAGCTCGATTCCCTCGAGCAACTCACCGGTCGCGAGCAGGTCGTCGTCGCTCGCGGCTGCCAGGCGCAGTACGTCGGCAGTCATGGCGCCGGTCAGGACCGGGTCGCCGGTGAGCAGGCCCGGTACGCCGATCGCCCGGCGGAGCTCGGCCAACGACCAGCGCAGTGCGCCGAGCGGATCGTCGGCGTCGGCGAAGAACAGGTCGGACAGTCGTCGGCGGCTGGGTGGCCGCTCGGCCAGTAACAGATAGCCGAGCAGCCCCCAGGCCTTCCGCCCTCGCGGTTGCCGGACCGCGGCGCCGCTCCGCTGCACCCTCGGCGGACCGAGCAACCGGATCTCGACGACCGGAACATCCCGCACCAGAGATCTCGCCCCCTCGCCTGAGGTCTCCAGTGTCACCCGGAGAGCGCGATCCGCCGAGGCTTCGCCGTACTGGATCAGCGGCGGATTCCCACCACCTCGAGATATTCGGCGCGGGCGGCGACTGTGCCGTCGGTTGCGTAGTCGAACGCTCGCGGTACGTCGGCGAGTTCGGCAGCGAACCGTCGGTGGTCCTCACCGTCGAGCGTCCCGGCCAGCCGCGTGATCGGACCGTAGTTGTCGATGAACCACTGCGCGAAGTGCTCCGGCGAGTGGTAGCGGAACACGTGCTCCCGCTTGGTGATCGCGGTGAATTCGACCCGGTCGCCGAACAGCTCGTGCAGGTGCTGTTCGGTGCCCCACAAGGTTGGCGGCCGGACGCCGGCCGGCGGCGGGGCCCACTTCGACACGGCCTTGAAGAGCTGGCCGATCATGCCGGCCGGAGTCCAGCTGGAGAGCGCGATCCGGCCGCCCGGCTTGGTGACCCGGACCAGTTCGTCCGCGGCCTGCTGATGGTTCGGCGCGAACATCACGCCGACCGTGCTCAGCACTACGTCGTACGACGCGTCCGGCAGCGGAAGGTCTTCCGCATCGCCCTCGACGAAGGTCACCGGAAGGTGTTCGGCGATGGCTCGTTCGCGACCCTGATCGAGCAGGTTGACCGCGTAGTCGACACCGGTCGCCTCTGCGAACCGCCGAGCTGCCGCCAGCGCCGCGTTGCCTTGGCCGCAGGCGACGTCGAGAACGCGCTCTCCGGCGTGCACATCGGCGGCCTCGGCCAGCAGCTCCGCGATCAGCTGCAACGTGTTGCCCACCCGCGGGTAGTCACCGGTCTCCCAGCCCGCCCGCTGGTTCTTCTTGATCGCCTCGTAGTCGATCGTCGTACTGCTCACTTGTCGTTCCCCCAAAGTTGCCGATACCGGCCACGGGATGCGGCCGTTGCACCAAGAGAAACCGGTCACCGTGTGACGCGGCGTGTGACCACCACGGTGTGACCACTCGTTCACGTGGTCACGGACAGCGAAACATCGTTGTCAGAGGTTGGTATATCGACTGATCTGCGGGTTTGGGCTCAGTTTTGCAACGTGGCAATGAACTCTTGCCAACGTTGTCAACGCTACTTATAGTCCGTGGCACCTCTCGGTCGGTGATGGTCCGGTCAACGCAACGGAAACTGAGGTGACTTTCGTCATGAGCACAGTCCCTGACAGGAACACCGCGCCCGCCAGCAACGAAGGGCCGCGCCCGCAGTTCGAAGACGTCGCCGAGGTTGTCCGCTACCAACTCAGCCGGCGCAGCCTGGTCGGCGGAGGTGCCGCGGCCGCGCTGACCGGTCTGCTGGCCGCGTGCTCGGGTGGCGGCTCGTACTCGGACAAGCCCGCGAACAACAAGCCCGTGGCGACGAAGTCGGTGCAGATCGGCAAGGCCAACATCCCGGTCCCGCGGGATCAGACATTGATCGTCGGCCAGGTCGAGTTCACCGTCTTCGACAGCTTCAACAACCTGATCCCGAACGGCGCGCCGGGCAGCGGCGGCTACGAGATGTGCCGCGAAGCCATGTTCTACCTCAGTTTCGCCACCGGTGAGCTGACGCCCTGGCTGGCCACCGGGTACAAGTACAACGCCGACCACACCGAGCTGACGATCAACTTCGATCCGGCGGCGAAGTGGAGCGACGGGAAACCGCTCACTGCGAACGACTTCAAGTTCACCGTGATGCTGCTGCGCGACCGCCCGGAGCTGTTCGGTGGCGGCGGTGAGCTGAAGGAGTTCGTCAAGGAGATCACGGTCCCGGATCCGCAGACCGCGGTGATCAAGCTGACCAAGGCGACGCCGCGGTTCCACTACAACTTCATCTCGGCGATCTACGCCGGGTTCGACATCATGCCGGAGCACATCTGGAAGTCGCAGGACCCGACGAAGTTCAAGAACAACCCGCCGGTCAAGAGCGGACCGTACAAGCTCAAGCAAGCGATCCGGAACCAGAAGATGTTCGTCTGGGAGAAGGACCCGAACTACTGGAACAAGGGCAAGCTCGACGTCGGGCCCCAGTTCGTCGTCTACCAGAGCACGTCGAAACAGGCCGACCAGGCCGCGCTCGCGTTCGAGCGGGCCGAGTTCGATGTCGGCTCGATCGACGAGCAGCACGCCAAGCAGCTGCGCAACACCGGGTACCCGAACCTGGTCACCACCCAGTTCAACGACCCGAACCCGCGGGTGCTGTGGCTGAACTGCGACCCGTCGCGCGGGGTCATCTCGGAGCCGAAGATGCGCTGGGCGATCAACTACTGCCTGGACCGGGAGAAGATCGGCAAGTCGATCTGGCCGGTCGAGGTGCCACCGGCGATCTACCCGTGGGCGGACTACCCGACCAACGAGAAGTGGAAGAACGACGAGATCGCGAACAAGTACAAGTTCGAGTTCAACCCGCAGAAGGCGACCGAGCTGCTCGACCAGATCTGCCCGAAGAACGCCGCCGGGAAGCGCGCGTACAAGGGTAAGGAGGTCAACCTCGAGATCATCACCGCGTCACCGGTCGACGGTGGCGAGTACGCGATCGCCAACGTGCTCAAGACCGAGCTGGCGAAGGTCGGCGTACCGGCGACTCTCCGCAGCCTGTCCGGCAGTGTGCACGGTGAGAAGTTCGAGCGCGGTGAGTACGACATCGACTCCAACTGGGCCGGCATCTCGTTCGACCCCGCGCAGCTCTACGCCGACTGGGAGAGCACCCGGGCGCAGCCGATCGGCAAGAACGCCGCAGGCAAGAACAAGATGCGCTACCGGAACCCGAAGTTCGACACCCTGTCGCGCCAGCTCGCCGCGATGGACCCGGCGGCTCCGGAGGCGAAGCCGCTGCTCGACCAGGCGCTGGAGATCTACTTCCAGGACCTGCCGCTGCTGCCGGTGATCCAGACCGGCTACCCGTCGTACTTCAACACCGTCTTCTGGACCGGCTGGCCGACCGACGAGGACCTGTACCAGGTGCCGCTGAACTGGTGGCAGCACTTCATGTTCATCCTCGCCAAGATCAAGCCGACCGGTACGAAGGGCCCGGCGTGACGGCGGAGGCCCCGCCGACGGTTGCTACAGGCAACAGCCAGGACACCGCATCCCCGACGTCGGGGGTGCGGGCCTGGATGTCGCGGCACCCGCTGGCGGCGTACGCCGTGCGCCGGTTCGGGCTGTACCTGGTGGAACTGTGGGGAGCGCTCACCATCGCGTTCTTCTTCTTCCGGTTGATGCCCGGTGACCCGATCCAGACGCTGATCCAGAGCCTGCAGCAGAACTACATCTACAACCAGCAGGCCTCGGCCGAGATCATCGCCCGGTACCGCGCCGAGTTCGGACTCGACGGAAACCTGCTGTCGCAGTACCTGGTCTACATGAAGAAGCTGATCCTGCACGGCGATCTCGGGCCGTCGCTGATCAGCTATCCGACGCCTGCGCAGGACGTGATCCTGCGATCGTTGCCCTGGACAATCGGTCTGCTCGGGATCTCCGCCGTACTGGCCTGGATCCTCGGGCTGGCGCTCGGCGCGGTCGCGGGCTGGCGGCGCGGCAAGCTCGGGTCGCGGATCATGACGAACCTGTCGATCGCGCTCTCTCACGTTCCGTTCTTCTTCGTGGCGCTGATCCTGGTCTACATCTTCGCGTACTCACTGGGCTGGCTACCGGCGCGCTCGGCGTACGACTCCAATATCAATCCGGGCTTCAGTCCGGCCTTCATCGGCAGTCTGCTCAAGTACGGGTTGCTGCCGGGGTTGTCGATCGTGCTGATCGGGACCTTCGGCTGGATCCTGTCGACGCGGATGCTGATGGTGCCCGTGCTCGGCGAGGACTACCTCGTGTACGCCGAGGCCAAAGGCCTGAAGCCGTGGCGGATCCTGACCCGGTACGCGCTGCGCAACTGCTACCTGCCGCAGGTCACCGCGTTCGGTATCTCGCTCGGCTTCATCTTCAACGGCAACGTCCTGGTCGAGCAGCTGTTCAACTATCCGGGTCTCGGGACGACCCTCGTCACCGCGATCCAGCAGCTCGACTTCAACACCATTCTCGGCGTCACGGATATCGCGATCTTCTCCGTCCTGACCGCCGTCCTCCTGCTCGATCTCCTCCTCCCGTTGCTTGACCCGCGCGTCAAGTACTGGAAGTGATGCTCATGAGAATCCTGACAGCTGTACTGCGGACGATCCGGAACAGCCGGCGGTTGGCGATCGGGCTGGCGATCCTGTTCGTGATGGTGCTGATCGCATTGCTCAGCCCGCTGATCGTCAAGGGGATCGGCGGATCGACGGACCCGCTGGAACTGGCGGCGTACGAGCGGTGGCTGGTGCCCGGGCCCGATCATCTGCTCGGCACCGACCAGTTCGGGCGGGACGTGCTCGCGATGGTGGTGAGCGCTCTCTCGGTGTCTCTCCAGATCGGGGCGATCGCCGGCGTGATCTCGACGGTGGTCGGGGTGATCGTGGCATTCGTGGCCGGGTACAAGGGCGGCTGGATCGACGGGATCCTGTCGACGTTCACCGGGATCCTGCTGGTGATCCCGACGTTCCCGTTGCTGATCGCGCTCTCTGCGTACGCCAAGAACGTGAGCCTGTTCCAGGTCGGCGTGATGATCTCGATCTTCGCCTGGCCGTTCGCGGCCAAGACGATCCGCGCCCAGGTGCTCAGTCTGCGGTCGCGGCCGTACGTCGATCTGGCCCGCGTGAGCAAGGCCCGCGACCTGGAGATCATCACCACCGAACTGCTGCCGAACCTGCTGCCGTTCATCGGGGTCGGGTTCGCGTCGTCGGCGCTGGGCGCGATCTTCGGGCTGGTCGGTCTGGAGATCATCGGGCTCGGGCCGGGTGGCGTGATCGACCTCGGGCAGATCATCTTCAACGCGATCAACACCGGCGCGCTGACGCTCGGCGCCTGGCCGATGTTCGTCGTACCGATTGTCTTGCTGACGTTGCTGTTCGCCGCACTGAACATGGTGAACATCGGGCTCGAAGAGGTCTACAACCCACGGCTGAGGGGAGTAGCCGGTGAGTGAATCGGTGAAGGAATCCGCCAAGCACAAGGGGACCTCGACCGACTCCGGGTCGGTGCTGGAGATCAAGGGTCTCGACGTCGCCTACTCGACCAACCGCGGCGACGTACAGGCTGTTCGCGGGCTGGATCTCGCCGTCCGCCGGGGCGAGATCCTCGGGATCGCGGGGGAGTCGGGCAGCGGGAAGAGCACGCTCGCCGTGGCGCTGCTGCGGCTGCTCAAACCGCCGGGCAAGGTGACGGCCGGTTCGGTGATGTTCCATCCGGCCGGGCGCTCGCCGGTCGATCTGCTGAAGGTGAACGGCGAGGAGCTCCGGGTCCTGCGATGGAGCGCTCTCTCGTATCTCCCGCAGGGATCCATGAGTTCGCTGAATCCGGTGATGCGCGTTCAGGACCAGTTCAAGGACGTGATCCTGGAACACGCTCCGGCGCGCAAGGACTCACTCGGTGAGCTGATCCCGCGGCTGCTGAGTCAGGTGGGTCTGGAGCCGCGCGTCGCCCGGATGTACCCGCACGAGTTGTCCGGCGGCATGAAGCAGCGCGTGCTGATGGCGATCGCGGTCGCTCTGGAACCTGATCTCGTGATCGCGGACGAACCGACCACCGCTCTGGACGTGACGATCCAGCGGGTGATCCTGCAGTCGCTGGCCGATCTGCGGACCGACTTTGGCGTGACGCTGATGGTGATCTCGCACGACATGGGCGTGCATGCGCAACTGGCCGACCGGGTCGCGGTGATGTACGAAGGCCGGCTGGTCGAGGTCGGCGACGTACGGCAGGTATTCAAGGATCCGCAGGACACCTACACCCGCCAGCTCATCGACTCGATTCCGCGGGTCGGAAGGAGAGCACAGTGAAGTCTGGTCGTGAGCATTTGGCCGAGCTCGAGCTCCGCAATGTCCAGCAACGATTCCACGCCCGCGGGGTCGCCGCCGGATACATCACCGCGGTCGACGACGTGAGCTTCACCCTCGCCGCCCAGCCCCCACAGGTCGTCAGCCTCGTAGGCCAGAGCGGCAGCGGCAAGAGCACGATCGCTCGCAACGTCCTGGGTCTGCAGAAACCGACTTCAGGAAGCGTTCTCTACGGCGGTAAGGACATCTTCAAGCTCAGCCGCGCCGAGTACGACGCCTATCGGCGCGATGTGCAGCCGGTGTTCCAGGACCCGTACGCGATCTTCAACCCGTTCTACCGGGTCGATCGCGTGCTCTGGAAGGCCGTGAAGAAGTTCGGCCTGACCAAGATCCGTTCCAAGGGCCTCCAGCTGATCGAGGAGTCCTTGAGAGCAGTGCGTCTCGAGCCGGAGAACGTTCTCGGGCGTTACCCGCATCAGCTCTCCGGCGGTCAGCGCCAGCGCATCATGCTGGCCCGCGTGCACATGCTCCGGCCGTCGTTCATCATCGCGGACGAACCCGTGTCGATGCTGGATGCCCAAGTCCGCAAGCACTTCCTGGACATCCTGCTCGACTTCCAGCGCGAGCACGGCATGACCACGCTCTTCATCACCCACGACCTGTCCACCGTCTACTACCTCGGCGGCGAAGTCATGGTGATCACCAAGGGCGAGATCGTCGAACGCGGCCCGGTCTCCACAGTCATGCACGAGCCGAGCCACCCGTACACGAAACTCCTGCTCGACTCCATCCCGCAACCCGACCCCGACAACCGCTGGACCAACCGCATCACGGTCGACGAACTCGAGGACCAGGAACGTTCCGACGCCAAGGCTGCCCCGGCGCCGGAAGCTCCCATCCTCTAGGTCAGACCGTGCGGATGGCCGGATCGCTGAGACCAGGCGCGCCGGTTTCGACGTGGCCGGCGAAGCGGCGTTGGTACGACGTGTCGGTCGGAGTGGTGACGGTGACGTCGTACCAGCGGCGGGTGGTGGTGATGGTGTGAGTGGTGGTGCCGGGTTGGAGGTTGAGGGTTTTGGGGGTGCCGCCGTAAGCGTTGGTGATGGTGACCTTGCGGGCGACGTCGGTGGTGAGGGTGAGTTTGAGGTCGCCGGTCCGAGTGTCGCGGGCGGTGATCTCGAGGGCGGTGGCCGGCTTGCCCTTGAAGCCGCGGAGGAAGCCGTTCGCGCTGTGCACAGTGAGGTCGTAGATGCCGCCGTACACGGTGGCGTTCCAGCTGTCAGAGAGCGATTTCCCGGCCGAGGTCGTGTAGGTCCAGGGGCCGTCGGTGCGGTTGGCCGCGGTCACCAGGAACTGCGCGCCGGCGTGAGCTCCGGAGGCGAACGTCAAGGTGTAGCGGCCGTTTGCCGAAGCGCCGTCGATGGTCGATGCATAGGGCAACGGCCTGGTACGGCGGGAGCCACGTTCCTGAGCGGGGACGGCGCCGACCGCGGGTGGCGCGGGGACGTACGACGGGTGCCGCTCGTTGTCCGGCGGCTCGTAGTCCGAGGTGTCGGGGAGCGGGACCGGGCGGCTGTCCGCCGTACCGAAGTCGAAGGCGGAGGTGAGGTCGCCGCAGATCGCGCGCCGCCACGGCGAGATGTTCGGCTCCTCGACACCGAACCGCTTCTCCATGAAGCGGATCACGGAGGTGTGGTCGAAGACCTCGGAGCAGGTGTACCCGCCGGTGCTCCACGGGGACACGACGAACATCGGGACGCGCGGGCCGAGGCCGTACGGGCCGGCGGTGTACTTCTTGTCACCGGGGAAGTTGTCCGGGGCAACGTCGACTGTGGACAGACCTTGGTTCGCGTCCTTCGGGGGGAAGGGTGGGACGATGTGGTCGAAGAAGCCGTCGTTCTCGTCGTACGTGATGAAGAGCGCGGTCTTGCTCCACACCTCGGGGTTCGAGGTGAGCGCGTCGAGGACGCGGGAGATGTACCAGGCGCCGTAGTTGGTCGGCCAGTTGGAGTGCTCGCTGAACGCTTCGGGGGCCGCGATCCAGGAGATCTTCGGGAGCCGGTTGGCCTGCACATCCGCGCGCAACTGGCCGAAGTAGTCCTCGCCGGCCTTGGCGTTCGTACCGGTCCGGGCCTTCTCGTAGAGCGCTTCCCCGGGTTTCGCGTTGCGGTAATTGTTGAAGTACAGCAACGAGTTGTCGCCGTAGTTGCCGCGGTACGCGTCCTCGATCCAGCCCCAGCTGCCCGCCGCGTCCAGGCCGTCGCCGATGTCCTGGTAGATCTTCCACGAGACACCGGCCTGCTCGAGCCGCTCCGGGTACGTCGTCCAGCCGTAGCCGAGCTCGTCATTGCCGAGAACCGGACCGCCGCCGGTGCCGTCGTTCCCGGTGTAGCCGGACCACAGGTAGTACCGGTTCGGGTCGGTCGCGCCGATGAACGAGCAGTGGTACGAATCGCACAGCGTGAACTTGTCGGCGAGCGCGTAGTGGAACGGGATGTCCTCGCGCGTCAGGTACGCCATCGTGGGGACACCCTTGGCCGGGATCCACTGGTCGTACTTGCCGCCGTTGATGCCCAGGTGCCCGTCCGGCCAGCTGTGCGGAAGCCCGGTCAGGAACTGCAGCCCGAGGTCGTCAGCGTCCGGGTGGAACGGCGGGATCTCCTTGCCTGTCTTGTCCCGCTGGTAGTAGACCGGCTTCCCGCTCGGCAACGTCACCGGCCGCGGATCCCCGAAACCGCGAACCCCTTTCATGGTGCCGAAGTAGTGGTCGAACGACCGATTCTCCTGCATCAGTACGACGATGTGCTCGACGTCGTTGATGTCGCCGCACTGGCGATGCGCCGGGATCGCAGCGGCCTGCTCGATGCTGTTCGCCATCGCAGCGAAGCCGGCCGAAGCGCCGGCCAGCTGCAGGAACCTGCGGCGATTGATGTCTGGCATGGGTGTCTCCTGTCGGACGGGTGGGGCGGATGGAGTGTCAACCACGGGCACTGCATCGCAGGCACCCTAACCTGAACGATTAACCGACGGAAGATGAACTTTCCTGTTCCCAATTAAGCAGTTTCACACCTTTATGATCACTCGAAGCGGAAGGCAACTCTCGGTGGATCGCGTCTGGTACGTCGCGTACGGCTCCAACCTCGCCCTCGATCGCTTCACCTGCTACCTCTCCGGCGGCCGCCCAACCGGTGGAGCCCGGACCTATCCAGGCTGTCGTGATCACACCGCGCCGACCCGGATCGAGGGCGTCGAGGTTGACGGCGGCCTGTTGTTCGCGGGGGAGTCGAAGGTGTGGGGTGGCGGGTCTGCCTTCTTCGATCCCGCGGCACCGCGCAAGGTCGCCGGGCGCGCCTACCTGCTGACCGCGGATCAGTTCGGCGATGTCGCGGCGCAGGAGATGTGGCGAGAGCCTGGCGGGGAGTTCGCGCGCAAGCTGGCGGCGTTGCTGCCGGAGGTCGTTGAGCTGCACACGATGGGGCCGGGGCGGTACGAGACTGTGGTGCGGCTGGGGGAGTACGACGGGTTTCCGATGTTCACCATCACGCATGGGGCGGTGGCTGAGCTTGAGCCGGTGGCGCCGGCGGCGTCGTACTTGCGATGGATTGTCACCGGGCTGCGCGAGGCGCATGGGTGGGAGGACGAGCGTGTACGACGCTATCTGTTGAGTGCGCCCGGCGTGGAGAGGTGGAGCTGATGGTGGTGGACGCGTGGATGCAGCATCCGACTCGGCGGATGTTGGAGCAGGACTGGCTGGAGTCGTTGCGGCGGTGGACTGGTGAGGAGTTCGCGGCCGAGGTGCCGGTGGGGCGGACGATTGCGGCGATGGATGGGGGTGGGGTTGATGTTGGGCTGATCAGCGCTTGGTACGCGCCGGAGGGCGTGCTTGTCAGCAACGACGAGGTGGCGGGGTTTGTGGCGCAGTACCCCGAGCGGCTGGTGGGCGTCGCGTCGGTTGACGTACGGCGGCCGATGGACGCCGTACGGGAGTTGCGGCGGGCCGTCCGCGAGCTGGGGATGTGCGCGCTGCGCGTGGTGCCGTGGTTGTGGGGGTTGCCGCCTAACGATCGGCGCTACTACCCCTTGTACGCCGAGTGTGTTGAGCTCGGGATTCCGTTTTGTACGCAGGTCGGGCACACCGGTCCGTTGCGTTCGTCCGAGCCCGGACGACCGATCCCGTATCTCGACGAGGTCGCACTGGACTTCCCGGAGTTGACGATCGTGGGCGGTCACATCGGGTACCCCTGGACCGTCGAGATGATCGCGCTCTCCACGAAGTATCCGAACGTCTACATCGACACGTCGGCATACACGATCAACCGCTACCCACCCGAGCTCGTCGCCTACCTGCGCACGCACGGCCGCAGCAAGGTGCTCTTCGGGACGAACTACCCGATGATCTCGCCGGAGAAAGCGCTCTCTGGTCTCGAGATCCTGGATCTCGACACCGAAGCTCAAGACCTGTTCCTGAGCGGCAACGCGCGCCGCGTCTTCGGCCTCACCTGAGACCGAAGACGCGGCGAACCGTGGTCAGCGCTTGATGGCGACGCAGGTCGCGGTGGCGGTCTTCGAGGGATCGCTCTCCGACTTCGCGGTCAGGGTGATCTTGGCGACCGGGCCCTGACCGGCCTTCGCGTAGACCGGGACGGTGACCTGCTGGCCGGCGTTGGCGGTGGTGAGGGCGTTGGGGAGCGAGACCGACCACTCCTTGCCGTTCACCTTGGCGGACAGGCGGTAGACGTCACCCTTCAGGTACGCCGAGATGTCCTCGGGGTGCTCCGACGTGGCGCCGGCCTTGCCGGTGTTGGTGAGTTTGAAGTTGCAGGTCTGCACACCGGCACGACCGGGTACGGCGACAGTCGGCTGCACGCGGACACCGCGCTTCTGCGCCCCGGAACCGTCGAGTGAGCGGATCGCGACCGTGTACGAGAGCACACCGGCGCGGTCCCGCCGTACGTTGGTGATGTAGAACTGCAG
Organism: Kribbella yunnanensis; assembly: GCF_039529655.1. NCBI lineage: Bacteria > Bacillati > Actinomycetota > Actinomycetes > Propionibacteriales > Kribbellaceae > Kribbella > Kribbella yunnanensis. The sequence goes on along the minus strand of NZ_BAAANF010000003.1, from coordinate 159,383 downwards.
ACGGTTGGCGGTGTCGGTGTACTCGTACTCGCTGCCCGAGTTCGTGCCCGCGTGGAAGAGGGCGTCGGACAACTGGCGATAGTCGCCGATCGTGATCGGGACCTTGGTGCCGTCCGGCAGCACGTAGTCCGTCATGTTGATGTCCTGCGGGTTGGCGTCGATGACCCATTCGAACGGCGCCGCGTCCTGGTTCTTGGTCTTCGCCAGCAGGACACCGGAGTCCGGAGTGAACGAGTCCGTGCCCATCCGGTCGACGACCTCGACCGTGTAGTTCTGGTAGCCGCGGCCGTCGCAGAACGGGTCCTTCGACGTGTCACACGGCGGCGCGAGATCACCGGCACCACCAAGCTGGATGTTGACGCCGGCGAGTCCCTTAGGACCCGGGTCATTGGTCCGCGCGGTGACGTCGGCGATCACGACCCCGGAACCAGAGAGCGCTTCCCGGGACAGGCGCAGGACGTTCTGCTCATCGACCATGTTGAGCTTGATCTTGTTGCGCAGCATGTGTTGCGCACCCATCGAGGCCCCACCGGTCGCCGGGATCATCCACCGGCTGTGCGGACCACCGGGCCCGTTGAACGTGCCGCGGCTGAGCATCTCCCACGGTCCGCTGTAGTCACGCCGCGCCGGGATGCTGAACGGGTTGTTGTAGTTGTCGCCGATCCCGAGGATGTGGCTGAACTCGTGCGCGTACACACTCATCCCGGAGCTCTCGGCCTGCGTCGACGACCCACCGCCGGCGTTCGGCCAGATCGTCGAACCGGACGCCCACGACGTCCACTCGACGTACCGGGTGTCGGACCAGTTCGGCATGGCCGGGTCCGGCGGGCCGAACTCGTCGCTGACGTCTTCCTTGGTCGGGAACTTCATCGGCCCGAACTCCTGCCAGGTCGACGACTCGTCCTGACCCGCGCTGAGGAAGAACACGAAGTCGAACCCGGCCGGCACCTGGGTGCCCTGGTCCGCCACCCACGCGGCCCGGCCGTCGGTGCGGATGTTCTTGGTGCAGGTGTCGCCGGCCGGACAGTCGCTCGGCTTCTGCATCTCCATGGCGTACTCGTGCGACTTCCCCGGCATCCGGTACGGACCGAACGACGTGAGTTCGACGCCGTACCGGCCGCCGGAGTCCTCCATCCAGTACTCGTGCAGGGTGTGACCGCGGTTGAGCTCGCCGGGCGTGTTCAGCAGGTTCTGGTAGAACTTCCCGACCTGATCACGCGGTACGCCGCTCGCCTCCGCACTCGGGTTGCCGAACACGGTCGACCCCTTGGGCTTCGTGACGACGAAGTCCGCGTTCGGGTAGTCGAGCAGCACCAACGCACCCTTGAACGTGCGCTGCGACCCCTTCACGTTCGGGTCCGACCAGTTCGTCCCGGGCGGCTTCTTGTAGTCCGACCACGTCATGTGGTCCGGGTTCTCCCAGTTCTGCGGATCGATAGGCCCCGGCAGCCCGTTCGCTCCGACGGTCGCGACGCGCTTGTCCGCGCCGGACTCCTGCCAGGGCTGCTGCTGCGGCCAGTGCGGGTACTGCCAGGCATTCGCGGGATCCGGGGGAGCGGTCGCACTCGGTGACGCAATGGCCAGACTCGGCACCGAAATGGCCGCCAGGACGGCGACCACACGCAGGGCGACACGATATTTCCGTTGCTCAGACACGGGCGGGCATCCGATCGACGATGGGCGGGGATTTTCGAACAGCCATGAGCATGCCTCCTTACACCCCTGACCACAACAAATGAGATGACTGTATACAGTATGTGATTCTGTGGTTAGTCTGGCCGGGCATTGGCGGCGTGGGATGGAGGAGCTATGTACACGGTCACCGACCCGGCGACGGGTGTGCTGGTGGAGGAAGTGGCGAACTCGACGGAGGAGGAGGTTCGCGACGCGATCGGGCGGGTGCACGCGGCGTACCCGGGGTGGCGGGCTCGGCCGGTGGCCGAGCGGGCGGGGATCGTGGGGCGGGCTGCGGATCTGTTCGAAGAGCGGGCTGCCGAGCTGGCCTCGATCATGACGCAGGAGATGGGGAAGCGGGTCAATGAAGGGCTGGGGGAGGTTGGCATCGTCGTCGACATCTTCCGGTACTACGCCGAGCACGGGCCGGCGTTGCTGGCGGACGAGCCGTTGGCGGTGAAGGGCGGCCGGGCGGTGATCACCAAGGGGCCGATCGGGGCGCTGCTGGGGATCATGCCGTGGAACTTCCCGTGTTATCAGGTGGCGCGGTTCGTGGCGCCGAACCTGGTGCTGGGGAACACGATCCTGCTCAAGCACGCGTCGATCTGCCCGCGGTCGGCGCAGGCGATCGAGGACATCCTGCACGCGGCTGGCGTACCGGACGGCGTGTATGTGAACACCTATGCGTCCAGCCGGCAGATCCCGGGCATCCTGGCTGACCCGCGCATCATGGGCGTCTCGCTGACCGGCAGTGAGCAGGCCGGGATCTCGGTCGCGGCCGAGGCCGGGAAGAACCTGAAGAAGACCGTGCTCGAACTCGGTGGGTCGGACCCGTTGATCATCCTCGACACCGCGGACATGGACGAGACGGTCAACGCCACCGCGACCGCCCGGATGCGGAACTGCGGTCAGTCCTGCAATGCGCCCAAGCGGATCATCGTGCTCGCCGACCTGTACGACGAGTATGTCGACCGCCTGACCAAGCGTGTCGCCGAGTACTACGTGCCCGGCGATCCGGCCGACCCGAAGACCAAGTTGCCGCCGCTCGCGTCGATCGCGGCCGCCGACGAGGTCGCCGGCCAAGTGGCGAAAGCGGTCGAGCAAGGCGCAACGCTCAAAGCAGGCGGCCGCCGAATCGGCCCCGGCGCCTACCTCGAGGCGACCGTCCTCACCGATGTCGCGCCCGGCATGGACGCTTACCACGAAGAGATCTTCGGCCCGGTCGCGATCGTCTTCAAGGCGGCTGACGACGACGATGCGATCCGTATCGCCAACGACACGCCGTTCGGTCTGGGTGCCAGTGTCTGGGGCACGGACCCGGACCGGCTGCGTCGGGTGGCGGATCGCATCGACGCCGGAATGGTCTATTTCAACCGCGCCGGCGGTTCCCAGGCCGACCTCCCGTTCGGCGGCATCAAACGCTCCGGCATCGGCCGCGAACTCGGCCCTGCCGGCATCGAGGAGTTCATGAACCACAAGTCGATCCGGCTCTGATGGCAGCTTGACGCCACAGCGCGTGACGACGGGTTGTCAGCGGTCAGGCTTTCGGTATGAAAGATGACCGGTTGGCTGCTGCCCTTGGGAACGCGTCGTTGCTCGGTGTCGGCTACATGCTGTTGCGTCGCTGGCGGTTGGCGATCGCTGCGCAGGTGATCACGGTGGCGCTCGTGCTGATCCTGGTGTCACAGAAGGCGTTGTGGTGTGAGATCGCGCTGGCGGTGTGGTGGGTCGCGGTCGTGGTGCACGGCTGGACTGCGGCCGGGAAGCCCGGCACACGGCCGGTGCGCGAGCAGCGCGTGATCGCCTTGTGTGTCACGGTTCCGGTCCTGCTGGCCGGCGGCTTCTTCCGGTACGACGCCGCCGGCATCCAGCGCGATGTCGCCGAGGCTCGCGCGGCCGGGGACTGCGCGGGCGTCACGGCTGCCCAATCGAAGGCCCGGTACGGCGATCGTGTCGCGGACGCGCCGGGTATCGAAGGGCTCGGTGTCGATGTCGAGGCGTGTGCGGAGCTCCGGGAAATCGCGCGGATGCTGCCAGGCACGTTGCCCGGCCACACGAACCTTCTGGCCGAGCAGTTCGCGAAGCTCGATGCGGTGCTCGCGAAACCGGGGCAGGACAAGACCGTGGAGAAGGTGCTCGACGAGTACCTCGGCAGCCTGACCGCGCAGAGCCCGTGCAACACCGTCAAGCTCGCCACCTGGCTGCGGGATCGCCAGAAGACGCGGAACGTACTGGACAAGGCGGGTCCCGTCGGCGACGGTCTCGTACCCGGCAACCAGTTCGCGTGCGCGCAGTCCGAGGCCAAGGCCGCTCAGTGGCGCGCGGCGTCGTACCGGTATCGGGAGCTGATCGCCCGGTATCCCAAGGCTCCCGTCACCTCCAAAGCGCGGGCCGCGCTGGTCGTGGCCACGCTGAAGGTGCAGCTGCTCGACATCCGTGGACTGATCGACTCGGGGGAGTACTGCGCCAAGCCGGCCGCGTACGGCGGTGCGCCGCGCTACCGCCGTGGGGTGAACCGTGCCCTCATCCTCGGTGCGCAGGAGGAGTACACGAGCCAGTTGCCGAGCCAGTGGAAGACCACAGTGCCGACCAACGCCTCGGTGGTGATCTGCACCGAAGAGGTGGAGGACGGACCGGCGATCAGGACCTGCCCGTACGTTCGCGAGGGCTACAACTTCGACTTCTACCGCACGTTCCGCAAGGTCGTGGTTCCGGTGAAGATCTACGCGATGCGTACCGGCCGACTGGTGAAGGCCGCCAAGGTGGTGATCGACGGCCCGGCCTGCCCAGCGGTCTACACCGACAGCTCGGGTCTGCTTCCGATCGCCGGGGAGACGATTTCGACGCCGGTGGAGCCGACTGCGGCGAACATTCGGGCTGCGTTCCAACCGTTGCTGGTCCGGCCCTGAAGGCCTATCGTTTCGCGCACCTAATGTGACCGCCCGCTCACTGTGAGGTGCATTGTGCGATTCCGCCCAGTTTTGCCCGCCCTGCTGGCCATTTCCTGCATGGTGGCCGGTGCTACGACCGCTACCGCGGCGAGCCCGTCGACTACGCATGAGGCCGCAACCACCAAAGCCCAGCAGGCCAAGGTGGCCGACTTCTGGACTCCCGAGCGGATGCGATCCGCCGTACCGATCGATCAGCTACTCACACCCAAGCAGCGCATCAACACCGGCAAGATTGCTGCTGGCAAGCCAAGCACTGTGTCACCGACTGCGTTCCCGAGCGGAGGAGGCGCGTGGACGGGTGGCGGCAAGATCGTTGCCACCGAGGGTCGCGTGTTCTTCACCTACACCGGCCGTACGGCGTCCTGCAGCGGGACCGCGGTGACGAGCGGCAACAAGAGCACGGTCATCACGGCCGGGCACTGCGTGAAGCTTGATGGCGCGTTCCACACCAACTGGGTGTTCGTCCCGGCGTACAACAGTGGCGCGACGCCGTACGGGACGTGGACCGCGAAGAAGACCTACGCGACCCCGCAGTGGGTTGCCAGCGAGGACATCAACTACGACGTCGGCGCGGCGGTTGTGAACCCGCTGAACGGCGCGAGCCTGACCGATGTGGTCGGTGGGCAGGGGATCGCGTTCAACCAGGCGCGCGGCCAGAACATGTACGCGTTCGGGTACCCGGCGGCGGCGCCGTACGACGGCTCCAAGCTCATCTACTGCAGCGGCAAGGTGTTCAACGCGTTCATCTCGGACGGCATCGGCATGACGTGTGACATGACCGGCGGCTCGAGTGGGGGCGGCTGGTTCCTGCAGTTCAGCGAGTCGACCGGCGCCGGCATCGTCAACTCGGTGAACAGCTACAAGATCAACTTCATCCCGACCTGGATGTTCGGCCCCTACTTCGGTGCCGACGCCCAGAACCTCTACAACACCGCTCAAGCAGGCTGATCCCTGCGGTGCGCACCGGGTCCGGGGCGCGGTACGGCGTCGCGTGGTGAAGCGACGTGATGACCGGCCGCGCAACGGACCTCGGTGTGCACGAGCGCACCGCACTCGCGGTGGGTGACCTCGAGCGGCGCGCCCTCGTCGCCGGCCAGATACTTGTCGCCCCAGTCGCGGATCGCGATCAGGATCGGGTAGAGATCGAGCCCTTTGGCCGTCAGCCGGTACTCGAAGCGCTGCCGCGCGCCCGGCTCCTGGTATGGCGTCCGCCGCAGGATCCCGTGGTCGACCAGCGTCGCGAGGCGGTTCGACAGCACCTGTCGCGGTACCTGCGTCCGCGTCCGCATGTCGTCGAAGCGGCGGATGCCGTTGAACACCTCGCGCAGTACGACGACCGTCCACCGCTCGCCGATGATCTCCATCGTCTTGCCGACCGGGCAGTTGTCCGCCGACCAATCCAGCGCGTTGTACATACAAGGCATCCTAGTGAGCTCTAGGTCTCGTTGACAGACCCAGCTGCGAGCTGTGAGGCTCGGCGTATGACGGACATCCAGGACGGTCCCCGTACCCGCACGTTCAGCTGGCCGGATCCGGCGGTGATCGCGGCCCGGGTCGGTACGACGTCCGGGCTGGAGATGCTGCAGGCGCTGCGCGACGGGGAGATCCCGGCACCGCCGATCCTGCAGCTGGTCGGGGCGACCGGGATCGAGGTCGAGGAGGGTCAGGTGACGGTCTTCATGCCGGCCCAGGAGTACCACTACAACCCGCTCGGCACGGTGCACGGCGGCGTGATCGCGACGCTGCTCGACACCGCCGCGGGCTGCACGGTCCACTCGACGCTGCCCGCCGGAACCGGCTACACGTCACTCGACCTGAACACGCGCTTCATCAAGCCGGTCACCGTGAAGTCCGGCGAACTGCGCTGCACCGGTTCGATCATCAGCCGCGGCCGCCGTACTGCGGTGGCCGAAGCCCGGCTGGTGGACGAGCGCGGCACCTTGCTGGCGCACGCCACGTCCACCTGCCTGATCTTCGAACTAGGCGGTCAGTAGCTTCTCACTCTGCAGCTTTTCTATGGCCGACAACCGCACGCAGACCGTCAGGCCGGCGACCGCGGTCTCGAGCTCGTCGAGCTCCGGGTACGTCGGTGCGATCCGGATGATGCTGTCGGCCGGGTCATCGCCGTACGGGTGGGTGGCGCCGGCCGGGGTGAGCGCGATCCCGGCCGCCTTCGCCTTGGCGACGACGTCGGCGGCGCAACCCTCGGGCACCCGCAGCGTGATGAAGTAGCCGCCGGTCGGCGCGTTCCAGGACGCGAACCCGCTGTCGCCGAGCTCGGCGGTGAGGATCTTGTCGACCGCCTCGAACTTCGGCCGGATCAGGCCGGCCAGCTGCCGCATGTGCTCGTGCAGGCCGTCCTCGTCGCGCAGGAACTGTACGTGCCGGAGCTGGTTGACCTTGTCCGGCCCGATGCTCCGCTTGGCCGTGTGGCTCGACCACCACTTCAGGTTCGCCGGCGACGAGCCGAAGAACGCGACACCCGCTCCGGCGTAGGTGATCTTCGAGCTGGACCCGAACACGAACACGCGATCCGCGTTCCCGTGCTCAGCAGCCAAAGCCAGTACGTCGGCCAGCTCCGCGTGCTCGTCGGTCAGGTGGTGCACGGCGTACGCGTTGTCCCAGAAGATCCGGAAGTCCGGCGCGGCCGTCGTCATCGCGGCGAGCCGGCGCACGGTCTCGGCCGAGTACGTCGTGCCGTCCGGGTTGCTGTACTTCGGCACGCACCAGATGCCCTTGATCGAGGCGTCGCCGGCCACCAGCCGCTCGACCTCGTCCATGTCCGGGCCGTCCGGCGTGAGCGCGACCGGGACCATCTTGATCCCGTAGCGCTCGCAGATCCCGAAGTGCCGGTCGTAGCCGGGGACCGGGCACAGGAAGGTGATCTCGTCCTCGTCGGCCCAGCGGCGCTCGGCGCCCGGCACCTGACCGAGCAGCGCGAACACGATCGCGTCGTGCATCAGCTCGAGGCTGGAGTTGCCCGCGGCGAGCAGCTGGTCGGCCGGCACCTGCAGGTCCGCGGCGAAGATCGCCCGCAGCTCGGGCAGCCCGTTCGGGCCGCCGTAGTTGCGCAGGTCGGTCCCGTCGGCGGCGAACGGCCGCTCCATCGCCCCGAGGATCGCGTCGGCGAGATCGAGCTGGCGCGGCGACGGTTTACCGCGGGTCAGGTCGAGCTTCAGCCCCTTCGCGGCAAGTGCGTCGTACTCCGCCTGGGCGCGGTCCCGCTGCGCCGTCAACTCTTCCACCGTCAAGGCCGAACCACCCACGACATTCCCCTTCGCTGCCATCGTTACGGACAGCTTAGTGGGATCCGACGGGTCGCTATACCACGGGTCAGCGGCCGTTGCACTTGGGGAACTTCGGGTCCCACGGCGGACAGGTCGGACGTCCTGGCCCGGTCGGCTTGGTGGGCGGCGGAATCGGGATCGTCGGGATGCCGGGTGTCACCGGGGGAGTGGGCGGCGGCGCCTTGCTGCCGTTCGACAGCCACAGCGTGACCAGGGCACCCGGCAGCGCGCCGTCCTCGGTCCGCGGGCTGGTGTAGGCGACCGTGCCGGAGACCGCGTCGGAGTCGACCAGGGTGTCGGAGACCGCGACCTTGAAGCCGAGTGCCTGGAGCGCGGCGGTCGCCTGCTCCGGCGTCATCCCCTTCACCATCGGCAGGTCCTTGACGTTACCGCGGATGGTCTTCTCGTCCGGCTGCACGAACCTCGACGACGGCAACCCGGCCAGGATGCCGCGCATCGCGGTCTCCCAGATCGGACCCGCCGTACCGGAACCCGAGACCTCGTGCCCCAGTTTCCTGCCGTTGAAGGTCTGGTTCATGAGGTTGGTCGCCGGCGGCGTGGCGTCAGCGACCACCGAGGCGGCCGCGTACTTCGACGAGTAGCCGGCGAACCACACGGCCTTGTTCTCGTTGACCGTTCCGGTCTTACCGGCCAGGTCGCTGCGGCCGAACTTCAGCTTGCTACCGGTACCGCCCGGCTCCATCACCTCGTGCAGCACGTAGTTGACGCCGTCCGCGACCTGCGGGGTCATCACCGGCTTGCAGCTGCGGCCCGGGGTGGCGATCGACTTGCCGCGGACGCTGGCGACCGCGGTGACCACCTGCGGGTTGCAGAACACTCCGCGGGCCGCGAATGTCGCATACGCGCTCGAAAGCATCATCGGCGTGATCAGACCGGCCGAGCCGAGCGTCATCGACGGGACCTGCAGCAGCGGCTTCTCGGTCTGCGCGTCGCGCATGCCCATCCGTGCCGCGAGGGTGGCGATCGGGCACAGCCCGACCTGCTGGGACAGCTGCAGGAAGTAGGTGTTGGTCGAGGCGCGTGCGGCGTCGATCATCGACGGGTCCGGGACGGTCTTGGTCGAGTTCTTCGGGGTGTAGTCCGGGGCCGAGGTGACCCCGGTGCAGGTCTTGAAGTCCTGCCCGCTCAGATCGAGGGTCTGCGGGGAGTTGATCCGGTAGTTGAGCGGAACGCCCTTCTGGATCGCGGCGGCGATGGTGAACGCCTTCATCGTCGACCCGTTCTGGAACCCGCCGAACCCACCGGGGTAGGACTTCTCGACGTTGTAGTTGTACGCCGTCTGGTTCTTCTTGAACCCGTACGGCTTGCTCTGCGCCATCGCCTTCACCAGACCGGTGTTCGGCTCGACCACGGTGATCGCGGCGACCGCCTGGTCGGTCGGCTTGGAGTGCTTGTCGATGGAGCTCTGGGCGGCGGCCTGCATCTTCGGGTCGAGCGAGGTCCGGATCGTCAGACCGGCGGTCTGGATGTAGTTCTCCCGATCCTCCTTGGACCGGCCGAAGACCGGGTTCTCCTTCAGCTTGGCCACCACGTAGTCGCAGTAGAACGGGTACTTCGAGTTCGCGCAGCCGTTCGGCACGACCTGGATCTTGCGCGGGTCGATGACGGGTGTCTTCATCGCGGCCGCGGACTGCTTGGCGGTGATGATGCCGAGGTCGCGCATCCGCATCAGCACGGTGTCGCGGCGGTCCTTGGCCTTCTTCGGGGCATCGGTCGGGTCGTAGCCGACCGGGTTCTTCACCAGCCCGGCCAGCAGCGCGGCCTGCGGCAGGGTGAGCTTCGACGCGGGTACCCCGAAGTAGTGCCGGGCCGCGGCCTCGACGCCGTACGAGCGGCCGCCGAAGAAGGCGAGGTTCAGATAGCGGTGCAGGATCTCGTCCTTGGAGACCTTCTGCTCGACCGCGATGGCGTAGCGCAGCTCGGCGATCTTGCGCTCGTAGGTGTCGGCGGTCGCCGCCGCGCGCTCCTCGGGAGTCTTCGCCTTCGCGACCAGGCTGAGCTTGACGTACTGCTGGGTGATGCTGGAGCCGCCCTGGGACACCCCGCCGGCCGTCTGGTTCCGCAGCAGCGCGCGCAGCGTGCCCTTGGCGTCGATGGCGCCGTGCTCGTAGAAGCGGTCGTCCTCGATCGCCACGATCGCCTTCAGCATGATCGGGTTGATCGCCTTCAGCGAGACCTCGGTCCGGTTCTCCTTGTACAGGGTCGCGATCAGCGAACCGTCCGCCGCCTGGATGACCGTCTTCTGCTGCGATGCCGGGATCGCCAGGTCCTGCGGGAGGAACTGGACGGTGTTGTGCACCGTCTGCGTGGTCACGCCGGCCAGACCGGCCAGCGGGAGCGCCAGACCGGCAACGAGGGCGCCGGACAACGTGCTCACCAGGAGGAAAAGGAGCACCGACCGGAAGGCACCGGGGCGGGCCGGCTCACTTCTGTGCATGACCCGGCACAGTACGGCAGGTCAGGGGCCTTCGGCAGGCCGTACGTTACGGAATTAACACATTTGACCCGCAATTTCACCCTCTGTGGTCACGCTCTCACTCCCCGGTGGCACTGTGCCCGTTTTTGAGGGGCCGTGCCACTCCGTGATCAACCGGCCCTGTACGGCTAGCACCTCCGGAAGGTCGCCGTCGGCCAGGATGCCAAGGCGTTTGGTGGCCCGGGTGACGGCGACGTAGAGGTCGGAGAGTCCGCGGCGGGACTCGGCGATGATGCCGGCCGGATCCGCGATCAGTACCGCGTCGAACTCGAGACCCTTGGACCGCGTGACATCGAGCAGCGCGACCGGTGCGTCGAGAACCGCGGGATCATTGCTGTAGGCAACATCCTCCAGTACGGCGGCCAATTCGTCGTACCGGGGTCCCGGGACGAGCACCGCGAGCCGGCCGTCGCCGATCGCCTCCCGCTCGGTCTTGATCGCGTCGCGGAGCGCATCGACGAACTCCGCACCGGGTACGGCGCGGATCCACGGCTCGTCGTTGCCATCGCGTACCGACACCGGTGGTTGCAGCGTCGGATCGATCGCGGCAAGCACGTCGGCCGCCACCGTCATGATGTCGGTCGGCGTGCGGTAGTTGACGGTCAGCTCGGCACTGCGCCAGCGGCGTGGCGCGTACTGCTCGAGCAGATCGGACCACGACTTCACACCGGCGTCCGTCCCGGTCTGCGCGATGTCACCGACCAGCGTCATCGAACGGCGTGGGCAGCGGCGCATCAGGAGCCGCCAATCCATCGCCGACAACTCCTGCGCCTCGTCGACGATGACGTGCCCGAAGACCCAGCTGCGATCGGCAGAAGCGCGCTCGGACACCGTGCCCGGGTTCCGGATCAGCTCGGTGCGTTGAGCAATGAGGTTCTCGAACTGCTCGATCTCCCACGGCATCACGACAATGTTCTGCGCCTCCATCTGAACCTGCACGACTTCCTTGGCGTACCGCCAGTTCTCCTCGGCCTCCGCAGCTGCCGCGGCGGTCTGTTGCTTCCGGGCCGCCACGGTCGAGTCGAGTTCGCCGATCAATTCGGCGGCCTCGTCGAGCAGCGGTACGTCGGATGCCGTCCACGGCGCGTTGATCGGCCGGAGGATCGCGGCCTGATCGTCCGCACTCAGCTGCGGTGCCGCCGCGGCCAGGCGTTCGGCCGAGGACAGCAGCACGCTGACCAGGAGCTGCGGGGTGAGCTCGGGCCACAGGTGATCCAGAACGCCGTGCACACGCTCGTCCTCGGCCAGCTCCTTGCGGATGTCCTCGATGTCGTCCGTGCCGACGTACTGCCGGCCGATCGTGTCGACGACCTGGTTGGTGAGGACGGTCAGGATGCGGCGGACGAAGATCCGCCGGGCCGGGTTGTGCGGTTCGTCGGACTCAAGCGCCTTCTCCTTCGCCTTCCGCACCGCATCGGGTCGCAGGACGAGCTCATGTTGATCGACCTTGAAGTGGAGCGGCGCATCCGGGACCCGCTGGAAGTTCGCGACCGCCTGGGCAAGGACGTCGACCATCACCAGATCGCCCTTCACCCGCGCTGCGGCCGCGTCCTCGGCCGCAGTCGCCTCCACTCCCGGATACAGCTCGCCGACCGTCGCCAGTACGACGTCGGTCTCGCCCAGCGACGGCAACACCTGATCGATATAGCGCAGGAACGTCGTGTTGGGCCCCACGACCAGTACGCCGTTCCGTGACAGCTGCTCGCGATGCGTATAAAGCAGGTACGCCGCTCGGTGCAGCGCAACCACGGTCTTCCCGGTACCGGGCCCACCCTGGACGACCAGTACGCCGGGGAGTTCGGAGCGGATGATCTCGTCCTGCTCGGTCTGGATGGTCGCGACGATCTCGTTCATCCGGCCGGTGCGGTTGGCACCGAGTGACGACATCAACGCCGCCTCACCGATCAGCGTGCTGCGATCGCTGTCCTGCAACGCCTCGAGATCGAGTACGTCGTCGTCCACCCCGATCACCGTGCGGCCGTTCAGGCGGATGTGCCGGCGCCGGGTCACTCCGAGTGGCGCGGCCGGGGTGGCGCGGTAGAAGGACTGCGCGAGCGGCGTCCGCCAGTCGATCAGCAGCGGGTCGTACTCCTCGTCGAACAGCCCGATCCGCCCGATGTGGAACCGTTCGCCGTCGGTCTCGTCGATCCGGCCGAAACACAATCCGCGTTCCACCGACGAGAGTTGCGCGAATCGGCCGGAGAACAGATTGGTGAAGGATTCGCGTTCGCTGTAGCCCTGCAGATTGTCGACGGTGTTCTCACCCTGAACCCGGTCCAGCTCGCCGCGTGCCCTTTCGCGCAAGACGTCGAGCCGTTCGTACATGATCGCCACATGCCCTTGTTCTTCTGCCACCTGCTGTGCCAGCAGCTCATCCGTCACAGTGCCCCCGACCCTTCTTGAAATACCTGGGAATGTCTGATAATCTGTTCTTAGTTGCCCCAAAAGGGCAACTTTTTTTGTTTCAGACACAAACACCCAACGGTATCTATTTCCGGGGTTACTCGCAAGCAATAGGCGCGGCCGAACCGCGAACGATCAAGGTTGTAGCGAGTTCGACATGGTGCGAATCGATCGTCTCGCCCGCGGCCAGCCGCAGCGCGGTACGCAAGGCGACGGCGCCCATCTCGCGCAACGGTTGTTTGACCGTGGTCAACGGCGGCGAGGCGAGCCGCGCGACCTGCGTGTCGTCGAAGCCGACCACACTGAGGTCCTCCGGGATCCGCAGTCCGCGGGCCCGCGCCGCCTCCATCACGCCGAGCGCGACCTCGTCGCTGCCGGCGAAGATCGCGGTCGGCCGGTCCGGTAGGTCGAGGAGGACGGTTCCGCCGGCTACGCCGTCGTCGTACAGGAAGTCGCGTTGCCAGATGTAGTGCTTGGGGACGGTTGCGCCGACGGTCTCCATTGCGCTGCGGAAGCCGCTCATCCGCGCCTGGTTGCAGCCTGAGGTGGGTGGGCCGCCGAGGTAGGCGATCTTGCGGTGCCCGAGGTCGAGCAGGTGCTGGGTCGCCGCCATGCCGCCGGCGAAGTTCGTCGAGCCGACACTCGTCATGTCCGGCTCCGGGATGTTGGCCGGATCGATGACCACCAAGGGCAACCGGGCGCGAGACACGGCAGCGAGGTCGGCGGCGGTCAGCTCGCTCGTGATGCCGATCGCGGCCCGGCGACCGCCGCTGATCAGCTCGCGGATCCAGCGGCTCGCCCGGTCCGTCGGGCTGGACTCATTGCGCGGATGCGCGTTCAGTACGACGTCGACGTTCGCCGCCTGACCCGCGTCGACGACGCCCTGGATCACCTCGACCGAATAGTTGTTCAGGGCCCCTTGATAGAAGAGCTCGACCGAGGCCCGGACCACGGTCTCGGGCCGGCGGCCGACGTACCCGTGCTGGGTGAGGAGGTCCTGGACCCGGGCACGGGTCGCGGACGAGACATCGCTGCGGCCGTTGAGGACTTTGGAGACCGTCGCGATCGAGACCCCGGCGGTCTTCGCGACGGTGGACAGGGTGACCGTGGTCTTCGGACGTGGCATCTCGTTCCTCCTCCTGGTAAAGGTCCATTATCGAAACTTTTCGAAGGCTCTGACAAGCCTTGACAGGTGTTTCTCCGAAACCTACGTTACGAAACACCTTCAGGGAGACGGAGATCACAGTGGACCCGATCAGAACATCTCGACGGACGTTTTTGAGCCTGGCGGCGGTGAGTGCGCTCGCGGCCTGCGGCACGTCCGGCCCCAAGACCACACCCGGCTCGACTGGTGGCGCAGCCGGCGGTGGAGCGTCGTACTGGTTCCTCACCGGGCAGCCCGGGCAGGGCATCCGCGAGGGGCAGGTCAAGCGGTTCAACGAGGCGAACTCGGGCTCGCAGCTGAAGACGACCGAGTTCCAGAACGACGCCTTCAAGCAGAAGATCAAGACCGCCATCGGCGCGGGCCAGGGACCGACGCTGATCTGGGGCTGGGGCGGCGGCGGGCTGAAGGCCTACGTGGACGCCGGGCAGGTCGAGGACCTGACCGACTTCTTCGGGCAGAACGCGGCGCTGAAGGACTCGATCTTCCCGTCCGCGTTCGGCGCGGCGACGGTCGGCGGCAAGATCTACGCGATGCCGGTGGAGACCGTGGCGCCGATCGTGCTGTTCTACGACAAGCGCGCGTTCGAGAAGATCGGGGCGCAGCCGCCGCAGTCGTGGGGCGACATCATGGATCTGGTGCCGAAGTTCAACGGTGCCGGCATCGCGCCGTTCTCGCTCGGTGGGCAGTCGCGCTGGACCAACATGATGTGGCTGGAGTTCCTGTTCGACCGGATCGGCGGCAGTGAGGTCTTCGGCAGCATCTTCGAGGGCAAGGCCAACGGCTGGTCGGATCCGTCGGCGCTGAAGGCGCTCGACGAGATGCAGAAGCTGATCAAGGCCGGCGGTTTCATCAAGGGCTTCTCCTCGATCACCGCGGACTCGAACGCCGACCAGGCACTGCTGTTCACCGGTAAGGCCGCGATGATGCTGCACGGCGCCTGGACCTACGGGAACATGAAGACGTCCGGCAAGGACTTCGTCACCGGCGGGCACCTGGGCTACATGAACTTCCCGGGCGTCGATGGTGGTAAGGGCGATCCGAGTGACACCGTCGGCAACCCAGGGCAGTACCTGTCGATCTCGTCGAAGGCGAGTGACGCGGACAAGGAGACGGCGAAGAAGTTCCTCGCCAACAACACGCTGGACGATGCCTCGGTCAACGAATGGGTGACGACCGGGAACATCGCGGTCGCGAAGAGTTCGAAGGACAAGCTGGCCGGGATCACCGACAAGAACGACGCCGAGTGGCTGAAGTTCGTCTACGACACCTCGGCGAACGCGAAGACTTTCGCGCAGTCGTGGGACCAGGCACTCAGCCCGACCCAGGCCGAGACGCTGCTCGACAACATCGCTAAACTCTTCCAGCTCTCGATCTCGCCGCAGCAGTTCGCCGACAGTATGAACGCGGTGATCGGCAAGTGAGCTCGCCCGGCCGGACGGTTTCCAGGTCGGGTGCTGGGTCGGGTTCCGCGCATGGAACCGGGGCGGTGTCCTGGATGGTGCTTCCGGCGCTGGCGATGTTCGTGCTGTTCGGGGTGGTGCCGCTGGTCGGCGTACTGGTGCTGAGCTTTGCGCAGTGGGACGGGCTGGGCGCGATTCGCCCAGCCGGGCTGGCGAACTGGGGATCGGTGCTGTCCGATCCCGGGTTGCCGCATGCGATCTGGGTGACGTTCGAGATCATGATCCTGTCCTGGGTGGTGCAGACTCCGCTGAGTCTGCTGATCGGGACGTTCCTGGCCGGGCGGCAGCGGTACCGCGGGTTTCTCGCGGTGCTCTACTTCGTGCCGCTGCTGCTCAGCTCGGCGGCGATCGCGATCACCTACAAGGCCTTGCTCGACCCGAACTTCGGGCTCGGCGCCGGTCTGAAGATCGGCTTCCTCACCCAGGACTGGCTCGGTAGCAGCAGTCTCGCGGTCGGCGTGGTCATCTTCGTGGTGTCGTGGCAGTTCATCCCGTTCCATTCGCTGATCTACCAAGGTGGTGTCCGGCAGATCCCGACCACGATGTACGAGGCGGCCGAGATCGACGGCGCCGGGCGGATCCGGCAGTTCTTCAGCATCACGGTGCCGCAGCTGAAGTACACGATCATCACGTCGTCGACGCTGATGGTGGTCGGTTCACTGACCTTCTTCGACCTGATCTTCGTACTGACCGCGGGCGGACCTGGTGATGCGACGCGGGTGCTGGCGCTGGACATGTACAAGCGCGGCTTCCAGGCGAACCTGATGGGTCCGGCGAGTGTGATCGCCGTACTGCTGGTGCTGATCGGACTCGCGCTGGCGTTGCTGCTGCGCCGGCTCGGCGGCAGTACGACGGCCAGTCAGCAGGAGGGAGCCTGAGATGTCCGCCCGCAAACTCATCCGCCTGAACTGGCTCGGCGGCTCGGCCGCGTGGTTGTGGCTGGTGATCGTGATGATCCCGCTCTACTGGATCGTGGTGACCAGCTTCAAGGACCAGAGCGCGTATTTCAGCCAGAACCCGTTCGCATTACCGACCGCACCGACGGCCGAGAACTACCGGATGGTGATCGAGGCCGATTTCCCGCGGTACTTCGTGAACAGCGTGATCGTCACGGCCGGCACGATCATCCCTGCGGTGACGATCTCGTTCCTCGCGGCGTACGCGATCGTGCGTGGTGCCGGCAGCCGGTTCCTGGCCGGAGTGAACGGGTTGTTCCTGATGGGACTGGCGATTCCCTTGCAGGCAACGATCATCCCGGTCTACCTGCTGATCATCCGGATGCGCCTGTACGACAGCCTGCTCGCGATCGTGCTGCCGTCGATCGCGTTCGCGATCCCGCTCTCCGTGCTCGTGCTGACGAACTTCATCCGCGACGTCCCGAAGGAACTCTTCGAGTCGATGCGGGTCGACGGCGCGACCGAGTGGGGAATGTTGCGCACACTCGCGTTCCCACTGACCCGGCCGGCCTTGGTGACGGTCGCGATCTACAACGGGTTGGGAGTGTGGAACGGGTTCCTGCTGCCGCTGATCCTGACCCAGAGTCCCGAGCAGAGAACGCTCCCGCTGGCGCTCTGGACCTTCCAGGGGCAGTACAGCGTGAACGTCCCGGCCGTGCTGGCCTCGGTCGTCCTCACCACCTTGCCCATCGCAATCCTGTACGCCGTCGGTCGCCGCCAGCTCCTGAGCGGCCTAACCGCAGGCTTCAGCCGCTGATCACCCGCTAGCTGCTTGTTCGCCGGCCGGGGAGCGCTCTCTCCGGCCGGCGCACTCTTGGCGGCAGCTCATTCTTTGCGGTCGGACAGGGCGCGGGTGGTGAAGAGCGCGGCGGTCAGGATGGCGGCGCTCAGCACGGCCAGGAGAGTGAGCGGTACGGCGCTCTCGGCGGGGGAGCGCTCTCTGTCCGAGAGCACGCTCATCAGCGCCCGGATCGGCGAGATCCAGCGGATCAGGAGCACGGCGAGAATCGCGGCGGCCGCGGTCAGCATGGCGACGCCGATCCGCGGGATGACGAGCCGCGAACAGAGCAGTCCGATCGCGATCCCGACGAGCGCCGCGGTGAGATGCGCGACCACCCCGACCGCCAGGATGCCGGCGGTGACCACATGCTTGCCGGTGACGAGCGGGTAGCAGATCCCGATCACGATCAGCGGCACACACCAGGTCAGGATCACCGCGACCGTGACCGCCAGCACCTTGGCCGAGCTGCCGATCATCACGAGCGTGATCCGGCGCTGGGTCGGGTCCTCGTGATTCACGATCGAGACCGTCAACCACGTCGTACACACCAGCATCGCCAGGACACAGAACGCGTACGCCGACTGCAGCGGTCCGTTGTCCGACGTCGTACCGACCGCAAGCGCGGCCAGGAAGATCAAGGTCGGCGGCAAGTACCGCTGCGACAGCAGAACGCTGGTCAGCAGAAACCGGTAGAGAGCGCTCACCGGGCGTTCACCTGCCGAACCGAACAACCGTGCGAGAGCGCCTTCAGCAAAACCGCATCATGCTCACCAGTCACCACCAGCAACGTGGTCCCGCTGCTGCCACGCCGAACCTCAACCACCTCAGGCCGCCCCGACCAGTCGAGCTCGGGACCAGGCGCCAGCACGATCTCAGTGAGCGCTCTCCCGAGAAACGCGTTCGCGGGAGACGCGTTGTTGGGAAACGTGTTCGGGAAGGGCGCGCTCTCAGGAGACGCGTTCTGGGGCGGCGTGCTCTCGTGGAGCGCTCTCTCGTGGAGCTTGCACGTTCTGGTGGCGGTCAGACGGACGGTTTCGGTGGAGTGTTCGGTGAAGGCGACGGCGGCGCCTGCGTGGGCGGTCTCGGTCAGCAGTTCGCGGAGTGTTTCGTGGGCGGTGGCGTCGAGGCCGGCCCAGGGTTCGTCAAGCACGAGCAGCTCGGGCGGTGTTAGCAGCGCCTGCGCGAGGGCGACCTTCTGCGCGTTGCCCTTGGACAGCTTCCGCATCGGCGTATCCGCGCCCCCGGTCAGCGCCAGCCGCTCGAGCAACACCGAAGAGCGCTCTCTCGCCGCTCCCGCGCTGAGTCCCCGGATCCGGCCCAGATGCCGGAGATACGCCGACGCCGACAACCGATCATGCGAAGTGAACACGTCCGGAACGTAACTGACCACCCGCACAGTACGCCGTACCGTCCCCGACGTCGGCCGCGACAAGCCCACCATCAGCTTCAGAACCGTCGACTTGCCCGACCCGTTCGCCCCGACCAGCGCCAGCAGTTCACCCGCCCCGACCCGCAGATCCACCTCACTGAGAATCTCCCGCCGCCCGTACCGCTTGGAGACATTGGTCAGCCGCACAACCTCCATGCACCGACCTTATCCGCGGGACCTCATCACTCGAGCGAGCGGGACTGTGAGTACTGCCGAGGCCAGGAGCGAGGCGGCGGCGAAGAGAGCGATTGCTGGGGCGGGAGAGGCGAGGTCGACGAGGACCTCTTGCTGGGCGAGGGAGGCGGCGTACCCGCAGCTGCAGAGGGCGACTACTGCGGCCAGGACGGGGAGGGGGAGGTCGAAGGCGAAGGCCAGGAAGGGAACGGCGAGGACGAAGCGAAGCCAGCGGGCGGCTGCGCGGCGTTGAGAGCGGTTGAAGAAGCGGCCGATGACCAGGTCGCCCGACAGCATGCCGGCTACCGTCTCTGATCATCTCCGCGTTCTGACGGCGGCCGGGCTGCTCGAGCGACGGCGTTCCGGACGCTCAGTTCTGTACTGGCAGTCCGATACCGGTCATCGCGTCACCCAGGCTCCGCCGGAAGATCCTCAGTAATTGACCGTGTATTCCGGAAGTGGGTTGTCCGGAAGGAGTCCTAGCATCTGGGTCATGGAGCGAGAGTTCGCTGGCGAGGTGATCGAGTGGCGCGGGCCGGCGCCGTACTACTTCGTGCTTGTGCCGGAGGCGGACGGCTTGGCGCTGCGGGCTGCTGGTTCGGATGCTGGTTATCGGGAGTGGGGGATGCTGCCGGTTCGGGTCCGGATGGGGAGTGCCGAGTGGAAGACGTCGCTGTGCTCGCGGGACGGCGGGTACCTGCTTCCGCTGAAGGACGCCGTACGGAAACCTGCGGGGGTTGATGCGGGGGAGGTGGTGGAGGTTCGGGTCGAGTTCGCCGGGGTGCGGCGGGAGCCGAGGCCGCAGCGGGTGAGTGTTCCGCGGCCGCGGGGTTCTCGGGAGCCGGTTCGGGATGAGCAGCTCGCGATTGTGCCAGCGAATCAGGCGGCGTGGGAGGACCTGCGGGCGGTCTTCGGGGCGAGTGGTGATCCGAGTAGGTGCTGGTGTCAGCGGTTCCGGATGCTGCCGAAGGAGAGTTGGGCGTCTGAGGGGGCGGAGGAGTTGTCTGCCCGACTGCGCGATCAGACCGGCTGCGGTGATCGGGAGGCATCGGCGACGAGCGGGCTGGTCGCGTACCTCGACGGGGAGGCGGTCGGATGGTGCGCGGTTGCGCCGCGGGCGGATCATCCGAGGTTGTTGCGGGACAATCGCGTGCCTTGGGAGGGGCGCGATGAGGACAAGGCGGACGCGACGGTGTGGGCCGTGACCTGCTTCGTTACTCGGGTTGGGTATCGGCGTCGGGGTATCGCCGGGGCGCTTGCTCGGGCTGCTGCTGAGTTTGCCCGGGAGCGCGGTGCTCGGGCTGTGGAGGGTTATCCGGACTTTGTGGATGGTGGGTCGATCGGGACGCTCGCCATGTTCTCCGACGCCGGTTTTGTCGAGGTGAGTCGGCCGGGGCGGCGGCGCGCCGTACTGCGCATCGACTTCTGAGTACGCCGGTCCGTGGGGCGGGTGGGGTCGGCGGGGATAGTGGAGGCATGACGAGTTCGGTGGGCGAGCCGGGGGCGGCGGAAGAGTCCAGTACGGCGGCGGTCGGTGGGGCGGGGGAGGCCGGTACGGCGGGAGTCGGTGGGCTGGCTTCTCGGCGGGTGCTGGGGCGGGAAGTCTGGTTGGTGCTGGCGCTGTCACTCGGGGCTTCGGGGGTGGCGGCGTTGATTTCGTTTACGGGGGTTCTGACGTCGGCGAAGCCGATCAGTGGGCAGACGGCGGTGATTGTGGGGTCGCGGGCGCCGGGGCGGCCTTGGCTGGATTTGGCTTGGCAGATTTTCGCCGTGGTGACGGCGTTGGTGCCGGTCGCGCTCGTGGGGCATTTTCTGCTGCGGGGTGGGGAGTCGCTGCGGACGATCGGGTTCGATCTGCGGGAGCGGGTGCGCGACCTCGGGCGGGGGACTGCGGTCGCCGCGGTGATCGGTGGGGCGGGGCTCGGGTTCTATCTGCTGGCTTATGCGTCCGGGGCGAACTTGACCGTGGATCCGGCGCAATTGCCCGATCACTGGTGGCGGATCCCGATCCTGATCGCGGTGGCCGCGCAGAACGCCGTACTCGAGGAGGTCATCGTGCTCGGGTACCTGAACCGGCGGCTGGATCAGCTGGGGTGGTCGGTCGGGCGGAGTACGGCGGCGAGTGCGTTGCTGCGGGGGTCGTATCACCTGTATCAGGGGGTCGGCGGGTTCGCGGGGAACGTGGTGATGGGGGTGATCTTCTGCTACCTGTACCGCCGGTGGGGGCGGGTGATGCCGCTGGTGGTGGCGCACACGGTGATCGACATCGTGGCGCTGGTCGGGGCGACGTACCTGATCGGGAAGGTCGGCTGGCTGCCCGGGTCGTAACCGATCGATGCTTTGTCAGGTTGTGAAGGGCGTGACAGTCAACGGGGCCCAACTCAATCAGAACATGATCAGCGAGACCGAAACCACCGATCCACCCGGGATCGATCCCGGCCTGGCGGCTGCGGCTCTGGCCGTCTTCGCCCATCGGCACGAAGTCGTGCACCTGCTGTACGCGGCGACCGACGAGCCGGACGCGCTGACCCGGATCGCCGACCTGCTGAAGGTGGACGAGTCGACGATCGGGCGGGTGCTCGACCAGCCGCTGCGCTGGATGCTGCCGCAGTTCCGGGCAGAGCTGGAGATGATCTCGGCGGCGCCGGGCTGAGGGCGGTTACCGTGTCCCGGTGCAGACCTACCGGGCGGACCTTCTCGAGATCGCGGACGAACTGACCGAGGCGTACGTCGAGGTGTTCACCGCACCGCCGTTCGCGCACCGGGACCCGGCGGAGACCCGCACCGCCTTCCGGCAACGGCTGGAAGGTGATGTGCGGCGCGTCGGGTTCCAGGCGTGGATCGAGCGGTCGGACGACGGGCGGATCTCCGGATTCGTCACCGGGTGGACGACACCTGCGCCGTTCCGGACGGACCGGTCGTACGGGAGTGTGCTGAAGCGGCTCGGTGCTGAGCAGGTCGACGAGTTGCTAGTCGGTGCGTTCGAGATCGACGAGCTAGGTGTACTCGCTCACGCGCGCGGGACCGGTCTCGGCCGCCGGTTGCTGGGGGCGGCGACCGCGGAGCACCCGCGTGCCTGGCTCCTCGCCTGGAACCAGAACCACGACACCCTCGCCTTCTACCGGCGCATCGGCTGGACCGAACCCCCGGTCCACGGCCCCGAAACCGACATCATCGTCTTCCTGGCCCCGACCCCCATCCGCTGACCATCCCCAGCACCAACCGCCAGCCCACCCGGCACCCGGCGTTTGATGGGTTCACCCACGCGGTGGTGGGTTCCTGAGGCGCATGCGGTGGGGGAACCCACAAGCGGATGGGGGAACCCATCAGATGGCGACTGGACGGAGTGGTGATTGGGGCGGTCGGGTTAGAGGGCGAAGAGGGTGGAGGCGTTCTGCCAGTGGACGGCTTCGGCTTCGGTGGGGGTCAGGGCGGCGGCGGTGAGGGCGCCCAGGGCTACTGAGGGGTCTATCAGGGTGGCGTCGGTGCCGAACATCAGGCGGGTGGGGCCGATGCGGTCGAGGATCCAGCGGATGCGGTCGGCGTCGGGGGCGGACCAGCAGGGTTCGAACCAGAGGTTGTCCGCGCGGCGGGCGGCTTCGGGGACCTGGCGCCAGGCGGCGGCGCCCATGTGGCCGGCGATCAGGCGGGAGCCGGGGACGCGGGCGGCCAGGTCGGCGAGGTCGAGGACGGTGTCGCCCCAGGTGTGGACGAGGGTGGGCAGGCCGAACTCGGTGGTCAGCTCGATGGCGGCCTGCATGGCCGGCGTGGTGATCGGGGTGCGGCTGTACTCGGTGTGGATCTTGGCGCCGACCCAGCGGTCGTTGCCGGCGACCAGGTCGCGGAGGTCGGCGCGGGCCTCGTCGAGGCGGCGGGGGTCGATCACGAGCATGCCGCGGAGGCGGTCGTCGGCGGGGAGCTGTTCGGCGAGAGCGCGGTTGCCGGCC
The DNA here is from genome assembly GCF_039529655.1 of Kribbella yunnanensis. Lineage (NCBI taxonomy): Bacteria > Bacillati > Actinomycetota > Actinomycetes > Propionibacteriales > Kribbellaceae > Kribbella > Kribbella yunnanensis. Next base: position 136,659 of record NZ_BAAANF010000003.1, on the reverse strand, counting down.
GGGGCGTCGTACACGATGCCTTCGATCGAGGAGACCAGTTGCAGGTCGATGCCGAAGCGGTCCATCAGTTCGAGGTTGACCGCGATCGGGCCGACCTCCATCGAGAAGAACCACGGGCCCCAGTGGGCGTGGACGTCGATCAGCATCACGGCTCCAGCAGCTTGGTCAGGGACTGACTGCCCGCCTGGGCGATCTCGGCCGGGGTCAGCTTCGAGCTGAGCAGGCGGCCGAGCACCGAGTAGGTCTCGTGGAACGGCGTCCGGGTGCCGAAGACGAGGCGGTCGGCGCCGACCTCGGCGGCCACGATCTCGAGTGCGTCCGGCCCGGTCAGCATCCGGGTCGAGGTGTGGAACCCGGCCTCCGCGCGAGCCAGCAGCACGAAGTCACCCAGGTAGTAGAAGTGCGTGTCCAGGAACACCACCCGCGCCCCGAGCCCCCGCAGCGCCGGACCAATCACCCGTACGTCGCCCTCCACGAACAGCGGGATCCCAGCCTCCGCGACCAGTCGCGTCACATGTCCGAACGACGGGTACGACGGCTCCACCGCCTGAGCCGTCGGAGCCAACCGGATCCCGGCGGGCCGATCCGGACCACCGAGCAGTCGATCCAGCTCACGTTCGGCACCCAGCGGATCTCGCAGATCGAGCACCGGGCAACTCGTCCACCCGTTGCCCTCGGCTACTTCCCGGGCCTCGTCGTTCCCCGACGGTACGTCGAAGTGGACCGCCCGCAACGAGGCCACGACCCCACCGGAGATCCCCGTCCCGGCGAACACCTCCCGCACCCGTTCGGGGCGGCTCCAGCGCCCGGTCGTCACGTCGTGCCCGACCACGATGTCGCAGTCGAGCAGCAGCGGGGCTTCGGTCATGAGGTCTCCAGGGCGGTGTGGACCTTGCGGATCGCGGTGGCGATGTCGTCCACGTCGGCGCCGCTGTAGTTCTCGTTCCAGGGGAGCACCAGGAGCCGTTCGTTGATCAGAGTCTCGGCGTTCGGGCACAACCCCGGCGGATACTCGACATCCTGCAGCGGGAAGCCGGAGCCGCCGTACGTGATCTTCGAGCGGATCGCCGGGGCGGCGTACAGGGGTTCTTTCAGATAACCGGGAGTGCAGGGCACGCCTTCGGCGGTGAGCGCGGCCGCCCAGGGATGGATGTTGCCGTCGAGTAGCAACGGGTACTGCCAGTAGACGTGATCATCGTCGTCGGGCGGCGGCAAAAGACCGATGAGATCACCGATCCCCGCGGTCAGCTTCGCGGCGCCGGTACGTCGGTCGTCGACCACCTGCGCGAGTCGCGTCAACTGGACCCGCGTGACGGCCGCGGTCAGCTCGGGCATCCGGTAGTTCAGGGAGAGGAACAGGTACGTGCGCTCGTCGGTATCGCGCGGCCAGCCCTTGTCGGTGAACAGCCGCATCCGCCGAGCCAGTGCGGCGTCGTCAGTGATCACGAGCCCGCCGTCACCGGCGCTGATGTGCTTCGACTGCTGGAGACTGAAGCACCCGATATCGCCGATCTGCCCGGCGTAGACATCGCCGACCGGTGCCAGGTACGCCTGCGCACAGTCCTCGATCAGCAGCAGACCGTGCTTGTCGCACAGCGCCCGCAGCTCGCGGGTCGGCGCGGGCTTGCCGAACAGGTGGACCGCCAGCACCGCCCTCGTCCGCGGGGTGATCGCCGCCTCGACAGCGGCCGGATCCAGGTTCCCGGTGGTCAGGTCGACATCCGCGAACACCGGTACGGCGTTCTGCATGATGATGGGGAAAACGGTCCCCATGTCGCTGATCGGGGTGGTGATGATCTCGTCGCCCGGCTCCGGGTTGACCGCGGCCACGGCCAGGTGCAGGGCCGCCGTACCGGAGCTGCAGGCAACGGAATAGGCCGAGCCCAGCAACGAAGCGAACTCGCTCTCCAACGCCGCCACCTCGGTACCCCAGGTGGCGGAGAGCATCCCGCTGCGCAGCACGCGCTCGGCCGCCGCGACCTCCTCGTCGCCGAAGCGCCGCCCGGAGGCGTTGAAGACCGAGGGCAGGGGAGTGGATCGGACCGGGGTTCCGCCGTTCACGGCAAGCTCGGACACAGTGCCTCCGCGGTGGTAATTACGGTCATGGCTGTAATTACCACCGACCCTACTGGATCAGAGGTGGACGCGGTAGACAACCAACGGCCGGCCACTGCCGGTACCGATCTGGGTGCCGGTCGCGTCGGCGAGACCGGCCCGCTCGAGCCGGTTCAGCACGCGACGCGCGGTGCGTGGCTGGATCCCCAGGTGGTCGGCCACCGAACGCGTGGTCAGCCCGTCCTCCGGCTCCGAATGCACGAGCTCCTGCAGTCGCTCGAGTGTTGCCTTCGACAACCCGGCCCGCTGTGCGAGCAACTGCAGCTTCGACCGCTGCTGCGCCCGTGGAGTCGCGCCGCCGACCAGGATCAGGTCGATGTCGTTGCGCAGCGAGACGACCGCCGCGGTCCGCCCGGCCGTCTTCGCACGGCCGAGAGCCCGCCGGGCCAGCGCCTCGGTCTCGATCCCGGAACCGCCGATCCCGAACCCGATCCGCACCGGCCCGAACTGCTCCTTCAGCCGGGTCAGCATCCCGAGCTCGGTGAACGACGCGGTCGCCTGCTCGAGCGGTCCGCGGGTCGCAATCACGAGATACCGCTTGTCGTCGTACGGGATCACGCTGCCGCCGAGCGAACCGGCCTCACGCCGGAGAGCGCTCTCGCCGGCCGCGGCGATCTCCACCAGGCCGAGCGCGATCTGAGCGTCGTCGCTGCGCAACGCGTCGTGGACGAGCAGCAGACCGTTCAGCGCGCTGCGCACCGAGTGGATCGACGGCGCGAGCCGGATCGTGGGCCGCTCGGCCCGAAGCTTGTCGTACGCCGACCGCAGGCAGGTGATCGCCACCGTCGCCTTGGCGTTCCGGTGAAACTCCAGTACGTCGTCCGAGCTCAGCCCGGGGCGGTACGGGAGCACCTTGACCCCGCGGGTCGGCAGCCCGGCCTCGGCCAGCGTCTCGTGCACCTGGGCCTCGTCCAGGACGTCGATGCTCATCGACTTGATGTCCTGACCGTCACCGAGCAGCTCGACCAGTGCCCGCAGCAGCGTGGCGCCGGTGTACCCGACGTGGGTCGCTGGGCGGTCGAGCAAGTCGTTCGCCGCCGCGATCTGGTACGGGACCACACCGGTGAACAGCCATGCGTCCACGCTCGGTGGCGCATCGGCCATCACCTTCGGAGTATCGGTCTCCCGGCGATATTTGAGAGGTACAACCTCGATACCGCGCTGGGATCCGATGATCTTGCACGTGGAGGTGACCAGGTCCGACGGCCCGACCACCCCGATCGTCGTCACCATCGCCGGTCAGCCTTCACCGGCTCAGTCTCACCAGATCATCGTGCCGTCGCAACAACCCGCGCCGTACAGTCGGCTGCGTGTTGACTGCGAAGGGGTTGGCGACCAGGGATCGGATCGTGGCCGCGGCGGCGCTGGAGATCCGCGAACGCGGGATCAGCACGGTGACGCTGGACGACATCGGGCAGCGCAGCGGGACCGGGAAGAGCCAGCTGTTCCACTACTTCCCGGACGGCAAGGAGCAGCTGTTGCTCGCCGTGGCGGAGCGCGAGGCCGAGCGGGTGATCGAGGATCAGGAGCCGCAGCTCGGCCGGCTGACGAGCTGGGATGCGTGGCAGGACTGGCGTGACGTGCTGGTCGCGAGGTATCGACGGCAGGGCGTGCACTGCCCGCTCGGCGTACTGATCACCGAGATCGGGCGGCACACGCCTGCGGCACAGGCGGTGACCGGGAAGCTACTCGAGCAATGGCAGCACCGCTTGCAGGCGGGGATCGAGGAGATGCAGGCCGCCGGCGAGATCCGCGCCGATGTTGATGCGACCCGTGCCGCGGGGGCGTTGATGGCCGCGATTCAGGGTGGGGTCACGATCCTGATGTCGTCGGGCTCGGCCCAGCATCTCGAGTACGCCCTCGATCTCTGCCTGGACTATTTGCGCGTCAAGACCAGTTGACGACCGGCGGTTGGTAACCAGCCGGCTTGTCGGCAACCTTCGTTCCTGCACTGACCAACCAGCCTTGGTACTCCGGGGTGAACATGCGATAGACCGACTCGGCCGGTACGGCGCTCGCCCTGTCGAGGTCGGCTCGCAACTCGGCCGGGATCTCGAAGTCGAGCGCGGCCATGGTGGAAGTGAGCTGCTCTGGTGAGCTGGCTCCGACGATTGCGGAGGCGACGCCGGGTTGGGTCGCGACCCAGTTCACCGCGACCTGCGCCATCGTCACGCCGAGCTTGTCGGCGACTGTTTCCAGGGTCTTGAGCAGGTCCCAGTGGCGATCGCTCCAAGAACGCGAGGGAGCGCTCTCTCCGGTCAGGCGGCCTGTTCCGGTGACGCCTTCGAGTTCGTCGCGGCGGTACTTGCCGGTGAGGAATCCGCCGGCCAGTGGGCTCCAGGCAGTGATGCCTAGGCCGAGTGTTTGGGCCATGGCGACGTGTTCGGTCTCGATGGTTCGCTCGGCCAGGGAGTACGGGAGTTGCAGGCTGACCATCGGTACGGCGTCGTTCTGTGCGCGAGCGGCATACCAGGCCGGTACGTCGGACAGTCCGGCGTACCGGATCTTCCCGGCGCGGGTGAGGTCGTCGAACGTGCGCAGGACCTCGTCGATCGGGGTGACGCGGTCCCAGGTGTGCAGCAGGAAGAGGTCGAGATAGTCGGTCTGGAGTCGGCGTAGTGAGTCCTCGACTGCGCGGATCATGTGCTTGCGACCGTTGCCGCCGGCGTTCGGGTTGCCGGGGTCGACGCTGTTGGTGAACTTGCTGGTGAGCACGATGCGATCGCGGAGAGCGCTCTCTGCGATCAGTTTCCCGAGGAGTTGTTCGCTCTCGCCCGCGGTGTAGAAGTCGGCGGTGTCGATGAAGTTGCCGCCGGCATCGACATAGGTGTGGAAGAGCGCGCCGGCCTGGTCGGCGGTGCGGCCGTAAGGTGCGTGGAAACCGCCAGTGCCGAAGTTCATCGTGCCGAGGGCGAGCCGGCTGACGCGGAGGCCGGAGCGGCCGAGCAGGTAATAGTTGTCGAGTGCCATGTGGCCAGCGTTCCTCGGGAAAAATGGACCGGCAAGTACAAACCAGGCGGAGGCGAATGTGGTGCTGACCGAGTCCCAGCAGCAGGTGCTCGAACAACTGGCAGCCCTAGCCATCCCCGCCGACGACTACCCCTCCGCGGCGGAGGCCGGTGCGGTGGAGTTCATCGAACGAGTGCTGACGACGGACCGCCCGGACTGGCGCCCCCGGATAGACCGCGCACTCGCGGTCGCGGAGAAGGCGATGAGCGCGGGACAGGGCGAGGCGGCGCTCGCGGGGGTGCTTGCGGATGGGGATGGGGCGTGGCTGGTCCGGCTGATCGCCCAGGGGTACTACGCGGGGGAGTCGGCTTGGTCGATGGTGGGGTGGCGGGCGGATGTGGCGGGGGACTGGGATGCGGTGTCGACTGAGCTGACGGTTACGCCTCGGAGTGCGCTTGCGGGGCAGTATGACGTGGTGGTGGTTGGGTCGGGGGCTGGTGGGGGTGCGGCGGCTCAGGTGATTGCGGAGTCTGGGCGGACGGTGTTGGTGGTTGAGGCGGGGCGGTATCCGACTACTGCGTCGCTGGCGCGGGATCATCTGCGGAATCCGCGGTCGGTGGCTGGGTTGCCGGCGGTGACTGATCCGGATCCGCAGGGGCGGCCGCGAGTAGCAGTCGTGGACGGGGTGACGTCGTACCCGTTGCCGCCGGATGGGGAGTGGGGGAACAACGCGTTCACGGTGGGTGGGGGTACGCGGGTGTACGGCGCGCAGGCGTGGCGGTTCGTGCCGCGGGACTTCCGGATGGCGAGCACGTACGGCGTACCGGAGGGGAGTGGGCTGGCGGACTGGCCGATCTCGTACGACGACCTGGCGCCGTACTACGCGTTGGCCGAGCAGCGGTTCGGGGTCAGCGGTGGTGGCACCGACCCGTGGCACGCACCACGTGAGCTCCTGATGCCGCCATTGCCGCGCACCGGCCCGGCGCACCGCCTCGCCGCGGCTGCGGAAACGCTCGGCTGGGGCACGCTCGACGTACCGCTGCTGATCAACTCGGTCGACTACCAGGGCCGGGCCGCCTGCGTCCGTTGCGGGCAGTGCGTTGGTTTCGCCTGTCCGGTCGAGGCGAAGTCGGGCATCCACAACACCGCACTCCCCGCCGCCCTCGCGACCGGCAACTGCACCCTGCTTACTGAGACCACGGCAGAGCGCCTCGTAGTCCGCAACGGCCGAGTCGTCGGGGTAGCGCTGGTCGACGGGCAGCTCTGGCGACGCACGATCGAGTGTGACGAGGTGGTCGTCGCCGCGGGTGCGTCCGAAACCCCGCGGCTACTGCTCAACAGCGCACACGACGCCGAGCCGAACGGCCTAGGCAACAACCAGGACCAGGTCGGCCGCTATCTCCAGGCTCACGTGTACGCCGGTGCCGTCGGCCTGTTCGACGACGAGCTGGCCGATCTGATCGGTCCTGGCGTCTCGATCGCGACCTGCGACTTCCGGCACGGCAACCACGGGATCGTCGGCGGCGGGATGCTGGCCAACGAATTCGTGCCGACCCCGGCCGCGACGTACGACTATCTGACCGGAGCCGGCCTGATCCCGCGCGCCGGCCTGGCCGGCAAACAAGCCATGCGCCACGAAGCCCGCCGAATGCTGCGTGTCGTCGGCCCCATCCAGGAGGTCACCTCAGCCGACTCCCGCATCCAAGTAGACCCAACACTGAAAGACCGCTTCGGCAACCCGGTCGCCAAGATCAGCGGTTCGATCCACCCCGAGGACGTCCGCGCCCACGCCTTCATGAGCGCGAGAGCCAACGAGTGGCTGCTAGCGGCAGGCGCGCAAAGGACAGCCGTCGGATCAGTCGGTACGACGGGTCGCGCCAGCACCGGTCAGCACCAGGCAGGCACCTGCCGGATGGGCGATGACCCAGCCAGGTCGGTCACCGATCCATACGGCCGGGTCTGGGGCCACGACAACGTTCGCATCGCCGACGCCTCCGTGCATGTGACGAACGGCGGCGTGAACCCGGTACTGACGGTGCTTGCCGGATCGCTGCGGATCAGCGAGCACCTGGTCCGTGGGTCAGCGTGAGATCCCGACACCGCTGCGGGCGTCCTGCCCGTACTTCGCCACTTCCGCGTCGAGGTCGAGTCGCCGGATCCCGCCCTGTTCGCGGTCGGCGTCGGTGAGCAGGTCGGCCGGGATGATCCAGACGATCTCGAACTCGAGCCCGTCCGGGTCCTTGCCGTACAGGGACTTCGTGGTGCCGTGGTCGGACGAGCCGACCAGTGCGCCGGCCGCCTGGAGTTTCGCGGAGAGCTCGGTCAGGTCGCCGAGCTTGTCGACCTCCCAGGCCAGGTGGTACAGCCCGACGTTGGTCTTGCCGGCACCGGACGGGCCGGCTTCGGCGCCGATCTGGAACAGGCCGAGGTCGTGGTCGTTGGTGGAGTCGGGCGCGCGCAGGAAGGCCGCGGTCGGGTACGCGTCGCCGCCCTCGGTGTAGCTGAAGCCGAGGACGTCGCGGTAGAACGCGACGCTCGTGGCCACGTCGCGCACGTACAGCACCGCGTGGTTGAGCCGGAAGATCGCCATGGTGACAGTATAGTTGAAGGCTCAACTGAAGACTAGCGGCGCCGATACTTGCGCTTGGGGGTCGGGCCCTTCGGCGCCGCGGACTTCTTCTTCTGCGGCCGGCTCGGCTGCTTCTTGGGCTCGGCCTTCTTCGCTTCGGGTTCCGGGCGGCTGCCGCGGGTGCTGTTCGCGGTGCGGCCGCGGACGATGCCGACGAACTCCTCCACCAGGGCGGAGTCCGCGCCCTCCGGCCAGACCAGCGCGACCTGGGACGACGGCGCCTCGAGCAGCGGCCGGAAGGTGAGGTCCTTGCGATGGTGCAGCCGTGCCAGTGACATCGGTACCACGAGCAATCCGGTGCCCATGGCAACCAGCTCGATCGCCGCTGCGGTCGTCGCAGGCCGTTCGTCGATCACCCGGCCCGGTAACGGCTGCTCCCACGTCAGTACGTCGTCCTGCGCGTGCAGCATCAGTTCGTCCGCGAGGTCCTCGAGCGCGACCTCCTCGACCGCCGTGACCACGTGGTCCTTCGGAACCACGACGACCGTCTGCTCGACGTACAGGGGGATGGCGTGCAGGCCGGTCCGGTCGATCGGCAGCCGGACGAGGGCCGCCTCGGCGCCGGCGTCGCGGATCAGCGCGACCGCGTCGGCGGACGCGACCTGGATCAGCTCGATCGGTGTCCGGGGCAACCTCTCGGCCCAGATCCGCGCCCACTTGGCCGGTGTCACGCCAGGTACGTACCCGAGGCGGAAGGAGGAGTCGGTCACGCGGTCAGGCTACCGGTCGAAGCCGGGATACCCTGACTCAATGACTGCACGCAAGACCTCTCAGGACATGAAGCCCGCGACCGCGGCGAAGAAGCTGGACATCTACCTTCCGGCGACTCCGGCCGAGTTCCAGGACGGGTTCATCTCCCGGGAGGAGCTGACGGAGCTGCAGAACAACCCGCCGGAGTGGCTGCAGGAGCTGCGGCAGCACGGCCCGCACCCGCGCTCGGTGGTGGCCGCCCGGCTCGGCGTCTCGATCAGCGGCCTGGCCCGCGCCGGGGTCACCGACGCGCTGACCACCGACGACATCGACGCGATCCGGGACGAGAACCCGGACTGGCTCGAGCACGAGCGGGGCATTCAGGCGGACGTCCGGGCCGAGGCCGCCCGCCTGAAGGACGAGAAGAAGCCTCGCCGCTAGCTCACCGGCCCATAGGGGAAGCGCCGCTCCGGGTCGTACGTCGCGCGGACCTCGTCCAGCCGGGCCCGGGTCTCGGCCGGCCAGCTGGCCTCGTACGAGCCCGGGATGGCGAAGCCGTCGGCGAGGTTGATCGCGTTCTCGGCCGAGGTCCACTTCTGCACACTGCCGAGTACCTGACCGGCCACGGCCGGCAGGACGGTCTCGAACAGGCTCGGGTCCGGCGCCCCGACCATGAAGAGCGTGTAGGCACCACCGCGCCCGCCGACCGCACTGCCCTCCGGTACGTCGCGACTGACCGCCCCGCCGAGGTGTCGCAGCTCGACCGCGACCAGCGGCACCTGCTGGTCCGGGCCGACCGCACCCAGGAAGGCATCGGCGAAGTCCGCGTCCAGTTCGTCGAGCATGACCCCGCGGTCCCAGGACAGGGTCGGCTCGGTCGGGTCGTTGTGGATCTGCGCGATATTCGCGGCCGGCATCTCGCCGAGCATGTCGATCAGAACCGCCCCGGCCGCCCGGATCGGGGCGAACAGCTTCTCGCCGTCCGCCGCGTCACCGACGTACGCGAACCGGACGCTGACCACGTTCTTGCCGCGCAGCGGTTCGGGGATGAACGGCAGCGGCGGCAGTCGCAGGATGATCGCCGACGTGGTCGCGGCCTCGGGCAGAGTGGTCGTCCAGTCGATCCAGGTGCGGACGACGGAGTCGATCTCGGGTGCGTCGAAGAAGACCGAGCCGCCGTACAGGGTGGTCAGCTCGACCAGCTCGACGTCCACCGAGGTGACGACGCCGAAGCCACCCTTGCCACCGCGCAACGCCCAGAACAGATCCGGGTGCTCGGTGGCATTCGCGGTCACCACCTCACCGGCACCGGTGACAAGCTCGAAACCGCGCACCCAGTCGGACGCGACCCCGAACGTCCGCGCCAGCGGCCCCAACCCGCCGCCCAGCAGCATTCCGACACAACCGACCGTCGCGGACGCGCCGGTGATCGGTGCGAGCCCATGCTCAGCCGCCGCCGCGACCACCTCACCCCAGCGGCACCCCGCCTCGATGTGCGCGATCTTCGTCGCCGGGTCAACGGTCACACCGTTGAGCCGCGAGGTCGTGATCACGACACCCTCGGTCACATGCAGCGGCCCGTGCCCCGTGGCCAGCACGCGGATCGGCGTACCGGCCTGGTTCGCCGCGGCGACCACGGCCGCGGCGTCGCTCGTCGAGGTGATCCCGACGACAACCTCCGGACTGTGTTCCGCATTGAGCCTGAACCCGGCCAGCTCCGCCGCGAAGCCTTCGTCCTCCGGCGTCAGCACCGGCCCGGTGACGTTCTGCCGGAGCTGTTCGATCACTGCGGTTCCGTTCGTCATGCCGTTCCCCTCTAAAGACATCACTGTCGGTGACGATTTCCAGACGGATCGAAACCGTCGCACGGCAACGGTTCAGCCTGCACGCTTGGCTCACGCCCGTGAGCGAGGAGAACCCGCATGCCGGATCCGTCCACCCCACGCATCGGACGTCGAGTCCGCCCACTCGTTCGTACTGTACTGACCGGAGTTGTCGGCCTGTCCCTGGTCGTCGGCAGTCAGCAGTCCGGTCTGACAGCGGCCGCCGTCGCCCCCGAACCCGACAAGCCGGTCGCGCTCCGCAAGGACAAGCCGGTCAAGGGCGTCACGTCGAAGCCCGTACCGCGCCCGGTCGACCCGGCGATGGTCGACGCGACCCGCAAGAAGGAGCTCCGGACGAGCTGGCCCGCCGCAGGTTCGGCAGCGGCCGCCGTCCCCACACCGGGCGGCGGTACGGCGCTGGGCCGGTGGAACGCCGTACTGTCGGGGGAGCCGGAGGTCGCCACGGAACGGGCCGGAAGTCTGCCCGTCTGGGTAAGTGCCGGTGCTCAAGCCACCAAGGCGTGGATGGCCAACGGTGCAGCCAGCGGTCCGGCGAAGGTGGAGGTCGCGATCAGTGGCCGGCGCGGCGACCGGATGCAGGTCGACGTGCGCCGAGCGGATGGCAGCAAGGCTGCCGGGACTGTTCGGCTGACCGTGGGTTACGCGGAGTTCGCGGACACCTACGGTGGTGGCTGGTCGAACCGGCTCCGGCTGTACGACGCCAAGACCGGCAAGTCCTATGCGAGCAGCAACAAGGGCGACGGGACCGTCCAGGCAGAGGTGCCCGCGACGTCGACGTTGATGCTGGCGGCAGCCGAATCCGGCGGTGGCGGTGACTACGCTCGCGGGGACCTGAGTGGTGGCGCTGCGAAGTGGAGTATCGGCGGACCGTCCGGTGCGTTCGAGTGGTCGCTCCCGATGGAGGCGCCGCCGGGGATCGGTGGTCCGCAGCCGTCGGTGGCGCTGCAGTACTCGTCCGGCTCTCTTGACGGGCTCACCTCGGCCACGAACAACCAGGTGTCCGCGGCCGGGCAGGGTTTCGACATCAGTGGCGGTGGCGCGATCGAGCGCCGGTTCAAGTCGTGTTCGAAGGACCCGGGCAACAACGGCACCCGGTCGACCGGCGACCAGTGCTTCGCGACGGAGAACGCCAGCATCGCCATGACCGGTAAGTCCGGCGACCTGTTGCTGGTGTCGAAGACCGACACGTCGGAGACCTGGCGGATGCAAGGTGACGACGGCACGGTGATCGAGAAGTTCTGGGGCGCGGCCAACGGCGACGACGGCTTGGTCGCGAAGGACAAGGGCGAGTACTGGCGCGTCACCACCAAGGACGGCTCGAAGTTCTACTTCGGTCTGAACCGCTTGCCGGGCTGGACGTCCGGACAGCCCGAGACCCGGTCCGCCCTGACCATGCCGGTGTTCGGCAACAACGCCGGCGAGCAGTGCAACCGGACCGCCTTCGCGGACTCGTGGTGCCAGCAGGCGTACCGCTGGCAGTTGGACTACGTGGTGGACCGGCACGGCAACACGATGAGCCTGTTCTACGACGTCGAGACCAACAACTACGCACGCAACATGACTGCGACGGCAGTCAGCTCGTATGCGCGCAACAGCATCCTGAAGTCCATCGAGTACGGCCAGCGGGATGGACAGGTCTACAGCCAGAAGGCGATCGGCCGGGTCCTGTTCACTCCGGCCGAGCGCTGCGAGGGCACGAACTGCGATCCGGGTCAGCCGGCGACGTACCCGGACACTCCCTGGGACCTGAACTGCGCCAGCACCAGCAACTGCGACAACCACTTCACGCCATCGTTCTGGACGCAGAAGCGGCTGAGCCGGATCACCACGCAGGTGTGGCGCGACAATGCGTTCACCGACGTACAGACCTGGGACCTGCGGCACGAGTACACGACCGGCGCAGGCAGTGGCCGGGCGCTGTGGCTGGAAGGCGTCACGCAGACCGGCCGGGTCGGTGGCGACGTGCAGATGCCGGAGACGAACTTCGACGGCGTCGGCATGGACAACCGGGTGAACCCCGCCGACCCGAACCTGCCCAGCCTGATCTGGTACCGGATCGACAAGGTCCACTACGGCACTGGTGGCGACCTGGCGGTCGGCTACTCGTTGAAGGACTGTACGCCGACGTCCCTCCCGGACCCGGCCAACAACACCCGCCTGTGCCGGCCGCAGAAGTGGACGCCACCGAACCAGGCAGAGCGTCAGGACTGGTTCCACAAGTACGTCGTGAACGAAACGAACGAGGTGGACCGCAGCGCGGCCACCACGGTGCCGGCGGCCCCGATTCCCGTCACGACGAAGGTCCAGTACGTCGGCACACCCGCCTGGCATTTCGACGAGCAGGACGGTCTGTCCGAGACCACCACGAAGACCTGGAACGAGTGGCGGGGCTACGAGAAGGTCAAGGTGATCAAGGGCGCCGCCGGCGAGACCCAGTCCACCGAGGAGACGCAGTACTTCCGGGGGATGAACGGCGACAAGGACGCCAACGGCGGAGTCCGGACGGTGAAGATCACCGACTCGACCGGTACGTCGGTGGAGGACACCGCGGAGTTCTCGGGCCAGGTGCGTGAGCAGATCACCTACAACGGCGCCACTGTGGTCAACAAGTCGATCAACGACTTCTGGCGTTCGCCGGAGCCGACGGCCACCGAGACGAAGCCGTGGGGCACGCGGTACTCGTATCTGACTGCCCAGAAGGGAGCTACGCAGTACCAGGCAGTCGACGGCGGCACGCTGAACATCGCGAACCGTCACGAGTACGACGCCAAGGGCCGCCTGCTGTCGAAACACCTGGCCAACGACGTGAACACCACGAACGACGACACGTGCACGCGGTACGAGTACCTGGACAACCCGGCCGCCGGCCTGCAGGAACTGCTCAGCCGCGAGCAGACGGTCTCGGTCGGCTGCGACGTCAAGGACTGGACTCCTGCTCAGGTGCTCAGCGACGAGCGAATGTTCTTCGACGACCACACCTCGCTGGCGGCGACCCCGACACGTGGTGTGCCCACCAAGGGCGAGCGGCTGACCGGACACGACAGCAACGGCAATCCGACGTACGAGACCGTGTTCACTGCGACGTACGACGAGTACGGCCGCCGGACGAGTGTCACCAACGCGTTGAACCAGACGACGCGAGTGGCCTTCAACCCGGGCTACGGGCCGACGACGAAGGTCGTCCGGACCGCCCCGAACGGTATGCAGGCCGCAGAGGAGTACGAGCCGGCGTGGGGCGAGCAGATCGCCCAGGTGTCCACCGACGGGTTGCGGGCCGAGATCGCTCTGGACCCGGTCGGCCGGACGTCGAAGATCTGGCACGCAGGTCACCCCAAGGCCACCACCTCACCGGACGTCGAGAAGGAGTACCTGCTGCGCGGTGAGGGGTCGTCCGCGGTCATCACCAAGTCGCGGCTCGCCGAGAACCGTTTCGACACGACGTACGAGCTGTTCGACGGACTGCAGCGCATCCGGCAGACCCAGGAGGCCACGCCGGCCGGTGAGCGCCTCGTGACCGACTACCGCTACGACAGCCGTGGCAAGCGCACCATCGTGTCCGGCGCCTACCTCGCGGCCGGCAGTCCGGGCACGGACATCCTGTACGTCGGCGACACCGCGATCCCGAAGTTGGACGTGACCCAGTACGACGGCGCGGATCGCCCGGTGGCGCAGATCTTCCTGTCCGAGGGCCAGGAGAAGTTCCGCACCAAACACGAGACGACGGCGACCCGGCAGAGCATCGACCCGCCGCAAGGACAGGCGCCGACGACTCGCATCACCGATGCCCGCGGCCGGCTGGTCGAGCAGCGGCAGTACACCGGTGACACGTGGAGCGGTGCCTACGACAGCACGAAGTACACCTACACCGCGCTCGGCCAGCTGAAGTCGATCACCGACCCCGCGGGCAACATCTGGAGCTACGAGTACGACGTCCGCGGCCGGCGGATCTCCGAGACCGATCCCGACCGTGGCAAGACGACCTTCACCTTCAACCCGGGTGACCAGATCACGTCCAGTACCGACGCGCGTGGGATCACCACTGCGTTCACGTACGACGAGCTGGGGCGCAAGAGCACCCAACGCAGCGGATCGGACACCGGGCCGGTCCAGATCGAGTGGAAGTACGACTCGCTCGCCATGGGCAAGCCGACCTCGACCACCCGCTACGTCGACGGCAAGGCCTACACCTCGGCCGTCACCGGTTACGACAGTGCCGGTCGACCGACCGGGCAGTCGTTGACGCTTCCGGCATCGGAAGGCGCGCTGGCCGGGACGTACAACATCGCCCAGACCTACACGACCGATGGGAAGCTCGAGAGTCGTTCGCTGCCCGCTGTGGGGGATCTCGCGGCGGAGAAGCTGTCGCTGACCTACAACGACCAGAGTCTGCCGACAGCGATGAGCAGTGAGCTGGGCACGTACGTGCGGAACAGCAGCTACACCGCTCTGGAGGAGACCCAGACACTGACACTCGGCGCGGCCAACGGTCGCTGGGTGCAGCAGAAGTTCGAGTACGAGTACGGCACCCGGCGGGTGACCAGAGTGATCACCGACCGGGAGACGTCGGCCAGGCGGATCTCTGACACGCAGTACTCCTACGACCCGGCTGGAAACATCACGAAGGCAGTCGACGGCTCGGCGTCCGCTACTGCTGAGGCAACCGACACACAATGCTTCACCTACGACCACCAGCGGCGACTGACCGAGGCCTGGACGCCGGAGTCGGGCGACTGCACGGCTGCTCCGACTGCGGCCGGCTTGGGCGGCCCAGCGGCGTACTGGCAGAGCTGGACGTTCGACAAGGTCGGCAACCGGCTGAGCGAGAAGAGCACCACGCCGGCCGGCGTAACCACTACCAGTGCTTACGCGTACGGCGGTACAGGGTTGTCCCCGAATGCCCTCAAGAGCGTCACGACAACCGGGCCCAGTGGGACGGCAACCACCGACTACGGCTACGACAAGACCGGCAACCTGACCACTCGCACGAAGGGTGGTAGCACCGAGACACTGAAGTGGACGGACGAGGGCAAGCTGGAGAGCAGCAGCAAGGGCACGTCGTTCGTGTACGACGGTGAAGGCAACCGGATGCTGCGCAAGGACGCCAGCGGTACCACGCTGTACCTCGGTGAGACCGAGATTCTGCTCGGTACCGACGGCAAGCTGCACGGCACCCGGTACTACACCTTCGGCGACGACGTGATCGCCGTTCGGACCAACGGCAAACTGAGCTGGCTGCTGAGCGACCTGCACGGGACACCGAACATCGTGGTCGACGCCGGCAACCAGAGTGTGCAGCGGCGCCGGACCACGCCGTACGGGCAGACCCGGGGGACCGCCCCGACCGACTGGCCGGGGCAGCGCGGATTCCACAAGGGGACCGAGGACCCGGGGACCGGGCTGGTCCATCTCGGCGCCCGCGAGTACGACCCGGCGATCGGGCGGTTCATCTCCGTCGACCCGGAGATCGATCCGGAGGAACCGGGTCAGCTGAACGCCTACTCCTACGCCAACAACAACCCCGTCGTCTTCGACGACTCCGACGGCCGGGCCGCGGTGCTGGCGATCCCGGTGGTCATCGCGGTGCTGGAGATGGCGTTCATCATCGTGATGGCCATCATCGTGGTCGTGCTGATCGTGATGATCCTGGTCAAGGTGATCGAGCTGGTCATCGAAATGGTCAAGAACTTCTTCACCTGGCTGTGGGAGAAGATCACCAGACGGGTGGAACGGTGGGTCGAGACGTTCCGCACGGTCTGGAAGTTCATCGAGCAACGCATCGTGCAGTTCACGGTCCGGATCGTCAACAAGATCAAGTGGATCTTCAAACGGATCGCGGACAAGATCAAGAAGCCGGTGCGCAAGCCGGACGTGGTCAAACCCAAACCGGAGACCCCCAAGCCACCGAACAAGCCGGAGACGCCCAAACCGCCGAACAAGCCGAACAAACCGGACCGGCCGGGCAACAAACCGGAGAAGCCGACCCGCGGCAACGCCAGCGAACGCATCAAGGCCGAGCGCGAGCGCAGGTCGCAGGAGCAGGCCGAGATGAAGCGCCGGATGGACGAGATCCAGGAACGGCTCAACGAGCAGATGGGCAATCCCAAGCGCGGGGACTGGAAGAACGAGACCCAGAAGGAGGTCAACCCCGACCCCGTGCGGTACCCGGACGGTTCGCCGAAGTGGCAGAAGCCGTACGACAGCAAGGACTTCTCCTCGATGTCCGGCTCGGGCAAGGGCTGGAAGGGGGTGCTGGTCGGTGATGTCCTCCGGAGGATCGTGGATGCCTTCAAGTGGTTCAGCTAAGCGGGCAGGCCTGGCGGCGGCGGTTGCGCTGCTCCTCGCCTTTCCCGCGGTCGGAGTACCGCAGGTCGAGGCTGGGGCACCTCGCTCAGCCGAGGCCCCGGCCGCCGCACCCCGCGAGCGAGCCGAGCTGACGCACCTGCGGACCGAGAACACCGAGGTGTACGTCGAACCTGACGGAAACCACACGCTGGTCGCGCACCCGGCGCCGGTGCGTGCCCGGCGCGGTAAGGAGTGGGCACCGATCAGCACGACCCTGCGGCGTACCAAGGACGGCACTGTCCGCCCTGGTGCGACCGTGACCGACCTGGTGCTGTCCGGAGGCGGCGACCGCGCGATGGTCAGTATCGGTGTCGGTGCGAACCGGCTCCGGCTCCTCTGGCCGGCCGTGCTGCCGAAACCCGTGCTCGACGGCGACACGGCGACGTACCCGGAGGTCTATCCGGGAGTCGACCTGAAGCTGCGCGCCGAGGCCGACGGGGTCGCACAGGTCCTGGTCGTCAAGAACCGGGCCGCTGCCGAGCGGCTGCGTACCGTCGACGTCGGCCTGACCACCACCGGGCTGCAGGTCCGGGTCCGGCCGGATGGCTCGACTGTTGCCGTTGACAACAAGAACCGCACCGTCCTGTCCGGTGACCGGGCAGTCATGTGGGACAGCAACGGAGCAGCGGCCGCGGTTCGGAGGAGTGGCGCACAGGAGTCTCGGCGAGCAGTCATGCGCACTGTCCGCACCGAGTCCGGCCTGCGCGTCGTACCGGACCAGAAGCTGCTCACCGCGGCGACGACCAAGTACCCGGTCTACATCGACCCTCCGTGGTCCATCGGCCACCAGTTCTGGACGCATGTCAACGAGATGGCCGCCGACCAGTCCTACTGGAACTACGACCGAGACGAAGGCGCCAAGGTCGGCTTCGCGTGGGGCGGCACTGTCCGCTACCGCTCGTTCTTCCAGTTCGACACCACCAAGCTCGCCGGATCGAGGATCGTGGCGGCAGGCTTCCGGATCATGCTGAACCACTCGTCGGCCACTGGTGCGACACCGACCGACCTCTGGTCGACCAAGGCGATCGACCCGAGTGTGCCGTTGAAGTGGAACAACTCCGGAGGCCACTGGCTGAACCAGTTGGCCCAGGCCAGTGGCAATGCCAATACCGACGCAGGACAGCCGGACCAGGAGATGATCTTCACCAGTCCAGCGGTGAAATCCATGGTCCAGGACGTTGCCGGGAATCGAGGCCCGACGGCGACGTTCGGACTGCGAGCACCGAACGAGGGCAGTCAGTACCAGTGGAAGAAGTTCCACCCGGGCACCGCGGAGCTGCGGGTCACCTACAACAACGCGCCGCGGCCGCCGATCAAGCTGAACTTCACCCGGCCACGTCCGTGCGGGACAGTGCAGGCGCCGACCGTGGTGACCGGTCTGGTACCGCCGACCTTCAGTGCGGTCGCCAGCGACCCGGACAACGACAACGTCACCACCAAGCTGTCCATCCGCCGGGCCGACAACGACGCGGCGGTCTACGAATCGACATCGAGTCTGACGACCTCCGGTGCGGCGTTCGCCTGGCCGCAGGTGCCGAGCACCGCGCTGTCGGCCGGTGTTCCGTACTACTACGTTGCCAGTAGCAACGATGGCATCCCGGACGACGGGATCGAGTTCGGGGACGAGACCACTCGCTGCTACTTCATCCTCGACTCCACGCCGCCGAAGGTCGCGCAGGTGTCGTCCAGTGACTTCCCGAACAACGGCGAGGACGGGATCCCGGCCAAGACCACCGGCGTCGTGACGCTGCGCCCCGGCTCCGGCGACACCGATGTGGCGGAGTTCCTGTACGGCTTCACGCAGGACGCGATCCTGTCCCGGATCAAGATCGGCCCGGACGGTACGGCGAAGCTTCCGGTGACCGTGTGGCCGAATCCGCAGACCGGGATCCCGGAGTCGACGCTGTTCGTCCGGGCGGTCGACCGGGCCGGCAACTCGAGCTCGGTCGGGCTCGGCTACGACCTGCTGGCCGCGAGCAACTCGAATCCGATCCCGCGGGTACGTGGAGACATCAACGGTGACGGCCGGGCAGACATCAGTGCGGTGCTCGACCACGGCTGGGGCCGCACCGGGGTCTGGAACGTGCTGTCCAAGCCAGGTGGGCTGCAGACCGGCACGTTCGCCTGGGACTCCGGCGAGAACGGCGGTTACGCGCTCTACAAGACCCGTCCTGTCCAAGGCGACTTCGACAAGGACGGCCGCGCCGACATCGTCCTGTTCAGGGAGGAGGCCGGCCGAAGGATCGGTGCGTACCTGCTGAAGTCCGACGGCAACCGGTACGTCACGCAGTCCAACCCGGTCTGGCACTCCGGCGCTGCGGGCTGGCCGCTCAGCACGGCCCGGATCATCTCCGGTGATGTCAACGGGGACAGCGCCGACGACATCGCGGTGCAACTCGACAACGGCAATGGCACTTGGCGAGTGCTGCTGTTCCTCGGCGGTCCCACCGCCATCGGTGCGCCGGTGCAGTGGGTCTCCACGTCCGGAGACTGGTCGCGCAGTGCACCACTGCTCGCGGACATCGACGGCGACAACAAGGACGACCTTGTCGACATGTCCAACCTGGGCAACTGCCGCACCCAGGTGACCGTTCGCAAGTCGTCCGGTACGGCGTTCGCCACGACACCGGTCACCTGGTACGACAACTCGTCGTACTGCTGGGAGAAGAGCCGGCCGGTCGTTGCCGATGTCAACGGTGATGGTCTGGACGACATCGTGGCGATGTACGAGCACGGACAGAGTGATCTGGCGCTGCGCGCGTTCGTCTCGAGCGGGACAGCACTGACGGAGTCGCAGTGGTACCGCGGTGCGCTCGACCCGGCCAAGGCGGCGCTGAGTGCCGGTGACTACACCAGTGACGGCAAGGACGACGTCGCTCTGACCCAGGCGCTGGACGACGGCGGCCGGGAGGTGTCCACGCTGGCATCGACCGGTACGGCGTTCGGCGCGCCGGTCAGCGGCTGGAAGGAGACCACCGTCGCGGCGACGACCGGGCCCAAGTTCGACATCGACCGGCGGGCCTACGAACTGGTCGCCCGGCACAGCAGCAAGTGCCTGGACATCCCAGGGGCTAGTCAGACCGACGCTGCGCCGGTGCACCAGTACGAGTGCAACGGGAACATCCAGCAGCGGTTCCGGCTGAACCCGATCGCCGGAACGGACCAGTTCGAAGTCCAGACCGTGCACGGGAACGGCGTGAAGGACGACGGCAAACCACGCTGCGTCGACGTCGAGAACATGTCGCTCGGTGACGACGTACCGCTGCTGCAGTGGCCGTGCTCTGGGACCGGTAACCAGCAGATGACCGTGGAGTACCTGGAAGGAAGCAGCTACGACACGGTGGTTCGGCTGCGGTTCGCGCACAGCGGCAAGTGCGCCGGTGTCCGCGGGAGCTCGCTGGGCAACGCCGTACCGGTGGTGCAGCAGACCTGTACGGCGGATGCGAGCCAGCAGTGGATTCTGCGGCCGGTGTTCACCGGGCAGTCGCTGGCCGGGCGCTACAAGATGGCGTCGGTCCGTGGTGGCAAGGTGCTGGACATCCAGGACTGCGGGACGAATCCGGCGAGCACCGAGATCCGGATGTGGGACTGGGTCCCGGGAAGCCCTTGCCAGCGCTGGCAGATCGTGCCGAAGGGTGACGACATCTACCAGATCTACGACCCGAACTCCCAGAAGAACGTGGATGTCCAGGGCTGCCCGGGTGGGCTCGGGTCACCACTGGTACCGATCACACCCAGTGACAGCGTGGAATGCCAGGGCTGGCGGATCGAACCGGCGATCGACGGCTCCTGGAGCATCCTGCAGAACAAGTCCGGCCGCGCGATGGACGTGGCCCATTGCAGCGCGGCGGCCGGTGCCGACGTGATCACCTACACCTACTGGAACGGGCCCTGCCAGCGCTGGATTCTGACCTCTGCCAACTGACCCGCCACACCGAACTGGCACCCCGACTCGACGGTAACAGCCGATCCCTGAAAGTCTGTCCGGGCGGCCCGGCCAAAACTTGTGTTCCACAAGGGCCGGGCCGTTACACGTTTGTGGTGCGACAGGGAGGCGGTCGATGTTCAAGCGTATCGCAGTGGTGAACCGAGGCGAGGCCGCGATGCGGCTCATCAACGCGGTCCGGGAGGTCAACGCCGAGGGTGGCGAGCCGATCGAGACGGTGGCCTTGTTCACGGACGGCGAGCGTACGGCGACCTTCGTGCGCGAGGCGGATCGGACGTACCCGCTGGGGCCGGCGTCGGCGCGGCCGTACCTGGACCTGGTGGTGCTGGAGCGTGCGCTGCGCGAGAGCGGTGCGGATGCCGCTTGGGTCGGCTGGGGGTTCGTCGCCGAGGACCCGGCATTCGCCGAGCTGTGCGAGCGGATCGGAGTCACCTTCATCGGGCCGTCGCCCGAGGCGATGCGCAAGCTGGGCGACAAGATCGGTTCCAAGCTGATCGCGGAGGAGGTCGGCGTACCGGTCGCTCCGTGGAGTCGCGGGCCGGTCGAGTCGCTCGAGGCGGCGCTGACCGCGGCCGAGACGATCGGCTACCCGTTGATGCTCAAGGCAACGGCCGGTGGCGGTGGGCGCGGGATCCGCGTGGTCCGCTCGGCCGACGAGCTGTCGGACGCGTATGCCCGGACCAGTGAGGAGGCGGCTCGCGCCTTCGGTAGCGGCATCGTCTTCCTGGAGCGCCTGGTCACCGGCGCCCGGCATGTCGAGGTGCAGGTCATCGCGGACGGCCAGGGCACCGCGTGGGCGCTCGGTGTGCGCGACTGCTCGGTGCAGCGCCGCAACCAGAAGGTGATCGAGGAGTCCGCCTCACCGCTGCTCTCGGCCGGTCAGGTCGAGGACCTCAAGGCCTCGGCCGAGCGGCTCGCCCTCGCGGTCGGTTACCGGGGCGCGGCCACGGTCGAGTTCCTGTACCACCCGGGGGAGAAGAGTTTCGCGTTCCTCGAGGTGAACACCCGCCTCCAGGTCGAGCACCCGATCACCGAGCTGACGACCGGGTTCGACCTGGTCAAGGCCCAGTTGCACGTTGCGAACGGCGGCCTGTTGGAGGGCCTGAAGCCCGCCGAGCTCGGGCACGCGGTCGAGGCCCGGTTGAACGCCGAGGACCCGGACCGCGACTTCGCTCCGTCACCGGGGCGCATCGCCGTACTGGATCTGCCGGCTGGTCCGGGTATCCGCGTCGACACCGGTGTGAGCGCAGGGGACAGCATCCCGGCCGACTTCGACTCGATGATCGCCAAGATCATCGGCTACGGCCGGACTCGCGAGGAGGCGCTGGCTCGCCTGCGCCGCGCGGTCACCGCGACCACTGTGCTGATCGAGGGTGGCGCGACCAACAAGAGCTTCATCCTGGAGTTGCTCGACCAGCCCGAGGTGATCGACGGCAGCGCCGACACCGGCTGGATCGACCGGGTGCGCGGTGAGGGCCGGCTGGTTTCGCACAAGCACTCGGCGATCGCACTGGTCGCCGCTGGGATCGAGGGCTATCAGGACGCCGAGAAGGTCGAGCGGGCCCGGTTGCTGGAGACCGCGCACGGCGGCCGGCCGCAGGTGCAGCACGAGGTCGGTCGCGCGATCGACCTGAAGCTGCGCGGAGCGACGTACCGGGTGACTGTCGCGCGGATCGGCGCGACTCGCTTCCGGGTGGGCGTCGGCTCCGGTAGTGACCCGTTCAAGGTGGTCGACGCCGATCTCGAGCGGTTGGACGGTCACAGCGGGCGGCTCACCGTCGGTCGGCAGCGTTTCCGGCTCGTCACAGCGACCCACGGCCCGGTGCACCTGATCGAGGTCGACGGTGTGACGCACCGCGTCAGCCGGGACGAGGGCGGCGTACTGCGTTCTCCTGCGCCCGCGCTCGTGGTTGCGACGCCGGTGCAGACCGGTGCCGAGGTAGAGGCCGGTGCGCCGGTTCTGGTGCTGGAGAGCATGAAGATGGAGACGGTGCTCTACGCGCCGTTCAAGGCCACGGTGAAGGAGCTGCAGGTCTCCACGGGCAGCCAGGTGGAGACCGGTGCGCCGCTGCTCCGGCTGGAGCCGGTCGCTGACGAGACCGACGGTGCGGCGGCCGCGCCCGCGCAGAGCGGCGTACGGCTCGACCTGCCGAACGGCATCGGTGAACGCACGCCCGAGCAGCGGTTCGGGCGGGCGCTGGAGGATCTGCGCAGCATGCTGCTCGGGTTCGACATCGACCCGCGCGACGAAGGCGGCATGCTGGCCGGCTACCTGTTGTCCCGGACGCAGTTGCCGCAGCCGCCGGTGCGTGCCGAGATCGACCTGATGCAGGTGTTCGCGGACTTCGCCGAGCTGAGCCGCAACCGGCCGGCCGGTGAGGAGATCAGCACCGAGAACCGGGTGCACAGCCCGCGTGAGCACTTCCACACCTACCTGCAGAGTCTCGACCCCGAGCGTGGTGGTCTGCCGGGCGAGTTCCAGACGCGGCTCACCCGGGTGCTGGCTCACTACGGTGTGAAGGACCTGGAGCGCAGTACTGAGATCGAGGAGGCCGTGTTCCGGATCTTCCTCGCCCAGCAGCGGTCCACGCCGGACATCCTGCTGGTCACGTCGGTGCTGGAGCGCTGGATCGACGAGCCGCGGCCGGAGGCCCCGCTGGACGAGGCCGTGCACGACCTGCTGGACCGGCTGGTGCTGGCCACGCAGCTGCGCTTCCCGATCATCGGCGACCTGGCCCGCAGTGTGCGGTTCCGCTGGTTCGACCAGCCGCTGGTGGACGCGGACCGAGCCTCGGTGATCGCAGGCGTCGGTGACGAGGTCGCCGAGCTGGCCGCCAACCCCGACGCCACGGATCGCCAGGAGCGGCTCGACGCGCTGGCCGCGATCCCGGAGCCGATCGTTCAGTTCCTGGCCCAGCGGGTGGAGGACGGCTGGAGTGATCGCGAGCCGATGCTCGAGATCCTCATTCGCCGTCACTACCGCGAGTACGAGCTGCACGACGTCAACGAGGTCACGGTCGACGGGCGGCCGTTCGCGACCGCCGACTACACGATCGACGATCGGCCGACGCACCTGGTCACCACAGTCGGTACGACGGCTGAGCTGGCCGACCCGGCCAGTGGGCTCTCCCAAGCGCTGACCGCGCGGCTGGATGCCAGTCCGGCCGGTCACGAAGCGGTGGTCGAGCTCTACCTGTTCGGTTCCGACCTGCCTGAGGTTCAGCAGGACGCGTCCGATCTGTACCGCCAGATGGTGGCCGACTTGCCGATCGCTCAGCGCGCCCGCCGGATCTCCGTCGCGGTCGCGCCTGGGGGCGGTCGCCCGGTCTCGTACTTCACCTACCGCCCGGCTGACGGCTCGGTGATCGAGGACGACAACGTCCGTGGCGTGCACCCGATGGTCGGTCGCCGGCTGAACCTGTGGCGCCTGCGCGACTTCCGGATCACCCGTCTGGAGAGCCCGGACGACGTACTGCTCTACTACTGCGTTGCTCGGGACAACGCGGCCGACCAGCGGCTCGTCGCCCTGGCTCAGGTCCGTCAGTTCGCTGTGGTTCGCGACGAGAACGGCAACGTCACCTCGCTGCCGCACGCCGAGCGGGCGATCGCCAACTGCCTTGAGGCGATCCGCCGGGCCCGGACCGCGCGCGGTGCGGCCGGGGCCAAGCTGGACATGAACCACGTGTGGATCCACATCTGGCCGGTCGTCGACGCACAGGTCGACGAGGTCACCACACTGAAGAGCAAGATCGCCCCGATGACGGCCGGTGCCGGGATCGAGGAGGTCCTGATCCAGGGCCGCGTCGAGGGACCGGACGGCGTCGCCTACCCGGTCGCGGCCCGGTTCTACGCCCAGCCGGGTGCCGGTGTCGTCACGTCCATCGAGCAGCCGCCGACCACCGGGCTGATGCCGCTCGACGACTACGCGCAGAAGGTCCAGCGCTCGCGGCGCCGCAACACGATCTACCCGTACGAGGTCAGTGGCATCGTCACGGGCCCGGGCGGCTCGTTCGTCGAGCACGACCTGGACGACACCGGTGCGCTGGTCCCGGTCGAGCGCCCCAAGGGCCTCAACAAGGCCGGCGTCATCCTCGGTGTGGTCACCACGCCGACCGCTCGCTACCCCGAGGGCATCACCCGGGTCGCGCTGAGTGGCGACCCGACCAAGGCGCTCGGTGCGGTTGCCGAGCCCGAGTGCTCGCGGATCATCGCGGCCATCGATCTGGCCGAGCGGCTGCAGATCCCGGTCGAGTGGTACTCGCTGTCCGCCGGTGCCCGGATCTCGATGGACTCCGGGACCGAGAACATGGACTGGGTCGCGAAGGCGCTGAAGCGGATCGTCGAGTTCACCCAGGCCGGTGGCGAGATCAACATCGTCGTGGCCGGGATCAACGTCGGTGCGCAGCCGTACTGGAACGCCGAGGCGACCATGCTGATGCACACCAAGGGCATCCTGGTGATGACGCCGGACAGCGCAATGGTGCTGACCGGGAAGCAGACTCTGGACTTCTCCGGCAGCGTCTCGGCCGAGGACAACTTCGGGATCGGCGGCTACGACCGCGTGATGGGCCCGAACGGTCAGGCGCAGTACTGGGCGCCGGACCTGAAGGCGGCCCGCGACGTGCTGATGTCGCATTACGACCACACGTACGTCGCTCCTGGCGAATCCGGTCCGCGTCGTGCGGAGACGACCGACCCGATCGATCGGGACGTGACGCCGTACCCGCATATCGTCGAGGGCAGCGACTTCAAGACCGTCGGCGAGATCTTCTCCGCCGAGACCAACCCGGACCGCAAGAAGGCGTTCGACATCCGCACGCTGATGCGGGCGGTCAGCGACCAGGACCACCCGGTGCTGGAGCGCTGGGCCGGGATGGCCGACGCCGACACCTCGGTGGTTCAGGACGCGCGGCTGGGCGGTTACCCGGTCTGCCTGGTCGGGATCGAGTCCAAGTCGGTGCCGCGGCGCGGATTCCCGCCGGCCGACGGCCCCGACACGTACACCGCCGGCACGCTGTTCCCGAAGTCGTCGAAGAAGACAGCCCGGGCGATCAACACGGCCAGTGGCAACCGGCCCCTCGTCGTACTGGCGAACCTGTCCGGGTTCGACGGCTCGCCGGACTCGATGCGCAACCTGCAACTCGAGTACGGCGCCGAGATCGGCCGCGCGATCGTGAACTTCCAGGGACCGATCGTGTTCTGCGTGGTCTCGCGGTACCACGGTGGTGCGTTCGTGGTGTTCTCCAAGCAGCTCAACCCGTCGATGACCGTGCTCGCGGTCGAGGGTTCGTTCGCGTCCGTGCTCGGTGGTGCACCAGCCGCGGCCGTGGTGTTCTCGGCCGAGGTCGACGCCCGGACGGCGGCCGACCCGCGGGTCGCGGCACTGGCCGAGCAGGTCGCTGCGGCGAGTGCGGGGGAGCGCGCCGAGCTGGCGACCGAGCTCGCGGAGGTGCGAACCGCCGTACGGGCCGAGAAGCTCACCGAGGTGGCGACCGGGTTCGACAAGGTGCACAGCATCCAGCGTGCGCGCGACGTCGGTTCGGTGGACGCGGTGATCAGTGCGGCCGAGCTGCGGCCACGGTTGATCGAGGCAATCAGTCACGGCCTGTCGTCGGGCGGTACCAACCAGGTCTAAGCTGTGCGGCATGCGCGGCGGGGAAGGCGCTCCAAACAAAGCACGGGCGTTGATTACGTTCATCGGGGTCAGCGTGCTTTCCGGTGCGCTCGCGGCGGGGCTGGCGATTCCGCTGGCCGGCTTCGCCGGGATCAGCAGCGAGCAGGTCGTGAAGACCGTTCAGGACCTGCCGCGTGAGCTCGAGGTCGAGCCGGTCGCCGTCCGCAGCCGGATGCTGGCCGCGGACGGTTCGATCATCGCGACCCTGTTCGAGCAGAACCGGGTCCCGATCCGGCTGAACCAGATCGCGCCGATCATGAAGACCGCGATCATCGCGATCGAGGACTCCCGGTTCTACGAGCACGGCGCGCTGGACCCGAAGGGCACCGTGCGGGCGATGATCCGCAACCACGGCAGCGGTGAGGTCCAGCAGGGCGGGTCGAGTATCACCCAGCAGTACGTGAAGCTCAGCCTGATCGAGAAGGCCCGGACTCTGGCCGAGCGGCAGAAGGCGACCGAGGTCTCGTACGAGCGCAAGCTGACCGAGCTGCGCTACGCGATCGCTCTCGAGAGCCGGCTGACCAAGAACGAGATCCTCGAGCGGTACCTGAACCTGGTCAACTTCGGTGACGGGACGTACGGCGTACAGGTCGCTTCCCAGCACTACTTCCAGACCACGGCGGACAAGCTCACCCTGCCGCAGGCCGCGCTGCTGGCCGGCCTGGTGAAGAACCCGACCGGCTACGACCCGACCAACAACCTGGCCCGGGCCAAGGCGCGCCGCGATGTGGTGCTCCGGCGGATGCTCGAGCTCAAGGTGATCTCGGTGCACCAGGCGAACCTCGCCCTGCGGTCGCCGGTCATCGACCGCGCCAAGGTGCGCCCGGTGCCGAACGGCTGCGCCAACTCGCGCTACCCCTTCTACTGCGAGTACGCCGTCGCTCAGCTGCTCGCGAATCCCGCGCTCGGGCGGACGGGCAAGGCCCGTGAGCACCTGCTGAAGACCGGCGGCCTGACCATCCGGACCAGCCTCGATCCGCGTACCCAGGCGGCCGCGCAGGCCTCCATCACCGCGCACGCCAAGCCCACCGACACCGCGGTCGCGGCGATCACGATCGTCCAGCCGGGAACCGGGCTGGTGAAGGCGATGGTGCAGAGCAAGCCGTACGGCAACGGCCGCAACCACACGAACTACAACTACAACGTCGAGAAGTCCTACGCCGGTGGGTACGGCGGATTCCAGAACGGCTCGACGATGAAGGCGTTCACCATCGCGGCCGCGATCCAGGCCGGCGTACCGCTGGACTACCGGATCAACTCACCGCAGCAGATCAACCTGAGCAACAAGAAGTTCCGCACCTGCACCGGCTTCACCCGGGACCCCGACTACACCCCGCAGAACTCGACCCGCAGCGGCAACCTGACCATGGTCGAAGCGGCCCGCTACTCGACCAACACCTACTTCCTGCAGCTCTCGCAACGGGTCGGCCTCTGCCAGATCGCCCGGGTCGCATCCCGGCTCGGCATGTACAACGCGCAGACCCTGCAGCCGCTCGACCAGGTCATCTCGATGACACTCGGCGTCGGCTACGTGACCCCGCTGCAGATGTCGAACGCCTACGCGACCTTTGCGGCCCGCGGCAAGTACTGCCGCCCGCTGGTCGTCACTTCGCTCCGCGACAAGGCCAACCGGCCGATCCGCACCCCGAAGGTCCAGTGCTACCAGGCACTCAAAGCAGGCGTCGCCGACGGCGTGAACAAGGTCCTCAGCGCAGTGATGGAGCCGGGCGGCACCGGCGGCCGGCTGAAGTTCGGCAACTGGGACCTGGCCGGCAAGACCGGAACCATCCAGGAGAACAAGGCAGTCTGGTTCGCCGGCTACGCCCCGAACCTAGCCGCCGCGGCAGTCGTCGCCGACGCCAACCTGCCCTACACAAACCTCATGTACGGCCACACCCTGGACGGCCGCGACATCTCCGACCCCACCGGCTCCGGCACCGCAGGCCCCCTCTGGGAAACCGCCATGCAAGGTGCACTCAAGGGCCTCCCGCTGCAGCGCTTCGTCGAGCCGTCCAAGAAGATCGTCAACGGCGACCGCAAAGGCCTCCCCGACGTCACCGGCCTCGACCGCGCCGAAGCCGCCAACCTCCTCCGCAAGGCCGGCTTCGACGTCACCATCGCCAACAAACTGGTCGCCTCCCCAGTAGCCACCGGCAAGGTCGCCTACACCGACCCCCGAACCGACTCCGGCGCCACCCGAGGCTCCCTCGTCACCATCTACCTCTCCAAGGGGCCCTCACAGCGGCCGTAGGTCGGTGCCGGGGATCCAGGTGACCTGACCGGTCTCGTCGCAGAACCGGCCGAGCCACTCGCCGTTGTGCCGGATCCACACGTCCAGCTCACCTGGAGACCACTTCGCGCGCTGCACGGCCTGCGCCGGATCAACCCGCCGTACGGCGTCGGCCGGGCGCGGGCCGTGCGTGTCGTACTGCACCTCCAGGTCGGAGGCCATTCGTTGCGCCTCCACCTCCGTGCCGAGACCACTCGCGCGCCAACCGTTGACCGCGCCGTCCCAGACGCCGAATCCTTCGGATCCGTCGTCTGCGGGGCGCACTGTGAACCGACCAAGCATATTTTCAGATTAGCCGATCATCGAACATATGTTCTAGTCTTGATCGCGTAGGGAGTCGTGTGCGGTCAGTTGCCGGTCGGGGCCGGGATCACGCCCAGTTGGGTCAGCCAGCTGAGCTGGTCGAGGACGTTCCAGTGCTGGATGATCTGGCCGTCGCGGACGGTCATGATGTCGACGTACTGGACGGTCACGTGTTTGCCGGTGGCCGGGACGCCGCCGAAGTCGCCGGTGTTGGTGCCGGACATGGTCTTCTTGGTCACCACCTGGTCACCTTCGGCGATCATGTCGTCGATGGTGAAGGTGGCATCGGGGTAGGCCTCGGCGAAGGCCTGCAGGAACACCTTGCCGCTGTCGCGGTCCGGTGGGACGCCTGGCGGGCTGCTGAGATTGACGAAGTCCGGGGCGTTGAGTTCGTCGTAGGCGTCGAAGTCCTTGCCGTTCTGGACTTCCTCGACGAAGCGCCGGATCAGGGCCTTGTTCTGTTCGGTCTGGTTTTCCATCGTTGCCACCCCCTGGCCAGGCTGTCGGCGCCGACGATCGGTGCCGACAGCACCTGGGGTCATTGTGCAACTGTGCGGTCAGTTGCGGTAGCGGAAGATGATCCGGCCGCGGGTGAGGTCGTAGGGGCTGAGCTCCACCAGGACACGGTCCTCGGGAATGATCTTGATGTAGTTCTTGCGGATCTTGCCGCTGATGTGGGCCAGCACCTGGTGGCCGTTGGTGAGTTCGACGCGGAAGTTCGCGTTGCGCAGCGACTCGATGACGATGCCGTCGAGCTCGATGGCGCCTGCTTTCCTGGGCATATCAGGCCTTCCCGTGGACGAGTTCGAGGTTGCTGTTGGTGTGGCGGGCGCCGAGGCTTTCGAACAGGGCCAGGGCGGCCGCGTTCGTTTCGTTGACCTCGGCCACGACCGTTTCGGCGCCGAGGTGGTGGAGCGCGTGGGTGAGCAGGGCGCGGCCGATCCCGGTACGCCGCTCGCCGGCTCGGACCGCGATCAGACCGATGCGCGGTTGGCGGGTCGCCGTGGCTAGGCGGAGGAGGCCGACGTACTGGCCGTTGCGTTGGGCGATCGTGTACGTCGACGGGTCGATCGGGGTGGTTCCGCCCTGCCAAGGCAGGACTTCGGCCGGCATCGTCGACCAGTCGATCTCGGCGCGGAGCGCATGGTCGAGTTCGCGGAGGGGTTCTTTGTCGGCCGCGGTGATGACGACACCTGGTGGTAGCGGTGCCGGGGTGATTCCGGCAGTGGGTACGACGAACTCGCGCTCGCGGCGCCAGGTCGTGAACCCGGCGCGTTCCCAGGCGGTTGTCAGTTCACGGTCGGTCTCGTCGACCACCGTGTACAGAGGCGATGGGTGGTCGGTCAGCATCGCGGCGGCGAGCCGGTCGAAGACGGCCTCGTCCCACGTGTCGATGCTGAGGAAGGTCCGGCCGTCGAGCCGGCGGGACGCATGTCCGCGGCCGACGACCAGATCGTTCTCGACCGCATGCCACTGGTTCTCGGCGACGCGGGAGATCGTGAGAAGCAAAGAGTTCATAGGTGTTTCCTTTCGGGAGTGCCGAAGTTCTCGGGGCGCTCCCGGCGACACCTATGTCAATCGCCCGCCCGTGACCACGAGAGGGAGAGCCCACTGCGCTACTGCGGTCATGGGTCCCACCTCCAAAGCTCATGTCACGGACTCCGGAACCGTAGCAACCCGACCGCCGTACCGGCCAGCCATTTATCGCTTGCTTAGAATGGCGGGAATGACCGACGCCGAGACGACCAGGATCATTGCCTGGAGCACCGAGCTTCGCCGGGTGCACACCCGGATCCGGGAAGCCTTGGAGGTCACCCGGCAGGCGGTCCGTGACGGGATGCCGAGCGAGCATGCGAGTCGTGACCTGCTGCTGTACTGCCACGGCTTCTGCGCTGCCCTCGACGGGCATCACCAGGGCGAGGACCGCGCGCTGTTCCCGGCGATCGAGGCCGCGCATCCGCAACTCGCGCCGGTCCTGCGAGCGCTCACCCAAGACCACTCGATGATCGAGCACCTGCTCGGAGGATTGCGGGACGCGGTCGACCGATCGGCTGCGCCCGATGAGCTGGATCGGCATCTCGAAGGGGTGGCGGCGATCATGGAGAACCACTTCCGGTATGAGGAGAAGCAGTTGCTCACCGTGCTCGAAGGCCTCGAGCTGAACGCCGCCGTACCGGAGGTGCTGGGACCGCTCTAGTCGATCAGGAGGGGCAGGGTGGCGTAGCCGCGGATGACTCGGGATTCTCGCCAGGTCGGGGTGTCGGCGGGGCGGCGTAGTTTCGGGAGTCTGGTGGCGATTTCAGCGAAAGCGATCTGGGCCTCCAGCCGGGCCAGCGGGGCGCCCAGGCAGTAGTGGATGCCGCTCGAGAAGGCCAGGTGTTCGGCCTGACGGGGGCGGGTGATGTCGAAGACGGCGGGGTCGCTGAAGATCTCGGGGTCTCGGTTGGCGGCACCTAGGAGCAACATGATCCAGCTGTCCGCGGGGAGGTCGACGCCGGCGATCGATACCGGCTCGTGCGCGAAGCGGCTCGTGTTCTGGACCGGCGGCGCATAGCGCAGGACCTCTTCGACGGCAGCGCCCGCGCGTTCCGGCTCGGTCCGGAGCAGCTCCCATTGCGCCGGGTGTTCGAGCAGGGTGGCGACGCCGTTGCCGATCAGGTTGACGGTCGTCTCGAACCCCGCGATCAGCAGCAGCCGCGCGGTCGTGTGTAGCTCGTACGGCGTGATGCCGTCAGGTGCCGCGGCGACCAGGTAGCTGATCACGTCGTCGCCCGGGTGCGCCTTCTTCAGCGGGATGAGCTCGCTGAACAGTTCGTAGAGTTCGGCGTTCGCCGCTGCCAGTGCGGCGGCCTCAGCCGGGGTTTCGATGCCCGACAAGGCCGAACCGACCACGGTGCCGTGCTGGGACAGCCGATCGACGTCCGCGTCCGGGATGCCCATCAGGGTCGTGATGACGCCGATCGGCAGTGGCGCGGCGAAGTCGGCGATCAGGTCGAAGGGACGGTCAGGTTCGGCCGCGGCGCGGCGTTCGATGCCGGTGATCAGGTCGCGGGTGAAGTCCGCGATCCGTTCGGCGTACCCGGCCATCATCTTCGGCCGGAACGCCGGCGCGGCCAGTCGCCGCAGCCGGGTGTGATCTGGTGGTTCGCGCTCGAGGAAACCGAGGTCCAGGGTGTTGCCCGAGGTGTCCTCCGAGGTCGGTCCCGGATCGCCCGCCGGACGGACGCCGAACCGCCGGTCGCGGAGAATCGCGTTGCAGACGGCGTAATCGGTGCTGACCCACTCCTGACCGGACTCGATGATCGGTCCGCCGGCGCGGAGCCGCTCGTAGATCGGGTACGGCTCGTCCTGCCCCGACCGGGACCAGAACGCATCGAGCGCGGAAGTGTCGGTCATGGCGTCAGCACTCCTCCGGTGAACGTCGACAGGACCAGCTCGGGCGCGTCCCGAGGGGCGAGCCAGCCGGCTTGGAGCAGATCCCAGGCGGTGAACAACAGCGCGTGCAGGGACCGGACGAGCCACCAGTCGGGCACGCCCGGACGAACGATCCCGGCGCCGGCCACGATCGCTGCGATCGGCGCGGTCAGTGCGTCGGTCCGGGCCGTGACGGCCTCATCGGCGAAGACCTCGGGTTGCGCCGTCAGCAACGTCAGATAGGCGCCGAACGGGAGAAGATCGACGACCATCCGGCGGAGCGGATCAGGGTCGGCCGGGGCGGCGGCGATCACCGATTCGCTGATGTCGAGCGCCCGCGACGCGACGCCCACCAGGAGGTCGTGCCGGGTCGGGAACTGCTTGTGCAGTGTCGTCCGGCCGATCCGCGCGGCAGCGGCGATCTGCCCGAGGGAGGCGGCCGGGTCCCTGGCGAGAACCGCCGCCGCGATATCGAGAACCTGCACCGGCGTCGCGGCCCCCGCCGTACTGGGTGGTGACTGGGCAGGAACCACGCGAACACTCATGTTCGCGAAGGTGCAGTGTTGTTCACGGCTACGAAAGGGACGGCACGACCACGCGGGCGCTGATTCGCCATCCGTTCGTCGTCCGGACCACCTCGTCCTCGTAGACGACCGTGCCCGCGCGGCCGTCCGCCATCACCGACAATCCCTTCGAACGCACCCGGGCGCGGTCATCGAGATCGGGGTCGGCCGTGACGATCACGTTGGTGACGTGGTGCCCGGCCGGCTGGTCGCCGGGGGCCGAGCTGAAGAGTTCGACGAGTGCCGGCAGCCCCCGGACGATCCCGAGGCCATAGGCAGTCACGTCGTACGACGCGTCGGGTGTCAGGAGTAGTCCGAGTTGGTCGGTACGTCGGTCGTCCGCGAGATGCCCGTGCAGCGAAACCAGTTCATGGATGGCCAGCCGGTCCTCGGTGGTCAGTGGCATCTGCACTCCTGAGTGATCGGTGGGGGAGGATGGCGGTGATAACCGATCCTAACGGGGCGAGGTAACCGCCTCCGAACATATGTTCTAATATCTGCATGGGGTACAACAATCCGCCGATCAAGTGGTCGGAGCTGGAGCGCAGGCTCTCGGACCGGTCGCGGCCCGGGAGCCACGGCGGGCGGCCGGTGACGGCGGATGGTGGGGACAGTCCGGCGTGGTCGCAGCATCGGGGGCCTTATGTGCCGTCGAAGGTTCAGCGGGGCGAGTCTTCGGTGGCTTATGCGGAGCTGCATGTGCACTCGAACTACTCGTTCCTGGACGGGGCCTCGCAGCCGGAGGCGCTGGTCGAGACCGCGGTTCGGCAGGGGTTGCATGCGCTGGCGCTGACGGATCATGACGGGTTCTACGGGGCGGCCCGGTTCGCCGAGGCTGCGGCGGCGTACTCGTTGCCGACGGTGTTCGGGGCCGAGCTGTCGCTGGGGCTGACCGGACCGCAGAACGGGGTGGCGGATCCGGAGGGGAGTCATCTGCTGGTGCTTGCCGAGGGGCAGGAGGGGTATCACCGGCTGGCGGGCGAGATCACCCATGGGCAGTTGAAGGGTGGCGAGAAGGGGAAGCCGGTCTACGACCTGGAGCGGCTCGCCGCCAAGGGCAAGGACCACTGGGTGATTCTGACCGGCTGCCGTAAGGGGCTGGTGCGGCAAGGGCTGGCGCAAGGTGGGCGGGAGGCGGCTGGGCGGGAGCTGGATCGGCTGACGGGTTTGTTCGGCAAGGATCGGGTGGTGGTCGAGTTGACTGACCATCATTTGCCGGAGGACAGCACGCGGAACCAGATCCTG
Source organism: Kribbella yunnanensis (assembly GCF_039529655.1). NCBI lineage: Bacteria > Bacillati > Actinomycetota > Actinomycetes > Propionibacteriales > Kribbellaceae > Kribbella > Kribbella yunnanensis. Next base: position 102,655 of record NZ_BAAANF010000003.1, on the reverse strand, counting down.
GCCGAGCTGGCGGCCGGGCGTGGTCTTCCGGTCGTTGCCACCAACAACGTTCACTACGCGATCCCGGCACAGCACAAGCTGGCTGCTGCGCTGGCCGCAGTCCGAGCTCGGCGCGACCTGGATGCGATGGACGGCTGGCTGCCACCCAGCGGGATGGCGTTCCTGCGCACCGGCGAAGAGATGGCCTATCGCTTCCGCCGGTACGACGGCGCTGTCGCGCGGTCGGTGGCCCTGGCCGACCAGCTCGCGTTCGACCTGGGCCGGGCGAAACCGAAGTTGCCGTTGCGCGACGTACCGGATGGGCACGACCCGGACAGTTGGCTGGAGCACGTCACTCTCGAAGGCGCCGCCCGGCGGTACGGGACACCCGAGCAGCGCCCGGATGCCTACGAGCGGCTGAAACGCGAGCTGGCCGTGATCAAGGCGAAGGGCTTCCCGGGCTACTTCCTGATCGTGCACGACATCGTCAGCTTCGCCCACAGCAACGGCATCCTCTGCCAGGGCCGGGGCTCGGCGGCGAACTCGGCGGTCTGCTACGCGCTCGGGATCACCGCGGTGGACAGCATCCTCTACGACCTGCCGTTCGAGCGGTTCCTCGCCTCGACCCGGGCCGAGGAGCCCGATATCGACGTCGACTTCGACTCCGACCGGCGCGAGGAGGTGATCCAGTACGTCTATGACAAGTACGGCCGGCAGAACGCCGCCCAGGTGGCGAATGTCATCTCGTACCGGCCGAAGTCCGCCGTACGGGATGTTGCCAAGGCACTGGGGTATTCGGTCGGTCAGCAGGACGCGTGGTCGAAGCAGGTGGACGGCTGGAGTCCCGAGATCACCTCGACCGAGCACGACATCCCGCCGCGGGTGGTGACGATGGCGACGGCGTTGCTGAAGTTCCCCCGGCACCTGGGGATCCACTCCGGTGGGATGGTGCTGACTGAGCGGCCGGTCGGGGAGGTGGTACCGATCGAGCATGCCCGCAAGGAGAAACGCACGGTTCTGCAGTGGGACAAGGACGACTGCGCGTGGATGGGGCTGGTGAAGTTCGACCTGCTCGGTCTCGGCATGCTGGCGGCACTGCAGTACTGCCTGGACATGGTGCGCGAGCAGCTGGGGGAGTCCTGGCTGCTGCACACGATCCCGAAGGAGGAGGCCGGGGTCTACGACCAGTTGTGCCGGGCCGACTCGGTGGGGGTGTTCCAGGTCGAGTCGCGAGCGCAGATGGCGACGCTGCCCCGGCTGAAACCACGCAGGTTCTACGACCTGGTCACCGAGATCGCGCTGATCCGCCCCGGCCCGATCCAGGGCGGCGCCGTCCATCCGTACATCCGCCGCCGGACCGGCGAGGAGCCGATCAGCTACCTGCACCCGAAGCTGCAGCCGGTGCTGGAGCGCACCATGGGGGTGCCGCTGTTCCAGGAGCAGCTGATGCAGATGGCGATGGCGGTCGGCGAGATCGACGGCGACGAGGCCGACCTGCTGCGCCGCGCGATGGGCTCCAAACGCGGGGTCGAGAAGATCTCGTCCCTGAAGGTCAAGCTGTACGCCGGGATGGAGCGCAACGGGATCACCGGCGACCTGGCCGACGAGATCTACGCCAAGATCGAAGCCTTCGCGAACTTCGGTTTCGCCGAGTCGCACTCGATCAGTTTCGCCCTGCTGGTCTACTCGAGTACCTGGCTGCGGTTGCACTACCCGGCCGCGTTCCTGGCTGCGCTGTTGCGGGCCCAGCCGATGGGCTTCTACTCCCCGCAGTCCCTGGTCGCCGACGCCCGCCGGCACGGTGTCGAGGTGCGGCGTCCTGATCTGCTCCGCTCGGGGATCAACGCCGAGCTGGAGTTGCTGGTCGACGGCCAGGAGCTGACCGGGCCGACCGGTTCGCCGAGCTGCCTGAAGGATCCGCAACCACCGGTCGGGCCGTTCGACGGCTCGAAGCCGTTCGATTCGACAGTGCACCGGCGTGACGGCGCCTTCGCCGTACGGCTCGGGTTGTCGGAGGTCCGGACGGTGGGGGAGAAGGGTGCGACGCTGATCGTCGAGGAGCGCGAGCGCGGTGGCGACTACTGCGACATGGCCGACCTGGTACGGCGGACTGGGATCACAGCCGCACAGGTCGAGGCGCTCGCCACTGCCGGGGTGTTCGACTGCTTCGGTCTCGATCGGCGGCAGGCGTTGTGGGAGGCCGGCCGGGCCGCCGAGGAACGCCCGGACAGACTCGCCGGTGTCTCCACCGCCGGTCCACCACCGACCCTGCCCGGGATGAGCGACATCGAGACCGACATGGCCGACCTGTGGTCCACCTCGATCACCGCCACCAGCCACCCGATGCAGCGCGTCCGCGACCAGCTCCGCGCCGACGGCATCCTCTCGGCCGCTCAACTCCGCGAGGTCCCCGACGGCACCCGCGTCCGTGTCGCCGGCGTCGTCACCCACCGCCAGCGCCCCGCCACCGCCTCCGGCGTCACCTTCATGAACCTGGAAGACGAGACCGGCATGGCCAACATCGTCATCACCAAAGGCTGCTGGCACCGCCATGCCGCCGTAGCCCGCACCGCCAGCGCCCTGATCATCCGCGGCCGGGTCGAACGCGCCGGCGAAGTCACCAACCTCTCCGCCGAAACCCTCGAACGCCTCCCCCTGGCCACCCGCACGCCATCCCGCGACTTCCGCTGATCGCCAGCAACCAGGAACCAGCAGTCAGTAGCATGCGGCGGATGGACGGTCTTGCCGGGCAGGCGAAGTTGTGGGCGCAGAAGTGGCGGTGGTACGAGCGCAACTCGCTGCCTTGGAATCGGGGGCGGATTCACTGGGAGCTGATGCGGCGCGGGGCGTTCGCGCGGTGGCCGTTACAGGGGAATGTGCTGGAGGCGCTGCGGGACGGGCGGCTCGAGGTGGGGGAGCATGCGCTGTTCGAGCCCAATGTGTGGATCACGGTCGGCGACCAGGCGCGGGTGCGGATCGGCGGGGGGACGTTCCTGAATATCGGGGTGATGGTTGCGGCGCTCGAGCTGGTGGAGATCGGGGCGCACTGCATGCTCGCCAACGGGTGTTTCGTGACGGACTCCAACCATCGGTTCGACGATCCGGATCGCCCGGTGCCCTGGCAGGGATTCGACTCCAAGGGGCCGACCCGGATCGGCGACAACGTGTGGCTCGGGGCGAATGTGGTCGTGACCAGTGGCGTGACGATCGGCGAGAGGTGCGTGATCGGCGCCAACAGCGTCGTCACGCACGACATCCCGCCGTACTCGATCGCGACCGGCGCACCGGCCAAAGTCCTGCGCGCCGTCACCTACCCCGACGCCGGATGACTACATGCAGCTGGAGCTGAAGTCCATCCAGGCGGGGGTGTCGCCCACCTTGATGGTGCGGAAGTACCCGATCGACCCGGCACCGTCGACCGAGCGGGCGAACGACCCGTTGCCGGTGATGCGCAGCTGGTACTTGTGCCCCTTGGTCAGGGTGACGTTCGCGGAGCCTGAGCCGTAGTTCTGCTTGCTGCCGTTCGGGTACTGCAGGCTCTGGGTCACGGGGTACTTGCGGGTGCTGCAGTCCAGGAGTTGGTAGTACATGATCCCCGTGTACAACTTGCCCGGGGTGCTCCACTTCAGCGTGATCCGGCCGGTCGTGGCTCCGGTCCGGCCGTAACAGCCGATGCCGCGGATCTCGTTCACCTTCCGCGCCGCTCCGGTCCCGGCCGGGCCACCGGGCTTACCCGGGCCGCTGGCACCGCCGGCGTACGACGAATTGGCGAAGGCGGCCTGGAAGCGGCTGGGGCAGTCGTCCGCCGACGGCGGATCCGGCTGTGCGGCCGCGTGACTGCCCATCGACAGCGTCGCTCCGGTCAGTGCCAGCACCAGCAGTCCCCGCACACTTGCCTTGCTCATCACGAGTTTCCCCGTCCAGTAGTTGTTCACGGCAACTGTTATTGACGCTAAGTGACGACGGGGCCGTTGCGGAAGGACCCTCGGTGAATTTGCCACTTCCTGCAACGAACGGGCTTCCGGGTGCGTCTAGGGTGGGAGGTGATGATCATGATTCGACGATCCGGTACGGCGCTGGCGGCGGGTGCCGTCATGATGCTGGCTTTGGTTGCTTGTGGCAATGAATCTGGAGGTCCTGGGGTGAGTCCGTCCGACAGCAGCAGTTCGGCACCGACACCTGGTGGAGCGGCGCCGACCGGGACACCGGGCGGTACGGCGGTGGAGCAGGCGACGGCCGATCTGGCGAAGCGGCAGGGGATCCAGGCGGCCGCGGTGAAGGTGGTCTCGGCCGAGGAAGTCACCTGGTCGGACGGGAGTCTCGGGTGCCCGGAGCCGGGGATGCGGTACACGCAGGCGCTGGTCAACGGGATGCGGATCATCCTCGAGGCCGACGGCAAGCGGTACGAGTACCACTCGGGTGGGCCGCGGGCGCCGTTCCTGTGCGAGAACCCGCAGGCCCGCTGAAAAAGTTTGAAACTCGCTGTATCACCGGTCCGGTGCCCTGACTCCGCACTTATGGAACGCCGTTGAACTGCTTCTGGGGGGAAGGCAGTTCAAGGGTCTCCGTGGGGGGAGGGGCTGACGCGGTGCGCGAGGAGTTTCGGTGGTCAGGCCGAAAACTTCTCCGCACCGCGTCAGTGCGTGCACCGGTCGCCGGCCTCGGCCAACTCACCTGACTGAGCTGGCCGGGGCCGGCTTGCCCGTTTACGGAGTGCTGTTGTGTGCGTCGCCGGGCTTGAGCACCGGGCCGACGCCGGGGACCACCTGGCCGAGGGCGAAGGCGAGCAGGCCGTCGGCGGCCTGGAGCGCGTTCTCGCCGGTGCGCGACATCCGCCCGGCGATCAGGCCGGCCACCAGCGGCGTGGCGAACGACGTACCGCTCCAGCGTGCCATGCCGTCGAACTTGCGCACCTCGCCCGTGTGCGGCGGCTCGGTGCAGTGGTACTCGCCGGTCAGGAACGCGTTGATCAGGTTCTCACCGGGCGCGTAGACGTCGACCCAGCCGCCGAAGTTGCTGAACCAGGCCCGCTCGGTGCCGGTCTCCGCGAGGGCGCCGACGCCAACGGTCTCCGGGAAGGCGGCCGGCCAGAAGAAGTCGCGGGTCGACTCGTTGCCGGCGGCCGCGACCAGGACGAGACCGTTGACGCGATTCAGCCGGGTCTCGATGAACACGTCGAGGCCGAGCGGCGGCAGGTCGAACCTCGTCCGGGTCCCGGCCGACAGGCTGATGATGTCCGGCGCTAGGTCGAGCACCTCGTCGAGGGCTGCGGCGAGATCGAACTCCCAGATCGCACCGGCGGTGGTGAAGTAGCTCTGTACGACGACCTCGGTCTCGCGGGCCATCGAGCGCAGGACCCCGGCAATAAACGTGCCGTGCCCGGCGTACGGCTTGATCAGCCCAGCCGAGTCGAACGCGTCCTCCGGCTCACCGGTGACACCGTCCAGCCAATCCGCCGCGGGTGCGTCGGACCAGCCGACATCCAGTACGACGACCTTGACGCCCTTGCCCGTGGTCGTCTTGTCGTCGATGAACGGGCTCGGCAGAGTCTTCGGATCCACCTCTTCGGGCTCGGTGGCCGGGCACGGGCTGACGCTCGGTACGACGTAGAACAGGTGCTCCGGGGTGACGACGCCACGCCCGAGTCGCAGGTCGGCGTACTTCAGGAAGCGCTGGGTGGGCGAACGATCCTCCGGCGCGCCCGGCGGCACCCGGGACGGCAGGATCAGCCGGGTGACGCCGGCGATCCCGCCTTCGCCCGTGGTCCCGCCCTCGAAGAGCCGGATCACGCGCTCCACGTCCTCGTCGCGGACCAGCACGACGCCCGCGCGGTACAGGTAGTCGGCTCCGGTCTCCTGCCACTTGGCCGGGTAGACCTCGACTTCCTTGCCGAACCCCTTGAGGATCAGATTGATCTGCGCGATGTACTTCCGCTCTTCGCCGAGCGGATTCTTTCTTTCTTCGGTCATGGAATGGCGCCCCCCTCGAATCACTGAAATGGTCGAGTCCGAATCGATATCATTCCACCCTGCCGGGGAACTTGGGGGAGATTCGCATGACGGTTGCACCCGAAGATCTGCTGCCGCTGGCGTTGTCGCGTCCGCACGACGCGATCGAGGCCGCGCAGGAGCTGCTGGCCGGACAGCCCGACGCCGAGACGGCGTCGATCGCGCACCAGGCCGGTGGCATCGGGTTGCGGCAGCTGGGCGAGGTGGATGCGGCGATTCGTGAGCTCCGCAAGGCGCTTCGGCTCGCCGAGGAGTCGGGTCTGCCCGAGCGGGAGGCCGACGTACTGGCAACGCTCGGCGCGACCCTCGGCCGGGCGGGCCGGAGCCGGGAAGGTTTGGCCCGGCTGGATCGGGCGGTTGAATTAAGTCGGGGTGCACTGGCCGGGCGGGTGTTCCTGCGGCGGGCCGACGTACTGCTCGTGCTCGGGCGGCATCGCGAAGCGCTGGAGGATCTGCGGCTGGCGATCACCCGGCTGCGGCGCTCCGGTGATCAGGTGTGGGAGGCGCGCTCGCGGAACTACCGTGGTTTCATCCAGCTCGCTCTCGGCGGGACCCGGCAGGCCGATGCGGACTTCGATGAGGCCGGTCGGTTGTACGCCGCTGCCGGGCAGGAGTTCGAGTACGCCGAAACTCGGCAGAACCGTGGGATGGCGGCGTTCGCGCGTGGTGATTTGCCCGCCGCCTTGCAGTTCCTGGGGGAGGCCGCGGAGGGGTTCGCGGGGGTCGGTGTCGTCTGGCCGGATCTGGCGATCGATCGGTGCGCGGTGCTGATGGCTGCCGGGCTGACCGCCGAGGCGCTCACCGAGGCGGACGAGGCGATCGGCCGGATGGAGCCTGGCGGCGTCCCCGCGGCCAAACGTGCCGAGGTGCTGTTCACCGCCGCGACGGCTGCGCTGGCGGTCGGTGATCCGGCAACCGCGCAGGAGCGGGCCGAGCAGGCGCGTCGGTTGTTCTCCGCGCAACGGCGTTCCTGGTGGTCGGTGCGGGCGTCGATGCTGCGGCTGGAAGCGCAGTACCGGGCAGGTGAGCGTGGGCCGCGTCTGCTGCGTCAGGTGGTCCGGACCGCAGGCCGGCTCGACGAGCTCAGTACGGCGGAGGCGTCCGCGGCGCATCTGCTGGCCGGTCGCCTCGCGTTGTCCGAGGGACGCCAACGGACCGCGGATCGGCAGCTCGAGCTGGCCGGCCGGTTGTCGAAGGAAGTCCCGCCGCCAGTTCGGAGTGCCGCCTGGCTCGGCCGTGCGCTGCGTGCCGAGGCACGAGGCGAGGTACGGCGGATGCTGACCGCCTGCGGGCGCGGTCTCGACGCGCTGGACGAGTACCGGCTGATGATGGGCGCGACCGAGTTGCGGGCCCGCACGACCGGGCACGGCGCCGAGCTGGCCGAGCTCGCGCTCCGCGAGGCGCTCGGCCGCGACGACGCCCGCGGTCTGCTCACCTGGGCCGAGCGCTGGCGTGCGACTGCGCTGACGGTTCCACCGGTCCGCCCGCCCGGTGACGAGCAGCTGATCAGCGACCTCGCCCAGCTGCGCGACGTCGTACAGCGCCTCGAGTCCACGCCGGAGCCCATTCGCCCGCCGTCGCTCGAACGCGACCGTCGCCGGTTGGAAGCGGCCGTCCGCGACCGGGTATTAAGGGCCCAAGGCAACAATTCCGGCCAGTCCGAGGGTGCGCTCGACCTCACCGAGTTGCAGGATGAGCTCGGCGGTACGGCGCTGGTCGAGCTGATCGATATCGGCGGGACGCTGCACGCGGTGGTCGCCGCTGATGGCGAGCTCGTGCGGTACGAGGTGGGCCCAATGGCGACGGCTGCGGTCGAGGTCGAGCGGTCCCGGTTCCGACTGCGGTGGTTGGCGCACGGGCGGTCGAAGTCCGGACCTTCGTTGGAGGTGCTGGGCAAGCGGCTCGGGGATGCGATTCTCGGCCCGGTGCAGGACGTGCTGGGGGAGCGGGCGGTGGTGATGGTTCCGCCGGCGAGCTTGCAGGCGGTGCCGTGGGCGATGGTGCCGGCCTTGGCCGACAGACCGGTGAATGTCGTGGCATCGGCGGCGATGTGGTTGCGGGCGCAGCGCTTGCGGCCGCCGGCGGATCGGCGGGTTGTGCTGGTGCTCGGACCGGGTCTGACTGCTGGGCGGGCGGAAATCAACCGACTGACCGAGCTGTACCCGAAGGCCGTCGTCCTCCGGGACGGCGATGCGACGGCCGAGCGGGTGCTGCATGAGTTGGACGGCGCGTGGATCGCACACATCGCGGCGCACGGCACGTTCCGGGCGGACAGTCCGCTGTTCTCGTCCTTGCGGCTCGACGACGGGCCGCTGACCGTGTACGACTTCGAGCGGCTGCGACGCGCGCCGTACCGGCTGGTGCTGTCGAGCTGCGACTCCGGACTGGCCAAACCGGTCGGCGCCGACGAGCTGCTCGGGCTGAGCAGCAGCCTGGTGCCACTCGGCGCGGCGGGCATCCTCGCGAGCGTCGTACCGGTCAATGATCCCGCAACGGTTCCCTTGATGACCGCTGTGCACGATCATCTGCAGGCGGGTCGTTCACTTGCGGAGGCCTTCGCACTAGCTCGCAGTACGGCGGGGGCGGACCCGGTGGCGGATGCGGCCGGGCGGTCATTCGTCGCACTCGGCGCGTAACTGGTTGTTGTATCAATCCGCGACTCAGGTCGCTCCGTAACGATATCGGGGGGAAGGAGAAAGGGCATGCGGGACGATCCTGTCGTCGTCGCTCTGGTGACCAGGGCGGTGGATGGCGACAAAGGTGCCTGGGACGAACTGGTTGAGAGGTATGCACCGTTGATCTGGGGAATCGGACGCCGGTACCGGCTCACGCCCGCGGATATCGACGATGTCGGCCAGGGCGTCTGGTTGCGCCTGATCGAACACCTGCCGAGTCTCCGGGAGCCCGCCGCACTGCCCGGCTGGATCGCGACCACCACGCAGCGGGAGTGTTTCCGCCTGCTGCGGGCGTCCAGCCGGGTCGACCCGGTGGACCCGGCCGAACAGCGGGACGCGGTCGAGCCCGCCGTGGCCGAGGAGGAGGTGCTCCGGCACGAACGGCGCACCATCGTCCGGACCGCGTTCGGGCAGCTGTCCCAGCGCTGTCAGTTGCTCTTGGCAATGATCACGAAGGACCCGCCGACGCCGTACGACGAGATCAGCCGGCAGCTGGCGATGCCGGTCGGAAGTATCGGCCCGAACCGGGCCCGATGCCTGGAGCGGCTCCGCCGGACCCCGGCCCTGGCCGGGCTGGCCGACGACCGCGGCGGCTCGACAACAGGAATGGGGAGGTGAGTGGGATGACGGAGACCGATTGGAACGACGACGGCCAGCTGCTCGAGGCCCTGCGCGACGCGCTGACCGAAGCGGACGTGCCGCGAGCATTCGTCGAGGCCGGCAAGGCGGCCTTCGCCTGGCGGACCATCGACGCCGAGCTGGCCGCGCTCACCTACGATTCGGCGTGGGACACGGTCGAGGCAGCGCCGGTCCGCTCGGCCGAGAGCGCGACGCTGCGGGCGCTGACGTTCGCCTCCGACGGCTGGACGATCGAGATCGAGCTCACTCCGGAAGGGTTGCTCGGCCAGCTCGATCCGGCCGCGCCCGGCGAGATCACCGCGCGCACGGATTCCGGCGTACTGGCCACGGCGCGGATCGACGAGCTCGGCTTCTTCGTGCTCAAGCCGTTGCCGAAGGTGCCGTACCGGCTGGTCTGCATCCCCGACGACGGCCCGACGATCCTGACCGGCTGGGTCACGCCGTAACAAGCGCGCGACCCAGCTGGTACGGCGATCAGCCCAGGTAGTCGCGCCACGGGCCGGTGATGGCCAGCGTGATGCCCGGGTCCTGGATGTTCACGAAGAGCACCTTGCCGTCGGCCGAGAAGGCCGGCCCGGTGAACTCCGAGTCGTTCAGCTGGTTCCGGGCGATCGCGTAGGTCGGCCCACCCGGTACGGCGCTCAGCACGTGGCTGGCGGCCTGGCCGTCCTCGGCGAGGATCAGCGAACCCCACGGGGTCACCGTCACGTTGTCCGGACCGTCGAAGTTGTAGTCCTGGTACTTGGCGTCGGCGCCCTTGTCCGCGGCCGTGCTCTCCGGGAAGTACGTGACCAGCTGGATGGTCTTGTTCGCGTAGTTGTAGAACCAGACCATGCCGTCGTGCGGGACACCGTCGACCGGGACGTCCGTCGTACCGGACTGGGCGTAGGAGTTCACGACGTACACGCCGTGCTTGGTGCCGTAGACACCCTCGAACTTCTTGCCGCGGGTGATCTGGCCGTCGGTGAACTGCTTGCGCACCGAGGTGGTGGTGCCGTCGCGGTCCGGGACCTTGACCCACGCGACCCGGAACGGACGCAGCAGCTGGGCCGAGGTGAGGTAGGCGACGTCCGGGATCGGCTTGCCGTCGTCACCCAGGATGGCCAGCGCCTCGAGAGTGCCGAAGTCCTTGTCCTGCAGGTCCTTCCAGCTGCGCGAGCTCAGCCGGTACCCCTTCGGGGCGGACCAGCGGTAGAACGTACCGTTCGGGCCGGAGGCGTCCTCGGACAGGTAGATGTGCTCGCGGTCCTCGTCGATCGCCAGCGCCTCGTGCGCGTAGCGGCCGAGAGCCTTCAGCGGGACCGGGTGCGCGGTCTCGCCGTCGCCCCAGACCTCGAACACGTACCCGTGGTCCTTCAGCCGGGTGGTGCCGTTGGCCTTGTTCTCGGTCTCCTCGCACGTCATCCAGGTGCCCCACGGCGTGTGGCCGCCGGCGCAGTTCGTGAGCGTGCCGGAGATGGCGACCCACTCGCCGAGGTTCTTGCCGGTGCGGTCGACCGAGATGACGGTGCAGCCACCGGCTGCGCCGACACCCGCGTCGTACACGGTGCCCTCGAGCTGCGGTACGCCGAGGGCGCTGTTGCCGCTGATCTCGTGGTTCTGGATCAGCCGGTACGCGTCGTGCCGGCCGCCAGTGAACACGGCGGTGCCGTCGTGCGCGTTCGGGGTCGGCTGACCGGACTTGAGCTTGGTCTCACCGGCCTTGGTGACGATCCGGTACTTGAATCCCGGGGGCAGTGCGAGCACACTCTCCGGGTCGTCCAGCAGGGGCGGGAACGGCTTGTGCTGCGGGAACGGCGAGTGCTGGCCGTGCGAGGCCGGTGTGGCCTCGGCCAGGGTCGGCATGGAACCAACGGTGGCGAAACCGACACCGGCGGCGCCGGCAGCGGCGCCACGCAGGACGGAACGACGATCGACGGACATGGTGCTCCTTGGACGCTGTAGGCGGAACGCCCTGATCCTCCCCCGAGCACGGCTGACATTCGGCAAACGCAAGCTGAACAACGAGCATCCTGGAGCTGGGAGAGGTCTCATCTAGAGACGATCACGTCCTGGCCTAGCTCGTTGTAGCCGGTTGCTGGCTGCCAGGTACCAATGTTCGCGAGCTGGACCGCGTAGATCGGGTTGTAGGTGGGCGTCTGCAGCCGGGGTGAGGGGTCGGCGAGGTTGAGCAGCAGCCGGTAGCGGCCGGGTGCGATCGGTGCTCGGATGGTCGCCTTGAGAGTGGTCGTCGTACCGGCGGCCCAGCGGCGCGGGTCGGCGGGCAGGTCGACTCGGTAGGTGTGCTTGTCGCCCTGGAAGATCAGCTGGACCTGACGGCGGTGGTACGGCGCTGCCCAGCCGTCGTTGCGGATGTCCAGACCGACCTGTACGGCGCCGCCGGGGCGCGTCTTGGCGGTGAAGTCGCCGCGGACCAGGGACAGCCGGTAGCCGAGTTTCTGCTTGGCTGTGGTGATGTTCGAGCCCCAGCTGCCGAGCACGTCCGGGTGATAGTCGGTGTTCAGGTACGAGAAGTGCAGGCGTGCCATCTCGGCCGCGGCCGAATCCCAGTCGGAGCGCGGCGAGTTCACCGCGCAGGTCTCGCCGCCTTCGGGGACGTATTTGGTGTCCTGGGCAACAAAGTCCTTGTCGAGTTCGATCGGATCGCTGAGATAGGTGCCGAAGTCGTCGGGGCTGGCCAGGAAGCAGTCGTTGTGATGACCGATCCGGGCGGCCGGTGATCCGTCGTACGCCTGATCCTCGGAGAGCGCTCCCTCCGTTCCCGTCGGCAGTCCGAGCATGCGCTGCTTCATGTACGGCGTGCGCACCTGGACCATGAGATCGCGGGGAAGCGCTCTCAGCAGCGCCATCACCACGGCCCGGCGGTCGGCCCAGTTCTGGTCGGAAACCTTGCTCGGATCGGCCGGGTCGGCGAAGTGATCGGTGTAGTACCCCTCGCCCCACAGGCCGACGAAGCCGGATTGGACCAGCGCGATCACGTCGGCGTTCTCGCGCAGGATCGGGGTGAGTTGCTGGATGTGCTTGAGCACACGCTGCACCGGCGCATCGCCGTACGGGATGGTCGGCGGCCAGCCGGGCGGCTGCGCGTACGCGAACCGGACGAGCACCTTCACTCCGGCCGCGCGGGCGGTACGGAAGTCGGCGCGGACGAGAGCGAGGTAGGCCGGATCGAGCTTGTCGATGCTCGCGAACTTCTCCAGGTAGAACACCCGGAGAATCTGGGTAACGCTCTCTTGCGTTCTGAAGCCGCGCAAGGTCTCCAGGTTGAGGGGGACGTAGCCGGAGCCGTCGGCGCGGTAATGGGTCTCGGTGTGGTGGTAGAAACCGCGCTCCTGGTTGGCGATCACGGCATCGCTCGCCGGATAGGTACGCGTGACCGTCGGGCCGTCACGGTGTGCGTCGGCCAGCTGGGCCGGCCCGAGCAGACCGAGCACGAGAGTGGCGCCGATCAGGCGGCGAAGCTTCATCAGGGGGATCTCCTAGCTGATCGTGATGGTGTGCAAGAGCGAGTTCATGCCGGTCGACGACTCCCAGGTGTTCTGGTTCGCCAGCCGGATCGAGTACTCAGGCCGTGCAGAGAGCAGCGGGTCGGACAGGTTGAGCAGCAGCTGGTAGGAACCGGTCGGCAGGCTCGAGGGCACGGTGAGCGTCTGCGACACCGTGGTCGCCGTACCGGTCGTCCAGCGCCGCGGGTCCGAGCTCATCGCCAGCTTGTAGTGGGTTCCGGTCGTCGTGTTCCGCAGTACCAGCTCGAGACCGCGGGAGTTGTACGGCGTCGCGTAGCCGTCGTTGCGGACCGACAGCGACACCGGCAGACTCCCGCCGCGCACAGCCGAGGTCGGGAACGTCCCGGTCTCCAGGCGGAAGCGGTATCCGAGCTTCTTGGTTACATCGGCCAGGCAGCCGCCGGAGTTCCACGAACTCAGCACGTTCGGCTCGTAGTCGGTGTTCAAGTAGGACCAGTGGAACTGCGCGAGCTCGGCCGTCGCTGTCGGGCAGGTGGACCGCGGTGCGTTCACGGCACAGGTCTCGCCACCCATCGCGACGTACTTCGTCTCGTCCTGCAGGTACGGGTACTCGACCGAGGCGTTCTCGTAGGTGCCGAAGTCGTCGGGACTCGCCAGGAAGCAGTCGTTGTGATGACCGATCCGCGAGGTCGCAGATCCGTTGTAGGCATCCGCGGACTGCACCGGGGTCGTCGTGTACATGGTCCGCTTGAACTTCGGCGTCCGCAGCTGCACCATCCGGCTCGACGGTACGACGCTCAGCAGCTTGTCGACGACCGCCTTCCGGTTCGCCCAGTCCGTCGTACTGACCGTGCCGGCGTTGCCGAAGTTCTGCGTGTAGTACCACTCACCCCAGGCCCCGATCAGACCGGCCTGGACGACGGCGATGACGTCCTTCCCCGAGTTCAGGTACGGCGCCAACTGGTCGAGGTGAGCGAGCACGCGAGCCTTGGTGGCGTCGTCCCCGGTCGTCGAGGTGGTGTACGCGAACCGCAGCACCATCTTCAGCCCGGCCGCGCGAACCGTGTCGAGCTGCTGCTGCAACTGGGCGAGAGCGCTCTCCGCGATCGGGCCGTTCTTGTACTCGGCCAGATAGAAGACGCACATCACCAGCGAGATGCCCTGGCTGGTCCGGTAGCTCTGCAAGGTGCTCAACGAGAAGTCGGCCTTGTCGCAGTCGCCGGTGTGGTGGTAGAAGCCGCGCTCCGGATTCGCGAAGTTCTCCGTGCTTGCCGTGTAGGTGACCGAACCGCCCGAGCCGCCGCTGTAGACGTTCGTGTACTTGCTCGACGTCTCCATCGGCGCCTCGACCTGGAAGATCAGGTCAGAGTCATTCGGGGAAGCGCTCTCTCCGAGATCTGCGCGATCAACCGTCCAGCGAGCGACCCCGCCGGTAGCGGAGAAGGTGACGGCCTTGACCAGCGCCCAGCTCCAGCCGGTGCCGGTGCTGCGGTAGAGGTTGCCGTTCTCGAGCAGGTAGTCGGCGCCGACCGTGCCTTGGGCGTAGCCGGTGCCTGTGTTCCGGTCGGTGTCCACATAGACCCGCTGGTACGTCGGGGCTCCGGTGAACGAGTACTGGTACGTGACGGTGGTCGCGGTGTTGCTCGCGGAACCACCGCTGATCGTCGCGCCGGCGGGGGAGACGACCGCGAAGGCAGTCAGCAGTCCGCCGACGGTGATACCGGTCAACAGCCGGAGAGCCTGCCGGAGTCGCATGAGTGAGTCCTCTCGCTGGGCGGGGCGATGGAATAATCATGGACTCCACGGAAACTGTGTCAAGAGTTCACAACGCGGTAGTTTCGAGCACCTTCGCTCAAAATATCCAGCGCTCAAAACATCAGCGCGGCGGCGGTCGCGGGAGCGTCGCCGTACAGAGTGGACTCGACCTGCTCGACGGCCAGCCGGACCGCGCCGAGGGCGACTCCTTCGTCGCCGAAGGCGGAGACTCGGATCTCCGGGGTGCGCAGGCACCAGCGGTCGAGTTCGCGGCGCAGCGGTTCGACGAGGACGTCGGCGGAGCGGGAGAAGCCGCCGCCGATCACGACGAGTTCCGGATCCAGGGTCAGCACCAGGGCCGACGTACCGATCGCGATGTCCCGCACATACCCGCGGACGGCGCGCAGGGCAGCGCGGTCGCCGTCGCGGGCGGCGAGGAAGACGCGTTCGACCGGTTCGCCCGCTCCGAGCCAGCTGTGTAGGTGCTCCGGCGCGCGCTCCCAGCCGACCGCGGGCAGTGCGCCGATCTCGCCGGAGGAGTTCGCGAATCCGCGGTGCAGCTTGCCGTCGATGATCAGCCCGGCGCCGGTGCGCAGGCCGGCCAGCAGGAATACGACGTCCTTGGCGTAGCGGGCGACACCGCGCCAATTCTCAGCCAGGGCAGCGAGTTTGCAGTCGTTCTCGACGCGAATCGGCCCGCGGACAACCCGGTGGAGGTGGGCGACCAGGTCGACGCCGGTCCACTCGGGGAGCGAGTCCGACAGCATCACCTTGCCGGTACCGTCGACCAGTCCGGTCGTCGCGACGCCGGTCGCCCAGATCTGCCCAGGGGTCGTGCCAGCGCCGACGAACGCAGACGCGATGCAGTCGTCGACTGCCGCGAGCCGCTCGCGCCGACCGGCGTCGGCCGCGACCCGGATCCGGGTCTGATGCAGTACGTCGCCTTCGAGGTCAGTGACCACGGCAAGAACCTTGTGGCCGCCGATGTCGACGCCGAGCAGCCGACCGGCATCGGCGCGGAACCGGTAGCGCCGCGCCGGTCGCCCGACCGTGCCGGCGGTCGGCTCGACCTCGCTGATCCAGCCGCGGCCGAGGAGATCCCGCACGACGTCCTCGGTCGATGCGCGGGACAGGCCGGTCCGCTTCGCGAGTTCGGTGACGGTGAGGGGCGCTTCGGCGCGCAGCACCCGCAGCGCGGCCACGACGTTGAGCTGCCGCAAGCGCTGCAGGTCCCCACCGGACAGTGCCTCACTCATCAAGCCTCGATTACCTAGGAGTCCTGGATAACTATAGCTACGCCACCCGACGTCCGATGCGTGAAATGGGCGCGCCCAGCCCTTCCCAAAACCCCATGACAACGTTGTACGTTGGTGCGCGGCCGGTGCTGGTGAGCCGGACGACCTCGGGCTGGAGGAAGCAGATGCCGAACCCCCTCAAGATCGCGACCCTGGGCTTCTGGCACGTCCATGCGGGCGACTATTCGCGGCAGGCGCAGGAGCATCCGGGGACCGACCTGGTGGCGGTCTGGGACACCGACGTCGAGCGCGGCAAGGCGGGAGCCGAGGCCTTCGGAGTCCCCTACACAAGCGATCTGGACGCCCTGCTGGCCAGCGACATCGACGGTGTGGTGATCACCACCGCGACCGACGAGCACCGCGACCTGATGGTCAAGGTCGCTCAGGCCGGTAAGCACATCTTCACCGAGAAGGTGCTCGCGCCGACCGTCGCGGAGGCCGAGGAGATCATCGCCGCTGCCGACGACAACGGTGTCAAGCTCACCGTGTCGTTGCCGCGACTGGCGCACGGCTACACCAACGCCATTCGCGAGGTGCTCGACAGCGGACAGCTCGGCCAGGTCACCTATGCACGCGTCCGGCTCTCGCACGACGGCGCGATTGGGCGGGACGGCAAGGACGGCTGGCTGCCGCACCGGTTCTTCGAGCCGAAGGCCGCGATCGGGGGAGCGCTCACCGACCTCGGCTGCCACCCCGTCTACCTGACTCAGCTCTTCCTCGGCGCCAACATCGAGACCGTCAGTGCGACGTACCGGTCGATCGCGGGCCTCGGCCTGGAGGACAACGCGGTCGTCGTGGTCGGCTACCCGAACCAGACGATCGGCGTCATCGAGGCCGGCTTCGCCAGCCCGAACCCGTTCACGATCGAGATCTTCGGGACCGAGAGCACGCTGACCTACACCGATGCCGGCAACGTGCTGAAGGTCGGTGGCGAAGAGGTCCCGGTGCCCGAGCACAGCCTGGACCCGTTCGGTCAGTGGGTCGAGCACATCACCAACGGCACCCGCGCGGACGACAACATCAGTCGCGCCCTGGAGCTGACCCGGCTCGTCGTCGCGGCGAACGAAGCCGCCACCACCAACACAGTCGTCGCCTACAGCTGAGGAGATCACCCATGCCCCAGATCAAGGTCGGCCTGATCGGCGCCGGCGGTATCGCTTCCGCGCATATCAAGGGTTATGCGGCGCACGCGGACAAGATCGGTATCACGGCGGTCGCCGACGCGGTTGAGGAGACCGCGAAGAAGCGTGCGGCCGAGCTCGATGCGACGCCGTACACGGACTATCGCGAGATGCTTGCGAACGAGGAGCTGGACGCGGTCGACATCTGCCTTCCGCATCACCTGCACCGGGACGCGATCGTCGCGGCCGCTGAGGCGGGTAAGCACATTCTGTGCGAGAAGCCGCTGTGCCTGAGCGCCGAGGAGGCAGCCGACGTACGGCGTGCTGTCGAGGCGAACGGGGTCACGCTGATGTCGGCGCACAACCAGCTGTTCATGCCGGCCGTCGCGAAGGCGAAGGAACTCCTCGAGGCCGGCACGATCGGCACGGTCTACGAGGTGCGGACCACGGACAGTTTCTACAACGACTTCGACCCGAGCTCGATGGGCTGGCGGGCCAGCAGCAAGACGAGTGGCGGTGGCGAGCTGATCGACACCGGCTACCACCCGACGTACCTGATGCTGCACCTGGCCGGCGGGATGCCGGTCGAGGCGACCGCGATGCTGTCGACGCACCGCCTGAAGTTCATGGAGGGCGAGGATTCCGCTCAGGTGCTGATCCGCTTCGACAACGGAGTCGTCGGCCAGCTCGTGACCAGCTGGGCCTACCAGCCCGCCGGTTCCACCGAACGGTTCTCGGCGGTCGGCGAGCTGGGCTCACTGCACAGTGACGGTACGTCGCTCACGTACCAACTGCGGTCGGGCGAATCGGAGACGTTCGAACTCGAACCGGTCGACACCTTCGTCGCCGAGATCGAGCACTTCGCGGACTCCCTGATCGGCAAGACCCGGCCGCTGCACACCGAGGTCGAAGGCATCGCCGTACTGGGCATCCTGCTCGCCGCCTACGAGGGCGCCCGCAACAAGACGATTGCCCCCGTCATCAGCTGAACACGGAGACCGGGTGTCAATCTCAGGAGTGACACCCGGTCGGCGCGGCTCACTCGTTGCGGTGACCACAGTGGGCACTTGACGGCGATGTGGCCGCAGGGGTCAGGTAGCGATCGTCGAAAGCATGACGATCAGTCCATCGACCGAGCTCGATCCCGGCGTCTCGCGGCAGTCGCTGAGTCACGCCGAGTACCTGGCGCTCAAGCGGTTCCCGGCCCTCGATGGGCTGCGTGCGGTCGCGGCGCTGATGGTGGTGGTCTTCCACAACCAAGGGCCGGACTGCCTGCAGGGCTGGATCGGCGTGCAGATCTTCTTCGTGATTTCAGGCTTCCTGATCACCACGTTGATGCTGCGCGAAGAGGATCGCGCCGGGCAGATCTCGTTCAAGAAGTTCTACGCCCGCCGGATCTTCCGCATCCTGCCGGTCTACTTCGTGCTGCTCGGCGTGACGCTGGTCGCGCAGTTCTTCCACGGAGACCTGACGAAGAACCCGCCGGGATCCGAGCTGCCGCTGTACCTGTTCTTCTTCAACGAATTCGGCCACGGCGGCGCCTACGGGCAGTCGTGGTCACTGGGCATCGAGCAGAAGTTCTACCTGTTCTGGCCGCTGCTGGCCTTCTCAGCCGTCCTTGTGCAGCGCAAGGCGAAATTCGGCGGCCGGATCGGTGTGACGCTGGTGCTGATGGCGATCCTGCTCGCGATAGTGCCGCTGTCGATGGGCGGAGACCCGCGCGGCTGGAGCGTGCACTACTTCTCGATCCTGGTCGGCTGCCTGGTCGCGATCCTCATGCACAACCCCCGGACCTACGCGCTGTTCAGGCCGCTCACCCGGCCATGGGTCGCTTGTACGGCGGCCGCGGCCTTCCTCGTGATCCACGCGACCGTGCAGTTCTGGGCCGCGTTCATCGAGAAGTACCAGCTGGCTGGTGAGGTCCCCGGTTTCATCGCGGTCCCGCCACCGTACGTCGTACTGGTCGGGTTCCTGCTGTTGCCGGCGCTGCTGGCCAATGCCTTCCCGCAGCGCTTGCTGTCCACGCGGCCGTTCGTGTTCCTGGGCGAGCGGTCGTACTCGATCTATCTCGTGCAGTTGATCGCACACGGCGCCGTGGCGGGGATCTATCTGCTCTTCGGCGCCAGTCTGATCAAGACGCCAGTGCCGTGGGTTCCCGTGACACTGATGTCCATCCTGATGGCCCACCTGTGCTATCGCTGGGTGGAGAAGCCGATGATCAACGTCGGCAAACGCTTCATCGGCCGCCGGATGGCCTGACCCGGCTGACCTCCCGGATGGCTGCGGCCGTACCGGTCACGACTTCGGTCACTTCGGCCGGGCTGATCACCAGTGGTGGTCCGAACACCAGCAGGTCGCCTTCTGACCCGTTCGCACAGCCGGTGGAGTGGTACAGCAGCACCCCGCGATCCTTGGCGGCCGCGGCGATCCGCTCGGCCATGCGCTCGTTCCGCGCGAACGGCACCTTGGTCTCGCGGTCCGCGACTAGCTCAACCGCCCACAACAAACCGCGGCCGCGGATGTCGCCCACGTGCGGGTGGTCGGCTAGCTCGGCGCGTAGTTCGGCTCCCAGTTGTTCGCCGCGGCGGGCGGACGCGTCGACGAGGCCGTCGCGGCTCAGGATCTTCAGTACGGCGAGTCCGGCTGCGGCTCCGACTGCGTGGTGCGAGTAGGTGAAGCCGTGGACGAATCCGGCGCGCTGAACCGTGTCGTGCACCTCGCCACTGGTGACTGCCAGACCCAATGGCCAGTAGCCGGAAGCCGCTCCCTTGGCCGCCACCAGCAGATCTGGGCGAACACCCCAGTGGTCACAGCCGAACCAGCGGCCGGTGCGGCCGAAGCCGGTCATCACCTCGTCGGCGATCACCAGAACGCCGTACCGGCGGCAGACTGCTGTCATCGCCGGCCAGTAGTCGTCCGGCGGCACGCACGCTCCCAGTGCGGCACCGGCGATCGGTTCGGCGATGAACGCGGCCACATTGTGCGGGCCCTGGGCAACAATCTCCTGCTCCAGCGCCTGGGCGTGCCGGGCGCCGCATCCGTACGGGTGGCTGTCGGGGAACGGGCAGCGGTATTCGTACGGCGAGGTGGTGTGGGCCGCGGTACCCAGCCACGGCAGGTACGGCGCTCGTAGCCCGTCGCGACCGGAGACGGAGAGCGCTCCCCGGGTGTTCCCGTGGTACGCGCCCGTCCGGCCGATCACCACCGACCGATCCTCACCGCGGGCGAGGTGATAGGCCCGGGCGAGCTTGAGCGCGGTCTCGACGGCCTCGCTACCGCCCGACACCGGGTAGATGTACGGGTCATCCACCGGAAGCAGCGGCCCCAGCATCTCGGCGTACCCCTCCAACGCCGTTGATTTGAAGGCTGAGCCGTGCACGTACGCAACCTCGCGTGCCTGAGTCGCGATGGCGTCCGCGACCTCGGCCGAACCGTGCCCGATCCCGACCACGATCGCGCCGCCGGCGGCATCGAGATACCGCCGGCCGCTGGTGTCGAACAGTTCGGTACCGCGGCCGCCGGCCACGACCGGGAGGTCGCGACCAGCGGCACGGGAGAAGACTGCGCCAGTCACCCAGCGACCGCTTCAGCAAACAGAGAGAGCGCGATCTCGGCTTCCTCAGCTGTCACAACGAGTGGCGGAGAAAGCCGGATAGCGCTCTCTCCACATTCCAGCACCAGCAGCCCACGCTCGAACGCCCGCTGCTGTACGGCGGCCGCGTCGGCCGCGGTCGCGAACTCGACGCCGATCATCAGACCGACGCCGCGGACATCCACGATCATTTCCGGATGCTCGGCCTGGATCTTGGTCAGCCCCTCGATGAGCAACTGACCGATCTCGGTCGCGTTCTCCATCAGGCGCTCGGACTTGATCACCTCGAGCGTCGCCAACCCGGCCGCGCACGCGACCGGACTACCGCCGTACGTCGAACCGTGGGCGCCGGCCGGCCAGCTCTCCATCAGCTCGGCCCGCGCCATGAACGCACCGAGCGGGAGCCCGGATGCGAGCCCCTTCGCGGTGATCAGAATGTCTGGCTGGACCCCGGTGTGCTCGATCGCCCACATCTTGCCGGTCCGCCCGGCGCCGGACTGGACCTCATCGGCGATCAGCAAGATGCCGTGCTTGTCGCACAGTTCGCGCAGCCGCGCCATCCAGCCCGCGGGCGGGACCAGATAACCGCCCTCGCCCTGGATCGGCTCGACGAAGATCGCGGCCACCTCGTCCGGAGAGACCTCGTACCGGAAGAGCGTGTTCTCGAGGTGCTCAAAGGTGCTGTCGTCGCCGAACGGCGCGCGCAGGACGCCGGGCAGCAGCGGCCCGAATCCCTTGTGGTACTTGGATTTCGAGGCAGTCAAGGTGACCGCGCCCATCGTCCGGCCGTGGAAGGCGCCGTAGAAGCTGATCACGTACGGGCGCTTGGTCGCGTACCGGGCCAGCTTCAGCGCACCCTCGACCGCCTCGGCGCCGGAGTTCGACAGGAACACCCGGACCGGGCCGCTGATCGGTGCGGTCGCGGCGAGCGCGTTGCACATCTCGGCGTAGATCGGCAGGAAGAAGTCGCTCGCCGAGTAGTGCAGGAGCTCACCGGCCTGCTCTTGCACAGCGGCGGTGACCCGCGGATGGCAGTGGCCGGTCGAGTTGACCGCGATGCCTGCGTTGAAGTCGAGGAAAAGGTTGCCGTCGACATCTTCGATGACACTGCCGTGACCGCGCCGTGGAGCCAGCGGGTAGGCGCGGGGGAGTGAGCGGCTGGTGACCGCGAGATCGCGCTCTACCGCGGCGCTCGACAGCGGTCCGGGGATCGCCGTCACCAGGTCCGGCACCGGTCGGCCCGCGGGCAACCACGCGGGTCGCTGGGCCTGGGTCTGCTCGTTGATCGGGGTCTGAGTCATCGGGCTACCACCGTTCGGGACTGTTCGCGGAGGAACTGCTGGACGTAGTACAGGCCGCCACCGGCCTTGCCGGAGCTGCCGGATCCCTTCCAGCCGCCGAACGGCTGGACACCCGGCCACGCACCGGTGGTCGCGCCGGCAGCGCGGTTGACGTAGACGACCCCGGCCTCGATCCGGTCCAGGAACGCGTCGACCTCGGAGTCGTCGGCGGAGAAGAAACCCGCGGTCAGACCGAGTTCGGTTGCGTTCGCGAGTTCGATCGCTTCATCGAGGGAGTCGACCGGCTGGACGGCGATGAACGGTACGAACAGTTCGTCGGTCAGCAACCGGTCTCCCGCCGGGAGACCGGTGACCACGGTCGGCTGCACGTAGCGGCCTTCGATCACCGCACCACCCGCGACCACCTGGCCGACACTCGCAGCGTGCGCGGCGGCATCCTTGAACCGGGCAACGGATTCGTCGTTCACCACCGGCCCGACGAACACATCACGCTCGGTCGGATCACCGACCTTCAACTCGTTGGCCCGAGCAGCCAGGCCGGCCACGAACTCGTCGTACACGCCACGTTCGACGTACACGCGGGAACACGCCGAGCACTTCTGCCCCGAGAACCCGAACGCGGATCGCGCGATCCCGGCGATCGCGGTCGGCAGATCGGCCTTGGCTGACACGATGGCCGGGTTCTTGCCGCCCATCTCGCAGACAACCGGCTTCGGGTACGGCGTCGGGAAGCTGCGGTAGATCTCCATCCCGACCTGGAACGAGCCGGTGAAGGTCAGACCGTCGACACCCGGGTTCGCGACCAGCGCCCGGCCGACCTCGTCACCACCGGGGATGAGCTGCAGGGCATCGCCCGGCAGACCCGCGTCCTGCAGGCATTCGTAGAGCTTGACCGCGGTGAACGTTCCCTGCGGGCTCGGCTTCAGTACGACGGTGTTACCCGCGACCAGCGCCCCACCGGCCGGTCCCGCGGCCAGGGCCATCGGGAAGTTGAACGGGCTGATCACGCCCCAGACGCCGTACGGGCGCAGGACGCTCGTCGTGCGTTCCTGGTCGGACAGTCGCTCCATCGGCTGGACGAAGCCGTCGTTGGCGCTGAACTGCCTGCAGTAATAGCGAATCAGATCCGCGGACTCCTCGACATCGCCGAGTGCCTCGAGGCGGTTCTTGCCGACCTCCATCGACATCAGGGCCGCGAGTTCGTTGGAGCGCTCACTGATCAGGTCCGCGGCACGCAGCAGGATCTCGACCCGCTCCTGCCACGGCCGACCCGACCACGCCGGTACGGCGTCGGCTGCGACCCGGACCGCGGAGTCGACCTCGGCCGCGGTCGCGCTGTGCACGGTGCACAAGGTGAGCGCGGCGTCGCCCGGACTGGTGATCGTGAACGTGTCCTGGCCAGAGAGCGGTTTCCCGCCGACGAAGCCGGTGAGTTCGGCGCCGAGCCAGTCCTTCGCGGTGGCGAGGCCTTCTTCGTACGCGGTGTGCAGATCCTCGTTGTCTGCGCTGAGGGTTGCGTAGGTCACGCGAAATGTCGTCATGGATGTCCTTCCGAGACACGCAGAGATAGGGCTGTGCCAGAAGAGGGGCAGGCGCGGCAGAACGAGCGCATGCCAAAGGCCACCGAGAGCATCGGTGGCAGCGGGTGGAGAACCTACCCGGGGGGAAGAATCGTGAGCGGCTTGAGGGAGCCCGGAGGACGCATTGGCCTCGCTCTCCCTTCGCTCACGGTGGACTTGCTACGGCCCTTTCTACCATCCAGCCTGGCCGCGCGCCGATGCGATCTTCATCACCAAGCGGTCGGCTCGCAGAGATGATCAGGAATCAAGAAGCTTCGGCTGGGCAGCCGGTTCTAGCGTTCCAGGCATGGAGAACACGAGCACCCAAGAACGCAAGCCCGGAACGCCGGGAGCGCTCTCTCGCTGGTTCCAGCGGAAGATGAACGACCGGGCCACCCGCAAGATCCGCCGCGGTCGCGCCACCATGATGGGGATGGATCTGCTGATCCTGACCACGGTCGGACGCCGTACCGGCCTGCCCCGGGAGAACCCGCTCGCCTGGTTCGCCGATGGTCCGGATTCGTGGTTGCTGATCGCGTCCGGCGGTGGGAGTCAGCACCCCGGCTGGTTCGCGAATCTGCTGGCCAACCCGGCTGCGGCAACGATCGAACTGCCCGGGCGCGGCGTCCTGCCGGTGACACCTGAGCGGCTGACCGGATCGTCGTACGACGCGGCCTGGGCCTCGGTGATCGAGGCCCAGCCACGGTTCGCGAAGTACCAGGAGAAGTCGGACCGGAAGTATCCGGTCGTCCGGCTCACCCTGCGCGGGTGATCACTCGACGAGCTTGCCCTCGGTCGAGATGTCGTCGCGCATCAGGGCGCGGATCTCGGCCGGGATCGCGGGGACGCGCTCTCTCGTGATCTCGCCGGGACCGGACCAGACGAGGTTGACCTGCAGGGACTCGTCGAGATCGGGGTAGTCGGAGCGGTTGTGGCAGCCGCGCGATTCCCGCCGTTCGAGCGCGGCGTCGAGCGTGGCCCGCGCGGCAAGCGCCGACGACTTGAGGTCGAACGCGTGCGCCAGGTCCTGGAACCCCGCGATATCGGGGTGCACGCCGATCTGCGCCGTACGCGCCTCGATCTCGCCGAGCTCGGCGATCCCGGCCAGCAGACCGGCCTCGTCGCGGACGACGCCGGCGCGGGCGGTGAGAGTGTCGCGGAGCGCTCTCTGCAGTGCCCGGACGTTCTCCGGCCCGTCGGCCGCGAGCAACCCGTCCACCTCGGCCCGCGCCTCACCGACAACCTCGGCAGACCGCTGCTGGGACTCGCGATTGACCGAGTACTTCGCAGCCTCCTCACCGACGATCCGGCCGAACACCAGGAGCTCGATCAGCGAGTTCCCGCCGAGCCGGTTCGCGCCGTGCAGACCACTGGCCGCCTCACCGAGCGCGTACAGACCGTCGACACCGGTCGAGTGATCCTCGGCCCGCACCCACACGCCGCCCATCGAGTAGTGCGCGGTCGGCGCGATCTCGATCGGCTGCTGAGTGATGTCGAGCATCTGCAGTTCGAGCAGGGTCTGGTAGACCCGCGGCAGCCGCTGCATGATCGTCTCCCGCGGCAGATGCGAGACATCGAGCCAGACCCCACCCTTCGGCGTACCGCGGCCTTCCTTGATCTCCGTGTACGCCGCCAGCGCCACCCGGTCGCGGGTCGACAGTTCCATCCGCTCAGCGTCGTACCGGGCCATGAAGCGCTCTCCGAGCGCGTTCCGGAGCTGACCGCCCTCGCCACGCGCGGCCTCGGACACCAGCGTCCCGGCCGCGTTCTCGGGTTCGAGCAAACCGGACGGGTGGAACTGGACGAGCTCGGGGTCGCGGATCCGCCCGCCGGCCGTCACCGCGAGGCGGAACGAGTCGCCGGTGTTCTCATCGCGGCGCGACGACGTCCGCCGCCAGATCCGGGTATGCCCGCCGGCCGCGAGGATCACGGCGTCGGCGTGGATGACATAGCGCTTACCGGTGTCGAGATCGAATCCGTACGCGCCGAAGACCGTGTTGTCCCGAACCAGGATCCGTGTCACGTAGACGTTGTCGAGGATCGGTACGCCGAGCTGCACCGCGCGATTCACCAGTGTGCGCTGGATTTCCAGACCCGTGTAGTCGCCCGCGAACGCCGTGCGGCGATAGGTGTGCGCGCCGAAGAACCGCTGCGAGATCCGCCCGTCGGCCTCGCGCGCGAACGGCATCCCGTAGCGCTCCAGATCGGCGATGCCTTGCGCCGCGCCCTCGGCGACGATCCGGACCGTGTCCGGGTTGGCGAGCAGGTAGCTCTCCTGCAGGGTGTCGGCGGCGTGCTGCTGCCAGGTGTCCTCGGGGTCCATCGTCGCCAGCGCGGCATTGATCCCGCCCGCGGCCAGCGAGGTGTGCGCGTCGTTCCGCGGGCGCTTGCCCAGGGCAAGGACTTCGACACCGCGTTCGGCCAGCTCGATCGCGGCCCGGAGACCGCCACCGCCGGTTCCGATCACCAGGACGGAGGTTGCGATCTGCTGCTCGGCCATCGTCATTGACGGACTCTCCTTCGGCTCATCGGCTCTACGTACAACAAGACCACGCAGAATCGGGATCTGTGACTCGCCGACGGGTAACCGCAGTCACATCGGGGGTGTGAGTTGTCACAATGAGGCCCTCGACGCGGTCATAGCTGGTGAGAGAACGGAGAACTGCTGTGCGCAGAATCGTGGTCGTCGGAGGTGGCTATGCCGGCTTCTACACGGCCTGGAAGCTCGAGAAGAAGCTCCGCCGCGGCGAGGCCGAAGTGATACTCATCGATCCGCGGCCGTACATGACCTACCAGCCCTTCCTGCCCGAGGTGCTGTCCGGTTCGGTCGAGGCCCGGCACGCCGCGATCTCGTTGCGCCGCAACCTGCGCCGGACCCGGATCATCGCCGGCTCGGTGACGCGGGTCGAGCACGCCCGCCGTACCGTCACCATCCACCCCGTCAACGGCGAGGACTTCGAGCTCCCGTACGACGTGATCGCGGTGACCGCCGGTGCGATCACCCGCACCTTCGACCTCCCCGGCATCGCGGACCACGCGATCGGGATGAAGCACGTCGAGGAGGCAGTCGCGGTTCGCGACCGGCTGCTCACCGCCTTCGACGAGGCGTCCGTTCTACCTCCAGGCCCGGTACGGCGCCGCCTGCTGACTGTGGTCTTCGTCGGCGCGGGCTTCAACGGTGTCGAGAGTTTCGGCGAACTGCTCTCGCTGGCCAACAGCCTGCTCAAGTCGTACCCCGGACTGAGCCGCGACGACCTGTCCTTCCACCTCGTCGAGGCGACCCAGCGGATGCTGCCCGAGGTGACTGACGGCCCCCGCGCGTGGGTGCGCCGACTACTCGAGGGCCGGGGCGGTCACCTGCACCTGGAGACCACAGTGACGTCCGCCGTCGACGGTCACGTCGTTCTGTCCGACGGGTCCGAGTTCGACGCGGAGCTGATCGTCTGGACGGCCGGTAACGCCGCCACCCGGTTGGTGCGCGGCCACACTGACCTCCCGGTCACCGCGCGCGGCCTGATCCAGACCCGCCCCGACCTGCGCGTCGGAACCGACGACGAGATCGTGCCGGACGCGTGGGCCGCCGGTGACGACGCTGCGATCCCGGACCTCGCCGTACCGGGCTCGTTGACAGTTCCGAACGCACAGAACGCCGTACGGCAGGGGAAGCTGTTGGCGAAGAACCTGCTCGCGAACCTCCGCGGCCGAGAGCCGAAGCAGTACAAGCACCACACATTGGGGGCAGTGGCGACACTCGGTCTCGGTACCGGCGTCTTCCAGTTCCGCCGCATCGTGGTGAAGGGCCCACTGGCCTGGCTGATGCACCGCGGCTACCACGTCCTCGCCGTACCGACCTGGGACCGCAAGGTCCGCGTCCTCGCAGTCTGGCTAGCCGCCGCCGTCTACGGTCGCGACATCGTCTCCCTGGCCTCAGTCCAGCAACCCAGAGCCGCCTTCACCACCGAGGCCGACCGAACCGGCGAGTGACTCCGCCAGCTGGGTGCTGCGCTGATCGGCTAGGCGCCCGGTACGGCGAGGAGGTCGGCCAGGACCGTGTCGAGCGCCATCCGGGCCGCGCCGAGGGCGACGGAGTCGGCGCCCATGGTCGACGTGATCACCTCGATCGGGACCAGGGCCAGGCGGGCCAGTTCGCGACGGAAGGGTTCGGCGATGATCGCGCCGCCGCGCGACATGCCGCCGCCGAGGACTACTACCTCGGGGTCGACGGCCAGCGCCAGGACAGCGGCGCCGCGGGCCAGCACCTCCGCGAATTCGATCAGCACGCGCAGACTCTCGGGGTCCTGCAGGGCCGCCGAGGCGATAACCAATTCGCCCTCACGGCCGGACGGGAGGCCGGCTCCGGTGGCTAGTTGGGCGCCGCGGGCATGCAACTGATCGACCGCGGCCTCCCAGCCGAGTGCCGGCCAGGTACCGATCTCGCCGGCCGCGCCGTGGAAGCCCTGATGGACTTGCCCGTTGATCAAGACACCCGCACCGGCGCGGTGGCCGGCGAACATGTAGACCATGTCGCGGTGTCCTTGCGCCGCACCTTTCCAGTGCTCGGCGAGCGCGGCGAGCTTCACGTCGTTCGCCACAGCAACCGGTACGCCGAGTCCTGTCGACAGCTCGGCGGCCACATCGACGTCGGGGAATCCGGGCAGCGAGTAGACCGCCAGCCCGGCACCGATCGGACCCTTGCGTACGTCGTGCACACCCTCTCCAGCCCGGAGAGCACCGGTCACTCCGCACGCGGCGCCGGTGATTTCGTGAGGATCGAGGCGGGCCTCTTGCCAGGTCGCGCGGGTGACGTCGATGGCGATCTTGATGCGGGCGGTTGCGTCCAGCCCGGGGTCCAACTCGACGCGCTGGGTCGCGAGGGTGTTGCCGCGGAGGTCGGTGACGACGGCCATCGCCTTGTGCGCGCCGATGTCGATGCCGCTCACGTAGCCGGACTCGGCGCGGAACCGGAAGTGGCGAGCCGGACGGCCCGCGGAACGAGTGGTGGAGGCCGGCTGCCGCGGTGCCGCGGTCTCCTCGACGCGGCCATCCGCGATCAGACTGGCCAGCAGGTCCTCGGCGGTCGGCCGCGAGACGCCGACGACGGCTCGCAGATCGCGCGGAGTCAGGGACTCCGCTTGGAGGAAGGCGTCCAATGCCGCAGCCAGGTTCAGCTTGCGCAGCAGCGAGGAGTCGCCCATCCGGCCACCATCGGCTTTGTCCTGACTCACCCCCTGAGGATACGGGCTGCTGTTCCAGTAGTTTGAAGCTGTGGAGGACCAGACGAGTTGGCGCGAACGGCGTCGCGAGGCGTCCGTCGAGCAAGCGGCGGCGCTGGAACGGCGGAAGGTTGCGGAGTCGGCGCAGGCGCGTGAGCTGCTGATCGCGTTCGTGCGCGAACTGCAGGACCGTGGCGTGGCGGCCGAGGCGTTGCGGGCGCAGGTGATCGGGTCCGGCACGAGTTACCGCACCGGAATCAGCGGGTGGTACCTGCGGAAGAACCGGTCGGTCGGCGTCGATACCGAGGCCAACTTCTACATTCTTGGGACGACCGCGAGCCTGGCCGCGCGAGTGACCGGCGTACGGGTGTTGCCGTCTGATCCACCGCTCGTGGTCGGTCAAGGTGGACGGGATGGCGAGTCGATCAAGCTCGCTGATCTGCTGGAGATGCGTCGGGCCGAGTTATTCAAGTGATTTGTGTCGGCGCGGCCGGTTACCGTCTGTCGAGTGCTGACTCTGCTGAGATACGGGATGCGCGTCGCGCCGGGGAGTACGGCGTTGACGGTGGGGCTGACCGTGCTCGGATCGGTGCTCGGGATGGCGGTCACGCTGCTCACCGGGCAGGTGGTCGGCGCCGTACCGGGGGTGGTCGCGGGGTCGGCCGGGGCGATGTCGCTGTGGGCCTTCGGGTGGCTGCTGGCGGCGATGCTGGTCGTGTTCGTGCTCGAGAGTCTCGCGCCGGCGATGCACCGGGTCACGGCGACGCTGCTCGAGGCGGCGGTCGTTCGCGAGATCGGGATCGGGATCACCGAGCCGCTGCTGCGGCCGCAGCGGATCGAGCACCTGGAGGACGGTGAAGTCCTCGACGTCCAGGAACGGGCGAAGGGCAAGGGCGGCTTCCACCTCTCCCAAGGCATGTCGCAACTGCCGTGGCTGCTCGCGGCCCGCGTGACCATGATCGGGTCCGCGGTGATCGTCGGGCTGATGTTCTCCTGGCTGGTCGCCGCGATGCTGGTCGCGGTGACGTTGCTGCTGGAGTGGCACCAGGGCCGGATGATCGAGGGCGAGATCGACATGTGGTGGGGCAACACCGAGGAGCAGCGCCGCGCCGGCTACGTCTTCAACCTCGGGATGAGGGATGCCCCGAAGGAACTAAGAGTCTTCGGCCTGCATCAGTGGGTGGTGCACCGTTATGTCCACGAGTGGACCGCCGGATTCCGGGCCGTGTGGGCCAAGCGCGGCAAGAACGTCGCCTGGTCGATCGCGATGGGCTTGGTCCGGCTGGCCGCCGATGGCTTCGCGATCCTGCTCGTCGGTCGCGCCGCGTTGGCCGGTGACCTCCCGCTGACACAGGTCGCGACGGCAGTGCCGGCGATCTTGGCGATCGGCGTCTCCGGCAGCGGGTACGGCGTCGTCCAGATGCGGCGCGGATTGTCGGCGTACCGGGCGATGGTGGCGTTGCCGGAAACGATCGCCACCCGGCACCCGGAACCGGCGGTCACTGGGCAGCACAGAACAGAGACGATGCCCGCGCGTGAGATCCGGTTCGAGAAGGTGAGCTTCCACTATCCGGGCTCGGACAACTACGTGCTGCGGGATCTCGACCTGACGATCAACGCGCGGGAGGCGCTGGCGCTGGTCGGGATCAACGGCGCCGGGAAGTCGACGCTGGTGAAACTGCTCGGTGGGGCGTACCGGCCGACGAGCGGGCGGATCCTCATCGACGGGGTCGATCTCGCCGAGCTCGACCTGGGCGCGTGGCAGCGGCGGATCGCGGCCATCGTGCAGGACTTCCTGCGGTTCCCGCTGCCGGTGACGGACAACGTGGAGTTCGGCGCGGTCGAGCGGGCCGGTGACCGGGCGGCGCTGGCGAAGGCGGCACGGGAGTCCGGTATCGAGGACGTGGTCGGCGGGCTGCCCAAAGGCTGGGAAACCGTGCTGGACAAGGCGTTTGACGGCGGTGTCGATCTGTCCGGTGGCGAGTGGCAGCGGGTTGCGTTGGCGCGGGCGTTGTTCGCGGTCCATGCGGGCGCCGGAGTGCTCGTCCTGGATGAGCCGGCTGCTGCACTGGACGTGCGGGCCGAGATCGAACTGGTGGAGCGGTATCTCGAGCTGACCTCCGGAGTGGCGTCGCTGATCATCTCGCACCGGTTCTCGGTGGTGCGGAACGCGGACCGGATCTGTGTGCTCGCCGACGGACACATCACCGAAGACGGAACGCATGAGCAGTTGCTCGCGGCAGAGGGGACCTACGCCAAGATGTTCCGGCTGCAGGCCGAGAGGTACGTGACCGATGCGTAGCCTGCGGATCGGCCGGCTGTGGCTGACGACGTCGTTCCGGGCGGCGCCGGTGCTGATGGCGATCTCGACCGTCCTGGTCGCGGCGCGGGCGGTGACGGCGCCGGCTCAGACCTACGGCATCAGCCTGCTGGTCGATGGCCTCAGCGGAGACCGGTCGAACACGATCGCGCTCGGCGTGGCGATCATCGTCGGTGGTCTGGCGGTCTCGTTCCTCGCCGACGTGGTCGGCTGGCCGGTGCAGGAGACAGCGCAGGAGCGGATGGCCGGGAAGGTGCATGCCGACCTGCTGGACGTGACGACCGGCATCCCTGGGCTGACCCATCATGAACGACCCGATGTGGCCGATCGGCTGGAGCTGGTGCGAGAGCGGGCCTGGCGGATGGGCGTCGGCTCCGAGGTACTGCTCTGGGTGTTCGGCACGGTGACGAACACGGTCACGGTGCTCACCTTGCTGGGTTCGGTGCACCCACTGCTCTTGCTACTGCCACTACTCGGTACGTCGCGGATCTGGTCGGCGTACAAGGGGAGCATGCGGGAGGAGAAGGCCTATGAGGACTCGCTACCGCACGAGCGGTTGGCGGATCGGCTGATCGAGGTCGCCAAGGATCCGCGGACCGCCCTCGAGCTGCGGGTGTTCGGGTTGGGCAAGATCCTGATCGAGCGGATCTCGGCGTTGCAGGCCGAGCGGTTCAAGCTGCAGGTCGCGGCGGTGAAATGGAGCGGGAAGGTCGACGGCGCGGTGCGCCTGGCATTCGCGCTGGCCTATGCCGCGGCGATCGTCTGGGTGATCTCGCGGGCCCGCAACGGCCAGGCCTCGGCGGGCGACGTCGTACTGGTGTTGCTGTTGGCACCGCAGGTCGATCAGATGACCGGCGGGATCGCGCAGAACATCTACTGGGTCGGTGAAGTGGTCCGGAGTTTCAGTCGCTACGACTGGCTGCGGGAGTACGCGAAGGACAACTCCTGGCGGTCGAGTACGACGCCGGCCCCGGCCAAGCTCGGCTCGGGAATCGAGCTGCAGAACGTCGGTTTCGCCTACCCGGGCAGCGAATCGCCCGTGCTGAGCGAGGTGACGCTGAAGATTCCGGCCGGATCGGCTGTCGCGCTGGTCGGGGAGAACGGTGCCGGCAAGACCACGCTGGTGAAATTGCTGGCGCGGATGTACGACCCGACCACCGGACAGATCCGGATCGACGGGGTGCCGCTGCCCGAGGTCGATCCGGAGGACTGGCGGTTGCGGATGTCGGCCGGGTTCCAGGACTTCGTGAAGTTCGAGTTCCTGGCCCGCGAGGTGGTCGGGATCGGCGACCTCACCCGGCTCGACGACGAGGACGCGATCCGGGCGGCCGTCGTACGGGGTGATGCGGAGTCGGTGATCGCCGGGCTGCCGAAGGGGCTGGACAACCAGCTGGGGAAGAAGTTCGAGGGCGGTGCCGAGCTGTCCGGTGGCCAGTGGCAACGACTCGCGCTGGCGCGGGCGTTCATGCGGGAGAGACCGCTGCTGTTGCTGCTCGACGAGCCGACAGCCGCGCTCGACCCGGAGGCCGAGCACCGGCTGTTCGAGCAGTACGCCGAAGCGGCGCGGATCGCGGGCACCGAGACCGGCGGAATCACCGTGCTGGTCTCGCACCGCTTCTCGACCGTGCGGATGGCCGACCTGATCGTGGTCCTGCACGAGGGACGGATCGAGGAGGTCGGCACCCACGAGGAGCTCGTCGCGGCAGGCGGCCGGTACGCGGAACTGTTCGAGCTACAAGCCCGCGCCTACCGCTGAACCGGGAACACGAGGTGGGTGACCTGGTCGCCCTGGATGCAGGTCGTCGGGTCACCGAGCAGGACCTCGGCGGAGACTTCGCCGAAGAACGGCCGGTTTCCGGCGCCCATCACCACGGGCACCAGGTCGACGGCCACTTCGTCGAGCAGCCCCAGGTCCAGGCACTGCCGGGCGATGGTCCCGCCGGTGACCGAGACGATACGGTCCCCGGCGAGCTTCTGCGCCTGGGCGATCGCAGCCTCCACGCCGTCCGTCACGAAGAAGAACGGCGCGTCCGGGTGAGCCTCGATCCAGTCCGTCGGCACCTGGTGGGTCACCACGACAACGGGGACGTCCAAGGTGTGCCGCCCCTGCCAGCCGTGAGCCGCGTCGAACAGCGTTCGGCCACAGACCAGAGCGCCTAGGGACGACACCCACCGGCGCAGGTGCTCCGCACTCGTCGGGCTGACGTGGAGAGTGAAATCGCCGGCCGGAGTCGGGACCGCGACCTCGCCGTTCTGCAGCCAGTCGAACAACCGGCCGATGGAGTTGTCCTGCTTGGCGACGTAGCCGTCGAGCGACATGTTCGCCTGTGCCTGCACGGTGCCCATGGAGGTTCCTTTCTCAATGCTGCGATCAGCCGCGCTGGCGGTCGTAGAGGAGGCAGAGGGTTCCGCTCTCGCCGGGCGTGCTGTCAACCAGGGTCCACGAGCCGGGGACCAGGGTGGTGTCGAAGAGCGGCGTGCCGCCGCCGACGAGTTCCGGGCAGAGGGTGATCGAGAGGCGGTCGAGTTCGTCGGCGGCCAGCAGGGCGCGGATCACGCTGGCGCTCGCGAGCACGATGATGTCGCCGCCAGGCTGGCCGCGGAGCTCCTTGACCGCGGTGGCCGGGTCGCTCGCGGTGATCCAGCTGTTCTGCCAGCCGGCGTGCTCGAGCGTGCTGGAGAAGACGACCTTCTCGACCGCGTTGAGCCAGCGGGAGAACTGCCGGCTCTGCTCCGGCGCGCTCTCGTCGTCGGCGACGGTCGGCCAGTAGCCGCCGAAGCCCTGGTAGTTCTTGCGGCCGAGCAGCACGGTCGTGGCCGGGGCGGTGACGCGGATCATGTGGTCGAGCGTCACCGGGGTGGCCGCGTGCGGCACGATCCAGCTCATGTCGAAGTCGCCGCCGGGGCCGTTGACCCGGCCGTCCAATGACAGCGAAATGTTTCCGACGACGGTACGACGAGGGTTGGTCATCTCGGTTCCTTTCCTGCAAGGGCTGATGTCTCAACTCTCGGTGTCGACACCGGCCCGGGTCGTCACCAGAACTGGTGACTTCGCTGCCGCGCTCCCCGGTGATGCCAATATGGGCTCATGCCGTCGCCTGTCATCAGTCCCGTCCTGGTCGGCCGGACGGCCGAGCTGGCGGCGATCGAGGCGGCGTACGGCCAGGTTCGGGCTGGTGAATCGACCACGGTGCTTGTCACCGGCGAGGCTGGTATCGGCAAGTCCCGGCTGGTGTCGACGGCGACCGGCCGACTGACGGCTGAGCCACTGGTGTTGCGCGGCGGCTGTCTTGAGCTGGGGTCCGGTGGGACACCGTGGTTGCCGTTCGTCGCGGTGATGCGGGAGCTGCGCCGGGCTTGGGGTCCGGAGCGGTTGCGGGCGGAGCTGCCGGCGGACGGTACGGCGCTCGCCGACTGGTGGCCGGAACTTGGGCTGACCCGGGCCGATGGCGGGCAGGTGCGGCTGTTCGAAGAGGTCCTGACGTTGCTGGGCCGGGCGGCACGGGATCAGCCGGTGGTGCTGGTGATCGAGGACCTGCAGTGGGCGGACATGTCGAGCCGCGAGCTCTTCGCTTACCTGGCGCGGAACCTGGTCGACCGCCCGGTCCTACTGGTCGGCACGATCCGGTCCGGCGAACTCACACCCGGTCACCCGACCCGGCAGTTGCTGGGCGAGCTGGGTCGGCGCGCGGACGTCGTACGGATCGAACTCGCGGCGCTCGAGCGGCGCGAGGTGGCGGCGCTGCTGACCGCGATCGAAGGGCGGCCGGTCGATCCGGTTGTGGCGAGTGAGATTCATCGGCGCAGTGACGGGAACCCGCTGTTCGTCGAGGCTCTGAAGTCGAGCGGCTCCGCCGCTGGTGGTGGGTTGAGTGACCTGTTGCTCGACCGGGTTGCGGACCTGTCGCCAGATGCGCGACACCTGTTGGCGGCGATCGCGGTGGCGGGGGCCGAGGTATCGGACGTGATCCTGGCTGACGTTCTAGAGCGGCCGAGCGACGAGGCGCTGCACGAACTCGTCGAGCGACACCAGGTCGTCGTACGGGACACGGTGTACGCCGTACGGCATGACCTGATCAGGGAGGCCGTGTACGGCGCGCTCCTGCCGGGCGAGCGTCGTCGTCTGCATCGCCGCTATGCGACCGCTATCGATAGTCGGGACACCGACGGCGACTACCAGGCGGCTGCCCTGGCCGAGCACTGGCAGGCCGCGGGGGAGCACGGGCAGGCCTTGACCGCGGCATGGCGGGCGGCGGCGGGGGCGGGGCGGCAGTTCGCGTACGACGA
Source organism: Kribbella yunnanensis (assembly GCF_039529655.1). Lineage (NCBI taxonomy): Bacteria > Bacillati > Actinomycetota > Actinomycetes > Propionibacteriales > Kribbellaceae > Kribbella > Kribbella yunnanensis. Next base: position 67,444 of record NZ_BAAANF010000003.1, on the reverse strand, counting down.
TCAGGTCAACCTGCTCGACAAGGTGCTGACGCTCTGGCCCGAGGTGGGTAACCCAGAAACGTTGACGGGTGTGAGCCACGTGGATGTGCTGGCGGCAGGTGTCGAGGCTGCCTACTCCGCAGGCCGGGCCGATTGGGGCGTACGGCGGTCGACCGAGGCGCTGGCCGAGATGGACGTGACCGCCGAGCCGATGCGGGCGGCGCGGTTCCTCGGCCTGCAAGGGCTGATGCAGAACCGGCTCGGCGCATCAGGGCTGGACAGCCTGGAGCGAGCGGTCGCGCTGGTGCCGCCTGGTGCCGACGACCTGTTGCGCACCCGCCTACTGGCTTGGCTGGCCTTCGGGTTGTGCATCGAGGAGAAGCATGAACGCGCCGGAGCGGTAACCCGGGAGGCCGATGTACTGGCTGAGCGGCTCGGCGACGACGGTCTTCGGGCGGCTGCCTTGCTGCCGGCCGCGTACCTTGACGACGCGATGGGTGAGGGCGACGCGGCGCTCGCGAAGTACATCGAGTGTGAGGAGCTCGCGCTGCGGGCCGGCGACCACTCGTTGTGCCTGACGGCCTCGCAGTGGAGGAGTCTCGCGCTTGTCCTGGATGGCCGGCTCGAGGAGGCTGTGCAGGTCAACGCCCGGGGACAGCAGTTGGCCGAGAGCTGGGGTCTCGTCCGGGCCCGGGGCAGCATGCTGGCGCAGAATCGGGCGTGGGCATTGTTTCGCCTCGGCCGGTGGGACGAGGCGCTCGATGTCATCGACGACGCGCTGGCCGATGCGCCACCCCTGCGCTACGTGGCCGCGTTGCAGCAGGTGGCTGCGGAGATCGCCGTACGGCGTGGATGTTTCGAGGATGCCAAGCGGCTGATCGACGACACCGTAGCCTCCGAGTTCCAGCCGTTCGCGACGATGATGATGGCCGTTCGGCTCACCATGGCGACGCTGCAGGGCGATGCCGCGACAGCGAAGCAGCTCGTCGAGCGGGCTGTGGGTCTCCCGCTCTGGAACACGTACGACGCCACCTGGTTCCTGCTCGCGGTGGCCCAGGCGGGGGCCGGCAGCGCGTTGCCCAGCGCGCAAAAGTACCTCACCCCGGCCACGTCCCGGCGGGCCACTCCCGCCGCGGTGCTGTGCTCGGCCGAGGCTGCCGAGCACTCGTCAGCGGAGCGCTGGCGGCGGGCGGTGGACGCGTGGCGGCAGGTCGGCGATCGGTACGAACTCGCGGTCGCGCTGACCGAGTTGGGCCGGTCAGAACTTGCCGAGCGCAACGAATGGAGCGCCCGGGAGACCCTGGCGGAGGCTCGGGTGGTCGCGACCGAGCTGAGCGCGGAACCGCTGCTCGCGCGGATCGGCGTACTGGCGGACCGGATCGGCCTCAGGGCGGATCCGCGGCCGGCGCGGGCGTTCGGGCTGACGGCTCGGGAGCTCGAGGTGCTGCAGGTGCTGGCGCAGGGGTTGTCGAATGCGGAGATCGCGCGGAAGCTCTTCGTGTCTGGGAACACGGTGGCGACCCATGTGGCCCGCGTCCTGCGGAAGCTGGGGGCCGCGTCGCGGACCGAGGCATCGGCGATCGCGCACCGCGAAGGGCTGCTGAATTAAATGAGTGGTGGCGCCTGAGGTCTGCTGGTAACGTCGCCCGTCTGCCTTTTCGGGTGACTTGTAGCACTGAGTGAAGGATCGAATCGAACCGGACATCTTCCGGGGCGGGACCCTTGGTGGTCGCCCGTCGATCTGTCCGTTCTCCTTCACTGAAACGAGGCAATCCCGGATGCATGAGCTCGATTCCGAGCGTGCGGTTCTCGCCGAATCCAAGGCCGCGCTGGCCAGGATGTACGCCGATGTGCTGGTCCGCGACATTCCCGTCATCGGGGGTGAGGACAACGACGAGCGGTTCACCAACGAAGCGAACCAGCGCGCACATGAGCAGCGGACACTCGCGCTGGTCGACCTTCCCGACGTACCGCTGTTCTTCGGCCGGCTCGACTACGAGCACGGGACGATCGACGGGATCGACCGGATCTACATCGGTCGGCGGCATGTGCACGACGGCAGCGGTGAGCCGATGGTCATCGACTGGCGTGCGCCGGTCTCGGTGCCGTTCTACCGGGCCACGCACAGCGACCGGCAGCGAGTGTTGCTGCGGCGGCGGTACGGGTTCTCCGATAGTGCGGAGCTGACCGGCTTCGAGGACGAGCCGATGCTCGGGCCGGAGGCGCACGATCAGGGTGACGCCTTCCTGCGGGCCGAGATCGAGCGGCCGCGTACCGGGCCGATGCGCGACATCGTCGCCACCATCCAGCCGGAGCAGGACGACTTGGTCCGGGCGCCGCTGAACCCGTCGATCTGTGTCCAGGGCGCGCCCGGGACCGGGAAGACCGCGGTCGGTCTGCACCGCGTCGCCTACCTGCTCTACACCGAACGCGAGCGGCTCCGGCGCGGCGGTGTGGTGATCGTCGGACCGAACCGCTCGTTCCTGGCCTACATCCGCAAGGTCCTCCCCGCGCTGGGCGAGGTCGACGTCCGGCAGATCACCATCGAGGAGCTGATCACGCACCCGACCGACGCGATCGACGGTCCGGAGACCGCGCGGATCAAGGGCAACGAGCGGATGTCCGGCGTACTGGTCCGGGCCTTGTGGTCATTCGTCGGTACGCCGGCCGAGGGGATCCTGTACAGCAAGGGCGCGCAGCGGTTCCGGGTGCACGACTACGAGGCGCAGGAGATCGTCGCCGCGCTGCGCGGATCAACCGGGTACGCCGCTGGTCGCAATGCGCTCGCGCAGCGGCTCGCCCACGCCGTACTCGTGTTGATGGAACAGCGGGGGGACTCGCCGGACGACCGGGTGCAGAACGCGGTGGCGCGGTCGAAGCCGGTGCAGGCGCTGGTGAATTCGGTGTGGCCGAAGCTGGTCCCGGAGCAGGTGTTGCACCGGATGCTGTCCGATGCCGACTTCCTGGCCGAGGTTGCGGGCGACGATCTGACGACCGATGAGCAGGCTGCGCTGCTGTGGGCGAAGCCGGCGCGGTCGTGGAAGTCGGCGAAGTGGTCGTCGGCGGACGCGGTGTTGCTGGATGAGCTGGACGACTTGATCGAGCGGCGGTCCGGTTCGCTCGGGCATCTGGTGCTGGACGAGGCGCAGGACTTGTCGGCGATGCAGTTGCGCGCCCTCGGCCGCCGCTGCCGCACCGGGTCGGCCACGGTGCTCGGAGACGTCGCGCAGGCAACCACGCCGTGGGCTGCCGGAGCATGGGACCGCGTCCTCAGCCACCTGGACAAGTCGGACGGCCGGGTGGTCGAGCTGGATCGAGGCTTCCGGGTGCCCGAACAAATCATCAAGTTCGCGGCTCGGCTGCTGCCGGTCATCGCCCCGACCCTCGGCGTACCGACGGGCGTCCGAACGGTGGCGGACGCGCTGGCCGTCGTACGAACCGCGGAGGAGTCGCTCGCCGACGCCGTGGTCGAGTCCTGCCGCACCGCGCTGGCCGGTGAAGGTTCGGTGGCGTTGATCGCCGCCGATGACCAGATCGGCGCGCTCCAGGCCGAGCTGGTAGGCGCCGGCCTGGAGGCCGGCCTGCTGGGCGACTCGGAGGACTCAATGGAGGCGACCCGCCTCGTCTGCGTCCCTGCAACCCTCGCCAAGGGCCTCGAATTCGACACAGTCGTCGTGGCCGAGCCCGCCCGCATCGTCGCCGCGGAACCCCGAGGCCTACAACGCCTGTACGTCGTACTGACGCGAGCCGTGAGTCGGCTGCATCTCGTGCACTCGGAGCCGCTGCCGGAGGCGTTAGAACAAGGCGTCCTGCGGTAACACGGGCGCGGCGATTGGTTCGGTGGGGGCGGTGAAGGGGCTACCGGGGTCGGTTGGGGTGAGGGGCCAGCCGGAGAGGAGTTGAGTGTCGGCCAGGACGAGGCCTTGGGGGGTTTCGAGGTAGAGGTCGCGGGCGATCTGGCAGGTGATGCGGCCGGAGATGACGGCGTACGGCGTGAGTGCGGTGAGTGTGTGAGCGGGTTGGATGCCGTTGGCGGGCAGGCCGTACGTCGGGGTGTGGTCGATGACGTCGAGTGGGCGGAGGGTTTGGCCGGCCGGCCAGTCGAGGGTGCTGACGTTTTTGGCGAGCGTTTGGAGGTCGTCGGCGCGTTCAAGAGTGCTGGGCGGGTCCAGGCGGGCGGTGCGCTTCGTGGGGGAGGTGACTCGGTCGGTGACGCCGAAGGCGGAGGTGAAGAGTCGTTCGACGCGGCGGGCGGCGGCCAGGGTGCCGCTCGACAGGAAGGTGGAGCTGAGGGCGCCTTGCTCGAGGAGGCGGGCTTGGCCGCGGTCGGCGGCGGTGATGCCGATCTTGACGCGGCTGCCGTGGTGGGCGAGGTAGACGGCGAACTCGCGAGGGTCGTCGAGGCTGGTGTCAGCGGCGATCGAGTACGAACGGTCCATCGTCTGGCATTCCGGACAGAGCGGCCCGTGGACGGTGGCGGCGAGCGGGGTCCTGGTCGGGCAGCCGAGGCGTTTGCCGTTGCGCCAGATGCCGATGCACTGGCGGTCTTGCCCGGTGGCGAAGGCGATCTCGTCGCCCAGCCGGAGCGGGGTTCGCGGGGTGGCGGCGGACCACTCCAGCTGCGGGAGGCCGCCGTTCCAGACCAATCCGGCCACGCGCGCAGGTTCGCTCATGGGCGCTGACTCTAGAGGGTGCCTCCGACAGTCAGTGCACGTTGTCCGATCCGGGGTGGTGCTCGAGTCCGCAGTACCCGCATTTGTGCGGCACCGCGTGCCCGTTGCCTTGGCGGCAGACGTGCGCCTGCCCGCCAACGGCCCACGCGAACCGGCAGATGTCACCCACCTGCTCCACCGATCCACCACCGTCGTGGCTCATCTGTAACACCTCATCCGCTCGCTCGGCCGCCTTCCTTCGAAGGTGAGACGCACCCCGTTCGACTTCATGACGTGAGATCGGGACGGGAAGTTGACGCCGCAAAGTTGTCTTGACGAAGTTTTTGGGTACCGGGCGGCGGCCGAAAGGAGTCGGATCATGCCGGCAGGAGCCAGTCCGAAGCGGGAACGGCAGTACAAACACATCAAGGCGGGGCTCAAGAAGAGCGGTCGCAGCGAGGATGTGGCGGAGGAGATCGCGGCGCGCACGGTGAACAAGGAGCGTGCCCGGTCCGGCGAGTCGAAGGAGTCGAGCCGGAGTTCCACGCATGACATTTCGTCGGCGCGGCGCGGTGGACTGCGGTCACACAAGGGGCCCGGCGGGCGGACGAAGGCGCAGCTCTACAACGAGGCCAAGGACAAGGGCGTCAAGGGCCGTTCGAAAATGAACAAGGCTCAGCTGCAACGCGCCGTCGGCCGGTGACCGCGCCACCTCAGCGGTGGCGCGGCCCAGTCTGGTTACTGGTCCTTGCCGGCCATGGTGCCTCCTGAAGTTCGGGTGCGGATGGGGATGATTACTGGTCCCTGCCTGCCATGTCGCCTCCTTGAAGCCTCGTGCGGATCGGTCAGAAGTCGCGGCTGCTCATGGGCATAGTCGACCTGCTGCCGGTGCGGCGTTCAAAGGATTCAGCGGTGGCGCAATACTCGCTTCGGGCGCGGCCGAAGCGGTCAGTTCATCCGGGTCAGGCGGCCGTCCGGGGTGATCTTGACGGTGACCTTCTTCGCGCCGATGGAGAGTTCGACGAAGAAGTTGGTGCCGGCGGAGCGGGTGCTGTAGGTGACCTTCTCGCCGTTGGCGGAGGGCGCGATGACGGACAGGATGCGCGCGTTCTGCCCGGTCTGGGTGAACTTGACGACCGGCGCTGGCCTGGCGTTGAAGATGTCCGGGAGGTACCAGCCCTGAGCCGGGTTCGACTTCCCCTGCTCGACAGTCGTCGTACCGGTCGTCTCGCCGAACGGGATCTGGAACAGGTGCGTCTGCACCGTCGCGCCGGTCGCCACCGCGGTGGTCGGCGACTGCACGGTCACGGTCTGGCCAGGCGGCAGGTGCCACAGCGTTTCGTACCGCTGGTTGCTCCCCGACTCGCCACGATCCAGCGCGATCACCACATCCGGATCCTTCAGGATGAGGACGTCCCGGATGCGGCTCACACCTTCGGCAGGGTCGTCGGCCAACTCGTAGTAGTCCGAGTTCGCCGTACTGACTGACCCCACCAGCCGCGTCGGCACCAGCTTGCCCTGGGCGGTCGGGATCGTCATCACGTTGTGCGCGGCCTGGCTCGGCGCCCAGGCCTGCAGGTCGCCCTTCTTGTAGCCGTAGTACCCGGGATCGATCAGCACATCCTGGCCGTGCCAGTTGTAGTTGATCGACATGTGGTCATCGTGCCCGTGGTACTTCTTCGACGGCCCGAAACGGATGCTGTACGCCGACTCCTCGCCGAACGGCCGCTTCTCGCCCCAGCCGGTCCGCCCGAAGATGTAACCGCCCTTGAAGATCCCGGTACGGCGATCCGGCCGCGGCCCCGACTTGCCCTGGGTCGCGACGAACTCCCACGGCGTACCGGGAACGCTCTGGACCTTGTCCCGAGTCGTGTTGCCGATCTGGAACAGCTCGCCGTTCGGCTTGGTGGCGAGCGCCATCCAGTCCGCCAGCAGCTTCCGCCGGGCGTCGATCGCCGGGCCCGGGGACTGCCCGCAGCGCCGCACGACCTCGGCGGCCCGGCCCCACAGTCGATAGTTGAAGCCGGCGTACCCGACGGACTGCTCGTTCGTCGTGCCCTCGGAATCGATGGACTGTACGACGCCAGTGTTGAACCGGTCGATGGCCTTCCTCATCAGGTCCTGACGGCCGAAGGTGCAGCCGACGCCGAACAGCGCGATGCTCTCGTCGGTGCCGTGGTTCCGGCTGCCACTCCAGTGGTCGATCATGTACCGCGCATGCGTGAGCAGCGCGTCGTCGAGCCACTTGTACTGCGCCGGCAACGTCTTGGCGTGCAGCCCGGTGAGCACCGCCTGCCGAGCGCAGATCAGCACGTTGGTCCGATGCATCGTGGACTCGGATGCGCTCGCATCGCCCTTCGACGTAGTCGAGTTAGATGTGGCTAGCCAAGGGAAGGGGTTGTCGCGCACCCAGTCCTGGATGATCGCGAGCGTGTGCGTCCGCGCTGCGGCGTTCCCGGCCTTCATGGAGTCGATCCCATTGCCCAGCCAGCGCAGCGAGTGCAACCACAGGTGCCAACTCGGATCCTGGTACGGGTTCGATTCCCACTTGATGTCACCGGACCCATTACCAGCCTTGTACGGCGGGTTGTTGCCCCACGCAAACGTGTCCTCGAGCACCAGCTTCAGCGGGATCTTCTGCTGCAGACCGCTGTAACCAGGACAGGCGTAACCCTTGGTCGCCGGTGTGGTTCGGGGCGCGGCCGGGACCGGCGCGGCGACCGGTTGGCTGACCGGGGCAGTCGGCCGCGTGGTGCCGACCGGAGCGATATGTCCTTTCTCACTTGGCATCAAGAGGACAATCGCCCCCGTGAACGCGATCCCGCAGATCAGCGCACACACCGCGACCAACGCGACGGTGTTGCCCAGTTTTCGGCGCAGCTCACCCTTGTGTTCGCCCACCCCACACACCAGCCCCCGGCCCGGCTCCGGTACTTCCGGTCAGGACCCTATATAGGCGATAACGCCCGAGGCAGGGCGAACCGTTGCATGAAGCACCGAAGCGGAGCCAGGTCTTTCGTTAAGCGCTCAGAGCGCCGGGTACAGCGGGAACTTCGCGGTGAGCAGGCCGACCCGATCGCGCAAACCATCGAGCACGGATTCGTCGGCCGGGTGGACGAGTGCGGTCGCGATGATGTCCGCGACCTCCGCGAACTCGGCCGGACCGAAACCGCGGGCGGCGAGGGCCGGCGTACCGATGCGCAGCCCGGAGGAGATCATCGGCGGCCGCGGGTCGAACGGTACGGCGTTCCGGTTCACGGTGAGGCCGACCGAGTGCAACCGGTCTTCGGCCTGCTGCCCGTCGAGCTCGGAGTTCCGCAGATCGACCAGCACCAGGTGCACCTGGGTGCCGCCGGTGAGCACCGAGATCCCGGCCGCGCGGACGTCATCGGCCGACAGCCGCGAGGCGATCGCCTGCGCGCCGTCGAGGGTACGGCGTTGCCGGTCGCGGAACTCGTCGGATGCCGCCAGCTTGAAGCCCACGGCCTTGGCCGCGATCACGTGTTCCAGCGGACCGCCCTGTTGTCCGGGGAAGACCGCAGAGTTGAACTTCTTCGCCAGGTCGGCGCGGTTGGTGAGGATGACACCACCCCGCGGACCGCCGAGGGTCTTGTGGGTCGTCGTGGTGACGACGTCGGCGTGGGGGACCGGGTTTGGGTGCAGCCCCGCGGCAACCAAACCGGCGAAATGCGCCATGTCGACCATCAGATACGCGCCGACCAGATCGGCGATCCGCCGGAACTCGGCGAAGTCGAGGTGCAGCGGGTACGCCGACCAGCCCGCCACGATCAGCTTCGGCCGATGCTCGAGGGCGAGTCGCTCGACCTCGGCCATGTCGACCACGAAGTCGGTGTCACGGACGTGGTACGCGACGACGTCGTACAGCTTGCCGCTGAAGTTGAGGCGCATGCCGTGGGTGAGGTGACCGCCGTGCGCGAGGTCGAGACCGAGGATCGTGTCACCCGGATCGAGCAGCGCGAACATGGCGGCCGCGTTCGCCTGGGCGCCGGAGTGCGGCTGAACGTTGGCGAAGTCGGCACCGAACAGCGCCTTCACCCGGTCGATGGCCAGCTGCTCGACCACGTCGACGTGCTCGCAGCCGCCGTAATACCGGCGGCCGGGGTAGCCCTCGGCGTACTTGTTGGTGAGGACGGAACCCTGCGCTTCCATGACCGCGAGCGGGGCGAAGTTCTCGCTGGCGATGAGTTCGAGGGTGTCGCGCTGACGCCCGAGCTCGGCCGTGACCGCAGCGTGGATCTCGGGGTCGAACTCGGCCAGACTCTGATCGAGGGTGCTCATCTCACTCACCTCCGATCAGTGCCTCGTAGGCCGCCGCGTCCAGCAGCTTGGTGGGCCCGCTGACCTTGATCCGAAGGAGCCAGCCGGCCTGGTACGGATCGGTGTTCAGCAGACCGGGATCGGCGACGACCGCCTCGTTGAGTTCGACGACCTCGCCGTCGACCGGCGCGAACAGGTCGCTCACCGACTTGGTCGACTCGATCTCGCCGCACGCGTCACCGGTCAGAATGGTGCTGCCGACGGCCGGCAGGTCGACGTACACGACGTCACCCAGGGCCTCACCCGCGAAGGCGGTGATGCCTACGGTCGCGATGTCGCCCTCCAGAGCGACCCACTCGTGGTCTTCGGTGTAGTTCAGTTCAGAAGGAACAGACATCAGGACTCCTGGCGGCGGTAGAAGGGGAGGGGGACGACGAGTACGTCGTCGTGGGTGCCGCGGATGTCGACCTGCAGGCGGGTGCCCGGCTCCTCGAAGGCGCTGTCGACATAGGCCATCGCGATGGGGTGACCGAGCGTCGGCGACGGTGCGCCGCTCGTCACGGCGCCGATCTCACGGCCGGTGGCCGGATCCAGTACGGCGTACCCGCTGCGCGGTGAGCGGCGGCCTGATGAAGTCAGCCCGACGAGCACCCGCTGGGCGCCTTCGTCGCGGCGGCGGGCGAGTGCCTCGCGACCGACGAAGTCCTCTTCCTTGCTGAACGCAACGACCCGCCCGAGCCCGGCCTCGAACGGCGTCAGCTCGCGGCTGAGTTCGTTGCCATACAACGGCATTCCGGCTTCGAGCCGCAAGGTGTCCCGGCAGGCCAAACCGCACGGCTTCAGCTCGTACGGCGTTCCGACCCGCAGCAGCTCGGCCCAGATCTGCGGAGCCTCGGCCGGGCGGCAGTAGATCTCGAAACCGTCCTCACCGGTGTACCCGGTCCGCGCGAGCAAGATGTTGCTTCCGGCAAGCGTGGTTTCGGTGATCGCGTAGTACTTGAGGTCGTCCAGGTCGGCATCCGACAGCTCGCCCACGATCTGTACGGCGACCGGCCCCTGAACCGCGATCAGCGCCCAGTCCTCGGTGGTGTCCCGGAGTTCGGTGGAACTGTGCCCGTTTTTTGAGGCGGCGATCCGCTGCTTGAGCTCGTCGCGGACGACGTCGGTGTTGCTCGCGTTGGCGACGATCAGGAAGTGGTCCTCGGCCAGCCGGTAGACGACCAGGTCGTCGATGATGCCGCCGTCCTCGGCGCACAGCATCGAGTACCGCGCCCGGCCGATACCGATCTTCGACGGGCGCCCGACCAGGCTGTGGTCGAGTGCCCGGGCCGCGCAGGCGCCGATCACCTCGAGCTCGCCCATGTGCGACAGGTCGAACAACCCGGCCGTGGTCCGGACAGCCGTGTGTTCGGCGATATCGGAGGTGTAGCGCACCGGCATGTTCCAGCCGGCGAAATCGGTAAAAGATGCACCGAGCTGCTGGTGCTCAGCCTGCAACGGAGTCGCGCGTGTCATGAGTGGGAGGCTCCCTCGGTCAGGCACCGCGAAATGCGGTGCCACTGCTGGGTGACCTCCCCGCTCTGTCATCTGTACCTGAGAGCTTCACCGCCGGGTGAGGCGGTTTGCACCGTGGGTGCGGGTGTCCTCGCAGCTACGCGGGGGCCCGGCTTTCCAGAGTTCGCCTCATCGGAACGGTCAGTGGGCCTGAGAGATTCTGGGGAGATTTGCTCCTTCGGCGCCGGGTCATGGTGAGCCCGGACTCTCCCGCCCCGATTCGAACGGCGCGATATGCAGTTGAGCCGCCGACTCTAGCAGCAGCTGACCGCTCCGGGACCCGCCGATGTGATTGGCTCGACTCCATGACCGGGAACCAGATCTTCAGCCTGATCCTGATTGTGCTGCTGCTGGCCGGTACGGCGGTCGGCGTGGGGCTGTTCGTCCGGCGGCAGCGGTATGTCAAGTCATTGCGGGATCGCGGCTGGACGTTCGTGGGCAGCCCGGTGTTCGACTCGGTGGCGCGGCTGTCCAATCCGCCGTTCGGGATGGGGTTCACGCGGAATCCGGACGACCAGATCACCGGCCTGACCACCGCCGGGCGGCCGTTTCAGGTGATCGAGTACGGCAGTGAGTACTGGAAGGGCTGGGTCGGCATGGTGACGTTGTCACGCCGGCTGCCGGAGTTGTGGATCACGGGTGGGCAGACCGTGCCGCGGTCCGGCGTGGCCGCGACGATGGTGCCGGTGCCACCGCAGCTGGGCGCGGGCTGGGCGGTTGGCGTCCAGGACCCGGCGTTCGCTACCGAGGTGCTCAGCGGTCAGCTGTGTACCGCCTTGCTCACGCTGGCGGGTGGACAGCCGGGCGTGAATCTCAGCATCGATGGCGACCAGCTCGTCATCCTCGATCCGCCGCGCAAGGATCCCGAGCTGCTGGCGCCGTGGCTGGACCAGGTGGCCTTGCTCGCGGCAGCCATCGACGCGCTGCCGCTGGACCGCTGGATCCAGCCGCCGAAGGAACCGCGGCTGAGCTTCTACCAGCACCCGGACTGGTACTGGATCGGCCAGGACGACAGCCTGCTGCACAGCACGCCGGTGACGCAGAGCGGACACGATCACAGCACGAGCGAGGTGATCCGCGGCCGGGACGGCGACGGGCCGCCGTTCGTCGCCTTCACCCACCACTGGAAGACCACCCGCACCGAGAGCTCCACCGACTCCGAGGGCCGGACGACCACACGCACGGTGACCGAGAACCACAGTGAGCCGATTCTCGGCTTCGAGCTGCCGGTAGGGATGCCCTGGCTGCAGGTCAGCCGGCGCGGGTTCGGGTCCGGGATCAGTTTCGAGAGCGAAGCCTTCAACGAGGAGTTCGCGATCCACGCCCGGGACCAGAAGTTCGCGTACGACGTCATTCACCCGCGCCAGATGGAGTTCCTGATGGCAGTCAAACCGGCGTCGTTCCAGGTGGTCGGCAACTGGGCCTGGTTCGAGGCCGGCCGGCACGACCACCAGACGATTGCCCGGTGCTCCTATTTCCTCCGGGACTTCCTGGCCCGGGTCCCGCGCTTCGTGTGGAAGAACCTAGGCCTGCAGGACTCGCCATACCCGCAGGCCTAGGCCCTACTTAGTCAGACCATACGCCTTGGTGACTTGTTGCTGAAGGCGCCCACCTGCCGCGTCGGTGACGTCCAGCTTCAGATCGACCGTGCCGCCTGCTCGGGCGGCCGGGTGGTTGACGCTGGCCGTGTACAGCGTCGCCGACTTCTTGGACAACGGCACCGGCTTCCAGCTGCGGCCGTCGTACGACATCAGCAGCTTCACACTCTTGTACGACGCGGTCGGAGCGCCGGTCTGGTGGCGCAACGACACGGTGAGCGGCGTCGCCGTACCGACGCGGGCCTGGTTCAGGTTGGTTGCCTGCGGCAAGCCGAGGTCGGCGAGGATCAGCGGCATCGTCTCAGCCGCACCAGCCCGGGAGCGGAAGTCCCACGTGCTGCGGATCTGCGTGGAGTACTTCCACCACGGCTCGCTCCGCTGCACGTCCAGTGCGAGCTGATAGTTGCCGGGGGCATCAGGCACTGGCCCGTTGATCAGCAGTTCCTCCGCCTCGACCAGGACCTTCCCGTCGCGTTTCAGCGATAGCGCGTAGGTGCCGGTGGACAAGCCGTCCGGCTCCTCGTACTGCGCCCCACCCGCGACGAACGGCGCAAGCCCGATCACCAGATTCTTGCCAGTCCTCTGCACACCGATGTCTGACGGCCAAGTCGTAGTTGCCGACGGCAACCCCGAGGTCGCGACCGGTCCACCCCAGGCGACCGTACGGCGCTCGCCCGTCCGATAACGGTATGCCGCCGCGCGGCCCCGGCTGCCGGAATCCGCCGAACCGATGTCGACGCGCTGCTCCCATGCGCCCGGCGTCACGTAAGCGGTCCGCTGGAACGGACCGATCGCGAGGGGGAGCGGCCGCAGACCGTGCGCCTCGCCAAGCGGCGTGTACCCGACCTTCGACTCCCACAGCTGCGTGACCTTGCTGTGCGCGGCATACGACTCCGCGATCCGCGCCAGCTGAGCCTTCTGGTACTGGTGTACCGGCCGCAGCGGCACCCGTCCCGGCCAAGCCTTGAGCAGGTCGAACACCTCCGGCGATCCGTTCGTCCCGTCGATCCGCACGACCTTGCCGGACAACGTCTTGGCGACCTCACGCGAGGTATGCAGGACCGGGATCCGTAGCGTCCGGTCGCCGAGGAAGAGTTCGTCGACGCCGAACCCCGCGACATTCGGGTCGTAGAACAGCACGCCGGCGACCTTGGCCTGTTGCGCTGCGCGGGCGACATCGACCTGCCCCTGCAACCCGTCCAGCGCGACCACCGCCAGCTTGCCCACGGCGCGCTTCAGGTCGGCCGCCGTACCGGTCCCCGCATTGACCGCGGTCAGCAGCTTGGTTCCAGCGATGCGCGGCCCATCGGTCAATTCCGCGACCGGCAGTTCCCGGGTTCCGAGCTTCATCCGGTACGGCGGCGTCTCGTGCCTGGTCGCCGTGCTGAACTCCATCTTTCCGACCGTGACACCAGATGTGGGAACTGCACGCAGCTCGATCGGGGTGTCGTCCACCTCGACCTCTTCGAAACCGCTGAGCTTCCCGAACCGGTTCAAGCGGTAATAGGCCATCGAGCTGGCGGCCGGCGCGAGCTGATGCTTCCCGGCGAGCGAAACCCCGACCGGAACCGCCTTACGCGCATCCAACGTGATCGTGGTCGCCTTCCGGATCCGAACCTCCGGCTGGGCGGCGATCACCAATTTGTCGGCGGTCTTGGCCGTCGCGGGCTGTAGGAACGTGCCGACGATCGAGTAGACGCCGGGCTCGATCCGCATCTTCGCGACCCCGTTGATCATGTCCGGTCCGCCGTTGCCGTCCCAGGTGTCGACGGGTCCACCGTCGGGCCGGGTGACGAACAGCAGCGAGTCGGCCGGCGTTCCGTCGCCGAGGACGCCCTTCACGGTGACGTCGTACATCTCCGGCTCGAGGAACCACCCGTACGACGTGTAGAGCGGATCGCCCTGAGCCGGAGTCGCGACGACGCGCCCGGCGTGCCGGCCGACCTTACCCAGACCGGGATCGGCCGAGACCGTGACGGACGCCTTGCCCTTGGCCGGTACGACGAGCTTCGTGGTGCTGAGCTTCGCCGCCGCCCCGTTGTCGCCCGCGTCCAGCGGAGCACTCAGGTTGAGCGTCACGGCGGTCGTGCCGTTGTTCTGATAGGTGAGCACCTGGCTGAAGGGCTTCGGCGCTCGGTGCGGCCAGAGGTAGGTGCCCATCTCGAGCTCGGCGGTGTCAACCGTGACGCCGTTGTCGGTGGCCTGATCGGCATCGACCCGACCGGTGCCGGAATCGTCGAGCGGCTGCTTGAGCAGGGGATCGGCGGTCGAGATCAACCGCGCCTTGATCCGGTCGCCCTTCCAATCACCGTGCTGCTGCGCGAGCAGTGCGGCGGTGCCGACCACGTGGGGCGTGGCCATCGACGTACCGGTCATGGGGGTGTAGTACTTGTCGACCGGCTCGCCCTCGGAACCGGCGGCCAGTGCCGCCACGATGTCGGTGCCCGGAGCGGCGATGTCCGGCTTGCCGGTGTGGTCCGGGTTCGGTCCGAGGCAAGAGCTCTCGTTCAGGCTGCCGTCGCGCTCGAGGTTGGCGACGGTCAATGCCTGCTCGGCGGCACCGGGTGCCTGGATGAGTCCACGCCGGCCACAGCCGTTGCCGGCCGCGGCGACGAACAGGGTGCCGGATTTCTTGCTCAGGGCATCGAGTGAACGCGCGAGCGCAGAGGTGCCGTCGGTTCCATCCGCGTGCAGGCTGAGGTTGACGACTTTGGCGCCCTGGGCAACTGCCCACTCCATGCCGGCGATGACCTTCGACTCCGAGGACATGCCGTCGTCGCCGATCACCTTGCCGTTGAGCAGGGTGACGTCCGGCGCGACCCCGCGGTACTTGCCCTTCGATGCGGCGCCGGTGCCGCCGATGGTGCCCGCGACGTGGGTGCCGTGCCCGTAGTGGTCGACGATGTTGCCGGAACCGGAGAAGTCCTTGGCCGCCTGGACCTTGCCCTTCAGGTCCGGGTGCGTCGCGTCGATCCCGGTGTCGAGTACGGCGACCTTGACGCCCTTGCCGGTCAGGCCGCGCTTCCATGCGGTGGTTGCGCCGATCTGAGGCACGCTCCAGTCGAGTGCCGGTGCGACCTTCCGATCCAGCGAGACCTTGCGGACGGCCTGAGCCGATCGCTTCTGCAAGCCGCTGCCGGCCAGCGACTGCCAGAAGTCCTTGGCGGTCGTACGGCGAACCGACTCGGCGCGCGCTCCGATCGACGTGAGCGCGGTGCCGTCCGCGGTACCCGGCAGCGCACGTTGCGCCTTGGCAGCGGCCTCGCGCGGCGGGCCGTCGTACTCGACGATGACTGGGATCCGGTCCGATGCCTGGTCGTCGCCGAGCTGGGCGAGCAGGGTGGTGATGTCGAAGAGCTGGCGGTCCATCCGCCCGGAGGCGATCGGCGTACGCGCCGCGAACGGTACGACGAACGTGTGCCCGTTCGCCCGGGAAACAGTGGCCCCCGCCGAACCACTGCCCGCCGTCGGCAGGAATCGCACCTGCTCCGGCATTCCCGGCCGTGCGGTCACGGCAACCCGGTCACCAGTCAGCAACGTCAGAACGCGCTGACTGTCACCAGGCTGTGCGCCGGTCTGCCACCCGGCACCGACATCAGCGGTCGCCGCCACCCCCGCGGCTGTGGTGAGCAAGGCCGCCCCGGCCAAGGCCACCACCGATCGTGTGAATCGCATGCGCCAACCCCCGAGTCAGTCCAGCGGGGCACTCCCGCTTCGCTTGGCTGACGGTCCTCGGGACGATTTGGTTGGTTGTTGCCCGGAAAGGCTGACCCTTCAGGCGGCCGAGTCGTCCTGCGCAATCAACGAGGCCGGGCGAAGATCGGTCCAGTTGGTCTCGATGTAATCGAGGCAGGCCTGGCGGCCGGTGGGGCCGAAGACGTTCCGCCAGCCATCGGGGACGGCGGCGAACTCCGGCCACAGGCTGTGCTGGTTCTCATCGTTCACGAGAACCAGGAAGCTGCCCTCGGCATCATCGAACGGGTTGCTCATCTCAACTCCTTCAGACACCGACGGGTTGTGCGACAGCTGGCCGGAGTGGTGCGACCGGCTGCTGCCGGATCGAGTCGAGAATCTCGCCGGCCCGGACGGAGATGTTCGAGAGCAGCGACGACGCCAACCCGTGGCTGTGCTCGGTGCCCCCACCCTGGAGATAGATGCCGGCCCGTACGACGGGCGTCGTGACGACGCGGTAGTCGCGGCCGATCCGGAC
The DNA here is from genome assembly GCF_039529655.1 of Kribbella yunnanensis. Lineage (NCBI taxonomy): Bacteria > Bacillati > Actinomycetota > Actinomycetes > Propionibacteriales > Kribbellaceae > Kribbella > Kribbella yunnanensis. The sequence goes on along the minus strand of NZ_BAAANF010000003.1, from coordinate 51,173 downwards.
CCGCCCAGCCTGGTCCCGGCGGCACTCGCTGCCCAGGTCACCGAGCAGGTCGGTCGGGTCGCCCGGCGTGTAGCCGGTGCAGAACACGACCAGGTCCGCATCGAGCGGCGTCTTCTGGCCGGTGCTCAGCGACTCGACCGTGAGCGAGACACCGCTCGAGGTGTCGTGCAGGTCGATCACCCGGGAGACGTTGAAGAACCGCAGCCGCTCCTTGCCCACGATGCGCTCGCGGTAGCTGCGGCGGTACAGGTCCTGGATGACCTCGGTGTCGACGACCGAGTAGTTCGTGTTCGCGTGGTACCCGAGGAGCTGCTGCTTGACGTCCTCCGGCGCCGAGTAGAACTCGTCGACCGCGTCCGGGTCGAACACGCGGTTCGCGAACGGGCTGTCGTCGGCCGGGCTGTACCCGAACCGCGAGAACACCGAGCACACCTCGGCCGACGGGAACCGCTCGTGCAGGAACCCGGTGACCTCGGCCGCACTCTGACCAGCACCGACGACGACCACGCGGCGCGGCGCTGCGTCGTCACCGAGCTGCTCAACGCGGTCGAGCAGCTCACGGTTGTGCCACACCCGGTCCGACGCCGTCACACCGTCGGGCAGCCGCGGCGACAGGCCGGTCCCGAGGATGAGATTGCGGGTCCGGTACGTCTCGCGGGCGCTGCCGTCAGCCGACGTCGAGGTGACCTCGAACTCGTCCACGACACCGTCGTTCGTGATCGGCCGCACGGCCTCCACAGTGCGGTCGTAGCGGACGACGTCGTCGACCTGAGCCGCGGCCCACTCGAGGTAGTCGTGGAACTCGACGCGCAGCGGGAACAGCGTCTTGTTGTTGATGAAGTCGATCAGCCGTCCGCTGGAGTGCAGGAAGTTCAGGAAGCTGAACTGGCTGGCCGGGTTGCGCAGGGTGACCAGGTCCTTGAGGAACGAGACCTGCATGGTCGCGTCCTCGATCAGCATCCCGCGGTGCCAGCCGAACCGCGGCTGCCGCTCCAGGAACAGCTGCCGCGGGGTCGCCGCGCCGAGTTCACCGGCAGCGATCGCCAAAGCCAGGTTGGATGGGCCGAAACCGACCCCGATCAGTTCGAAGCCTTCCACAGGGTGGATCCTCCTCATTCGCGGTTAGGCGAGGCTAACCTAAGCGAATCGTTGAAGAATAGAGGGGGTCCACGAATTCCAGGTCACACCCGGTGGGTGAAGGCCTCGGCGGTGGCCGCCAGAGTGCGCGCGGTGAGCGCCGGATCGACCTGGGCGACCAGCAGGTAGAGCAGGTCGGCAGTCAGCAGTTGAGCGTGCCGCGCAGCAACCTCATCAGGCTGTACGTCGGAGTGCGGCGAGGCCGCGGTGATGTGCTGATCGGCGATCGCCGCCATGGCGGTCTCCGGCGAACTGGTGATCGCGACCGCCCAGGCCCGGCGTCTCGTTGCCTCGGACAACATTCCGAGTGTGTCCTCGGTGTCGCCGTGGTTGGAAATCCCCAGTGCCACACAGTTTTCGCCGAGCAGCGCGGCACTCGGGAGACCGCTGTGCCGGTCGATGTGCGCATGCGCGTTGACACCCAACCGGGCCAGCCGGGCAGCGAGTTCGCGGCCAACCAGGCCGCTCCCGGCGACGGCGTACACGTCCAGCTTTTGGCAGTGGCGGATGCGGGTGGCGAGGCTGGTGAGCGCGGGCAGGTCGTACTGCTGCGCGGTGGTTCGGATGGCGACGAGTTGGGCGTTCAGGAGGGTCGAGAGGACGGTCGACGGGGAGTCGCCGGGCGCGAAGGAATCGCCGAAGTCGGTGAGCCACGCCCGGTCGCGATCGCCGCGGCCGACATCCTGGGCGGCCGCCACCCGCAGGGCCGGGTAGCCGGAGAAGCCGAGCAGGCGGCAGAGCCGGGTGACGGTCGCCGCGGAGGTCCCGGCGCGCTCGGCCAGGCCGGTGATGGACAGTTCGAGCGGCGCGGCCGGGTCAGCCTCCAGTACGGCGGCGACCCGGGCCATCGTGGCCGGCATCTGCGCACGGAACGTCAACACCCGGTCCAGAACCCCCGAGGTCTGCATGCTGGTGATAATCCTTGTCAAGCCGGAGTGATTGCCTGAGAGTGATTTTCACCCACGCTGCAGCTCACGGCAAGGACATCTGCTCATGAGACTTCACCGGCTTCTCGTCCCGCTCGTCGTACTCGCCCTGCTGATGACCGGAGCGACTCCCGCGGTCGCGGCGGTCGCGAGGGTGTGGACGGCCGACTCCTGGAAACGCGTGTTCCAGACCGATCAACGCCCGGCCGGCGCCAGTACGTCGATCAATTGGGACGCAGCGCGCAACGAGGCCGAGTCGTACCAGATCCTCTTGCGGCACACCGCGTCGTTCACGATCACCGGCGTCACCCTCAGCGCGCTGACCGGGTCGGCGGGGACCATCCCGGCGGGGAATCTGGAGTACAAGTTCCAGAACCACCACGCGCCGGAGAAGGGTCAACTATTCCCGGATCCGCTGGGGAACGAGCGGTCGAAGGCCGTGTCGGCGAACACGACGCAAGGCATTTGGGTGACCGTGAACGTGCCGGCTGGACAGGCCGTCGGTACCTACACGGGCTCGGTGGACATCGCGACGAACACCGGGGCGATCGCCGTACCGATGCGGCTGACGGTCTATCCGATCGACGTGCCGAACGCGGTGGACAGCAAGTACATCTACAGCACCTGGAACGTCTTCTTCAACGAGTACGCCGACACCGACGGTGGTGTGGTGGCCGACGAGATCGTCGATCGGTACCACTTCCCGCGGTACTCGGCGCAGTGGTGGAAACTCATCGAGGACTTCGCCAAGGAGCAGAAGGCGACCCGGCAGAACCAGGTGCACATCTCGATCGATCCACTGCTGGACGGGCCGACCACGTTGGTGGGGGACACGTACCACTTCGACTGGACGAAGTTCGATCAGTTCGTCGAGTTGTTCATCCGGCACGGATCGGTCGCGCGGCTGCGCGGGAACCCGCTGCTGAACGCGCTGCACACCGACCAGGTCTGGATCATCGACAACGAGGACGGTGTGAACAAGGTCGCGCTCGCCCCGGTCGACAGCCCGAAGGCGAACCGCTGGCTCGACCAGTATCTGCCTGCTCTCAAAGCACATCTCGATGCGAAGGGCTGGACGGATATCTGGTACCAGACGATCTCCGACGAGCCGAAGGAGGACAAGCTCGCCAACTACAACTGGGCCGTCGGCAAGTACCGGCAGTACTTCGGCGCTGACGCGAAGACCCAGGACGCGGTCATCGGCCTGTTCCCCGAACTGGTCGGCAACCTGTCGGTGTGGATCCCGCTGATCGACAAACTGCAGGAGAACGAGCAGTTCTACCGCGACCGGCAGGCCGCCGGTGACGAGGTGTGGACGTACGTCTGCCTACAGCCGGATGCCCGGGACGGCTGGCTGAACCGATGGTCGACGTACCCGGCGTACACGGCCAGACAACTTGCCTGGGGCAACTTCAAGTACGGCGCGACCGGCTTCTTCCACTGGGGTTACAACGCGTGGACCTCCGGCCAGTACGGCGAAGTCGAGCCGTATCCGGGTGACGGGTACATCGTCTATCCCGACGTACCGAACGGGACCGTGCGGACGAGTGTGCGATCACTGGCGACACGGGACGGGAACGAGGAGTACGAGCTGCTCTCGATCCTCAAGCAGCGTGATCCGGTCGCGGCCCAGCGGCTCGCGGATGCGTTGATGCGCGGCTACGACAACTTCACCGACGACACCGATCTGATGGCGAAGACCCGCAAGGAGCTTCTCCTGCGCGCAGCCGGTACGGCGTTGCCGCCGCGCGTCGAGGCCGAGAACGGCCGGCTCACCGGGACTGGGCGGGTCGACACCGTCGGCAGCGGCTACACCGGCAGCGGGTACGTCGGTTGGCTCGACCAGGCGAGTGGTAGTTCGGTGACCGTCGACGTGACCGCCGCTCGGCCGGGACCGCAGGTCGTCGAGATCCGCTACAGCAACGGCACCGACACCACGAACACCCTGACGCTGCTGGTGAACGGCGCCGTACCGCGGAAGGTCGAGTTCCTGCCGACCGGTGACTGGAACACCACCTGGTCGTCTGCCTACGTCACTGTCGACCTGGCCGCCGGGACCAACACCATCACGCTGCGCCACGACGCCGACGACGGATCCGTCGATCCGGATTCGCTCACCCTTTGGTGAGATACACCTTGGGGTGTGGTGGACAAGTAGGGGCATGAGCAAGCAACCGGATGAGCGCGCGGAACGGTTCGTGGCCTTGTACGAGGCGACGTACGCCGATCTCGTGCGGTTCGCACAGCGGCGGGTGCCTGAGGTGCAGGCCGAGGACACCGTGGCGGAGGCGTTCCTGACCGCCTGGCGGCGGCTGGACGACGCGCCGAGCCAGCTGCCGGACGCGCGGGCGTGGTTGTTCGGGATCGTCCGCAACACGATCCTGAACAGCCACCGAGGCGCCCGCCGGCAACGAGCGGTCGCAGTCCGCCTGGCCGAGGTCGTCGAGACCTCGTTGCCGGACGACACCGAACTCGTGGCACGGCAGGTCGATCTCACGCGTGCGTGGGCCCGCCTGTCCGCCGTCCATCAGGAGGCACTTGCTCTGGCGGTGATCGACGACCTCCCGAGCCGCGAGGCGGCCGCGGTGCTCGGCATCACGAGCGTCGCGTACCGCCTGCGGCTGTCCCGGGCGCGCAATGCCCTGCGCGGTCAACTCGATCACCGTCCCACCACCGAAGCACGTGTCACCGAAAGGCAACCGACATGAAGCCCCTCGACGAGTTCGCCGCCCTGAAGACCCTGGATCCCGCCTCAGGTGATCCGGACCCCCACAGCCCCCGCGCTCAGGCGTCGCTGGAGCGCATCGTGGCCACCGACCCGTCGTACGACGTCCCTCGGCATCGGCTCCGTCGCCCGCTGGTTCGGGCCGCGGTCGCCACCGCCGCCATCGCGATCGGAGCAGCCGTCGTCCTGGTCCCTCGGAGTGGCCTGCTGCCGAACGGTGATGCGTACGCCGGTTGGACCGCAGCACCGTCCGGGCTGTCGCCGAAGGAGTACGCCGGAGCCGTCGCCGACTGCCGGTACTCGCTGGAGAGCACGGGGCCCAGCAACAGCGCCCAGGTTGCCATGGCCGAACGGCGGGGCAAGTGGGCGATCGTGGTTCTCAAGGGTCCGCCCAAGTTCCAGGGCTACTGCATGACGAACGTCGTCGACTACGACAAACGCAGTGGCTACGGCGGCTCCGCAGGACCCAACCATCCGCCGGTCGGTCCGCGAGAGCTCGCGGTCCTGCAGTTGGGTGCGGTCGGCGGCAAGCAGGCCGGCTACGTGACCTCAGCGATCGGCTGGGCCGGTTCCGACATCGTCGGGCTGACCTACACCAGCCCGAAGCATGGCGTCGTGAAGGCGACCGTCAAGAACGGCTTCTTCGCATTCTGGGTGCCCGGCTTCGAGTTCGTGGGCCCGGACCTGGTCCCGGTGCAGGTGCGGTACCGCGACGGAACGACCGCCGCGACCACGATCCAGCTCAGCTGACCCGATCCAGGCGGAAGACTCGGATCTCGCGGTTCGGGGCTCGGGTGGCGTAGGTGTTGTAGGCCGGCCAGTAGGCGGCGACCGCGTCCCACATCTGCTGGCGTTCGTCGCCGGTGAGGAGGCGGGCGTGGACCGGGATGGTGCGGCCGCGGACGGTGGCGCTGGCTTCGGGTTGGGCGATCAAGTTGGCGGACCAAGCGGGGTGGTTCTCGCCACCCCAGTTGGAGCCGATGACGACGAAGGCTCCGTCGCGTTCGACGTACAGGAGCGGGACCTGACGGAGCTGGCCGCTGCGGCGGCCGGTTGTGGTGAGCAACAGCGTGCGCAGGCCGATCCCCGAACCGATGCCGATGCGGCCGTTGGTACTGCGGAGCAATCGCTCGTCGACGCGGACCAGCGCGCGGCCGATGCCCGCGAAGGCTCTGGTGGTGCCGAGCTTGCCGATCAGCCGCTGCAGTCCGTTCATTGCGCGGAGTCTAGGGGCTGACCGATCGCAGTACTTCCTCGGCCGCCCGGGTACCGGATCGCAGCGCCCCGCTGACCGTGCCGGGCGAGGTCGTGTCGGTCGCCTCACCAGCGAAATGGACCCGCCCAAAGGGAGCAGCCAGTACGTCGCGCAGCTGGGTGCCACCCGGGGCCGCGGACGAGTAACCGCCGCGCGACCAGGGATCGACACCCCAGTCGACCACCTGCGAGTCGACAAGCTCAGCGCCGTTCAGGTGCGGTCGCAGTACGTCGAGGACCCGCGCGACCGGCCCTGGTGGCGGGCGCAACGCGTCGGACCGCGGCCCGGTGACGAAGGCCGTGAGCACCGGCTCGGTGGGCCGCGGCGGCCACAACACCGGCACGTCGGGATCCGCGAGCAGGTAGGACATCGACTCCGGCCACCACACCTGGTCGAAATGCAGGATCACCTTCGTTGCGGAGTACATCCGCAACTGCTCGATCGCATGCTGCTTGGCCGCCGGTAGCTCGGGCGCGAACTCGGTACCGCCGGCCTTCAGCACCCCGAGCGGGATCGACACGACGACAGCCCGCGCGGTGTAGGCGCGATCCGCTTCGACGGTCACCCCGTCGGCCGAGTGGCGGATGACCTTGACCGGGTTGTTCAGTTCGATAACACAGTCCTGGGCCAGGTAGTCGATCACCTGGTCGAGCCCATCGCGCAGTCTTTGCTGCCCACCGGACTCCTCAGCACCGCCCATCACGGCCGCCATTTCGTGCACGCTGAGGTCGGATGGCGTCGAACAGACATCGTGCGCGACCGCATCGGCCATCCGCAGCGCCCGCCCACCAACGCTCCGACGAGCCAGCAGTTCGGCGAACGACTGATCCGGCTTCCCCGCCGATCGCCGTACGGCGAGCATCACCGCAGCCAATTTCGGCACCGCCGGCAACGTCCACGGCAGCAGCCCGCGCATCCGCCCACCGTCCAGCACGCGCCCGCGCCGCATCGTCATCGCCGGTGTCTGCCGAGCCCCAATCTCCTTGGCCAGTTGACCAAGCGGGCTCTCCGCACCCTGCAACAACTCCGCGCCACGCTCCACTGGAAACCGCGTGAACCCCCGATCGGTGTGTACCCGCCCACCGATCCGCCACCGCGCCTCCAGCACCAGTACGTCGAGTCCCGCCGTACCCAACCGCCGAGCCGCCGCCAACCCCGCCGCCCCGGCCCCCACCACAATCACATCGGCATCCACAACATCTCCTCCCCGCCGAATACCAGTCTCCGTCACCCGCAACCTCCAGTACCGTCAATGCGAGGAGGCGAGGATGCGCGAGAGGGTCGAAAACCTGTACCGCCAGGGCCGCCGGCACGAGATGGCCGGCGAGGTCGAGCCCGCGCGGCGCTACCTGGAAGAGGCGCTGGCCGGGGCCGAGGATGCCGGCCTGGAAGACATGCTCCTGCGGATCCGGTCGATCCTGGGCGTGGTGAGCCACAAGGAAGGCAACCTCGCCGAGACGCGGCTGCATCTCGAGGTGGCCTTGGAGCTGGCGCTGGCCAGAGCCGATCTGATGGCAGAGGCCTACGTGCGGCAGGAGCTGGGCTTCTTGCTCCTGGGAGAAGGCCGCCCCGACGAATCGCGCAGCGAGTTCCTCCGCGCACTCGCGCTGGCACCCGCGGTCGGAATCGTGAACCTGACCGGGAACGCCTTGAGCGGCTTGGGCGTTGCGGCGCTGGCGGTCGACCGAGCCGCGGACGCGGTGCCGCTCCTCCTCGGGGCATTAGGCATCCGCACCGAGATCGACGACTTCGAACAGCAGCACGTCGACCTCGTCCACCTGGCACGAGCGGCGTCCCAGCTGGGCCAGCACGAGATCGCAGCTGGGGTGGCTGGGTTCCTGGTGCGGAGTCCGGAGACCAGCAAAGGGATGTACGCCCACGACCGGCGAGCGTTCGATGCCCTGGTCGCCACAGTGCCGACCAATGCGGCGATCACCAGCTTCGCGGAGGCCCGATCAGCGGTGGCGGCGTTGGTTAGTCCGTGAGCAGGCCCAGGGTGTGTGCGACTGCGGTGGCCTCGGTGCGGGTGGTGGCGTTCAGTTTGGTGAGGATGCGGCCTACGTGGACACCTACGGTGGCGGGGGAGATGTAGAGCTCGGCGGCGATCTGCCGGTTCGGCAGACCGCGGGCTAGCAGCCGCAGTACGTCGTACTCCCGCGCAGTCAGGCCCGTGTCGTCCTCGGGTGTGGTGGTCGGGGGTTCGAGGCGGGCTCGTTGGCCTAGGACGGCGATGCGGTCCAGGGCGACCGTGCCGCCGTACACGGTGGCTAGGTCGCGGGCTTCTTCCAGTCGGCGGCGGGCGCCGGCGCGGTTGCTGGTGGCAAGGGCTGCCTCGGCCGAGCTGATCAGGCACTCGGCCGTGCCGTACAGGTGACCGAGTTGCCGCCAATGGTCGGCTGCCTGGTCCCACTCGGCCATCAGGCCGGGGCCGAGCGCGGTCTTGATGGTGAACCGGTAAGCCTCGGTCAGCCGCGATCCGGTCGGGATCAGGGTGACGAGGTCGGCGAGGGCGGCCCGGATCCGGGTGACGTCGGCGGCGATCTCGCGGTTGCGTGGTGCGGCGGCGAGGCGGGCGCGTTGGAGGCGCGCGACGCCGATCAGGCCTTCGGTGTCGGGTTGTAGCGAGTCGCGCTGGTCGCGGCAGTGCTGCAGGAACAGGTCGACCTCGCGGTTGGCCGCTTCGGGTTCCTGCCGGGCCATCGCCAGCTCGCACCACAGCGAGGTGATGTAGCCGAGGATGTAGTTGCGGTACGTCGCCGATCCGGCGAACACCTCGTCGGCCGTGATGAGGAGTCCGGCAACCTGGTCGAAGTCCCCACGGTGAATGTGGATGTCGGCCAACTGTGCCCGCAGGACCATCGCGTACAGCGGTTCGGGTTCGCTCGCCAGTGCTTCCTCGATGGTTTCGACAGCCTGGTTCCAATGGCCGAGTGCGACCTGTGCCATGGCCAGATTGACCGCCAGCAAGGGCCCTCGCCACTTCTGCATCCCCACGAGCTCGGCCTGCCTGATGGCGGTCGGACACCGAGTCGCGAGTTCCTCGAAGCGTCCGGCCATCCCGAGTGCGGCGCATTCCCACAGCACGCTCGCGACCAGCACGTAGTCGTCGCCGATCGCGGTGGCGAGCTCCTGGGCCTGGCGTGAGACGAGGACGCCCGCATCCGGCTGACCGGTCATAATCAACGCGTCTCCCTGCGCCGCGAGGGCACGGCAGCGCAGCCGGTCGTCGTCCAGGGTCTCGGCGATCTCGGTGACCGCGACGGCATGGCGAGTGGCCGACGGGCCGCGCCGGGCAGTGGCCTCGTCGATCGCGAGCAGATAGTGCACGATGCCGAGGGTGTAGCTAGGTCGGTCGGTAGGGATCAGTTCGAGTGCGCGGTCGAGGTCGGCCCGGGCGGTGAGATCGCGGCGACTCCTGAACTGCGCGCGGAACATCAGGATCTCGGCAGCGCGGCCAGGTTCGCGATCAGGATCGACCAGCTCCCAGGCCGCCATGGTGTGTTGCAGACCTTGGTTGGCAGCTCCGGCCGGGATGGCGGCGGCCATCGCGCGTTCGAGCAGCGTCAGCCGCTCGGGGTTGTCGGCGGGACGCAACGAGAGAGCGCGTTCCAGGTGTCGCAGCTCTTCGATGTAGGCGAAGCTTGCGCGGGCCTCGTCGGCGGCGATCAGCGAGGCCTGGTACGCCTCCTCGGTCCGGCCGGCCAGGTACCAGTGCTCGGCCAGTTCGGCGGCCGGGAGTCCTTGGGCAGCGAGCGCGGGAAACTCGGAGAGCGCTCTCGCCGCGCGTCCATGCAGGCGACGGCGTTCGGCCGGGAGAAGCCCGGTGTAGACGGCCTCCCGGATCAGCGCGTGCCGGAACTGATAGCCGGTCGCAGTGGTCTGCAACTGGTCTCGCTCAACCAGCTCGCGGAGGGCAAGGTCGAGTTCGTCATCCGTCCGGCCGACCAGCAACGTCAGTAGCTCGTGGCCCACGGTCGCCCCCGCGATCGAGGCGACTGCGAGAACCGGGCGAGCGCTCTCTGACAGCCGGGCAACGCGTTCCTGCAAGAGTGTCCGCAACTGCGCGGTCCCACTCCGCGCGCTCCCAGGCGCATCGTGGGCCAATGCCTCCACGAACAACGGATTGCCACCGGAACGGCGATGAATGGTCGCGGCGCGCGCCGGGTCGTACCGGCCGTCGATCGCCGTCAGCTGCTCACCGACATCGCGCTGCCGCAACGGCCCGAGTTCCAGCGTCGTCACGTCCGGTCGGCGACCGAGCTCGGCGACCAACTGTCGGATCGGGTGCCCGGCCGGCAGCTCACCGGTCCGGACCGTGCCGACGAGCAGGACGGGCAGCCGGCCGAGATTCCGCGCGAGGTAGCCGAACAGTTCACGGCTCGCACCGTCGGCCCAATGCAGGTCTTCGACGACAAGCAACAACGGGCGTTTGGTGGCCGCCCGCTCCACCAGTGCGAGCAGTTCGTGCAGGAGGGTCAATCGACTGTTCTGGACATCCTGCTGGGGGAGCAGCGTCCGCAGCGGCGATCCCGACGCCGAACCGCCTTCGGCTTGGACGAGCTGCTGGACGACCGGCAGGAAGCCGACGTACGGGAGGTGTTCGGCACCGAGCTCCGGGCAGGCACCGGTGACGATCAACCAGTCCGCGCCGAGGGTCCCGCCGAACTCGGTGACGAGTCGCGACTTGCCGATCCCGGCCTCACCGGCAATCAGGATCCGCGCCGAACCGCCCGCCTCGACCTGAGCGGCCGCGGTTCGCAACTCCGCGAGCTCGGTACGGCGCCCGACGTACAAGGGGCTGACCACTGGTTGTCGTCCGAGGGCGGACAGATCGTCACCGGACATGGAAATACCGCGTTCCACGGATTCGCCGGAAGCGGTCTGCCAGCACGCTGTGATCGTAGACCGGCCGGGGGCGAGAGAAGGCCGGAATACAACGACCTCTGAGGAGATGACAGTGAACACTCCGAACAGCACCCCGCGGGATACTGCGGACGACGAGATCCGGCCGTTGCGGATCGAAGTTCCCCAGTCACAGCTGGATGATCTGGCCGCTCGACTGGAGCGCGTCCGCTGGGCCAACGAGCTGCCGCGCGACCAGGTCACCGACGGCATCCAGCGCGGTCCGGTCACGCCGGGCTGGGAGTACGGCGTACCGCTGGAGTATGTGCAGCGGCTCGTCGAGACGTGGCGGGACAGCTATGACTGGCGCAAGTGGGAGGCGCGGCTGAACGAGTGCCCGAACTTCACCACCGAGATCGACGGCCAGAACATCCACTTCCTGCACGTCCGCTCGCCCGAGGCCGACGCCACCCCGCTGATCCTCACGCACGGCTGGCCGAACAGCGTCGTCGAGTTCCTCGACGTGATCGGCCCGCTGACCGACCCGCGGGCGCATGGCGGTGACCCGGCCGACGCGTTCCATGTCGTCGTACCGTCGCTGCCGGGCTTCGGGTTCTCCGGACCGACGCATGAGAAGGGATGGAACCGGCACCGTACGGCGCGCGCGTGGGCCGAGCTGATGCGGCGGCTGGGCTACGAGAAGTTCGGTGCCCACGGCAACGATGTGGGCTCGTTCGTGTCGCCGGAGCTGGGCCGGATCGCGCCGGATCAGGTGATCGGCGTCCACGTCACCCAACTGTTCTCGTTCCCGTCCGGTGACCCGGCCGAGTTCGAAGGGCTGACCGAGAAGGACATCGAATACCTCGGCTTCCTGCAGAAGTTCAACGAGGAGATGTCGGCGTACGCGAAGCTGCAGGAGACCGCGCCGCAGAACCTCGCACACGCACTGGCCGACTCACCGAGTGGTCAGCTCGCCTGGATCGCGCAGCTGCTCGCGGCCTGCGAGGACGAGCACGTGCTGACCAACGCGACCATCTACTGGCTGACCAACACGGCGGCGTCATCGGCACGGTTCTACTACGAGGACCACCACGCCGAGCACCCCACCGAGGCAACCAAGGCACCGACCGGTCTGGCCAGCTTCGCCAACGACTTCACCCCGCTGCGCCGGTTCGCCGACCGCGACCACGCGAACATCGTCTCCTGGAACGAGTACGACCGCGGCGGCCACTGGGCCACCCAGGACGCCCCCGACCTACTCGTCGACGACATCCGGAAATTCTTCCGGACCTTCCAGTAGGACGGAACCCAGGACCCGCCGGGTCCGTCACAGACTGCGCTGGACGGTCTTTTGCAGAAGGCCGTCCAGCGTTTGTTCAGGTGACCGTGAAGGTGGGGGAGGCGGCGAGCAGGGTGTAGTCGTCGTAGGCGAAGAAGCGGAAGTTGTAGGTGCCGGTGGTGCTCGGCGCGGTGAAGGTGATCGTGGCCGAGGTGAGCCCGCTCGACGGCGGGGTGTTGCGGCCGTTCAGGTACTTCTCGTCGACCCCGCCGGCCGTGTTGCCTGCGCTGGCGCGGTAGAGCCCGACCCAGTCGCGCGGATTGCCCGGTCCGTTCGTGACGGTCGCGGTGATCGCGCCACCTCGCCGTACCGTCGTCTTGTCGGCAACGACTGCCGGACCAGTCGGCGTCGGAGTCGGGGTGGGGGTCGGACCGGGCGTCGAGACCGGCTCGTTCATCGTGACGCAGTGCGCACCGCCGCCACCGTCACCCATCAGGCGGTCGAGGTTGAGCTGCACGACCGGCCGGCCGAACGCCGACTCCAGTGCCGCCTTCGCGGCTGCGTCGGCCTGGGCATCGCCGAACTGGGCGGTGATGACGGCCGAGTTGGTCATCGCACAGTTCAGGTACCCGTCGAAGAACGTCGACCACTGCGAGCTCGGGATCCGCGGCAGCGTCGACGGCCCGTAGATCGTGCTGACCTGGAAGCGGCGGCCCTTCGCATCGGTTGCCGCGGACAACAGATCGCGAGTCGCAATGGCATCGCGGGACCACACGCTGCTCGGCCGGGACGGGCTGGACAGCTGCACGATCACGACACCCGGCCGGACGAACAGCACGGTGCTGTCGATGTGGTCGTCGGTGATGTCCTCGTTCGAGACACCCGCGCACCAGATCATCTTCTGCGCGCCGTACTGCATGAGCAGTTCAGACTCGATCTGTGCGAGCGTCTTGCCCGGGTTGCGGGCGGAGTCGAGCCAGGAGCTCTTGTTGGCGATCAGGGTGCCGTCGCCGTCGTAGATCACGCCGCCGCCCTCGCCGACGACACTCGCGCGCGCCAGCGGGATGCCGTCGTACGTCGCGATGTTCTGCGCGACCAGTGCGTCCTTCGCGTGGGTCTGCTCGTTGCCCCAGCCGTTGAAGTTGAGGCCGAACGCGTCCATGCCGCCGGTGCCGTTGAGCCGGAAGATCGGGCCGGTGTCGCGCATCCAGCAGTCGTTGACCGGGATCGAGCTGAGCACGGTGACCGAGCTGCTGACCCGGCTGCGGGCCGTGGTCGCGGCCGACGCACCGTCGGCGCACATCACCACCGGGTTGTACTTGACGATCTCATTGGCCAGCTTGGCGACATCGCCCTGGATACCGCCGAGCAGGTTGCCCCAGATCGACGTACTGGAGGGCCAGGCCATCCAGGTGCGCCGGACCGGCACGTCCTCGGCCGGTACGGCGAACGGCGGCGCGGCGACCGCGGCTCCGCGGGTTGTGAGGGCCTGCCAGCCGCCGCCGGCCACTGCGAGACCGGCCGCGGCCAGTCCGGTCCGGGCGACGAACTGGCGGCGGGACAAACCGCTGGGGAGATCGTTCATGGCGGATCCTCTCGAGCTGATTTTCTTGGATGTGAACCAAGAATTATCCGCAAATGTGCTCCAGGCAACGATGTGTGTCAAGAGTTCGGAAGTGCTGCTTTCGTCAACCCTGTAAGGGCTGTCCCAGCGATCAGGGCAGTTCGATCTTGATGGCGTCGGCGAGCAGTTCCTGCAGATGCTCGGGCGGTACGGCGCCGGTCAGCCAACGACCGGAGAGTCCCTCGACGAGCGCGACCAGGCGCTCGGCCACCGCGCCGGAATCCCGGGCGCCGGTGTTGCCTTCCTCGGTGTGCACTCGTTCGACGAGCTCGGCGATCTCGTCGACCCACTCCGCGGTCAGCTTGTGCACGGCAGGCCGCAACCGATCGTCGAAGACGGAGGCCCAGCGCAGCTCACCCCAGGCCGCGGAGTTCGTCTGCACCTCCTCGGTACCGCTCAGCTCGCCAACCAGCCGCGCGACCAACTCGGCCCGGGCGGTCGTCGCACCGGCCGCTGCCTGTTCGCCGTACCGGCCGGCCTGATCGCTGACCGCCTCCAAGGCTGCCTCGAGCAGACCCTCGCGGCTACCGAAGTAGTGGTAGAGCAGCGTGACCGAGACTCCGGCATCGGCAGCCACCTCTTGGACCCGCATCCCGCGCACGCCCCGGCGGGCGATGACGGCAATGGTGGCCTGCAGCAGCTGGGTACGGCGATCGGTCATCCCACCGATTCTAGTCATTGGCCCACCAACCCTTCGGCGAACGACTTGGATTGCCCGCGCAGCCGCAGTACCCACGCGATCACGACCACGACCACCGCGATCAGCAGCATCACGCCGACCGAGGCCGCGGCCGCGTCACCGCGCAGGCCGTTGCGGAGGGTCGAGTAGACGAAGACCGGCAGCGTCGTGGTCCCGACGTTCCCGAGCATGCTGGCCGCGACGACGTCGTCGAGCGAGGCCGTCGACGCGAGAACGGCAGCCGCCAGTACGGCGGGTACGGCGAGCGGGACGGTGACCCGGCGGAACACGGCACGAGGTGGCGCGCCGAGATCCGCGGCCGCATCGGACAGCCTCGGGTCCAGCGTCGACAGCCTGGCCTGTACGACGAACGCCACGATCGCGACCGCGATCACGGAGTGCGCGATCACCAGGCGGACGACTCCGTTCGACAGCGCCGGCCCAGCGGCGACGTACAGGAGCAGTAGCCCGATCGCGGAGACGATCTCGGGGGTGATGAAGACGATGAGGAGCAGACCGAGCAGAGTACGGCGAAGTGGGCGGCCCGCCCGGGCGAGTGCGGCACCGGCGAGCGTGCCGATGATCACCGCCACCAAGGTCGAGATGAGCGCGACTCGCAACGAGACCCCGATCGAGCTGACCAGCGCCGGGTTGTCCGGGACCGCGGCGTACCAGCGGGTGCTGAACCCGGACCACACCGGCAGCGACCGGCCGCCGTTGAACGAGTAGACGACGATCGTCAGGATCGGCACCCAGAGAAACGCGCAGAGTGCGACACCGAAGACGCGCAAGGCAGGTCCCCAGACGTCGCGGCTCCACGCTCTGTTCCCGAGGGTGAAGCGAGCGGTCAGATCGAGTGGCCTCACGATCCTGACCAGCAGGCCGGCAAGCTTCAAGAGCAACGCCGCGCATCCCAGCACGAGCAGCACCAGAGCGATCAGCAGTACGGCGGTCGCCGCGCCGAGCGCCCAGTCCTGGCTCTCCAGGAACGAACTGCTGACAAGTGAACCGGCCACCGCGGCCTTGACGCCACCGAGGATGGACGGCGTCACGTAGTCACCCATCAACGGGATGAAGACGAGCAGCGCCGCGCTGATCACACCGGGCCGGACCGCGGGCAACGTCACCTGCCGGAACACCCGCCACGGACTCGCGCCGAGGTCACGGCCCGCCTTCCGGAGGGCAGGATCGAGACGATCGAGCGCGACGGCGATCGGCAGCACCGCGAGCGGCAGGTAGTTGTAGACGACACCGAGCTGGGCGCCCGCCAGCGTGTCGAGGATGCCGAGGCTGTCGATACCCAGCACGCCAGTCACCGGTCCGTGGTCGCCGAGCAGGATCCGCCAGGAGTAGGTGCGGAGCAGGAACGGCATCCAGTACGGAATGACGACGGCCGCGATCGCGGCGTACTTCCAGAAGCCGGTGAGGCGGGTGGCGATCAGATAGGCCATCGGTACGGCGAGCAGGACGCACAAGGCGGTGCCGACGATCGAGAGCTGCAGCGTGTTCTGGAAGACGATCCGGAACGTGTCGCTGGTCGCCTCGCCGTACCGGTCCAGTGACGGCGAGCTCAGATCGACGGGACTGGTACCGAAGAACGTCGATTCACCGAGGCTGAAGACCGCCACCAACGCACCGGGCAACAAGAAGAACAGGCACAACCAGCCGAAGGCCGGCAGCGATGGAACCAACCCGCGGACGCTCCTCATCGGGAGACCACGGCTTTGAGCCGCTGGAACGTGGCCACCGCCTGCTTCCGCGCCGGCGTCACCTCGGCCGGAACGAACCGATCCGCAGGCACACCTTCGTCGAAGAAGACGATCTCCTTGTAGGGCAGGTCTTTCAGGAGGCTCTTGGACGCTTCGACGCCGGTGTAGTACCCGATCGCTTTGGTCTCGCGAGCCGCGTTCTCCGGCTTCAGCAGGAACTCGACGAACGCATGGGCGGCGGCGATGTTCTGCGAACCCTTGGGGAGCACCCAGTGATCGACGTACAGGTCGGTCTTCGGTCCGCCGAGTGCGAAGCGCAGCGTCTTCGGACCGTCCATCAGCGCGCCACGCGCATCGCCGGTGAACGCCTGGGCCAGCACGATCTCACCGGAGGCGAGCTCGGAACGCGGATAGGAGTTGAACGCCTTGAGATGTGGCAGCACCTTGTCGGTGTAGAACTGCTCGGCCGCAGCGTAGTCGGACCGCTCGGTGGTCTGGTCGGAGATGCCGTTACCCCAGAAGTACGAGCCGACGAACGACGGAGCGCCGTCGATCACCGACGTACGGCGTTTGACCGAGGGGTCGGCGAAGTCTGCGTAGAAACTGTTCCAGTTGGCCGGCGGTGTCTTGATGATCGCGCTGTCCCAGACATAGCCGGTCGAGCCGCCCGACTTGGGGATCGCGTAGGTGTTGGACGGATCCCAGGACTTACCGGTGAAGGTCTTGGACAGACCGGAGAGACCGGGTAAGCGGCTCTTGTCCCAGGCCAGCAAGGACTTGCTCTGCGTGAGTTGCGGGATGTACGAACCGTCCATCACGACGAGGTCGTAGCCGCTGGTGCCTTGGGTCAGCCGGAGCTTCGCCACCGCTTCCTCGGCGGAGGCATAGGCGTCGACGGTCACCTTGACGCCGGTCGCCGCCTCGAAAGCCGTGAGGTTCTCCTGGGAGATGTAGTCGGCCCAGGAGTAGATCGTCAGCGTCGAGCCCTTCTGCACAGTGCTCGGGTACGACGTCGTGGGCTGAGGCTCGGCGTGGTTGTCAGGCGCGCTGCACCCGCCGATGGCGAGAGCGGCCGCGAGCAGGGCCGCGAGTCGTCGGGGTGATCTCATCAGGCACCTTCCGGAGTGGGAAAGATCCGGACGTGGGCGGGGTCCCAGGAACAGCGGACCTGGTCGCCGACGTGGGGGAGCGGCCGGCCGTCGCGGGGGACGCGGGCCAGGAGCGTGAGCCCGCGGCAGTGCACGAGGACCACACTGGAGATCCCCGCGATACTCACGCCGCGGACGATCCCGTCGATGTTGTTCACGTCGGCCGGTGAGCTGAGGTCGAGACCGACACGGATGTGTTCGGGGCGGATCAGGGCGAGTGCCGGGCCGGGCTCGGCGATCGTCGGGGCGCCGACCACCACATCCGCGTGCTGCAGCTTGCCGTGGCTGTTGACGATGCCGCTGATCTCGTTCTGTTCGCCGACGAAGCGGGCGACGAACAGGCTCGCCGGATGGTCGTAGACCTCCTCCGCGGTACCGACCTGCTCGGCGCGGCCGTCGGACATGATGACGATCCGGTCCGCGAGGCTGAGCGCCTCTTCCTGATCGTGGGTCACCAGAACGGTGGTGACGCCGAGGTTCTGCTGGAGCAACCGCAGTTCGACCTGCATGGCTTGCCGGAGACTGCGGTCGAGGGCGGAGAGCGGTTCATCGAGGAGCAGGACGCTCGGGCGATCGACGATCGCGCGAGCCAGCGCGACGCGTTGCTGCTGACCGCCGGAGAGGCTGGTGACGGGCTGGTCGCCGGCCGCTGGAAGCTGGACGAGTGCGAGGGCATCGGCGACGCGGCCGCGGATGTCGGGTCGGGACACTCCCCGCTGACGGAGCGGGAACGCGACGTTGTCCGCGACGCTGAGGTGCGGAAACAACGCGTACGACTGGAAGACCGTGTGGATGTCGCGGCGGTGCGCCGGGACGGCGGTCACGTCGGTACCGGACAGGAGGACCTGGCCGCGGTCCGGTTGTTCGAGGCCGGCCAGGATCCGCAGGGTGGTCGACTTGCCACAGCCGGATGGGCCGAGGAGTGCGACGAACTCGCCGGCCGGGACGGTCAGCGACAGATCATCGACCGCCACAGTTCCGCCGTACCGCTTGGCCAGTCCGGTCAGTTCCACCTCGGCGCTGGTCCGCGCGGTCGGTGGTCGTTCGGTGAGAAGGGTCATGGGGTACTGCCAATCGCTGCGGGGATCTGCATCGTGATGCAGTGCGGGCCGCCGCCGCCGAACGCGATCACCTGGCCGATGACGCCGATCGTCTCGCGGTCGGGAAACTGGGCGCTGATCACAGAAAGCGCTCTCTCGTCGTCTCCGGTGTTGCCGCTCACCGGTACGACGACGACCCCGTTGGCGACGTAGAAATTCGGGTACGAGACGTAGTCCGTCACGCCCTCGACAGCGAACGACGAGAACAGGTCGAGCCCGAGCACCTCGACTGTCCGGCCGCGCCGGTCGGTGTTGTCGCGCAGCTGACGCAGGTTGCGGGACATCGCTTCGTGGTTGATGTTCGCGGTATCGCTGCAGGTCTGCGCGACCACGCGGCCGGGAGCGACGTAGGTGCAGACCCCGTCGACATGACCGTCGGTGTGCCGGTCGTCGAGATGCCCGAACGGCAGCAGGAGCACGCTGTCGATCCCGAGCGCCCGCCGGATCGTGTCCTCGATCGTGGCCTGGGAGAGCCCGGGATTGCGGTTGCTGTGCAGCAGGCACTGCGCGGTCGAGATCAGCGTGCCCTCGCCGTCCACGGTGATGCTGCCGCCCTCCAGGACGAGATCGATCGGGACTCGCTCGATGCCCAGGTGCTCGAGGATCAGCGGGGTCAGCGTGGCGTCCCGGTCGTACGGGAGGAACTTGCGGCCCCACGAGTTGAATGCGAAGTCGACGCCGAGGCGGTTGCCGTCGGCATCTCGTACGACGAGCGGTCCGTTGTCGCGGATCCAGGAGTCGTCGGCGGGAGCTTCGAGTACGTCGATGTTCGCGGTACCGCAGTGGTCGAGCACCTCCTGCTTCCGCCCGGGGAGCGCGACGACGGTCACTGGCTCGAAGTCGGCGACGGTTCGGGCGACCGTGGCGTACTCGCGCTTCGCCTCCTCGAAGACGCCGGCCCACAGTTCGCGGCGGGTCGGCCAGGTGAGGAGCGTGCGTTCGTGCAGGTCCCATTCGGCCGGCATCCGGTAGCGGGTGAGGCGTTCGTCGACGTACGGGACCGGGGTCGCCGGGGCGGCGGCGAGGCCGTGCGGGGACAGCTCGGCCGGGTAGCTCGCGGCCAGGCCGGGGCCGGCATCGGGGGACGTTGTGGTCGTCGTCATGGTGAGTTAGTTTGTGGTTGACCGAATTTTTAGTCAAGACCTCGAGCAAGGATCTCCGGGATGCGACTTACCCCCACCGAACGGGACCGGCTGCTGCTGTTCTCGGCCGCCGAGCTGGCCCGCCGCCGCCGCGCGGCCGGCGTGCTGCTGAACGTTCCCGAGGCCACCGCCCTGATAGCAGACGAGGTCTGCGAGGCAGCCCGCCGCCGCGCCCGGCACGCCGACGCGGTCCTGACCGGTCAGTCGGTGTTGACCGCCGCCGAGGTCCTCCCCGAGGTGCCGTACATCGTCCGAACGGTCTCCGTCGAAGCCGTCTTCACCGACGGCTCCCGCCTGGTCGTCGTCCCAACCCCCTTCGGCCAGGTGCCGGATCGAGACGACATGCCCGGCACCGTGATCCCCGCAGAGAGCGCTCTCCCCGCTGCTGCCACTCGCGAGGTGGTCACAGTCGAGGTGGTGAACACGGCGTCGGTGGTGATCTCGGTGACGAGTCATTTCCACTTCTTCGAGGCGAACGCGCGACTCCGGTTCTCCCGGGCGGCGGCGTACGGGCGGCACCTCGACGTACCGGCCGGCACCCACGTGCGGTTCGAGCCCGGTACGCCGACCCGCGTGGCGCTCGCGCCGATTCGCGGCGGACGTGTCGTGGTCGGCTTCGCCGGTCTGGTGGACGGTCCGCTCGACGACCCCGGGATCCGCGAGAAAGCGCTCTCTCGTGCCCACGAATGGGGCTTCCTCGACACCGACCACCCAGGAGACGGCAATCCCGAGAATGCTGCGGCGCGGGCGGTGCGGGGATGACGCTTGATGCGCGGGCTCGGGCTGGGGTTTATGGGCCGGGCCTGGGGGATCGGGTGGTGCTGGGGGACACCGGGTTGGTGGTTCGGGTGGACCGGGATGACCGGGGGAGTGATCGGGATGAGGTGTTGCTGGGGTTCGGGAAGACGGGGCGGGACGGGATCGGCATGCGGGCCGTGCGGACCAGCGAGTCCTGTGATCTGCTGATCAGCAACGTGCTGCTGCTCGATCCGGTGCTCGGGATCCGCGCGACCAACATCGGGATCCGCGAAGGACACATCGTCGGCATCGGCAAGGCCGGCAACCCCGACACGATGGACGATGTCGACCTGGTGATCGGCAGTGGTACGGCGGTTGTGTCCGGTGAAGGGCTCATTGCGACACCCGGCGGGATCGACACTCACGTGCACCTGTTGTCGCCGCGGGTCTGCGAGGCCGAGCTGGCCTCGGGCGTGACCACCGTCATCGGCCAGGAGATCGGCCCGTTCTGGGGTGTCGGCGTCGGCTCGGCCTGGATCCTGCGGACCGGGTACGGCGCTTTCGACGACTACCCACTCAACATCGGGCTGCTCGGTCGTGGATCCAGCAGCCGGCGTGATCCGTTGCTTGAGGCAATGGAATCTGGGGTGTGCGGATTCAAGGTGCACGAGGACACCGGGGCGCACCTCCGGACGCTCGACACCGCGTTGACAGTGGCGGAGGAGTACGACGTACAGGTTGCGGTGCACACCGACGGACTGAACGAAGGGCTCACCGTCGCGGACACGTTGGCCGTGCTCGACGGGCGGGCGATCCACGCCTACCACGTGGAGGGTTGCGGCGGCGGGCACACGCCCGACGTACTCAGCCTGGCCGGTGTCCCGCATGTGCTTGCCTCGTCGACCAATCCGACCTTGCCGTTCGGCCGGGACGCGGTTGCCGAGCACCGGGCGATGATCGCGCACGTGCACGGTCTTCGCGACGACCTGCCCGGCGACCGCGCGCTGGCCGCCGACCGGGTTCGCGCGGCCACCATGGGCGCCGAGAACCTCCTGCACGACCTAGGCGTCATCCCGATCACCTCGTCGGATGCTCAAGGGATGGGCCGCGCCGGGGAGACCTGGCGCAGCACCTTCGGGCTCGCGTCCGTTCTGCGTCCGTCGCGCGACCCGCACGGCGCAGACAACGACCGAGTCCTGCGGTACCTCGCAAAACTCACCATCAACCCAGCCCGCGTCCACGGCCTCGACGAGTACGTCGGCAGTCTCGAACCCGGCAAGCTCGCCGACCTCGTGTTGTGGCGGCCGGCAACGTTCGGCGCCAAGCCCGAGCTCGTCCTGAAGGCCGGGTTCCCGGCCTGGGGCGTGACGGGCGATCCGAACGCCTCGATCGACAGCGCAGAACCGCTCGTCCTCGGCGCTCAGTTCGGCGGACTGGGCGCGACCGCCGCTGAATTGTCCCTGCTCTTCGTCAACCAAGCAGCGGCCGCGGCCGGCGTCTCCGCCGTACCGACGCGTCGAAAGCTCGCACCCATCCGCGGTTGCCGGACAGTCCGGCTCGACGCGATGGCACATCACGGTGCCACCGGCCCGGTGGTCGTCGATCCGCGCAGCGGCGAGACCCGCTTCCGCGGCGAGTTGCTGACCATGCCGGCGGTCGATCGCGTGCCCCTGCAGCAGCTCTACCACTTCTGACCCAGCCTAGAAAGGCAGCACCGCCATGAAGATTGGCGTGCCCCAAGAGATCAAGAACCACGAGTACCGCGTCGCGATCACGCCCTCCGGCGTCGACCAACTGACCCGGCGCGGCCACGAAGTCTTCGTCGAGACCGGCGCGGGCCGCGGCTCGTCCATCACCGACGCCGAGTTCCTCGCGGCCGGTGCGAAGGTGCTCGACACGGCCGACGAGGTGTGGGCGGCAGGCGACCTGCTGCTCAAGGTCAAGGAGCCCATCGAGCCCGAGTACGAGCGGATGCGCCCCGGCCAAGTCCTCTTCACCTACCTGCACCTTGCCGCGTCCCGCTCCTGCACCGAGGCACTACTCGACCGCCAGGTGACCGCGATCGCCTACGAGACCGTGCAGTTGCCATCAGGTGCCCTCCCACTACTTGCACCGATGAGTGAGGTCGCCGGTCGACTCGCCCCGCAAGCCGGAGCGCATCACTTGATGGGTTCGCTAGGTGGTCGCGGTGTGCTGGCCGGCGGCGTACCGGGAACCCATCCGGCGAAGTTCGTGGTGATCGGTGCCGGCGTTTCGGGGCTGAGCGCAACGGCCGTAGCGGTCGGTCTCGGTGCCGAGGTCACCCTGCTCGACCTCGACGTGGACCGCCTACGAGCAGCCGATGCCCTGTACGGCGGCCGCGTGCGCACCGTCGTCTCGAACCCACTCGAGATCGAGCGGGCCGCACTCGAGGCGGACGTCTTGATCGGCGCAGTCCTCGTGCCAGGGGCCAAGGCGCCCAAGCTGATCAGCAACGACCTGGTCAGCCGGATGAAGCCGGGCAGTGTGCTGGTCGACATCGCGATCGACCAAGGCGGCTGCTTCGAGGACTCCCGCCCGACCACCCATGCCGAGCCGACCTTCCCCGTCCACGGCTCGATCCTGTACTGCGTTGCGAACATGCCCGGCGCAGTCGCGAACACCTCGACGTACGCACTCACCAACGCAACCCTCCCGTACGTCGTTGCCCTCGCCGACCGCGGTTGGGAAGAGGCGATGCGCCGCGACCCGGCCTTGGCCGGCGGACTCAACACCCACGCTGGCAACGTCACGCATCGGCCGATTGCCGACGCGCACGGTCTGCCGTGGGCCGAGTTGGTTCTCGCGGGATGAAGCGGTGGCTGATCAGGGAGTACCACGACGACGACCTGGAGTCGGTCGTGCGGCTGTGCGACACCACGTCGAACAGCCAGCACTCGGTATTCACGCCGGCCGACTACATCGGCGTACTGCGAAGCCTGGGCAAGCTTCGCCGCAGCGTCACCCAGGAGTTGCTCGACGACTTCGGTCACGCCATCACGTCGTACGGGCGCGTCTAGTGGGTCAGCAGGGTGCGGGCGGTGTCGAGGCAGAGGCGGTTGACCTGGCGCGCGGTCAGGCCGGCTTTGCCGAGGGTGAGCTGGATGGAGAGGCCGTCGATGGTCGCGGCGAGGACGATGGCGGCCTGGGTCGGGTCGTCGGTGGTGAAGACGCCTTGGTCGCAGCCGTGGCGGATGATGTCCGCCAGCAGGGCGCACGAGCGGGCGTCGAGCTCTTCGTGCAGGCGAGCGACCTCGTCGGACTGGGCGGCGTTGCTCCAGACCTCGAACCAGAGCACCCAGCCGGGATCGCGCGGACCGTTGGCGGCGGAGAGTTCGATGAACTTGGCGAGCCGCTTCCAAGGGTCGCGGATGCGGGCGAGGGTGGCCTCGGTTTGGTCGATGAACGCGTCCTCGGACTGCTGGATCGCGCGCATCAGCAACAGCGTCTTGGAGCGGAAGTAGTACGAGACGTGGCCGGCGCCCAGCCCGGCTCGCTCGGCCACGTCGGCGACGCGCAGGTTCGCGAGCCCACGCTCGGCGATCAACTCGGCAGCGGCGCTCACGATCTGCTGCTCGCGGGCCGCGCCACGCTCCTGCCGCTTCGGGACAGCGGCACCGTTTTCTGTCACGCTCGGAGCGTAGCCGCCGCTCCCGCTCACATCTGTATCAACCGAGAATGGAGAGCAAGGTTCAATGATGGGTCGTCGGGGATTTATCCGCACCGCAGGCTTCGGGGTGGTAGCCGCCGCCGGGCTGAGCGGCTGTGGTCCGGACAAAGCAGAGCCGAAGCCGCGGGCGGTCAAGGACGGCTTCCTGCTGGCTGCCGAGGGTGCTCCGCACGAGGTGACCTGGATGGCGTACGGCGCGACGCCGGGCGTCTGGGGTGAGGAACCGGAGACGGCGTACGGGCGGGACCTGACCAACGCCCGGATCGTCGCCCGGCAGGATCTGGTCCGGCTGGCCGCGACGATCTCGCGGTTCGAGCCGGTCGCGCTGCTGGTGAACAACGCCGCCGACGAGGCCGAGGCGAACCGGTTCCTGGCCGACATCGTCGCGGCGTCGTCGGCCAAGGACCAGGTCGGCAACGACCTCGACGGCTCCGGCCGGATCTACCTCGGCGACGTCAAGAAGAGTGAGCTGCCGCCGATCAAGTCCCACCCGCTCGACCTGGTCCGGATCCCGCTGAACGACCTCTGGGTCCGCGACACCGGACCCGTCTTCGTGACGGACGCGAGTGGTGCACTGCACGGCGTGAACCTGAACTTCAACGGCTGGGGGCAAGCGCCGGTCACGACCGGTCTGGAGGGTTGGCGGAAGGACCCGCGCAAGGCCGCCAACGGAGTGGTCGACCAGCCGATCGACGAGGACCGGGCCGTCGCGACCGCGATCGCGGCCGATTCCGCCGTACCGGTCGTGAAGACGTGGCTGACGATGGAGGGTGGCGGGATCGAGGTCAACGGCCACGGCCTCGGCGTGGCCACCGAGAGCTGCCTGCTGAACCCGAACCGGAACCCCGGCAAGCAGAAGGAAGAGATCGAGGTCGAGCTGCGCCGCCTGTTCGGGATCGAGCGGATGCTGTGGATGCCGGGCCGGCCGGGGCTCGAGGTCACCGACTGGCACGTCGACTTCCTGGCCCGGTTCACCGAACCCGGCCACCTGCTGTACGCGTCGGCGGAGTTCGGCGCAGCCGAGGACAAGCGCGATCGCAAGGTGCTCCTGCAGGCGGTCGACGAGATCAACGCAGTGCCGGCCGATCAGCGCACCCGGCTGCTGGGCGGTGCGAAGAAGCTGACCACGGCGACTCTGCCCGAGCCCGATCCGGCCGCCGTCTACAAGACCTACAAGGCGCGGAACCAGGCGTTGCCGTTCACCGAGCGTGGCGGTGACGAGTTTGCGCAGACCGCGGCACCCGGCTACATCGGCTACTACGAGGCGAACGACTGCATCGTGCTCGGCCAGTACGGCGACAACGCGACCGACGCGGAAGCGTTCGACACGGTCGCCGACGCGTTCCCGGACAAGATCGTCGTACAGATCACCACCGACGGCCTCTGCACCGGCGGCGGCACCATCCACTGCGCCACCCAGCAACAACCCCGGAAGGCCTGACATCCTCTAAGATCCGTCTGTGCGGCAGCTTGCGGAGGGGGTCGGTCAGTTGTTGGGCCGGCCGCCGCATTTCATGAATGCGTACCTCGTCGACGACGTGCTGGTCGATGCCGGGACCCCGGCTGCGGCCGGGCGGATCCTGCGGCAGCTTCGGGGGCGGGAGGTGGCCGCGCATGTGGTGACCCATGCGCACCCCGATCATTTCGGGTCGAGTCACGCGGTCTGCGAGGAGCTCGGTATCCCGCTGTGGGCGGGAGCCGACGACGCCGAGGCGATCGAGACGGCCACGCCGGTACCGGCCGCCGGATGGCTGCCCGGGTTGATGGCCCGCGGCAAGATGCCGCCGCCGCATCCGGTCAGCCGGCGACTGGTCGAGGGCGACCAGGTGGGCAGCTTCACCGTGCTGGAGGTGCCGGGCCACTCGCCCGGCCACATCGCGTTGTGGCGGGAGTCGGATCGGACGCTGCTGTGTGGTGACGTCTTCTTCCGGCTGCCCAAGGTGTCCGCGCCGTGGAACTTCCTGACCTTCGATGTCCGGCGCAACCATCAGGCGATGCGCCGGCTCGCCGCGCTGCGGCCCGCGCTGGTGCTGTTCGGTCACGGCAAGCCACTCCGGGATCCCGATCTGCTGAGCCGGGTGGCCGACGCGCTGCCAGGATCTGAGTGAGCGGCGTGCTCGAGCGGCCGGACGAGCTCGCCCGGATCGCCGCCGCGCTGGATGCGGCCGGTCGGGGTGAGGGCAAGGTCGTCGTGATCGAGGGCGAGGCCGGGATCGGCAAGTCGCGACTCGTGGCCGAGACCCGTGCGATGGCCAAGGAACGCGGTTTCGTCCGGATGCAGGCGACCGGCGACGAGGTCGAGAGCGCGCTGGCCTGGGGTGTCGTCCGGCAGCTGATCGAGCGGTCGATCGCCCGGTACGCCGGGGAGACGCGGGCCGCGATCATCGCCGGACCGACCGGTCGCGCGATCGAGGCGCTCGACAAGGCGACTCCGGATGCCGGGGACGCCGAGGTGGCGCGGACGTTGCACGCGCTCTGGTGGGTGGCGGTCGACCTGGCCTCGCCGCGACCGCTGCTGATCACCATCGACGATGCTCAATGGTCCGATCCGCCGTCGCTGCGGTTCCTGTCCTATCTGTCCAAGCGCGTTGGTGACCTGCCTATCGCGTTGGTGGTCGCGACCCGGCCGCCGCCGGACCGGCTGGGTCCGCTGGCCGAGCTGACCGTCGCCCGGCACGTCGAGC
This sequence comes from Kribbella yunnanensis, assembly GCF_039529655.1. NCBI lineage: Bacteria > Bacillati > Actinomycetota > Actinomycetes > Propionibacteriales > Kribbellaceae > Kribbella > Kribbella yunnanensis. The sequence continues at coordinate 24,497 of NZ_BAAANF010000003.1, read as the reverse complement.
GGTTGCTACCGCGACCGCTGAGCCGCGACGGCATCGCCGTACTGATTGCGGAACGAAGCCGCACCGAGGCGGCCGATCAGGTCGTGGATGCGGTCCTGGCGGCGAGCGGTGGGAACCCGTTCCTGGCCGAGTCGCTGCTGGATGAGTTGGCGGTGCTGGACCGGTCGACCAAGGATGCGGCGACTGCGGAGACCGTCCGCGGGCTCGGTGCGAGTGCCGTGAGCCGGACCTTGTTGTCGAGGTTGTCGCCGACCGCACTCGCCTTGGCCAAGGCCGTGGCGGTGTTCGGCGCTCGCACGGATATCTGGGCGGCCGGTTCGGTCGCGCAACTGCCCGAGTCCGCGCTCGCCGCGGCGGTGGATGAGCTGGTCGCGGCTCATGTCGTTTGTGTCGAGGCCTCTCAGCTGAGCTTCGTGCACCCGGTGATCCGCGACTCGGTGACCTCGACCTTGGGCCCGGTCGACCAGGCCACGCTGCATGGCCGGGCGGCCGAGACCCTGTGGGCGGCGCGAGCGGCGGCCGATCGGGTGGCAGCCCATCTGGTCCAGGCGCCGGCCGGGACGCTGGATTCCGCGGTCGCGATCTTCACCGAGGCCGCCACGATGTGCGCAACGGCAGGTGACGTCGAGAAGGCGATCGCCTACCTGAATCGTGCGATCGAGGTCGAGCCGGCGAACGCGAAACTCCAGAGCCTGCTGGGGAAACTCCTGCTCCGCAATGGCGATCCGCAGGCGGCCCGGCGCTACCTACTGGCTGCGGCCGACGCGAGCAGTGGTCGAGAGCGCGCCGACCTCCTCGGTACGGCGGCCACCGCGACCTCAGCGGTTGACGGGCCAGTGGCGGCCGCGACCGAGCTGATGCATGCACTCGATGACTGGACCGATGACAGGTCGGCGCGGTTGGCGCTGGACGCACGGCTCGGGATCATCCGGTCCTATCTCCCGTCGGAGCGCAAGCGCGCCTCGCAACACCTGCGCGGGTTCGCCGACGTCCCCGGTGATACGCCCGACGAGCGGATCCTGCTGGCGCTGCTCGCGCAGTGCGGCCGGTACGAGGTGAGCCCGTCGGCCGACGTACGGCGTACTGCGGAGCGCGCGTTGCGTCGCGGCGCGCTGCTCAAGGACTCGGTCGGCCAAGCGGACCCGCTGGTCGGCTGGCTGCTCGCGATGATGTCGCTGATCGCAGCGGACGGCGTCGGACCGGCCCGCGACGAGATCGCCGGCGCACAGGACTGGGTACGGCGGCACGGTTCGCCGATCGAGTTCGCGATGGTCGCGAATGTCGCGGACTTCCTGGCGTGGCGCTGCGGTGATCTACCGGCGGTCGAGGCCGACGCGGACGGCGTACTGGCTGCGATCGAGTCGGAGGATCTGACACCGCAGGTCGTGGCGATCCGGGCGACCGCGGTGACCTTCGGGTTGTATGCGGCGCTGGAACGCGGTGATCTTGCCGGGGCGCAGGCGATGCTGGCCGAGTGGGATGAGTCGAGCCGGAATGCGCCGCGGGTGATCGCGGCGATGTGGCTGGAGGCGATCCGGGCCCGGATCGCGTTGGAGCTGGACGATCCGCTGGCTGCGCTTGAGCATGCGCTGTGGTTGCGCGACGAGATGGTGGCCGCGGATCTGGATCCACCGGCGGTCCCGTGGCGGACTCCCGCCGCGTTGGCGCAGCTGCGACTGGGTGATGAGGCTGCGGCGCGTGAGCTGGCGAGCGATCAGCTGGCCCTGACTCGACGCTGGGGTGCGCCCACCGACCTGGGAGCCGCACTGCGACTGACCGCCAAGGTCGATGTGGGGCAGGGGGCTCGCCGGGTCGAGACGCTGACCGAGGCAGTCGCCGTGTTGGAGCGTTCGCCGGCCCGATTGGAGCTGGCACGGGCCCTGGTCGATCTCGGTGAGGCCTATCGCGTGGTCGGCCGCCGTACGGACGCTCGAGAGACGCTCAATCGAGGCGGCGAGCTGGCGGCCAGTTGTGGCGCTGTCGTCCTGCGGAACCGGGTGGCCGAAGTCCTGCAGGCTCTGGGGGATCGGCCGCGATCGCTGGTGGCACCGGGCCAGGACTCCCTGACTGCGAGCGAACGCCGGGTCGCCGGGCTCGCAGTCACCGGCCGCAGCAACCGCGACATCGCTCAAGAGCTGTTCGTGTCACCCAAGACGGTCGAGAACCACCTAGGCCGCATCTACATCAAACTAGGCATCACCGGCCGCCGCGAACTCGGCCGCGCCCTGACCTGACGCAAGAACGAGCGGCCCCCTCCCTCCAAGGGGCCGCTCGTCAGGTACTGCGTCAGCCGACCGGCGGTGCGGTCTCGAACCAGTTGAAGGCCTCGACGTACTGCAGTGTCGTGCCGGTGTAGCTCTCGCCGAACAGCCGCCAGAAGGTGTGCTGTGCGGTCGTCACGACCCCGGTCTCCTCGTCGACCGACTTGGTCCGGATGTTCACCTTGTAGAGGGTGACCGTCTCGTCGCGGATGTCGGACTGGGTGTCCTTGTAGCCGGGTGTGCCGTGGTCGTCGGAGCGGGCCGGGTCGTGCAGGGCCAGCTCGACCTTGCCGGACGCCACATCACCCTTGGCCGCGACGACGGTGACCGCGTGGCCGCCGGTGCGGGTGTGCGTGTTGTCCGCGTTCAGGACGTACCGGCCGTACCAGAGCTGGAGCGGGGCCTGGCGCAGCCGCTTCGCGATCTCCAGCCCGAACTCCGGGAAGTCGTCGGTGCGGGCCTCGCCGCGGTTGACCGTCCAGCCGCTCTCCTTGGCGCCGACGGTCGCCGCGTCGAAGGCGAGCCGGTTGCCCTTGGCAGTGGAGCTCTTCGGGTTCGGGCCCATGCCGGCCTTGAAGCCGAGCCAGCCGATCCAGGCGGTGGCCTCGTCGTAGTCGGCCGGGTCGTGCGGGTCGTACTCAGTCATCAGCTGACCGTTCGGTGTCACCCGCATCGGCAGGCCCTTGTGCTCGCCGAGGTAGTACATCGCGTTGTAGAGCGACGTCGGCCCGCAGTGGACATTGCCCTCGTTGGCGAGGTTGGTGCGGAACTGGTCCGCGTCGATCACGTCGCACAGGTTGACAGCGAACTGCGGTCCCGTGACGTCCTTCTGCTCGGTGCACGGCGCCTGCAGCGGCAGCCCGTCCGCAGCGGCGGTCCCGGCCGGCAGCACGGTCCCGGCGATCACAGCGGCGACTCCGGCCAGTACGGCGATCCCTTGACGCTTCATTTCGTTTACCCCCAGGTTTTCGGTGGTTGACCTTGTGCCACCAAATCTCATGCCTGGGGCACCCCCCAGGCATGAGGGTCGATCCCTCATCTCTGCGCCTGGGGGGTGTGGGGGTCAGAGCGTGATCTTGTGCGGGATGCGAGTGCTCAGACTGCCGGTGGTGACCGTGACAGTGCGGCTGGCGGCGTCGTACGACCACCCGGTACGGCGGCCGTCGACGTACACCGCAGTGGGGGCGCTGCTGTTGGTCAGGCGCACGGTGTAGGCGCGTGCGGCAGCGGCTCCCGGATAGCTGCCGCGGGTGGCGCCGATGGTGAGTGCGCGAGCCCGGTCGTTCCAGGTGAGCTGCGTGCTGGTCGAGCCGCCGGAGCCTTCACCGGCGTCCTGATAGAGGCTGAAGCTGCCGTTGGCGCCACCGGCGACGGTCGCGGTCAGTTGGGTGAGCACGCTGGCGGTCTGGTTGTCGACGTAGTCGGTCCGGGTGGTGACGATGCCGCCGCCCTTCACGAGCACCGGCATCCGCGACAGCGGCGCACTGATCGTGACGGTGGCCGGGCCGGTGTACGACGTACCGGTGAAGTAATCGGTCCAGGTCCCCGGTGGCACCCACACCGAGGTCGATCCGACACCGCCGACGTTCGGGGTGGTGATCGGTGCGACGAGCAGGCTGTCGCCGTACAGGTATTGACCGGGACTGCTGTACGCCGCCTCCTCCGCCGGGTACTCGAGATACATCGGCCGCACGATCGGTACGCCGGTCGTGTGCGCCCGCGCGGCCATCGTGTACGTGTACGGGACCAGCGCCTCACGCAGCTGCAGGAACTTCGTGGCACTGTCACCCGCCTCGGCGCCGTACTCCCAGGGCAGCCGGTCGGCGTGGTCGGAGTGCAGCCGGTCGATCGGCTGGAACGTGCCGAACTGGACCCACCGCGCGTACTGGTCGTCCGGCAGGTGGTCCGCGTGGAAGCTGCCGATGTCGTGGCTGACGTTCGACAGCCCGGCCGAGGCCTCGTCGGCGGTGAAACGAACGGCGTACCGCAGGAAGTCCCAGGTGCCTGGGGTGTCGCCGGTGAACTGGAGCGTGTTCCGCCGCTCCGACCATGGGCCGATCGGGTACGAGCTCTCGATACCGCCGTACTCGGCGCCGCCGACCCGGGCGAACGAGAAGCCGCGCAGACCGCGCTTGGTGGCACTGTCGGCGTACGCCTGGTTGATGAAGTTGTCGGGGGCAACCTGTGGGTTGGAGGCGGTCGAACCACCGCAGTACTGGCAGTAGTCCAGCCACCAGGCCCGGACGCCTTGCTGCTCGAACGGCTTGTGCAGCTCCTGGTACGCCGCCAGTTGGGTCGGCTTCGACCAGTCGAACAGATAGTTCCGCCCACCGTCGAGTTCGAGACCGCCCGCGGTCGCGTTGGTCTTGGCGAACTGCGGATCGTCGTCGGCGATCGTCGGGTGCACGTTCAGCGCCACCGAGAGTCCCTGCTCGCGCGTCCAGTCCATGAAGGTCTCTGGGTTCGGGAAGAGCGACGCGTTCCAGTTCCAGCCGTTCCACGTGCTCGGCGACTTGAAATCGGTGTCGATCACGAGCCAGTCGATCGGCACCTTGGCCGCGCGGAACTTGGGCAGCAAGGTCTTCTGATAGTCGTCGGTGCTGTAGGCGTGGTACCGCGAGTACCAGACGCCGTACGCCGATTGCGGGAGCAGGTTGGTCCCGCCGGTCAGCGTGTTCAGGTCGCCGAGCGCACGCTTGTAGTCGCGGCCGTAGCCGAACAGATAGCCGTCCTGGTAGGGATTCATGCCATGACTCGGACGTGTACCAACGACGTGATCGGCGTTCAGCAAGGCGGTTCGGGTGTCATCCAGCAGGTACCAGCCGTCGCGGTTGAGGATGCCCGGGTGCTGGTACGCCGGAACCTGCCGCGGGTTGTCGAGCGCGCGACTCCAGCCGCCGAGAGTGTTGGTCGGCCCGGCACCGTACGCCGTACTCAGCAGGCCGGTGTCGGCGGATGGATAGGTCGAGTTGTCGACCGGCGTGACGGCGAGGCTGTCGACATTGACCTTCCCGCTGTCGGTCGGGCTCTGCCGAACGGTGATGCTGTTCGTCCCGGCCTTCAGATCGACTGTGGTGCTGGCGGATGACCACGTGTCCCAGGATCCGGTGGGCGGCAAGGTCAGCCCTGGACCGGTGGCATCGTTGAGCTGGGTCGACAGAGTGCGCGTGGTGTTCTGCCCGTCGCCGCCGGTCGAGTTCGCGTATCGGACGGCGAGCCGATAGCTGCCTGCTGCCGGCACTCCGGAGACATTGACGGTGATCCCCGCGCCGGCCTTCTCATACCCGGCGACGAACCCCGAGCCGGTGTAGCTGACGTGGTCGTAGGCCGTCGACGCGTGCCCGAGCAGCAGCCCGTTCTCGGCCTCACAGGCAGCCTCGAAGCCGCAGTACGACGGGAACGCCGGAGCCGCCGTGACATTGTTGCCAGCGACAACCATCGACAGGTTGGACCGGGTGAACGGGCCACTCCCACGTTTGTAACGCAGTGTCAGTCCACTGGTCCGGATCTCGCGGAACCCGTCCGCGGTGACCTTGGTCGTGTACGGCGTCCGCGGGAACGCGCGGTTGATCGCGGTGAACGTGGTCGCGTCCTCGAATTTCCGGTCCCCGGCGTACTCGACCCGGATCAGAGTGGGGGACAGGACCTGGAAACGCGCATTGCCATCGGTGACCGCGGATCTGGTCGGCGCTGGTGGACCGGCGAGCGCCGTACCGGCGACCAGGGACAAACAGGTGCCGGCGGCGAGAAAGCGGAGAATCCGGGCAGGCGAAAGTCGCATCAAGACCTCACAAGGGTCAGGGGCGGGACGACCTTGAGTTCAAGCCTTGAAATTAGGCCATTTACAACGATGGAAGTCAAGACCTAGGAGTCGGCCCGGCGCCCCTCAGCTTGCGAGTGTCGATCAATTCCTGCGCGACGTCCCGCAGCTTGACGTTGTGCTCCTGGGAGTACCGCTTGAGGGTCTCGAAGGCCTGGGTCTCGTCGAGGTCGAAGCGCTCCATCAGGATGCCCATCGCCTGCCCCACGAGCTTCCGGGCGTCGACGGCCGCGGTCATCGTCTCGTCGTTGCGGGCCGTGGCGACCGCGACCGAGGCGTGCCGGGCCAGGATGTGGGCGATCGCCTCGTCGTCGGCGCTGAAGGCGTCCGGCTCGGTCTTGTACAGCGAGAGCACGCCGATCAGTTGGGCGTTCGCCCACATCGGCGCGTGCAGCACCGAACCGATCGGGTACTTCGTCATCTTGGCGGACCAGTCCGGCCAGCGCGTCTCGGCCGCCACCTCGGGGACCTGTACGGCGACGCCCTCGGTCAACGCGGTCAGCATCGGGCCTTCGCCGAGGTCGAACTGCATCTGGTAGATCTCGGCGACCAGCGGATCGGTCACCGCCGCGATCTCCCGGACACCCCGCAGGACGAGCGCGACACCGGCGTACGAGCAGGCCTCCGCCTGCAGCGCGAACTGCACGACCGCCTCGACGGTCTCTTCCATGCCGCCGGCATCGTGCAGCTCGACAGCTAGGCGGGCGAACGCATCGGCGTCCATCTGATCCATGGGCACATCATGCCTCGCCGCCCGCTGCTTCGACACGAATTCAGGACGTGGCGGGGGAGCGCAGTTGCCGACCGACCTCGTGCATGTGGCGCAAGCCCTGGGCGTAGGACTCGATGATGTTGGTCGACAGGTACGGAACGCCGACGCGCTCGCAGTAAGCACGGACGGCGGCCTGGGCGCGGCGCAGGTTGGCGCGCGGCATGTTCGGGAAGAGGTGATGCTCGATCTGGTAGTTCAGGCCACCCATCAGCCAGTCGGTGACCAGGTTGCCGTTGACGTTGCGCGACGTCCGGACCTGCTTCTCCAGGTGACCCCACTTGGAATCGCAGTCGGGCATCTCCATGCCCTTGTGGTTCGGCGCGAAGACGCTGCCGAGGTGCAGCCCGAACAACACGTGGTGCAGCACCGCGAAGACGAGCGCCTTCTGCGGCGACATGATCAGCAGCAGACCACCGAAGTACACGGTCAGGTGCGCGACGATCAGGCCGAGCTCCAGGACGGACTCGCGGCGCGGCCGGTGCGTGAGCAGGTAGGTGATCCCGGAGACCTTCAGGCTGAAGCCCTCGAGGCTGAGCAGCGGGAAGAAGATCCGCGCCTGGTTGCGGCTCAGCCAGCCGTACAGGCCCTGGCGGCCCTCGGCCTGCGCGAGCGTCCAGACCAGTACGCCGGCCGCGACGTCGGGGTCCTTGTCGGTGTGGTTCGGGTTCGCGTGGTGCTTGTTGTGCTTGTCGTTCCACCAGCCGTAGCTCATACCGAGCAGGAAGTTCGCGTGCAGCTGACCGATCGCGTCGTGCAGCCGGCGCGAGCTGCCGATCTGCTGGTGACCGGCGTCGTGGCCGAAGAACGCAGCCCGGGTGCTGAAGATGCCGGCCGGGATGGTCAGCAGCAGCACGAGCCAGGAGTTGCCGAGCAGGATCAGCCCGGCGACCACCGCGCCCAGACAGAGCAGGTTGATCACGATGCCGACGACGTACTCACCGGTTCGGCGCTCGAGCAGACCGGCTGCCTTGATCTCCCGGAGCAGCGGTGCGAAGTCGCTGCCCTTGGGAGGCGGTGTGCAGGTCTGAATTTGGGTAGGCGTGAGCGTCGTGCCGGCGGATGGCATGGGTTCCTCGAATCATGGTGGCTGCGCAGCCAAGGTGGGCAGGAAATCTGCTCAGTCCGCGCAGACACATCCGCCGCGATCTTCTGCTGCGGCCGGTCACGACAACGAGAACCTTGAAGAGGTCGTTCTGGTGCCCACCCTACGGCACCCCCGAAACCGCCACGCCGGACTCAGAGACCGAGTATTTCCGCGGCGTTGTGGTCTAGCACGTTGTTGCCGTCGGCTCCGAGTGCCTCGGGGACATAAGCAATCGCTCGAAGGAACAGATCGCCTGCCTCGTAAGGGAAATCGGTTCCCAGGACGAGACGATCGGAACCGAAGCTCTCCGCCGCGGCGCGCACGGCTGGACGGTGGCTGTGGCCGACTGTGTCGTACCAGAGCCGGCGTGCGGCGATGCTCGGTTTCTCCGGTGCTCCACCGGCCTCCCACTCGTACTGGTCGTCGAGGCGTTGCAGCAGCATCGGGAGCGCGCCACCGAGATGCGACGTGATGATCTTCACGTTCGGATAGCGGCTCGGGATGCCGGCCAGCAACAGATTGGTGATCGCGATCGTGTCCTCGACCGGCGCGCCGACCATCCACAACATGTGGTGATCTTTGATCAGCGGCGACTGCGCTGCCGCACCTGTCGGGTGGATGTAGAGCACCGCACTGCGTCGATCCAGCTCCTCCCACAACGGCGTCAGTGATGCATCGGCCAGCGGAGTGCCCAGTACGTCGGTTGTCACCGAGGCGCCGACCATTCCGAGCTCGTCGAGTGCGCGACCGAGTTCTTTGAAGGTCGCGTCGAGGTGCGGAAGGGGGAGTGCCGCGAACGCCGCGAATCGATCGGGATACCGGCGTACGAAGTCGGCGTACTGGTCGTTGGCGAACCGGGCCACCTCGACCGCCTGGTTCTCGTCGGCGAAGTGCGGTGAGCGCGGCGGGACCGACAGCACCTGCCGGTCGACACCTGCCGAGTCGAGCAGCGCGAACCGGGCCGCGAGCTCGTCGGGACTGCCGCCCGCGCCGAGGCCGCGGTGGGCCGAGGTGTCCTGTCCGTAGTGCTCGACCAGGTCCAGGTATTCGTCGGTCCACAGGTGGGCATGAACATCGATCCGCATCACCATCAGCTCCTTGAGTCAGTGATTTCAAACTACACCGTTCAGTAAGATCTTACAACACGGTTTAGTTTGATGTAGGGTGAGCGCATGGATACGGACGAGTTCGGCATACCGCTCCTGACCGCTGTCACAGGCGCCTCGGAGCGCAAGCGGGTGGCGATCACGCAGGCAGCCATCAAGGAGTTCGTCCAGCACGGGTACTCCGGTGCTTCGGTGGAGTCGATCGCCGCCACGTCAGGCGTGTCGAAGCCGACCGTCTACAGCCACTTCGGCAACAAGGAGCAGCTCTTCCTCGCGGTGATCGGCAGCTACCTGCGGGACAGCTACACCGGTTTCGACGAGCTGGCCGACCAGATCATCGAGGCCGACGACCTCCGTACGGCGTTGATCGAGTTCGCCGGTGCGCTGGGCGAGATCCTGCTGCGGGACGACCTGATCACCTTGCGCCGGCTGGTGATCGGTGAGGTCGACCGGTTCCCGCAGCTCGGTGAGTTGTGGGCGCAGATCAGTCAGGCGAAGAACGACGAGCCGCTGATGCGCGCGCTGATGACATTGCGCGAGCAGGGCAGGCTCGACGTACCGAATCCGTTGCGAGCCGTCCGTCAGCTGATCGCCCTGACGGTCGGCTCCGCGCAGCTGATTCACACGCTGCGCCCGAGCTACGAGTTTGCCCCGGGGGAACTGGAAGACCTCGTCACCTCGGGCGTCGACGTCTTCCTCGCCGCCTACGCGCGCTAGAGGTACTGACCTGCGTAGAAGATCAGCGGGTCGTCGTCGGCGGCCTCGGGAGTCACGGCGGCTTCGAGGACCGCGCCGAACAGGACGAGGTGATCGCCGCGGATCAGGGTCTCGTCGACCCTGCAGTCGACGTGCCCGAGGCTGCCTTCGATGACCGGTGCACCCGTGCGGCCCGGGCGGGTGGGCAGTCCGGCGAACCGGTCCTGCCCAGGGCGCGCGAACGTCTCACTCAACCGGCGCTGGTCGCGGCGCAGGAAGTTGACCACGAAGGACTCGGCGCGCGTGATGGCCTGCCCGCTGCGGGAACAGGCGTCCAGGCAGACCAGGACGATGGCGGGTTCGAGCGAGACGCTGGTGAAGGAGTTCGCGGTCAGCCCCACCGGGCCGCTGTCGCCGGCCGCCGTCACGATCGTGACGCCGGTGGCGAAGCGGCCGAGCACCAACCGCAGCGGATGATGTTTCCGCGCAGGTTTCGGCACCGTCGGCTGAGACACGTCAGGCCACCTGTACGGCCGTGTTCCGCAGGATGCGCGCGTGCAGTGTCCGGAGCTCCTCGCACGGGTCGACTCCGACCTCCTGACGAAGCCGCCGGTCGATCTCGCAGTACGCCTCAAGAGCTTCGGTCTGCCGGTCCGATCGGTACAGGCACGTCATCAGCTGCAGCCAGAACCGTTCGCGGAACGTGTACCGGCCGACCAGGCCGCGGAGCTCGGAGACCAGTTCGCGGTGACGTCCGAGAGAGATCTCCAGCTCGCAACGGCGCTCGCGTGCCAGCAGCAGCTCCTCTTCGAGCCCCGGAATGATGTCGGCCTCGAGTGCCGGGCCGCGGACATCGGCGAGAATCCGGCCGTGCACCAAGTCGAGCGCCTGGCGGAGGCGCTCGGACTCCTCGACTGCACACCTGGCCGGTAGACGCTGGGCCAGCTGACGGAAACGGATCAGGTCGACCTGCGACGGATCGACGGCGAACTCGTAGCCGCCGGACTCACTGCGGACGACCTGGCCGAGCCCTGGCCGGCCGCGATCGAGTGCGTGCCGAACGCGCGTGATGCGGGTCTGCAGGGCGGACTTCGGCCGCTGTGGCAGGTCGTCGCCCCAGAGCCGGTCGATCACTTCTTCGGTGGAGACGAGCTCGCCGACGCGGACGAGCAAGATCGCCAGCAGGACTCCGTTCTTCCCGGCCGGGACCTTCAGCTTCTGCTGACCCACCATGAGCTGTAGCGGACCGAGGACCCGACAGTCCAAGTCCTTGGCTATCTCCGCACGTGACACCAATTCACTCTCCCCAGAGTCAGGCGGCCGCAGCCGCCAGAGTGTTGAACTCAGCAAAATGGCTACGGCTTGCCAGGTGACCTCCTGGCAGAGCTGCGACAGGTCACGCCCGGACCGGCACGGCGGAGACCGCCTGGTTGAGCAGCCGGTACGACTCGGTCCTGGCGATGACGTCTTGAATCAGAGTGAGCGCCAGAATCTCCCGGCACCCAGTGGCCGCGACCAACTCGGTGACCTGGTCGCGAACCGTGGCGAGATCTCCGATCAGGTGGCTCCGCAGATGCTGGGTGACGGCCAGCTTCTCGCGTGGATCGAACCGGTACGACGCGGCTTCGGCCGGCGGCAGATTCGGGCCGTTGCGGCGGCCGCGGAGCAGCTCTGCGACCACCACGCGCGTCGGCCCGGCGAGATGCTCGGCCTCGGCCGCTGTGTCGGCGACGATCGCGGATGCGGACAGCGCCGCCCACGGTTCCGTCGACCAGGCCGTCGGGCGGAACGACTCCCGATAGGCGGCGATCGATTCCACCACTCCGACCGGCCGCACGTGGTACGCGTAGGCGAACGGTACGCCGAGCCGTCCCGCGAGTTCGCCGCTTCCGGGGCTCGCACCCAGCACCCAGAGAGTCGGCCGGGATCCCGATGCCGGCACCGCCTGAATCGTCGTACCGGTGATGTCACCCATCACCTCGCCGCCCGCGCCGCGCAGCAGCAGGTCGGACAGTTCCTCGACGAGTGGCTCGAACTCTGCACCCGGCCGGCGATGCAGAGCAGCCGCTGTCGTCGGGTCGGTGCCGGGTGCCCGGCCGACGCCGAGATCGATGCGACCTGGGTGCAGCGACTCCAGAGTGCCGAACTGTTCGGCGACGACGAGTGGGGCATGGTTCGGGAGCATCACACCGCCGGAGCCGACCCGGATCCGCGAGGTCCGGGCGGCGATCGCCGCGACCAGGACCGGTGGTGCGCAGCTCGCGATGAAGGGCGCGTTGTGGTGCTCGGCCACCCAGTAGCGATTCAGACCGAGCGAGTCGGCCTCGATCGCCAGCCGCACCGAATCGTGCAGTGCGTCGGCGGGCCGCTGGCCCTGCCAGATGGGGGCCGTATCCAGCACTGACAACTGCACCGACATCGGTTTTCTCCTCACCCTCGATGACCCGCGATCACCACCCCACTACAACACGCGAACGGGCCGGACAAAAGCGCGGCGCGGGTCGGTGAAAGCGATGTGAAAGTGCATCGAGGGATTTCCGAACGAGGTTTGCAGCAACCGCTGGCTAAGTTGGTTTTCGAAGTCGCCGATTGGCAATTCTGTCAATTGGTCTAATCGCGAATCGCGTACTGGAGGCAATGATGCTTGCTTACGAGCCGCCCATGCTGACCGAGGTCGGGAGCTTCGCCGAGGTGACCCTGGGACGTCCGAGCTGGGGCTTCGAAGCCGACTGGACCTGCGTCATGCTGTGCTGATTCCGAGCAGCTCCGCAGGTCGCGGAACCTAGGCACAGTGGGGTGCCGGTGCGGATTTCTCCCGGGCCGGCACCCCGTCCGTCAATTTGTCACCGGGATTGCGGGATCTTTGTTTCGCGATTACCCCGGTTAGACCTCTTCCGGGGGCTGCGATGACTTTCCTGATCTTTCCCGACCATGCGACCGCGTCGCAGCTGGCCGACTCTTTCGACTGGCCGTCCGGCGCCCAGGTTCTGTCCCATCCGGTCAGCGGGCGCCCCTGGCTGGCCGGGCAGCTTCCTGCCAAGGCACTCACCGTCCACCGAGGCCGCGATCGATGCCTGGTCACCGTCGGCGTCACCGAGGCGCCTGCCGACGCCCAGGCCGAGCTGGACCGGCTGTCCGCACCGGCCGCGGCCGATGCCCTCGCGCGCCGCTTCCCAGGTGACCGGCACGTCCTACTCTCGATGGCCGGCCTGGTCCGTGCGCACGGCACACTCTCGTCGACCCGGCAGCTGTTCTTCGTCCGGTACGACGGCATCGACATCGCGGCGGATGACCCCGAACTGCTGATCCAGCTGACCGGTGCGACGCTCGACGACGATGCGATTCCGGCCCGGTTACTCGCGCCGTGGACACCATGGCCGTTCACCGACCACGTGATGTGGCGCGGGATCGACGCCGTACCGATGGGCGAGCGCCTGGACTGGGACCGCGCGGGCCGCGCTCGCCGTACCCGCTGGTGGTCGGCGCCGGAGCCCGAACTCCCACTTGAGCAGGCCGCCGCGGCAACCCGCGTAGCACTTGATGAGGCGATCCGGGTGCGCGCCGCCCACACCGACCTGAGCGCAGACCTATCTGGTGGACTCGACTCCACCTCACTGAGCTTCCTTGCCGGTCAGCATCAGCGCGGGATGACGCTGACGAGTTGGGAGGCGGCCAACCCGGCCGATGAGGATCAGCTCTGGGCCGCCCGGGCCGCCGACCAGTTGTCCGGCGCGCATCAGGTGCTGCGGGATGCGCCGGCCTGGTTCTCAGATCTCGACGGTCATGGGGAACTGGAAGGGCCGTTCGCCTGGATCCGCACGCGCGGCAAGCTGCGGTACCAGGCCGAGCTCCTCGCATCCCGCGGATCGAAGCTGCATCTGACCGGTCATGGGGGCGACGAGCTCTACACCGCGACGCAGCTTTTCCTGCCTGCGTTGATGGAGCGACCATTGCGCGCGCTGCCGTACGTCAAGGCGTATCGCGCCGTGCACCGCTGGCCGTGGCGCGAGACGCTCACCGAGCTGAACCGGTCCGAGACGTTCGCCAGCGGACTACGTCGTACGGCGTCTCTCATCGATACGCCGATCGAGCAGTACCTGCGCAAACCCGAGTTCGGCTGGGGCATCGGCTATCGGATGCCGATCTGGGCCACCGTCGACGGAGTCGAGGCGGCTCGCCGCCAACTGCACCGAACCGCCGACGAAGATCCGCAGCCGATGTCGCCGCATCGTTGGGTACACGCGCTTCTGCAGGACGTGCGGTTGTGTGGCGACACGATCCGGCGCGTGTCGCGGTGGACCGAGCGCAGCGGGGTGGCGTGGCACGCGCCGATGATCGACGACGCCGTCGTCGAGGCCGCCTGCTCGGTCAGCCCCTGGGATGTCGCGATGCCGGACCGCTACAAACCACTGCTGACCGAGGCGATGCGCGGCGCAGTCCCCGACGAATTCCGCCTGCGCAGAACCAAGTCGGAGTACAGCGCCGATGTGTACGCCGGAGTTCGCCGGATGCGACCGCAGTTGCTGGAACTGTGCGACGACCTGGAGTTGGCCCGACGCGGTCTGGTCGACGCGGATCGATTGCGCGACCTGGTGATCCGGCCGCCGCAGTCGTCGTTCGCGTTCATGCCGTTGATCAGCACGCTCGCCGTCGAATCCTGGCTGCGAACCGTCGACGGCCGCTCGGCCCGGAACAACGAACAACTGACCCGCCAAGGAGGTCTGGGATGACGTACACGCTGGCGCCCGGGATGAGTTGGACCGACACCGACGAAGGGATGGTGTTGCTGAACGAGAAGTCCGGCAGCTACCTGACCCTCAATCGCACCGGAGCGACGGTGCTGCACGGGATTCTCGACGGCAAGAGCCCGGATGAGCTGATCACGACGCTGCAGGCGTCGTACCCGGATGCGTCCGAGCGGATCGCCGCCGACGTCGGTCAGCTGATGACGTCGTTCCAACAAGCGGGGGTGCTGCGGCCATGACGATGCCGGTGACGTTGGAGCACGGCATCCCCGTCGGCCGCTGGGACCGGTTGCTCGGCCGGATCTGTGTCGCGGCGGCGTTCGGACTCATCAGACTGCGGCCGGCCACCCTGCGCCGCGTGATGTCGACTGTCCGGATCGGCGCGCGTCCGGCGACCGAGACCGATGCGTACGCCGCTCGGTCGGCCGTCGTCGCGGTGAGCGTGACATGTGCGGGTCAAGGCTGCCTGCCGCGATCGGTGGCGACCGCCTTGCGCTGCCGGCTGTCCGGGACCTGGCCGCACTGGTGCACCGGCGCGCTGACCGAACCGTTCCGCGCGCACGCGTGGGTCGAGGCCGACGGACAGCCGGTCGGTGAACTCGCCGACGTCAAGCACTTCCGCAAGCTGATCGAGGTACCACCCCGGGGAGGTCGCCATGACTGAGTTCATTGCCGTAGCAGCTCGCGCCTTCCTGGCCTTGGTCTTCGTGACCGCTTTCGTCGGGAAAACCCTGACCAAGAACGGGTTTCGCGGCTTTGCCCAGTCGGTGCAAGGGCTGGCTCGGCTGGAGTCCGCCCGGTCTGCAGCCATCCTCGCCGGGATCGTCGTCGGCGGTGAAGGACTGGCCGCCGCGCTGCTGGTCTCGCCGATCGCACCCCAGCTCGGCTTCGTGATCGGCGGGCTGATGCTGCTGCTGTTCACCGGTGTGGTGATCCGCTCCGTCCGGGCCGGCATCTTCGCCGAGTGCCGCTGCTTCGGTGGCCGGGGCGCGATCATGAGTACGGCGATGGTCGGCCGCAACCTGGTCTTCCTCGCGATCGCGGTCGTCGGCGCCGTCGTACCGGTCGCTCCGGTCCTGGGCAATCTGCCACTGGCACTGCCCGCGCTCGCCTCCGGGCTGCTGCTCGCGTTACTCGTCATCCGCTACTACGACGACTTCGTCCGGCTGCTGTTGCGTCGGCACGCGACGGCGTGAGCGGCCGTGATCGAGGTCGAGCAACTGAGCAAGCGGTACGGCGACACTCTCGCGCTCTCGTCGGTCGATCTGTCGGTCGGGGCAGGTCAGGTGCTCGGGCTCATCGGTCACAACGGCGCCGGTAAGACGACGCTGGTCGAGATCCTCGCGACACTGGTGCGGCCGTCGGCCGGTACGGCGCGGGTCGCGGGCGCGGATGTCATCCGATCGCCGGGCCGCGTCCGGCGCTCGATCGGGCTGACCGGGCAGTTCGCCACCGTCGACGACACGCTGTCCGGGTTGGGGAACCTGATCCTGCTCGCCCGGCTCAGCGGGACCGGGCGGCGAGCGGCGCGAGTGCGGGCCGATGAACTGCTCGAACAGTTCGGCCTCACGCACGCCGCGGATCGGCGGGTCCGGACATACTCCGGTGGTATGCGACGGCGGCTGGACCTCGCCGCGAGTCTCGTCACCGCCCCCGCCGTACTGTTCCTCGACGAGCCGACGACCGGACTCGATCCGACCAGTCGGCGCGCTGTCTGGGACCAGGTCGCCCAACTCGCGGGGCTCGGGACGACGATCCTGTTGACCACCCAATACCTGGACGAGGCGGACCAGCTGTCCGACCGGATCGTCGTACTGGCTGGTGGACGCGTTGTCGCCGGTGGGACGCCGGCGGACCTGAAACAGCAGGTCGGCCGGCGAGCCATCGTGGTCCAGTTGCCGCCCGATGCCCCGGCCGCCGCGGTCGTCGAGCACCTCGCCGGGCGCGGGCTGGATGTTGCTCAGCGCAACGAATCCGGCCAGTTGACCGTGGTGGACGCATCATCGGCGACGATCGTGCAGGTCGTTCGCGCGCTCGATGATCTCGGGATCGAGGCCGAACGTCTCGAAGTCGCCGAACCGAGTCTCGACGACGTCTTCGCGACATTGGGGGAGGCCCGATGACCGTCATCACCGCACCTCGCGCCCAGCCGGCCTTGCGGACTCGGACACAGTCGGCAAGCGTCGCGACCCAGATCATCGCGCTGTCGGCCCGGTCTTTGCGTGGCGTGGTCTTCGAACCGCGCACGTTGATCGTGACGCTGCTCGGCCCGATCCTGCTGGTCAGCGTGCTCAGTCAGCTGCTCGGCAGCCTGTCCACGACCCTCAGCTTCCCAAGCGGCACCCGGTACGTCGACTTCGTCGTACCGGCGATCATGATCACCACCGCACTGCAGTCGGCGCTCGGCCTGATCATCAGTCTGCTTCAGGACATGCGCAACGGGCTGATCAACCGGCTGCGGACGATGGCGATCTGGCCGGGTTCGGTACTCGTCGCGCACAGCCTGGCCGGCCTGGTCCGGATGGTCCTGCAGCTGACCGTGCTGAGCATCTTCGCCGCGGTGGTGCTCGGCTTCGACCCGCCGGGCGGCATCCTCGGTACGGCGGCCGCCGTCGTCGTGTCGACCGCGGTCAGTACCGGCCTCGGCTGGATCTTCATCGCCCTCGCCTGCCAGCTCCGCCATACCGAGCTGGTGCAGGCCATCTCCGGCACTGTCACCTTCCCGCTCATCGTCGCCTCGAACGCCTTCGTCCCCGAGGCAGGTCTGCCCACTTGGCTGCGGCACGTCGCTGCCTTCAACCCCGTGTCGCACAGCATCACCGCCGCGCGCGAACTGGTCCTCGGGCACGCGCCCGTCGGCCAACTGCTCGCCGCCCTCGCCGGTGCCGCTGTCATCACGGTTGTCGGCGCCACCGTGGCGATCCGGGGCCTCAGCCGGCCTGGCTGAGGCCCCTTTGAACTACTCGGCGCGAATCTCGCGAGCGGCGGCGACCAGATTCTGCAGGGAGTCGCGAACCTCAGGCCAGCCGCGGGTCTTCAAACCGCAGTCCGGGTTGACCCAGAGTCGTGCCGCTGGAATCGCGTCCAGTCCCTTGTGCAGCAGGGACACGACTTCCGGCGTACCGGGGACTCTGGGGGAGTGGATGTCGTAGACGCCCGGACCGACCCCGCGCGGGTAGCCGGCTTCGCCGAGCTCCTGCGCGACCTGCATATGCGAGCGGGCTGCTTCCAGGCTCGCGACGTCGGCATCCATCTCGTCCAGCGCGTTGAGAATGTCGCCGAACTCGACGTAACACATGTGCGTGTGGATCTGCGTGTCCGCGCGCACCCCGCTCGTGGTCAGCCGGAAGACCTCGGTACCCCAGCTCAGGTAGGCGGCGCGATCCGCCTGCCGCAGCGGCAGCGTTTCGCGGAGTGCAGGCTCGTCGACCTGGATCACCGCAGCTCCGGCCCGCTCGAGATCGACCACCTCGTCGCGCAGCGCCAGCGCGACCTGGCGAGCGGTCTCGCTGCGCGGCTGGTCGTCGCGGACGAACGACCAGGCCAGCATCGTGACCGGTCCGGTGAGCATGCCCTTGACCGGACGGTCGGTCTGCAGTTGCGCGTAGGCCCACCAGCGGACGGTCATCGGCGTCGGCCGGGAGATGTCGCCGACGAGCACCGGCGGCCGGACATAGCGGGTGCCGTACGACTGGACCCAGCCGTGTTGAGTGGCGACGTACCCATCGAGCTGTTCGGCGAAGTACTGCACCATGTCGTTGCGCTCGGGTTCGCCGTGGACCAGGACGTCGAGCCCGGCCTTCTCCTGGAACGCGAGGACCTCGCGGATCTCGGCTCCGATTACCTCGTCGTACTGCGCCTCGTCGATGCGGCCCGCGCGCAGATCTGCCCGGGCGGTTCGCAGCTCGGTCGTCTGCGGGAACGAGCCAACCGTTGTCGTCGGCAACAACGGCAGCTCGAGCCGCTTCTGCTGGGCTGCACTGCGTTCCTCGTACGACGCCGCCCGGCGACTGTCGTCAGCCGTCACACCGGCGACGCGGGCGCGCACGGCCGGGTTGTTCGTCACCGCCGAGTTCGCCCGGGACTCGAGTGCTGCTCGGTTGATCTCGAGCTCGGCCGCGATCGACTCGGTGCCTCCGGTGATGCCGCGGGCCAGCGTGACGATCTCGGCGGTCTTCTGTCGAGCGAACGCGAGCCAGCGGCTGACCTCCGGATCGAGGTCCGTGTCGGCCGCGACATCCAGCGGGACATGCAGCAGTGAGCAGGATGAGCTGACCTCGACCTGGTCGGCCAATCCGAGCAGAACGGCCAGTGTGGACAGCGATTTGGGTAGGTCGTTCAGCCAGACGTTGCGGCCGTTGACGACACCCGCGACGAGTCGCTTCGACCGGATCTCGGGGACGGCGGCCAGGTCGTCGAGGTTGGCCGCGGCCGGTCCGGTGAAGTCGATGGCCAGGCCCTCGACCGGCGACTTGGCCAGCACCGGCAACGCGTCGCCGAGCCGGTCGAAGTACGACGCGACCAGGAGCTTCGGGCGATCCACGAGACCGCCCAGTTCGCCGTACGCGCTCGTGGTTGCAGTCAGCTCGTCCGCGGTCCGGTCCTGGACCAGCGCGGGTTCGTCCAGCTGGACCCATTCGGCGCCGGCCGCGCGCAGATCGCCCAGGATCTCGGCGTACACGGGAAGGATTCGCGGCAGCAACGACAGCGGTTCGAAGTCGATGCCGGGCGCGGGTTTGGCGAGGAGGAGATAGGTGATCGGTCCGATGAGGACCGGGCGGGCCTTGAGCCCGAGTGCGAGGGCCTCGCGCAGTTCGGCGACCTGTTTGGTGGAGTCGGCGGCGAATGTCGTGTCCGGGCCGAGCTCCGGGACCAGGTAGTGGTAGTTCGTGTCGAACCACTTGGTCATCTCCAGCGGCGCGACCTCCTGGGTACCGCGCGCCATCGCGAAGTAGCCGTCCAGCGCGTCGGCGTTCACTGCGGCACGATGCCGCGCGGGGATCGCGCCGAGCAAGACGGACGTGTCGAGGACATGGTCGTAGTACGAGAAGTCGCCGGTCGGAACCTCGTCGATCCCGGCGTCCGCGAGCTGCTGCCAGTTCGATCGGCGCAGTTCGGCCGCGGTCTGCCGGAGGGCGTCGGCGGTGACCGTGCCCTTCCAGTAGCCCTCGATGGCCTTCTTCAGTTCCCGGTTCGGGCCTTGCCGGGGGTAGCCGTGCACGGTGGTCAAGCGTCTCTCCTTAGCGAGCCTGTCTTGAGGACCACAGGGCTTGGAGAAAGGCGGCACACGTACGCCGGCCCTCCCACGAGGCCTTGCGATCACCGCCGTACGACGGGCGCACAGCGGGCGGCTGGCAGGTCTTCGGACTCGCGGGCACGTCCGGCGGACCGGACACCTACTGACCGTCGCTTCCCAGACCGAGAGGTCCAGTGCGTATGACGGTGGTCGTTCCCACTTACCGCTGCGGGGCAGTCCCGGATTCACACCGGGTTCCCTCTTGCGACGTCCTGACCGGCTGCCAGGACGAACCAGCTACCCGATCAGCCTACGCACTCGCGGGAGGTTCCGGCCCTGTGATCCACACCCTAGGAAAGTAGTAGGACGTCCAGCTATTTTGGCGCACCGTGAGCAATGTCGAAGAATCCCCGGTCCTCGCGCATGTGGACGGTCACGCCGGTCATCTGGTGCTGAACCGGCCGCGCGCGATCAACGCGCTCACACACGAGATGGTGACGATCATCCGCCGGGTGCTCGACGAGTGGGCCGCTGACCCCGCCGTACAGACTGTCGTACTGACAGGCAGCGGTGACCGCGGTCTGTGTGCGGGCGGCGACATCGTCTCGATCTACCACGACGGGATCGCCGGCGGTACGGCGTCGGCGGCGTTCTGGGCGGATGAGTACCGGCTCAATGCGGAGATCGCGGAGTACCCGAAACCGTTCGTCGCGGTGATGGACGGCATCGTGCTCGGCGGCGGGATCGGGCTGTCGGCGCACGCGAGTATCCGGGTCGTCACCGAGCGGTCGAAGCTCGGCATGCCGGAGACCGGGATCGGCTTCTTCCCCGATGTCGGCGGTACCTACTTGCTATCGCGGGCGCCGGGCGAGCTGGGCACCCACCTGGCCCTGACGGCCGGGTTGGTCGGCGCGGGTGATGCGATCGCGGTCGGTCTTGCCGATTGGTACGTGCCGAGCGATCGGTTGCCGGATCTCCTTGCTGCACTGGCTTCTCAGGACGCGGCGACCGCGGTGGCCTCGTTTGCCGATCCGGTTCCGGAGTCCGGGTTGATCGGTGACCGCGAGTGGATCGACGAGGCCTACGAGGGCGAGGACCTGGTGAAGATCTACAGCCGGCTGGCGGATGCCGACGTACCGGCTGCGCGAGAGGCTGCCGCGGTGCTGCTGACGAAGTCGCCGACCTCTTTGAAGGTCACACTGCGCGCGCTGCGGGCCGCGGCCGATCTGCCGTCGTTGCCGGCTGCGCTGGAGCAGGAGTACCGGTTGTCGGTGTGGCTCCACGGCTCGCACGACTTCCTTGAAGGCGTGCGCGCACAGGTGATCGACAAGGATCGCAACCCGCGGTGGTCACCGGCCACCTTCGACGGTGTCAGCGACGAATCCATCACCGCCCACTTCGCCACTCTCGGCGACGCCGATCTCGGGCTCACCGACGCGTCGAGCTAGCCGTCCGCGCTCGCGGCCGCGCGGATGGCGGCGGCCAGGCGAGCAACGGGCTCAGGTACCGGGCGGGGGAGCCGTGCCAGCAGGATGCGGCGTTGCTCCTCGGGGCCGCCTTGTACGGCGATGATCCGGACGCCCGGTGGGAGGGCGAAGGTCAGGGCGGCGGGTGCGGTGGTGATCCCGCAGCCGGCGGCGACCAGATGGAGTTTGGCCAGCCAGTCGCGCGCGGTATGGACGACCTGGGGGCGCTCGTCGAGACCCGGCCAGACACCCATGTACTGCTCGCCGCCCGGACCGGCGATCCAGCGCTGACCACGGAGGTCCTCGATGTCGACGACGTCGGCGTGGGCGAGCGGATGCGTACTGGGGACCGCGATCCGGAGGCTGCGTTCGGAGAGGGTGTGTAGCTCCAGCGCGGGCGACTCGGCATCGGGCGCGCGGAACGGCGGTGCGGAGGCCAGGAGGGCGAGGTCGATGGTGCCTGCGCGTAGTGCGCGGACCAGGGCCGGCGTACTGCCTTCACGGCTGATGACCGTGATGCCGGGGTGCGTCTCGCGGAGTGCCGCGAGTGCGCGGGGTACCAGGAAGACGCCCGCCGTCGCGAACCAGCCGAGCCGGACCGTGCCGAGCTCTTCCGGGATCCCGGCCAGCTCACGTGCGGCCGCATCGACCTGATCGATCGCGGCGGCAGCCCGTCGTACGACGATCCGCCCGGCCGGCGTCAGCCGTACCCCGTCGTGGCGGCGCTCCAGCAGTGCCGTGCCTGCCGCGCGTTCCAGGGACGCGATCTGGCGGGAGACGGCCGACTGGGTGTAGCCGAGCGCGGTCGCCGCGGCGGTGAGCGTACCGCGCTCGGCCACCTCGCGGAACACCCGCAGCGCGGTCAGGGAGGCGTCGGTGAAGGTCATGACGTTTACGCATACCACACTTGCCAGACTTTCGCTGGTGTCATGGGCTGCAGGTGCCTAGCTTGAAGGTATGGAACTCATCAAGACACCGTTCGGCTTCAGCAGTACGGCGGCAGAAGTTGCCGCTGGCATCGACCTCTCCGGCCGCCGCGCCGTGGTGACCGGCGCAGCCTCCGGCCTGGGCATCGAGACCGCCCGCGCACTCGCGGGCACCGGCGCCGAGGTCACCCTCGCGGTCCGCGACCTCGAGGCAGGCGAGCGAGTCGCCAAGGACATTCGCGTGACCACCGGCAACACGGCATTGCACGTCCTACCGCTTGATCTCACCGACCCGGCCTCGGTGGCGGAGTTCGCCGCCGCCTGGGATGGGCCGCTGCACATTCTGGTGAACAACGCCGGGGTGATGGCGTCGCCCGAGACTTATACGCCCGAGGGGTGGGAGTTGCAGTTCGCCACAAATCACCTCGGTCATTTCGCCTTGGCGACCGGTCTGCACGATGCGCTGGCCGCTGACGGCTCGGCTCGGATCGTCAGCGTCAGTTCGAGCGGTCACCAGCTCTCGCCGGTGATCTTCGACGACGTGAACTTCGCGTTCCGCGCGTACGACCCCTGGCTGGCCTACGGACAGTCCAAGACCGCGAACGTGTTGTTCGCCGTCGAGGCCACCCGTCGCTGGGCCGCCGACGGCATCACCGCGAACGCACTGATGCCGGGCGCCATCTTCACCAACCTGCAGCGGCACACCGACGGCCGCGGGAGCGGCAGCACGCCATCCGAGCTGATGAAGACACCGGAGCAGGGCGCGGCAACCTCGGTTCTGCTGGCCACCTCACCCCAGCTCGAGGGAATCGGCGGACGCTATTTCGTCGACTGCAACGAGACCCCGACCATCGACCGTCGCGGTGAGGTTCCGCGACTACATGGTGTGGCTCGCTACGCCCTGGACCCGGCGAACGCCGTACGGCTGTGGGACCTGTCCGAAAGGTTGCTGGCAGCATGACCATCGCACTCGTCACCGGCGCTACCCAGGGACTCGGCTTGGCCTTGGTCGAAGGGCTGGCGGCCCGTCTCGGACCTGAGGACACCGTCTATCTGACCGGCCGCGACATCGACCGTGTGACCGCGGCCGTCGCCACCATCCCGGCCGGCGGAGCGCGGGTGCGCGCCGAGCTGCTCGACGTGGGCAGCCCGGGCGCCATCGAGAAGCTGGCGCATGAGTTGAAGGAACGGCATGGCGGCGTCGACATCGTGTTCGGGAACGCCGTCATGCGGGTCGGCCCCGACGATGACCCGCGCGCGATCGTCGACACCTACACCGAGGTGAACAACTTCGGCACCACTCGGCTCCTGCGTTCCTTCGCCCCGCTCCTTCGCGACAATGGCCGGCTGCTGGTCGTGGCCAGCTCGTTCGGCACCTTGCACTACCTGGCGCCCGCGCTGCATCACCACTTCGCCGACCTTCCGGACCTCGACGACGTGGATCGGGAGGTAGCCGCCTGGCGCGACCTGGTCAAGGACGGTACCGCCCGGGCAACCGCCTGGCCGGGGTTCGTGAACATCCCCTCGAAGATCGGCCAGGTTGCCGCGGTCCGCACGTTGGCCGCCCAGCGCCGTACCGAAGACGTTGCCCGCGGCATCCTCTTGGCGGCGGTCTGCCCCGGCATGATGAACACGCCCACCTCGGCGTTGTGGTGGGACGTCAGTACGGCGCCAACCCCGGCCGAGGCCGCCGTACCGCTGCTGGACCTCGCTCTGGAGCCGGCCGATCCGGATCACTACGGCCAGCTGATCCGGTACGGCAAGGTCCTGCCGTGGGTTTGATGGTCAGCCGCGCGCCGTGAGGCCCGGTTTACCCGGATTCGCGGCTGATGCAGGTGTGATGTTTTCCCTTGTGGACAAGGGATTCTGACTCTGCGGCGATTTGCATGTATCGCTGTGACTACCTAAACTAGAACGCATGTTCGATGATGATCTGACGCTGCTTTCGACGGCTGACCTGCTGGAGTCGTCCGCCGAGCACCGCGCCATCGCAAACCGGGCCGATGCCCGGGTCCTCGAACATGCCCAGCTCTACGCCGACCGTTTCCACCCCGACGCCTGCACCCCACGCCCCGGCCGCCGCTCCTGCGACGGCCGCGAACGCGCAGTGGTCCTCGGCGGTGAGGGCTGCCCGGAGATCTTGGAGTTCGCGATCGCCGAATACGCAGCCGTGCACGGCGTCTCGCACCGGATCGGCGCCAAGATCATCGGCGACGCCCTCGCGCTGCGGCACCGGTTCCCGTTCACCTGGGCGCGGGTCCTGTCCGGCGACGCAACTCCGTGGAAGGCCTGCCGCCTCGTCCGCGACTGCGTGGACCTGTCCGAGGAAGCCGCCCGCTACGTCGACCAGCGGGTCGCCGCCCTGATCGACACGATCACCCCGTA
>NZ_BAAANF010000002.1:640065-703087 GCF_039529655.1 Kribbella yunnanensis | reverse complement strand
AAATCCCTATCCGAACCGCAGTGTTGCGACAACCACCTGAATCCGCCTCGTTTACCGGCGGCACTCTTCGCACAGTCGAGGTGGGTTGTGGTTATGGCGCGTCGAGCGAAGCCACCGTGCGGCGGACCGCCATCACCGTCTATGTCCGCGCGGCCTCCCTGGTTCACGCTCAGCACGCCGGCCCGGCCGACTCGGGAACGGTTTGGACGGTGCTGCAGGTCCGGCTCAGCGCAGTGGGGCGTAGTGGTGTAGGTGGGCGTCTACTACGGCTAGGCCGTGGGCGGCGCCTACTAGTTCGTGGCGGAGGGCGTCTACGGAGCCGGTTCGGAGGTGGGCTTCTACTACGGCGGTGTCGTCGGTTGTGGTGGTGGTTTCGGGGATGGCGCCGTGGCGGGCTAGGACTTTGAGGACTTCGGAGATGGTGTCGGCGGGGAATTCGACGCGGAGGTGGTCGATGGGTTCGCAGATGGTGGTGCCGGCAGCGCGGACGGCTTCGGTTACTACCAGGGCCGTGGTGGCTCGGACTTCGGCGGGGCGGGGGGAGGCTGGTGGGTAGCCGGATTCGGTGAGGGTGAGGTGGACGTCGGTGACTGGCCAGCCGTGGGGGCCTGCGGTGAGGGGGTCGGTCAGATAGCCGAGGACGGCTTCTCGGAAGGCTTCGGTGGTGTTGTAGACGTGGAGTGGGAGGGAGCCGTGTTCGGCGGTGATGTCCAGGGTGATGCCGGTGCCGGGTGGGGCGGGCTCGACGGTGAGGCCCAGGGTTACTGGGTATTGGTGTTCGCCGTGGCGGAGGACGGCGTGCGCGCGGCCTGTGGGGCGTTCGATGCAGATGACGGAGGGTTGGCCGAGAGCAACCTCGATGCCGTATTCGGTGGCTAGGGTTTCGGCGATGACTTCTTGCTGCACCTTGCCGTAGAGGCTGACGTGGAGTTCGTCGTGCTGGACTCGCAAGGTGATCAGCGGGTCGATGTCGGCTAGCTCGGCGAGGGCTTGGTAGAGGTCGTTCTGGCGGGCGGGGTCCTTGGCGGTGATGGTGGATTGCAGAGCGGGTGGGCGGAAGTTCGGCGTCGGTACGCCGGTTGGCCGGGTACCGATCCAGTCGCCGATGCGGGCCTCGTCGAGGCCCTCGACCTGGATGATCTGGCCGGCGGTGGCACGAGCGGCCGGTACGGCGCCGCCGGGCTGATGCAGTTGCAGGGCGGTGACGGTGCCTTGGGCAACATGATCCCGTACGGCGAGGGAACCCGCGCGCAGGCGGATCGAGCAGAGGCGTGCCCGTTTGGCCGTCCGCTCGATCTTGAAAACCTGCCCGGCCGTCGGCCCGTCGATGTCACCGTCGGAGGAAGTGGGGAACAACCGCAGAATCGCGTCGGTCAACTCCGAGACACCGGCGAGGGTGCGTGCAGATCCGGAAAGGACCGGCGAGACAACACACCCGGAAGTGAGCGAGCGGAGACTGCGCCACAACCGGTCCGACGACGGTAGCCCGCCGTCGATCCACTCCTGCAGCAACAGATCGTCGTACCCGGCAAGGTCTGCGCAGAGCTGATCCAGGGAACCCAACGGGACGACGGATTCGGTGAGGTGACGCTTGATATTGGCAACAGTCCGCTCGACGTCCGCGCCCATCCGGTCGACCTTGTTGACGAAGAAGATCGTCGGCACGTTGAGGCGCTGGAGAGCGCGATGCAGGACGATCGTCTGCGCCTGGATGCCCTCGACGGCAGAGACGACCAGTACGGCGCCGTCGAGCACGGACAGGGATCTGTCCACCTCGGCGATGAAGTCAGGGTGACCCGGGGTGTCGACGATGTTGACCCCGACATCCGCGGCATAGAAGGTCGCTACCGCAGCGCGGATCGTGATTCCGCGCCGGCGCTCCATCGCCAGACTGTCCGTCTGCGTCGTACCGTCATCGACTCGGCCGCGCTCGGCGACAGCGCCGCCTAGTTGTAGCAGCGCCTCGGTGAGACTGGTCTTGCCGGCGTCGACGTGGGCCAGGACGCCCAGGTTCAGCCAGCGGCGCGGGACAGCGGTAGCAAGGGGTGTTCGATCCATGAAAGTCCTCGTGAGCAGTTGGAGTGGGGCAGCGTGCTCACGAGTTGGCGCATGGGTCGATTCACCTTTCCTGGTTAGTGGGAAAGGCCACCATGTTCGACCACTCCTCCGGGTGTCAACCGAATAATGACCGGGGAGAACTCGGGGCGTTCCCGGGTACTCGCCGCCGATCCGCCCGGACAGGGTGGGGGAATGAAGAGACTGGTAGGCATCACCGCACTCGCACTGATCGTTGCACCGCTGCAAGCTCAGGCAGCACCGAACGAGCTGCAACGCGGACTGGACGACGTCGTCCGTACGGCGGGCGTCGGAGCGCAGGTGGAGGTGCACGACCGGAAGTCGGTATGGCGCGGTCGCAGCGGTCTCGCCGAGGTCGGTACGACGCGCGCCGTACCACTGGATGGGCACTTCCGGATCGGCAGTATCACCAAAACGTTCCTGGCGACCGTGGTCCTGCAGTTGGTGGCGGAGAAGCGGCTGCGACTGGATGATCCAGTCGCGAAGTGGTTCCCGGAGATCGATGGCGTCACCGTGCGGCAGTTGCTGAACCACACAAGCGGCCTGTACGACGTCCTGTACACCCTGCCCCGACCGCCGCAGCCGGAGTTCTACGCGAACCGGTGGCGGACCTGGACCGCCGACGAGTTGATCCAGCGAGCACTCGCGAATCCGCCGACCGGTGAGCCCGGCGAGAAGTACAAGTACTCCAACACCAACTACCTGCTGCTCGGCGAGATCGTCGAGAAGGTGACCGGTCGTTCGTACGCCCGGCAGATCGAGCGACGCATCATCCGGCGGCTCGACCTCGAGCACACCAGCCTTCCGGGCACCACACCGCAGCTCCCGGAACCGCACGCGCACGCGTATGTTCCGAACCCGGATCGGACGCTACTCGACTACACCGAGATGAACCCGTCGCTGTTCGGTGCGGCCGGCGAGATGATCTCGACAACGCATGATCTCGACCGATTCATGACCGCTCTGCTCAGCGGGCGGCTGCTCCCGCCGTACCTGCTCAAACAGATGAAGACTCCGGGCACCAAGGACGGTCACTACGGCCTCGGACTAGCCTGGCGGGACACGACTTGCGGGATGCGTGCCTACGGCAACGATGGTGACGCACTGGCGTACCAAAGCTGGTCATTCACCACGGCAGACCTCCGCCACCGCGTCTCCCTGGTCCTCACCCCGAACTTCACCAGCGACTCCGACGACGTCGTAGATCCCTTCCTGGACAAGGCTTTCTGCGCTCAAAAGCCCTGACCACAGGCCCCCGCGTCCCCCCCCTCCCCGCACCCCAAAGGTGGCTCGCCTTCTCTTTGTGCACGAAGTGCAACTTTGGGAACCCACCGACCATTTTCGTGAGCTCGAAGTGGTTGGTGGGTTCCCAAAGATGAGCTGGACGCACAAAGAGCAGCGGAGGTGTTGGGGGATGGGGCACTGCTCTTTGGGGGGCTGGGCGAGGGCGCGGTGGGTGGGTGGTGGGGGTGGGGCTAGACGTTGGCTAGCTCGCGTGCGCGGCGCAGGATCGCGTCGAGCATGGGTTCGGTGAGTTTGCCGGTGAAGGTGTTCTGCTGGCTGGGGTGGAAGCAGCCGAGGACGGTCACCTGGCCGACCGGGACCTCGACGCCGTGACCGAACTTCGGGCGCGGTTTGGGGACGGCCGACCCAAGCGCGGTGAGCAGGGCGTCGTACCCGAACTTGCCGAGGCAGATGATGACGCGGGTGGTCGGCAGCACCAGTTCGAGTTCGCGGCGGAACCACGGGGCGCAGGTGTCGCGTTCGACGGGAGTGGGTTTGTTGGCCGGTGGGGCGCAGCGGACAGCGGCGATCATGCGGGTGGCGTGCAACATCAGGCCGTCCCCCGCATGCGTCGAGGTCGGCTGATTGGCGAGCCCGACCCGATGCAGGGCGGCGAACAGCCAGTCGCCGGACCGGTCGCCGGTGAAGACGCGGCCGGTCCGGTTACCGCCGTTCGCGGCCGGTGCCAGTCCCGCGATCACGATGCGCGGCTCGGCGGCACCCCAGCCGGGGATCGGGCGGCCCCAGTACGGCTGGTCGGCGAAGGACGCACGCTTGCTGTGGGCAACCTCTTCCCGCCACTCCACCAGTCGATCGCAGGCCCGGCAGACCGAGACCCGCGCCTCGAGCTCCGCCAGCTCAGCCACGGCCAACGAGCGCACCTCATCCGCCGACCGAGCAACCGCCGTACCGGGCGAAGCCGGGTCCTCCGGCCACCCGGTCCCAGGCGGGACCGGACTCTCGAACAGCTTCCCGGTCAACGGATGCGGCAACTCCACCCCTGCAGACTAACGGCGGGCGGTCGGCACCCGCGATGAGCCCGATCCGTCAGACCTTGATGCCGAACAGCTTCTCGGCGTTGCGGAACGCGATCTTCTCCTTGTCCGCCCGCGGAAGATCGACTGCCCGGAACCAGTCGGTCCCTTCTTTGATGCTGTCGATGAAGGGATAGTCGGTGGCGAACATCACGCGATCCACACTGATGTACTTGAGCAGGAGCTGGAGCAGGTCATCCTGGAAGAATGCGCTGGTGGTGAACCAGAAGTTGTCCTGGAAGTACTGCTCGAAGGGCTTCTCGAGCGAGTTCTCGGTCGGCTCGCCCATGTCGTTGGCGATCCGCTCGTAGTAGAACGGAAGGCCTTCCCCCATATGGCCGACGATGATCTTCAGTTTGGGGAATCTGTCGAAAACCCCGTACGCGATCATGCGGACGCATTGGATCAGCACCTCTTGGTGCCAGCCAAGTCCGGACCCACTGAAGATGTAGTCCTGGAACTCCTTCGTGTACTCCGACCGGGTCGTGCGGTAGTAGATGTCGTAGATCTCGTCGGCTGGATACCCGGGATGCAGGTAGATCGGCACATCGAGAGCTTCGGCACGTGCCAGCACAGGCTCGAAATCTGGATGATCGAGGTACTTCTTGGAGATGTGACCGTTGGTCAGTGCCCCCAGGAAGCCGTCTTCGCGCACCGATCGTTCCAGTTCGTCCGCCGCCGCCTCCGGACTCTGCAAGGGCAAGGTGGCGAATGCCTGGAAGCGGCCCGGGTGACTGGCCATCGGCCCCTCGACCAGCATCCGATTGAGGCGATAGGCAAAGTCGATCCCCTTTTTGCCAGGGACATTTTGTACGGACGGCGTATGCGCGGAGAGGATCTGAACATTGAGTCCCCCCTGGTCCATGTCGCGGATGCGGCGTGCGCCCAGATCCGCCAGACCGATTTCCGTGAGGAACGCGATGTGATCCTTGTTGAGGGAGTTCAGCTTCATCAGCTCGGGAGTCGAGAAGGTCTCTTCCGTGCCGATGAACTTCAGATCCTGGTCACGAAGTGCGAGGTCTTCTTTGGTGCGCGAGATTTGCGGGTCCTTCGTGTCGCCGTCGCGGGTCGCGAGTGCCGTTGCGGACATTCCGACGCCGGCGCCGAGTACGGCCGCGCCGGCGACAAACCCGCGGCGCCCAAGCAACCGTCGCGGTGGGTCTTGCTTGGTCGGTTCCATTCCGTCTGTGCTCCTTCGCTGGGATTGTGCAGATCACGCTCCCAGCTCCGCCCGCCCGAATCGTCCGCCCACGGATGACACTTCCCCGTACTCCGCACGGAGTACCGAGGGCCAAACTCGTTCAGACCAAAGCGTGAGCGGTACGGCGGGCGGTGGGGATCGCCAGCGCGAGTACGACGGCCGCCGCGGAGAAGGCGGACAGCAGGATGAACGTGTCGATGAACCCCGACTCCGCCGGAAGACCACCGGGCTGGAGATGACCGGTGATGATCGAGCCGGCCAGCGCCGTACCGATCGAACCGCCGATCGTGCGGATGTTCGCGTTCATGCCGGTGGCCGCGCCGGTGTGTTCGCGGGGCACGTTCTGCACGATCAGGCTGGTCATCGAGGCGTAGGCGAGGCCCAGTCCGATCCCGAAGATCGCGGTCGAGATAGCGACCTGCCAAGGCTGATCGTGGAACTCGGCGAAGGCCAGCGAGGCGACCAGACTCAGCGCCGAACCGCTGATGACCTGCAGTTTCACCGGAAAGTACGGCGCCACGTGGCCGCTCAGTGAGCCGGTCACGGCCATCGTCACGAGCATCGGGAGCATGAGCAGGCCGGCCTCCGACACAGTCGAGCCGAACCCGAAGCCGGCCGCCGTCGGGATCTGCATGAACTGCGGGACGAACGCATAGACCGCGAACATCGCCGCACCGAACAGCAGCGCGACCAGGTTGGTCGTCCACACGGCCGGGATCCGCATCACCCGCATGTCGATCAGCGGGTTCTTCGAGCGCAGTTCGACGGTGACCCAAGCAACCGCGAGTACGGCGGCCGCCGCGAACAGACCGATGGTGCGGAACGAACCCCAGCCCCACGAACGTCCGCTGCTCAACGGGAGCAGTAGCGCGATCAACCAGCTCGACAGCAGGACGGCGGCCAGCCAGTCGATCCGGCCGGGTGCGCGACTGGGTGATGCCGGGATGAAACGCCGTACCAGCACGATGGCGACGGTGATGACGGCCAGCGGGAGCCAGAACAGCCAGCGCCAGCCGAGGTTCGCCACGATCGGCCCGGCGAGCACGATCCCGAGCCCACCACCGGCGGCGATGATCGCGGACATCACGCCGACGGTCGCGGGGACCCGTTCGGTCGGGAACTCGTCGCGGATGATTCCGAACGCGAGCGGGAAGACCACACCGCCGATGCCCTGGATGACTCGGGCGGCGATCAGTACGCCGATCGTCGGGGCGAGGGCGGCGGCCAGACAGCCGACGGCCAGCGCGACCAGCCCGATCAGGAGCGTGCGGTCCTTGCCGTACATGTCGCCGACCCGGCCGAGCAGGGGCGTGGAGACCGAAACCGACAGCAGCAGAGCGGTGAACACCCAGGTCACGGTGCTCGAGGTGGTGTGCAGATCATGCTGGATCACCGGCAGCGCGGGGCTGACCAGTGACTGCAGCATCGAGAACGCGGCGACCACGGTGGCGAGCACCGCGAGCGTGAGCCGCGAGGAGTTTCCAGGCATGCCAAAGTCCTTCGAACGAAGTGTGGAGTTTCTCGGCCTGGTAAAGTCGAGGTATGCCTCCACTATAGCGGAGGGTTGCCTCCGGTATCAAGAATGAGAAGGTGCGGCCATGGCGACCGAGACCACCAGGCCCGCGCTCCGGGTCGACATCAAGCGGCCGCAGCGCGCCGACGCGCGGCGGAACTTCGACGCCCTGCTCGCCGCCGCCCGAGCGGCCTTCGCCGAGCGCGGCGTCGACGCCTCGCTCGAGGACATCGCCCGCCGGGCCGGCGTCGGCATCGGCACCCTGTACCGGAACTTCCCCGCTCGCCAGGACCTGCTGAACGCGGTCTACTTCGGCGAGATCGAGGAGCTGTGCATCGCCGCCGAGGAGGTCGCCGACCTCCCGCCGTGGGAGGCGCTGACCACCTGGCTGCAGCGATTCGTCGCGTACGTCGCGACAAAGCGCGCGCTCTGGGAGTCGCTGAACCGCGAGACAGCCAACTTCCAGGAGGCCCGCGAAGCGATGTACGCCGCCGGAACCCCGCTGTTCGAGCGCGCCCAGGCCGCCGGCGAAGCCCGGACCGACGTCTCCTTCGACGACCTGCTTCGCATGGTCAGCGGCCTCACCGGCGCCGGCTTCGTCGACAACGCCCAGCGCGACCGAGTCCTCCAGATCGCCCTGGACGGAGTCCGCGCCCGGTAACCCGTGCCACGGTAGGCGCGGACCCAGACGCCATCACAATTGCGGCCCGAGCACCCGCGCCACGCTCAGCCGCCGCGGCCCCGCGCATTTGTGATGGCCTGGGGGTTCGGGTCACAGCAATGAGAGTGCGACGCCGTCCAGGATGTCGTGTTCGGACACGATCACTTCGCCGACGGCCATCCGGTCGTACAGGCGTTGCAGGATCAGCGCGCCGACGCCGATCACGTCCACCCGGCCCGGGTGGATCGCCGGGTTCGTGACGCGCTCGGCCTTGGTCGACCGGGTTAGCCAGTACGTCGTCTCGCGCAGTTGCGGCCCCGAGATCCGGGCGTGGTGGATCCGCGCCGAGTCGTACTCGACCAGCTTCCCCACGACTGCAGCCACCGTGGTCACCGTCCCGGCAACCCCGATCAGCGCCCGCGCCGAGGTGATCGGCACGGAGGTCGAGTCCAGCAGCGCGTCGATGTCCTTGCCCGCGGCCGCCAACTCCGCAGCAGTCGACGGGTCGGCCTTGATGTGCCGCTCGGTCATCCGCACCGACCCGACATTCAGCGACTCCGCCGCGATCACCCCGGACGCGTCCCCGAGGATCAACTCGGTCGACCCACCACCGATATCCGCAACCAGATAAGGACCCAGTACGGCGAGTGCCGCCAGCCCGCCGGTCGCTCCGCGGAAACTCAACGAAGCTTCTTCCGCCCCGGTGATGATCTCCGGCTGCACCCCGAATCGCGCCGCGATCCCGGCGAAGAACTCGTCGCGATTACTCACGTCCCGCGCCGCCGACGTCGCCACGAACCGGGTCCGCGAAACCCCGGCCGCGCGGATCAGTTCGGCGTACTCGTCCGAGGCCTTGAAGACCCGCTCGAGCGCCTCGGGGGCGAACCGTCCGGTCGCGTCCACGCCCTGACCGAGCCGCACGATCTGCATCCGCCGATCGAGCTGCACGAGATCACCGTCCGCGCCCGCCTCAGCGATCAGCAGGCGGATCGAATTCGTGCCGCAGTCGATTGCGGCCACCCGCTCAGACACGACGTGCTCAAACACAAGGCCCCCGGCGACCCCAGTCCTGCAATGCGTCCAGCGCCTCGTCGCCGAGCGGGTTCACACCGCGCCCAGCGGCCAGCGAGTGGCCGGCCAGGACGTGCAGGCACTTCACCCGGGTCGGCATTCCGCCCGCGCTGATCCCGTCGATCTCGTCGACGTGCTCGATCGATTCCCGGTGCGCAAGGTAGGACTCATGCGCGGCGCGGTAGGCGGCAGCCAATTCGGGATCCGAGCCGAGCCGGTCGGTCATGTCCTTCATGACGCCCTCGGCCTCGAGCGTGCCGATCGCCGATGCGAGCCGCGGGCACGTCACGTAGTACGTCGTCGGGAACGGCGTGCCGTCCGGCAACCGGGGCTCGGTCTCGACCACGTCCGGCAGGCCGCAGCTGCAGCGGTGTGCGATGGACCGGATACCGCGCGCGGTCCGGCCGAGCTGCTTGCCGACGGCCTCGATGTCGTCGGGGCTGACGCTCAACGGTTCACCTTTCGGGCGAGGGGGTCAGGATCGGTTTCGGCGTCGGCTTGGCCGGCCGTTTCGTCGGTGCGGCCGGCGGCTTCCCGGCGCCCTCGACACTCCCCCACAACTTCGTGTACCAAACCGGCTTCGGTGCCTCGTCCCCCGGTTCGACCGGCGTCCCCGGCTCCGGCGGCGCCCCCACGGGCTTGCCGTCGGCACCGATCACGCGGTACCCGACCTCACCCGGCATCACCCAGCCGAGCCGCTGCCGCGCCTGCGCCTTCACGAACGCGTCGTCGTCCCAGCGGGAGATCTCGTCGTTCAGCTCCTTGACCCGCTTCTCGCGGTCGTGGATCTCCTGCTGCAACGCGGTGATCTGCTGGTGCTGGTCGAACCACACCCGCAGGCTCTGCGCGTACGAAACGATCAGTGCACCGAGCACGAGCAGTACGACGGCCGCCCGGCCGGTGAGGTTACGCGAACCCCGGGTCCGGACCGGGCCGGAGCCGGACGAAACCGCCGGACGGCGTTTCGGCTGGTCGCCCCGGCGGGCCGGTGGACGCGTCTGGGTACGGCTGGACGGCCGTGAACCTGGACGCGAGCCGGAATCCCGCCGGGACGTCGACATGTCAGCCCTGGTACCGCGGGAAGGCCGAACGACCCGCGTACGTCGCCGCGTCGTCGAGCTCCTCCTCGATCCGGAGCAGCTGGTTGTATTTGGCGGTGCGGTCGGACCGGGCCGGCGCACCGGACTTGATCTGGCCGCAGTTCGTCGCGACCGCGAGGTCGGCGATCGTGGTGTCCTCGGTCTCGCCGGAACGGTGGCTCATCATGCAGGTGAAACCGTTGCGGTGGGCCAGGTCGACCGCGTCCAGGGTCTCGGTCAGCGAACCGATCTGGTTCACCTTGACCAGCAGGCTGTTCGCCGACTTCTCGTTGATGCCGCGCTGCAGCCGCTCGACGTTGGTGACGAACAGGTCGTCGCCGACGATCTGGATCTTGTCACCGAGCTGGGCGCTGAGGTTCTTCCAGCCCTCCCAGTCCTCCTCGTTCAGCGGGTCCTCGATCGACACGATCGGGTACGACGCCACCAGGTCGGCGTAGTAGGCGATCATCTCGTCGCCCGACTTCTTGCCGCCCTCGAAGGCGTAGACGCCGTCGGTGTGGAACTCGCTGGCCGCCACGTCCATCGCCAGGGCGATGTCGGTGCCGAGCTTCAGGCCAGTCTTCTCGACCGCGACCGCGATCAGGTCGAGCGCCTCGCGGTTGCTGGCCAGGTTCGGCGCGAAACCGCCCTCGTCGCCGAGGCCGGTGGACAGGCCGCGCTCCTTCAGGACCGCCTTGAGCGCGTGGTAGACGCTCGCACCCTGCATCAGGGCGTCGCTGTACGTCGCGGCGCCGATCGGCGCGATCATGAACTCCTGCACGTCGACATTGCTGTCCGCGTGCGAGCCACCGTTCAGGATGTTCATCATCGGGACCGGCAGGACGTGCGCGTTCGGGCCGCCGACGTAGCGGAACAGGGGCAGGCCGGAGCTCTCCGCGGCCGCCTTCGCCACCGCCAGGCTGACACCGAGGATGGCGTTCGCGCCCAGCTTGGCCTTGTTCGGGGTGCCGTCCAGATCGAGCAGCGCGTAGTCGATCAGCCGCTGCTCGTGGACGTCGTACCCGACGATCTCCTTGTCGATGTCCTCGAGGATGGCCGTGACGGCCTTCAGGACACCCTTCCCGCCGTACCGGGCCTTGTCGCCGTCACGGAGCTCGACGGCCTCGAACTGACCGGTGGACGCACCCGACGGCACTGCGGCCCGGGCAACGGTGTCGTCGTCGAGGAGAACCTCGACCTCGACAGTGGGGTTGCCGCGCGAGTCGAGAATCTCGCGGGCGCCGACGGCCTCGATGGTGGCCACAATTGACTCCCAGGTTTCGATGACGAATCGGCTCCGAGCCTATCGTTGAGACCACCGAGCGGGGTGGACCGCGTCCACGATCGCATCCGCCGGGACCTCCCGAACCAGCAACACCCCGTTGGGCGCCCGATACACCGGCAAATTCTCAGGATCCACGGTCAAGAGCACGTCCACCTTGGTTCGCCGCCCCACCAGACTGTCCTGAGCGGGAGCCAAGTGCACATGCGTCCGCCGCCCGGACTTCAGCCCTTCACTCCGGATCACCGCCACCACACGTTCCGTAGTTCCGTGCCACAGCAGGTGATCCGGGTACACCCGTTCCCAACTGTTCTCCAAAGCTTCACGGGTGACCGGCATCCCGGCGAGCGAATGCCCCTGACAAGCCCGGATCCGCTCCCCGTCCACCTGCAACCGCCGCTTGTCGTTCACCTCGACCGCGCGGTCGAGGGCCCCGCGCTCCATCCCGACGACCTTCAGTACGTCGGCGATCGCGGCCCACCCGTCCGCGGTCATCGCGAGCCCGCGCTCCCCCGCGGTGTGCCTCAGCAGCCTCGACAAAGCCCGGCTGTCCGCGGTCATACCGACTTCCCCGGCGGTTGTCGGCTCGCGAGCAGCTCCTTCAGTTCCGCACCGCGATCGCCGCGCGACACCACGTAGTACCGGATCGGCGGGAGGTCCTTGACCGGGACCTTCCGCACAGCTCCCGACGTACGGACCGATCCGTTGACGACCGCCGGGCCGATCCCGAGCCGGACGAAGTGGACCAGCAACTCCCACCCCTCCGCCTCGACCGCCACCGACCACCGCACGCCCTGATCGAGCAGGGCACGCTCCAACTGCTCCCGATGCGGCCGCCCCTTCGGCGGTACGACGAGGGCTTCGTCCTGCAGGTCCTTCAGCCGAACCGACCGCCGTTCCGCCAGCCGGTGATCTGCCCGCGTGATCAACGTCTGCGGGAACTGTCCGAGCAACTCACAGTCGAGGTCGGTCGGCGGAACGCCGAGCGCGGTCACGCCGACATCCGCCGTACCGTCGCGCACCGCCTCCAACGTGCGTGCCGCATCGCCGGTGAGCAGCCGCAGCTCACGCCCCTTCGCGACGTAGCGCCGGATCGGCTCACCCAACAGGTAAAGATAGGCACCTGACCCGGCCGTCAACACGGTCGGCCGTGGCGACTCGATCCCCAGTGTGCGTAGGAAGTCCGTCGCCCGATCAGCCTCATCGTTAGCGAACAACGCGAGTCGCTCACCAGCATCCGTGAGCAGCAACGACCGCCCGCGCTTCACATACAGCTCGTGCCCCAGCCGCTCCTGCAGCTTCCGGATCCGCGTGTGCAACGCCGGCTGACTCACATGCAACTCGACCGCAGCCCGCGTGAAGTTCCGGTGCCGCGCGAACACCGCGAACACCCGCAGATCCTCAGCCACCAGAGTCATCATCAGAAACTATAGCTCTGTCGACAAATACTAGTTCTGCTGAAGAGCCCGAATCGGCACGCTGAATCCATGAACAGATTGGGTATCGACATCGGCCGAGTGATCATCAACGGCACCACAGGTCCCGGCGACACCTCGTTCTTCGCCGGCGACACCGCGGCCATGCTCCGAACTCCCGCCGTACCGGGTGCTTTCGATGCGATCGCCCGCCTGGTACCGCGTTTCGCCGACACCTGGCTGGTGTCCAAGTGCGGTCCGCGTGTGCAGCAGCGTTCGCTGGAATGGCTGCATCACCACGACTTCTTCCACCACACCGGCATCCCGGCCGACCACATCCGCTTCTGCCTGCGCCGCCCCCAAAAGGCCGACCACTGCGCCGACCTGTCCATCACCCACTTCGTCGACGACAAACCCGACGTGATCGCCGCCATCACCCCCGTGGTCCCGAACCGCTACCTCTTCAAGACCTGGCCCACCACCGAAGCCGCAATCCTCCGGTCCCTAACCCCTCGATAACCCACCACCCACCCCCTTGCTCCCACCCCACCCCACTTCACCTCGCCCTCACCCCACCAGCCGTCGCCCCCACCTCACCTCACCCTCACCCCACCTCGCCCTCGCCTCGCCCCCACCCCACTCCATGTCACCTCGCCCCCCACCTCGCCCCCAAAGAGCAGCCCTCCGTTCCCCGACAACCCCGCGGCTCTTTGTGCGCCCAGCTCATCTTTGGGAACCCACCAACCACTTCGAGCTCACGAAAATGGTCGGTGGGTTCCCAAAGTTGCACTCCGTGCACAAAGAGCAGGCGACCCACCTTTGGGTGGTCAGCGACGACTCGCGGGGCGAATCGGTGACCCAACGGTGGTCGAGGTGGTTAGCACCTCTCGGGGTGCGCGGACCGCTGGCACTCACCAAGTGGCGGATTGGGGCTCTGATGAACGCCCGCTGAGCGTGGGAGGCGGTGCGTCGCGGAGGTTGGTGAGTGGGGGCAGTCCGGGTCAGCTGGATTCGGCGGCGCGGATCTCGGTTGCGAGGTGCTGGAGGGTGGTGCGGAGAGCTTGTTCGGCGTCTACTCCGATGGCGCGGGACTCTTGGACGAGCGCGAGGAGTTGGGCGCCGATGCGGTCCTGGTCGGAGGTCGGGGCGGGGAGCTCGGTGGTGAGCTTGGACGCGCGGCCGAGGATTTTGTCGGCTAGCGCGAGAGCCGGGAGGGCGGTGGGGATGCCTTCCAGGACTGAGCTGCGCTGCTTTTCGGCGGCCTTGATGGATTCCCAGTTGGCCTCGACGGCGGCCGCGTCGGCGGCGTGGACCGTGCCGAAGACGTGCGGGTGGCGGCGGACGAGCTTCTCGACGATGCCGCCGGCCACGTCGTCGATGGTGAAGGCGTCGTCGTCCTCGGCGATGCGGGAGTGGAACGCGACCTGGAGCAACAGGTCGCCGAGCTCCTCGCGGAGGTGGTCGCGGTCGCCGGTGTCGATGGCTTCGAGGGTCTCGTAGGTCTCCTCGAGCAGGTATTTCGCCAGGCTCTCGTGGGTCTGCTCCTGGTCCCACGGGCAGTTGCGGCGGAGGCGGTCCATCACGCGCACGAGGTCGATCAGGCGGGCGCCCGGGACGTCGTACGAGCCGTGCAGGATCTCGACCTCGTACGGCGGGCGCGGCTCGGCGCTCAGGTGTTCCGCGACGAGGCGGAGCAGGCCGGGTTCGCCGTCCTCACCGATCAACCAGGCAACGCGTTGACCGGAAGCGGCGGCGTCCGACAACCACGCCCAGTGGTCGCCCACGACACCGGCGACCGCGGTCACGACGAAGCCCGAGCCCACGATCGCCTGCACGTCAGCGCGAGCCGGCCCGGCGGCGGCCTCGACCGCGTCGGCGCGGGACGGCAAGGCGGCAGCCTCGGCATCGGCGCGAGTGGGGCCTGCGTCGGCGCCGATTAGGTCGGCGCTGGACAGGGCCGTCCAGGCGACTCGGGTGAGGAGGCCCGGGGCGACCCGGGGGCTGGTCAGGACGACCGTGATCGACCCGCCGGGTGCACCTGACATCGACAGAACCTCAGCCCTGCGGCTGCTGCTGCTGTTGCTGCTGTGCCTCGGCGGCCTCGCGCTTGGCCTTGGCCTGCGCGGACTCCTCGGACAGCGAGCCGGAGATCGCGCCGTCGATGGCGCCGTCGGTCCACTTGCCGAAGCGCGGGGCGACGTTGACCTCGATGTTCTTCGAGGCGTCCTTGACCACGGTCAGGCCGGCCTTCTGGGCCTGCTGGACCTGCGGGTCGGTGACGCCGGTACCGCCGCCGAGCTTGATGGTCGCCACCGCGGTCGCGGCCACCTGGGCCAGGAAGTCCTTCGCCACCGGGTCGGACTCGAACTTCTGGTACGCCGCCGGGTCGCGGACCACGAGCTTCATCGCGGCCGCGGTCTCGGCGTCGCTGACGGTCACCGAACGCTGGTCGCGGACCTGCCGGACGAGCGCGTTGTTGACCAGCTCGCTGAGCGTCACCTTGGTCTCGAACGGCTGTCCGAGCGCGCCGGACACCGCGCGCGAGACCTTGTCGACGTCGCCGACGCTGATCTCGGTGTCGCCGACCACGGCCGCCGCGCCCGGGTGGGTCCCGGCCGCACAGCCGCTCGCCAGCAGCACCGTGGCCGCAACCACACCGAGAGCCTTAAGCGCTCTGCTCACCGAAATCTCCTCGCATCTCCAGTCGAAGTCACGCCGGTACCACGATCGGTTCGGCGATCACGTCGTCGATCAACCGGGTACACCATTGCAGCAGCTCCTGGTCGCGGAGCGGCTGGCCGCCGATCTGCCGGGTGGCAGGTCTCGGCACCAGGATCGTACGCAGTTGCGGCTTGACCAGACTCTTCGGGTACAGCCTGTTCAGCCGCAGGACCTTCGAGTCCGGCAGGTCCACCGGCCCGAACCGGATCAGATTGCCCTGCAGGGTGACGTCCTGCAACCCCGCCTGCCGGGCGTGGTTGCGGAACTTCGCCACCTCGATCAGGTTCAGCACGGCCTGCGGAATCTCGCCGTACCGGTCGTGCAGCTCCTCGACCAGCTCCGCGATCCCAGCAGCATCCCGTACGGCGGCCAGTCGCTGGTACATCTCGAGTCGCAGCCGCTGCGACGGCACGTAGTCGTGCGGGAGATGCGCGTCGATCGGCAGCTCGATCTTGACCTCGGGCTCCTCGGCCGGAGTGTCACCCTTGTACTCGGCGACCGCCTCGCCGACCAGCCGCACGTACAGGTCGAAGCCGACATCCGCGATGTGCCCGGACTGCTCACCGCCGAGCAGGTTGCCGGCGCCGCGGATCTCCAGGTCCTTCATCGCGACGGCCATACCGCCACCGAGATCGGCGTGCTGGGCGATCGTCGCCAGCCGGTCGTGCGCGGTCTCGGTCAGCGGCTTCTCCGGCGGGAAGAAGAAGTACGCGTACGCCCGCTCGCGACCACGACCCACGCGACCACGCAACTGGTGCAGCTGCGACAACCCGAGCAGGTCGGAGCGCTCGACGATCATCGTGTTCGCGTTCGAGATGTCGATCCCGGACTCGACGATCGTCGTACAGACGATGACGTCGGACTGCTTCTCCCAGAAGCCCTGGATGACCTGCTCGAGGGTGTGCTCGTTCATCTGGCCGTGGGCCACCGACACCCGCGCCTCGGGCACGAGCTGCCGGATCCGCGCGGCCGCCTTCTCGATCGTGTTCACCCGGTTGTGCACCACGAAGACCTGGCCCTCACGCAGCAACTCGCGCCGGATCGCCGCGGTCACCTGGCCCTCCTCGTAGGCGCCGACGAAGGTCAGCACCGGGTGCCGCTCCTCGGGCGGGGTCGCGATCGTCGACATCTCGCGGATGCCGGTGATCGACATCTCCAGCGTGCGCGGGATCGGTGTCGCGGACATCGTCAGTACGTCGACGGCCGTCCGCAACCGCTTGAGCTGCTCCTTGGCCTCGACGCCGAACCGCTGCTCCTCGTCGACGATGACGAGCCCCAGATCCTTGAACGCCACCTCGCCCGACAGCAGCCGGTGGGTTCCGATCACGACATCGATCGACCCGTCGGCCAGCCCGTCGAGCGTGCCCTTGGCCTCCTTGTCGGTCTGGAACCGCGACAGCGGCGCCACGTTGACCGGGAAGGCGGCGTACCGCTCGGCGAAGGTCGCGTAGTGCTGCTGGACGAGCAGCGTGGTCGGCACCAGTACGGCGACCTGCTTGCCGTCCTGAACCGCCTTGAACGCAGCCCGTACGGCGATCTCCGTCTTGCCGTAACCGACGTCACCACACACGATCCGGTCCATCGGCATGATGCGCTCCATGTCGCGCTTCACGTCGTCGATCGTGGCCAGCTGGTCCGGCGTCTCCACGAACGGGAACGCGTCCTCGAGCTCACGCTGCCACGGAGTGTCCTTGGCGAACGCGTGTCCCTTGGTCGCTTGGCGCGCGGCGTACAGCTTGATCAACTCGCCGGCAATCTGCTTGACCGCCTTGCGCGCCCGGCCCTTGCGCTTGGCCCAGTCGCCGCCGCCCATCTTGTCCAGGCTCGGCTGCTCACCGCCGACGTACCGCGTGACCTGGTCGAGCTGGTCGGTCGGCACATACAGCCGGTCGCCCGGTTGACCGCGCTTACTCGGGGCGAACTCGATGACGACGTACTCGCGGGTGGCCTTCTGGGTGCCCGTCCCGACGGTGCGCTGCATCATCTCGACGTACCGGCCGACGCCGTGCTGCTCGTGGACGACGAAGTCGCCGGGCTGCAGCTCCAGCGGGTCGACCGCCTTCTTCCGCCGGCTCGGCATCCGTTGCTGGGAACGGCGTTCGGCCGCGGACCGCTGCCCGGCCAGGTCATTCTCGGTCAGTACGGCGAACTTGATGCCCTCGGCAATGAACCCGTGATCGAGCTGTCCCTGCGAGATCAGTACGACGCCCGGCTCGGGGACCGTGTCGATCCCTTCGACCGCCCGGGCCGCGACCTCGGCCTCGGACAGCAGCTCGGCCAGTCGCTGTGCGGGGCCGTGTCCTTCGGTCACGCAGACAACGCGCCAGCCGTCGCGCAACCAGCCACGGATGTCCTCAACCGCAGCCGCCGTCTCACCGCGGTACGGATCGACCTCGTGCGCCGCGACCGCCCGGCTGGACACCGCACCGGAGTCGGTGTCGATGTCGAACGAGACGCGCGCACCCATCGAGTCGCGCAGCTCCGGCTCGTCGGTCGGCGCCGCGGAGAACGGCGACAGGCTCCACCACGCCAGGCCCTTGCCCAGTGCATGCGACCGGACGTCACCGAGCGAGACGTACGCCGCTGCGCCCAGATCGATCGGCGCCTCACCGCCACCAGCCGCGGCCGCCCAGGACGCCTCCAGGAACTCCTGGCTGGTCGCCACCAGGTCGTGGGCCCGCGCCCGCACCCGCTCCGGATCGCTCACCACAACATGCGTCCCGGCCGGCATCAGGTCGACCAGCAGCTC
This sequence comes from Kribbella yunnanensis, assembly GCF_039529655.1. Lineage (NCBI taxonomy): Bacteria > Bacillati > Actinomycetota > Actinomycetes > Propionibacteriales > Kribbellaceae > Kribbella > Kribbella yunnanensis. The sequence continues at coordinate 685,001 of NZ_BAAANF010000002.1, read as the reverse complement.
CATGTGGTCGACCAGAACCGGAGCCAACGACTCCATGCCCTCGACCGCATGCCCCTCGGCGAGCTTCTCGAACAGCTCAGCCAGCTCCGGGTGCTCCTTGGCCAGTACGCCGGCGCGCGCCCGCACCTCGTCGGTCAGCAGCAGCTCGCGACACGGAGGAGCCCACAGACCGTGCTGAGCGATCTCCAGGGACCGCTGGTCGGCGACTGCGAAGTACCGGATCTCCTCCACGTCGTCACCGAAGAAGTCCACCCGCAGCGGGTGCTCCTCGGTCGGCGGGAACACATCGATGATGCCGCCGCGGACCGCGAACTCACCACGCCGCTCGACCAGGTCAACCCGGTTGTACGCCGCTCCGGCCAGCCGCTCGGTGACATCGGCCAGCTCGACCGTGTCGCCGACATGCAACTGCACCGGCTTGAGGTCAGCCAGCCCCGCGACCTGCGGTTGCAACACCGACCGCACCGGCGCGACCAGGATCTTGATCGGCCCGGTCGTCTCGTCCGACGGATCCGGGTGCGCCAGACGCCGCAGTACGGCGAGGCGTCGGCCGACCGTGTCCGAGCGCGGCGACAGGCGCTCGTGCGGCAGCGTCTCCCAGGCGGGGTAGTAGGCGACCGAACCAGGCTCGACCAGGCACTGCAGCGCCTCGGTCAGCTCCTCGGCCTCACGGAACGTCGCCGTGACCGCAAGCACCGGGCGATCCGCACCGCGCTCGGCCGCGAGAGCCGCCAGCAGGACCGGCCGGATCGGGCCGGGAGCCGCCAGGTCGAGGGCCGTGACCACCTCGCCGCGGGCATCACGAACGGCCTCGGCCACCACCGGATCGGTGACCAGGGTGTCGACCAGACCGCTGAGTTTCACGAGGAGCCCATTTCAGGAGTTGTACAAGCCTTGGGTTGTTTCGAGGCCCGCCGTCATCAGTGATTCCACGGCGTCCGCGGTCCGGTCCACGGCGAACGGAAGATCCTTGCGCTCGGTCGAGGAGAACTCGTTGAGGACGAAGTCGGCGGGACTCTGCCGGCCCGGTGGACGACCCACACCGAACCGCACTCGATAGTACTCACCGGTGCCAAGCGATTTCCGCAGCGATTTGAGCCCGTTGTGTCCGTTGTCGCCGCCGCCGAACTTGCAGCGCAGCACCCCGAAGTCGATGTCGAGCTCGTCGTGCACGGCGATCAGGTTGGCCGGGTCCACCTTGAAGAACTTCAGCAGGCCGGACACCGGTCCGCCGGACTCGTTCATGTACGACCGGGGCTTGGCCAGGATCGTGCGGAGCCCGCTGATCCGGGTCTCGATCACCTCGGCCTTGACCTGCTTGTGCTGCTTGAACGTGCTGCCCGTCCGGGCCGCCAGCTCGTCGGCCACCAGGTGCCCGATGTTGTGCCGGGTCCGGGCATACGAAGGGCCGGGATTCCCCAGTCCGACGACCAACCACACGTCGTCCGCCACGGATCCCGGCCCTCCTGAAACTGTTGCTGCTGTCGGCCGCAGACTACTCGGCGGCGGCAGCCACCGGCTCGGCGGCAGCCTCGGTGGCCTCGGCGCCCGGCGCGGCGGCCAGGTCGGCCTCCAGCTCCTCGGCCGTGGTACCGGTGGTGATGTTCACGATCAGGGTCTCCGGGTCGACGGCCAGCGTCGTCCCGGCCGGGAGCTTCAGGTCGGAGGCGTGGATCGCCGTACCGGCGTCGAGGCCCTCGATGGAGACGGTGACACCGTCCGGGATGTGCGTCGCCTCGGCCTCGACCAGGACCGTGGCGTTCTCGAGCACGACCAGGGTGCCGGAGACGGCCTCGCCCTCGACGTGCACGGCGATCTCGACCTCGACCTTCTCACCGCGCTTCACGATGACCAGGTCGACGTGCTCGATGGTGCCCTTCAGCGGGTCGCGCTGAACCTGCTTCGGCAGCGCCAGCAGGCTCTCGCTACCGGCCACCTCGATCAGCAGCAGGGCGTTGGCGGTCTTCAGCGCCAGCATGGTGTCGTGACCAGGCAGCGTGATGTGGACCGGGTCCGTGCCGTGGCCGTAGAGAACGGCGGGCACCTTGTTGTCCCGGCGGATTCGGCGGGCAGCACCCTTGCCGAACTCCGTGCGCGATTCGGCTTGGATCTTGACCTCGGCCACGAGATGAACTCCTCAGATGCGTTGCGGTGATCTGTTGACTGGCTGAAACTCGGCTGCGGCCTCAGCGGGCGCCTGCTGACACCGAGAAGGCATCAAGCAACGAACCACCGCGTCGATCACGGAGCCGCGCCCATCAGTTCTCGGGGGGCGTCCCTCGCCGAGGCAACCTCAACAGTCTACCCACGCAGGCGCTCAGACAGGAAATCCGGGTCCCCGGCCGCGGAGCACGACTTTTGACCGCCATCCAGGCGGGAAACGATCGACTCTAATGAAAATGATTGTCGATTCAGATAAAGTCCGCAGCTGTGACCGCCACTCACTCCCGTCCAGCGCTGCTGTCTGCCCTCCTGAGCCTCACCCTCGGCCTCCTCTGCCTGCTCGTCCCCTGGACTGCGGGGGCCGCTCCAGCCCCCGAGGTGCTGCGCGCCGTCCACACCGACGTCCTCCACACGACGTACGACGGGGGCGCACTGAAGTTGGCCACCCGGATAGGCACCGGCACGTACCGGGAGGCCGATCCGGCCGGCCTGATCTTCAACCTGGAGGACCGCGGCTCGGCCCGCGTCGAACTCCCCGACCTCCCGGCCTTTTCCTTCCTGGGCACACCAGGCAGCACCGTCTGGATGGCGCCCGAATCCCAGGACCCCGACCTCATCTGGCCCGGCTGGGACACCGAAACGATCCCCGCGGGCGCACTACGTGACGACACCGTCGACCTGACCCTCCTGGGTGTTGACGGCCCAGGCGCCGTCGAGGTCTTCGCCAACTACGACGAGTTCACCGGCACGGTCCCCCGCATCTTCAGCTCGGTAGACCCCGCCTACAAAACCCTCCACCAGCCCGTAGGCCGCCACGTCCACGCCAACTGGTCCTTCGCCGCCCAAGGCACCTACCACCTAACCTTCGGAGCCACCGCCGTAACCCCAACCGGCACCCCCGTCACATCAGGCCCCATCACCTACACCTGGGCAGTAGGCCCCTACGAGCCGGTGACCGAACCAACGCCGACTCCGACAGCGACTCCGTCCAGTACGCCGCCGACGACTCCGCGGCCGTCGACCCCGCACCCCACGACGCCGTCACCCAGTACGCCGTCCTGCGTCACCACGGTGCTGTCGGTCGGGCACGTGGATGTCGCCGCTCGTACTGTCGGCGACCGGCTGCGGTTCCAGGTGAAGGACGGCACCCGCGGCACCCCGGTATGGCGCGACCCGGCAACCGTCGCGTTCCAGGTGAAACCCGAAGGCGCCGAGACCGTCCCCGCCGACCCGAGATACCGCTTCCTGGGCACCCCAGGCGCAACCATCTGGCAAATCCCCCAAACCCAGTCCGACAACCTCCTCTGGGCCGGCTGGAACACCGAGTCCGTCGACTACACCACCCTCAACGGCCCAGTCCGCTGGTCCCTCGACAAGGTCCAAGGCCCCGGCAAACTAGCGATCTTCCAATTCGACCAATTCGGCGCCCCACTCATCTCTTTCGACAGCAGCAAGCACCTCCCCCAGTCCATCCCCCTGGCAGCCCCCACCCACGCCCACGGCAACTGGGCCTTCACCCACCAAGGCCTCTACCGCCTCACCTTCACCTACACAGCCACCACCAAGACCGGCAAACACCTAACCGACACCGCCACCCTCCCCGTAGTAGTAGGCACCAACCTCAAACCCCTCTGCCCCACCAACCCACCCACCACCACGACCACGCCAACGTCGTCACCCACAACCCACCCCACCAGCACTCCGCCGCCCACGCGGAAGCCCACACAGCGCCCCACCTCACCGGTCGAGCACTCGGCAACCGCATCCACCACCGTGTCGGCGTCCAGCACCCCGAAGCCCTGCATCACCACACCGCCACCCGCCGTAGCCCCCAGTACGCCGACCGCGTCCACCACCCAGCCCGCGACCACCGGTACGACGCTCTCGAGCGGTCACGCGGACTACGCCGTACGACTGGTTGCCGGTGCACTGCAGTCGCGCATCAAGGACGGCACCAAGTCCGGTACGCCGGTCTGGCGTGACCCGGCCGCGGTCACCATCCGCCTCACCTCAGCAGCCGGTACCACCTCCCCCGGCGGCGCCTTCAGCTTCCTGGGCCCCAAAGGCACCCCCGTCTGGCAAATCCCCCAGACGCAGAAAGAAGGCGTCATCTGGCTCGGCTGGAACACCGAAGAACTCAAACCCGGCCAGATCCCAGGCAACGCAGTCACCTGGCGCCTTGACAAGGTGACCGGCCCCGGCCGCGTCTCCGTCTTCGAGTTCAACTCCTTCGGCCAGCCCCAAATCATCTTCAACTCCGCCGACGGTCTCCCCGACACCTACAGCATCCCCATCGGCACCCACGCCCACGGCAACTGGTCCTTCACCAAACCAGGCACCTACAACCTCACCTTCACCCACTCCACCCCCACCGCCCACACCACCTCCACCCTCAAGGTCGTAGTAGCCCCCACCGGCGGAGCCCGCTCCCTCCACCTTGAGCACGGTTCGACCACGCAATCGGCCACCGAGCGGTTGGTGGGTGCACGAGGTGCGGGGTCGGGGTGCAGGCTGGCGGCTACCGGGGCCGACGTACCGGTTGGGTGGTTTGTGGCGGCTGGGTTGTTCATCCTGCTCGGCACCGGCCTGCTGGTTGTGTCGAAGCGAGGCACGAAGTGAAGCGGGCTATCGCGGCAGCGACGGCATTGGCGTTGCTCACCGGGTGCAGCACCACGGCAGCAGGTAGCGACGGGAAGCTGAACGTCGTCACCACGACCGAGATCTTGGCTGATCTTGTGCAGCAGGTCGGCGGCGACCGGGTGGCGGCGACGAGTCTGGTTCCGCCCGGGGGCGACCCGCATTCCTACGAACCGACCCCGGCGGACGCGAAGCGCGTGGCCAAAGCCGACGTCACGTTCACGAATCACCTGCTGCTCGAACCGCAGAGCCTCATCAAAACCATCGACGCGAACGCCGCCAAGGACGCGCCCAACGTCTCCCTCGCCGAAGCGGCCGAGTCGTACGGCGCGCATGTCATCCCGCTCGTGGAGAACATCGGGCTCGACGTCCTCTGGCTAGGACTCCGCGTCCGCGGTACCGGCAAACAACGCGGTGCCACCAGAACGTCGTCAGTCCAACTAGCAGCCACCAAGCTCGACGGCCCCGGTCAACTGGTTGCCTACCTGACCGAATCACTCGGCCAGCCGGACCGCTACTTCGACTCCACAGACGGCCTCGACAAAGCCGACAGTACGACGCTCCCTCCCGCCGCGCACACGCATCTCAACTGGGCGTTCACCAAGCCGGGCATCTACCACCTCACCCTCAAAGGGGCCCTCGACAACAACGACGGCAAACTCCAACCCCTCGGCCAAGGCACCTTCACCTTCGCCGTCGGCGTAGACCCACACTCGGTGAAGGGCAAGACGACAGTCCTCGACGACGGCCACACCGACCTCACCGTCGACCTCGACTCCGGCCAGGTCTACGCCTACTCAGACGCCAAGAAACCCGGCGCGCAGACCCAAGTCCCCGCCGCCAACGTAGTCATCGACGTACCGAACAAGGCCCTGGTCCCCATCCCCGACGACCCGAGATTCGCCTTCCTCGGCAAACCCGGCATGCAGATCCACCAACTCCCGCAAGCCGTCCTCGGCAAACACGTCCACGGCGAGATCGACCCCCACCTCTGGGAGGACGTCGCCAACGCCAAGGCCTACGTGCAACTGATGCGCGACACCCTCAGCTCCAAGGACCCGGCCGGCAAGCAGACCTACGAGGCCAACACCACCACATACCTACGAAAACTCGACGAGCTCGACGAATACCTCCGTACGACGCTCGCCACCATCCCGCCGGATCGTCGCCAACTCATCACCACGCACGACGCATTCGGATACCTAGCCTCGGCGTACCAGATGACCGTCGCCGGCTTCGTCGTACCGAACCCAGCCCAGGAACCAAGTGTCGAGCAGGTGCGCAAACTCTCCGACACGATCCGCAATCTGAAGGTCCCAGCCGTCTTCACCGAACCGAACCTCGCCCAGCGCGCATCCGTCCTGATCCAGGTCGCCCGCGACCAAGGCGTCCAGGTCTGCTCGCTGTACGGCGACGCGTTCGACGACCACGCAAGGACCTATGTCGACATGATGCGCCACAACGCCGACGAGCTGAAGCGCTGCCTGGGAGACCACCGATGAAACTCCTCGCCGCTCTCCTCCTCGCAGTTGCCCCACTGGCCCCCACAGCCGATCCAGTTGTCATCAGCAACGGTCACGTCGACCTCGGCCCGAAGTTCGTCGACGGTCGGTGGACGGTTCAGCTCCGCGACGACACCACCGACCCCGCTACCTGGCGCGACCTGGACACGGTCGTCCTCCAAGCGACCGGCAAGGCGAAGATCGCCGTACCGGCCGATCCGGCGTACCAGTTCCTCGGCAAGCCCGGCCAGTCGATCTGGGTCATCCCGCAAGTCCAGCAAGAAGGAATCGTCTGGCCGGGCTGGAACACGCAGGACGCCGAAGTCGCCACCAGGGTTGACCGCGAGGTGACCTGGTCGCTGGAAGGTGTGCGCGGTCCGGGCGCGTTCACGCTGTTCCTCAACTCGGACTTCGGTAAACCGCAGCCCGTCTTCGACAGCCGCAAACCGTTCCCGCAGCAGACCGGGATCGACGTCAACACTCATGTCCACGGCAACTGGACTTTCGATGCCCAAGGCACCTACCTGCTCGACGTCGCGATGACCGCCAAACTGACGGACGGCACCTCGGTCACCGACCGCCGCACCCTCCGCATCCACGCCGGCGAGGGAGACCCCCGTACGGCGTTCGCCACGCCGACGCCGATACCGGCCGCCAGCGCGACACCCCAGGAGGGCCAACGGATCGAGCTGTGGTGGTTCATCGCCGGCGCGGCCGTCCTTGTCCTCGCCACCACCGGCTTCGTCGTGATCAGGAGGCGCACATGACCGTCCTCACCATCACCGGAGTCGCCGTCGAGCTCGGCGGCCGCGAGGTCCTCAACGACGTCTCCCTCACCATCGCAGCCCGGGAACACGTCGGCCTGATCGGCCCGAACGGCGCCGGCAAGACGACCCTCCTGCGCTCCCTGCTCGGACTACTCCCCATCACCGCCGGAACCATCACCATCGACGGCAAGACACCAACCGAGGCACGCGGTTCGATCGGCTACGTTCCCCAGCGCCACGAGTTCGTCTGGGATTATCCCGTCCAGGTCCGAACCGCCGTAATGACCGGTCGCACGCATCGCATCGGCTGGCTGCGCAGACCGGGTCAGGCCGACCGCGACGCCGTACAAGAAGCTCTTGAGCGCGTCGATCTCACTGACCTCGCCAGTCGACCAATCGGCGAGCTATCTGGGGGCCAACGGCAACGAGTCCTGGTCGCGCGCGCACTAGCGCTCAAACCGAGCCTGCTATTGCTCGACGAACCGTTCACCGGTCTCGACGTACCGACGCAGGAGATTCTCACGCGGTTGTTCAAGGACCTCACCGCCGAGGACACCGCGATCCTGATGACCACGCACGACCTCCCGGCCGCAGCCGACACCTGCCACCGGCTCTGCCTGCTCAACGGCACGGTCGTTGCCGACGGCACCCCGGACGAGCTGCGGGACCCGGCGATCTGGCTGCGGGCCTTCGGGGTCGCGCGGTCCGAGCAGCTCCTGCACAGCTTGGGAGTGGCCCGATGATCGAGTTCTTCACCGAGCCGTGGACGCATGTGTTCATGCAGCGCGCGTTCCTCGTCGTACTGATGTCCGGCATCGTCTGCGGCGTCATCGGCACCCACGTCGCCCTGCGCGGGATGGCGTTCATCGGGGACGCGGTCGCGCATTCGGTCTTCCCTGGCATCGCGATCGCGTTCGTGCTGAAGACCAGCCTCGTTCTCGGCGGCATCGTCGCCGGTCTGATCACCGCGCTGTCGGTGGCTGTCTTCTCGCAGAACCGGCGACTCAAGGAGGACACTGTGATCGGCGTGTTCTTCGCGGCCGCGTTCGGTCTCGGCATCGTCGTGATGAGTACGGCGCCCGGGTACGGCGGTTCGCTCGAATCGTTCCTGTTCGGTTCGGTGCTCGGGATCGGCAACGCGGACGTGATCACGGTCGCGATCGCGGGCGCCGTACTGCTGCTGATCACCGGAGCGCTGCACAAGGAGTTCGTCACGGTCGGTCTGGATCGCGAGACTGCGCGGTCGGTCGGGCTGCCGATCTTCTGGCTGGACCTGGCCATGTACGCGATGGTGACGGTCGCGATCGTGATCTCGATCCAGGCCGTCGGCAACATTCTCGTGCTGGCGCTGCTGATCACCCCGGCCGCCTGTGCCCGCCTGCTCACCGACCGGATCGGCGTGATGATGGTGATGGCGCCGGTGATCGGCGCCGTCTCCGGCCTGACCGGTCTCTACCTGTCCTACGCCTTCAACCTTGCCGCCGGCGGGTTGATCGTCCTCACCGCCACCGCGGTGTTCATCGCGTGCTGGGTGTTCGCGCCCCGGCACGGTCTGCTCTCCCGCCGTACCTCACGTACGGCGGCAGTGGTTTCCGCCAACCCCTGAAAGGTCTAACGCATGCGCAAATTCCATCGCGTTGTGCTGTCGGCAACGACAGTCCTCGCGCTCACTGCAGTCGCCGTCCCGGCGTCGGCTGCTGTAACCCTCGACCAGGGACATGTCGACGTCGTCGGCCTCGCCTGGGAGGACAACGCCTTCAACGTGCACGTTCACGACGAGGAGACCGACACCGAGTACGCACCGTCCGAGGTGCAGCTCGTCGCCAAGCCGGGCGCGAAGATCGCCGTACCGGATGACGCGGCCTACAGCTTCCTCGGTACGCCGGGCAGCGCCGCGTGGGTGCTGCCCCAGGTCCAGGACCCCGAGCTGCTCTGGCCCGGGATCGGCGCCGAGGAGATCGCCAGTGGTGTCTTCACCAACGACGCTCTGAAGGTCACCCTGGTCAGCGTCTACGGCCCGGCCGACTTCAGCATCTTCACCACGGATGCGTTCGGTACGCCGACCCGGCTCGCGGACAGCGGCAACGGTCTGCCGGACACCATCAGTACGACGGCCGGCGGTCACCTGCACGCGAACTGGGCGTTCGAGGCGGCCGGTACGTACAAGCTGAAGTTCAAGGTCAGTGGCACCCTCGCTGCGACCGGTCAGAAGGTCACGTCGGCCATCGCGACCTACACCTTCAAGGTGCAGGCGTGAAGGCCCGTGGGGTGGCCGGCGCCCTGATCGCCGGTTTCGCTGCGACTGTCCTGTCGGTCGGCCCGGCGTTCGCCGCCACCACGATCTCGTCGGGTCACGTCGACGCCATCGACGTCGACTGGACCGGTTCGGCGCTGACACTCGACCTCCGCGACAGCACGGTGACCCCTGCGGTCGACCGCGCACCGGCGGACGTCGTACTGAACGCAGTGTCGGCCAGCAAGACCACCGTCCCGTCGAGCTCGGCGAACTCGTTCCTGGGCGCGCCCGGTGACCCGGTCTGGATCCTGCCGCAGACGCAGGCCAGCAACATCGTCTGGCCCGGCTTCAGCACCGAGGGCGTCGCCAGCGGCGTCCTGTCCGGCAACACCGTCTCCGTGAAGCTGGTCTCGGTCAGCGGACCGGACGACGTCTCCGTCTACACCACCAACTCCCTCGGTACGCCGACAGTGTGGTTCGACAGCGGCAACGGCCTGCCGGACACCCGTTCCATCGCCATCAACACCCACGCCCACGCCAACTGGGCTTTCGAAGCCGCCGGCACCTACACGGCAGTCTTCGAGGTAACCGCCACCACCACCGGCGGCACGGCCGTCACCACCGGACAGAAGACCTACACCTTCACCGTCCAGCCGTAACAGCACCGACACAGGCAGGGGGCTCGGCGCCGAGCCCCCTGCACCTCGGGAACGCTAAATTGCCGTGGTGACCGCGTTCATGATCGTGCTGCTGCTGGGCGGTACTGCGGTGATCGTGGCCGTGGTGCTGGTGATCATCGAGTACACCAAACGCCGCCGCGCCGCACTGCAACAGCGAGCGCAGGCCATGGCGCAGTACGGCTGGCACCTGGCACCCGCCAACCCGTGGCTGGCCGATGTGGCCGCCGGGCTGTACACCCGCGGTCGGCCGGGTGAAATGTTCGCCGGCGACTACCGCGGCCGCGGCATGTGCGCGCTGGACTACTTCTACACAACCAGCAACGGCAAGTCCTCCCAGACCCACAACGTGCACCTAGTAGCCCTCAACCTCCCCACCGCGCTCCCGCCACTCACTGTGTCGAAGGACTCCGCGCTGCGACGTGCCTTCGGCAACGACATCGAGCTGGAGAGCCAAGCGTTCAACGACGCTTTCCGCATCGACTGCGCCGACCAGCGCTACGCCTCAGCCGTCCTACACCCGCAACTGATGGAGTGGACGCTAGCCAACCCCGGCCTCGAATGGCAGCTAGCCGGCAACGCCCTGGTCTCCTGGGGCTACGGCCCCTTCACCGCCCCCGACGTACAAGCCCGCCTAGAAGCCATGACCGGCGTCATCGACCGCATCCCACCCTTCGTCCTCCGCGACTACGGCGCTCCCCTGTGAACGTGTGGTGGATTCCCGTGGGGACGGGGACGTTGGGGGTGCTGATTCTGGTGGGTGGGGTGGCGATACTCCTCGTACGGCGGCGGAGGCGGGGTACTGCGCTGAGGCGGCGGGCTGCGGTGATGGAGGCGCAGGGGTGGTTGGTGGCTCCGGCGGAGCCTTGGTTGGTGGAGCTTGCTGGGCGGCTGACTATCAAGGGGCGGGCTACGCAGATGTTCACCGGGGACTTCGGTGGGCGGGGGTTGCGGGTGCTCGATTATGAGTTCACTGCGCGGCGCGGGCCGGCGCCGGTGCATTTGATCGCGCTCAGCTTGCCAGTCGGGTTGCCGCGGTTGACGGTGTCGCGGGACTCGACGTTGACGCGGGTTCTGGGAAATGACATCGAGCTGGAGAGTCAAGCGTTCAACGACCGGTTCCGGGTGCAGGCTGATGATCAGCGGTTCGCTTCCGCCGTACTGCAGCCGCGGCTGATGGAGTGGATGTTGCAGAACCCTGACCTGCAGTGGCACCTGGCCGGCAACGCACTCGTGTCCTGGGGGTACGGCGAGGTTCCGGTGGCAGAGGTCCTGGTCCGGCTGGAGGCGATGGCCGGTGTGATCGACCGGATCCCGCCGTTCGTCCTCAGGGACTACGCGGCCTCATGATCATCACAGTCGTAGTGATCGCCGTACTGGCCGTGGGGCTCGGTGCGCTCTACCTGCGGGTGCAGCAGCGGCAGCGGGCGTTCTTTGCGGACCGGGTGACTGCTGTGGGACTCACACCGGCCCCTGTCGAGCCATGGCTTGCTGAGGCGGCCAGCCGCGCGTTCGGCGTACAGGGCAACGCGGAGCGGATGGTTCGCGACCAGCGGTTGTGGGCCTGCGATTTCACCTACCAGGCATCCCGTACGGCGACCGCCGCCAAGTGTCACGTGGTTGCGATGAGTCTGCCGACCGCACTGCCTCCACTGGCCGTGTTCCCGAAGAACCCGATGCTGCCGGACAACCTGGAGTTCGAGAGCGCTGAGTTCAACCGGACGTTCTCGGTCGAGTGTTCGGACCGCCGCTTTGCCAGTGCGCTCCTCACACCGCGGGTGCTGGAATGGCTACTCCGCTACCCGAAACTGCAGTGGCGAATCGACGGTGGCGTGCTGATCGCGTGGAACGTCGGCTACTGGACGGCAGACACGGTTAAGCACACCACTCAGGCTTTCGACGGTCTACTCGAACGCATCGACCCGTACGTGTTCAAAGACTTCAGCTGAGCTTGGTCCACACCTGACGCAGCGCCCGGGCCACATCGCCCTCCAGCCCGGCGTCGTCCAGCGTCGCGGCCAGCTCGTCGAACTCCGGTCCCCAGCGCCACGCCACGGATCGCAACTGCTCCGGCAACTCCGGATCGCGGAGTGACCCCGCATCCGCGCGCACCTGCTGTGCGACCAGCGCGTCCGTCACCCCGTGCTTCTCAGCGAGCTGAAACGCCAGCACTGCAAGGGCCGCCTTCCCCTTGTTGTACAACGCGTACGCCGACTTCGCCGCGCTCGCCGCACCCGGTTCCGCGCCAACCACGCGCGGAGTGACCGCCGTACCAGCCCATAGTGCAGCAGCATCGCCCGCAGCGCCTCCGGACAGCATCAGATGCGTCGGACTGGAACCACCACTCGGCGGCGGCCCGATCACCCCAGCGTCCACAAACGTCGCCCCCGGTACGGCGGCCTGCGCCTCCCGCAGCGACACCGGCGAGAGCGGATTCGCCTCGACGTACAGGCCGGTGAACCCAGCACCCCCGACCTGCCGAGCAATGTCCACCGCCCCCTGCGGCGCACACGAGCACAACACCACCTCAGCCCCCGCAACCGCCTCCTCAAAAGGCAGCCCCACCAGCCCGGCGGCCTCAGCCCGCTCAACAGAGGCCTGACTGCGCCCTTCGGGGACCCAACTGACGGTGTGGCCAGCGCTGACGAGCTCTCCGGCGAGCCGTGAACCCATCGCGCCCGGGTGAAAGACGGTGATCCGCATGGCTCGAGCAGATCAGCTCTGACCGAGATATGCCAACGCCGGGGAGCCTCACCACCCGAAAACAACGGTTAAGCCTCCCCAGCTCTGGTTATCCACAGGGGACGGGAGGAGGGGGTGAGGAGGGGCGGGATGGGTGCATCTTCTGGGGTGTGAATGGATTTCTGGGGAAACAGTTCGGGGAGTTGCTGCAGAAGCAGCTGGGCGCATTCAGCTGGCGCCAGGCGCGGCTGGAGGGAGTGTCGGACAAGATGATCACGGCGCGGCTGCGGTCGGGGCGAATCCAGCGGGTTTATCGCGGTGCGTACGTCAATTTCACCGGAGCGGTTCCGTGGGAAACGCGGATCTGGGCGGCGTGGCTGGCCTACGGACCTGATGCAGCGCTGGGTGGTGAGACCGCGCTGCGCCGGTACGGGCTGGACGGCGACTGGGCGGCCGAGCCGGTGTGGCTGGACCTCCCACACCACCGGCGGGTACGTCGGCAACCGGGCATCGTGATTCGGCGCTGCCGCGATCTGGACGGCCGCTTGCTGGGTAGCCGTGAGCCACCGATCGTGCGGCTGGAGGTTGCCCTTCTGACGGTCGCGAGCCGACGGCCGAACGGCGATGCTGCCTTGGCCATGGTTCTGGATGCTTGTCGTCAGCGCCTGACCACCCCGCGGCGCCTACTGGCCGAACTCGATCAACTACGGAACCTTCCTCGCCGCGAGGCCATCGTTCAGGTACTGCGTGACGCCGGCGCAGGGGTCGAGTCGTGGCTGGAACTCGTCTACCTCGAGAGGGTGGAGCGTGCTCACGGCCTTCCGGTCGCCACCCGCCAAGCGCTCGGGCCCCTCGGCGGTACGACGATTCGGCGGGACTGTCGGTACGACCCGTACGGCGTGATCGTCGAGGTCGACGGGCGTATCGGGCACGCGGATGTTGCCTCGCAGTGGCGAGACATGGCAAGGGACAACGCCGCGGCAGTCGACGCTCAGGTGACGCTCAGGTTCGGATATCAGCTGACCGGCGATCCCTGTGCCGCGGCAGCCCAAGTCGCCGCTGTACTCACCTACCGCGGCTGGCCCGGCCGCCCAACCCGGTGCAGCCCCACCTGCCCGGTCGGCCCTGTCCGCGCTGAAGGGCCGGGGAGTTCTATCACCCGAAACGGGCGGTTGACGCTCCCCGGCGGTTCGGTGGAGGGTTAGGCGCGGCCGTCGAAGAGGCTGGTGACGGAGCCGTCTTCGAAGACTTCGCGGATGGCTCGGCTGATGAGGGGGGCGATGGAGAGTTCGGTGAGTTTGTCGAAGCGGCGGTCCGCGGCGATCGGCAGGGTGTTGGTGACGATGACCTCGCTGGCCTGGCAGTTCTTCAGGCGGTCGACCGCGGGGCCGGACAGGATGGCGTGGGTGGCGGCGATGACCACACCGGCGGCGCCTTCGGCGATCAGGGCGTCGGCGGCCTTGGTGATGGTGCCGCCGGTGTCGATCATGTCGTCGACCAGGATGCAGACGCGGTTCTTGACCTCACCGACGACGCGGTTCGCGACCGTCTCGTTCGGCCGGTCGATGTCGCGGGTCTTGTGGATGAAGGCCAGCGGGGCGTTGTTCAGGCGGGCGGACCACTGCTCGGCCACCTTGATCCGGCCGGCGTCCGGCGAGACCACGGCCAGCTGCTGGTCGCCGTACTTGTCGCGGACGTAGTCGCTCAGGATCGGCAGCGCCATCAGGTGGTCGACGGGGCCGTCGAAGAAGCCCTGGATCTGCGAGGTGTGCAGGTCGACGCAGATCAGCCGGTTCGCGCCGGCCGTCTTGAACAGGTCGGCCATCAGCCGGGCCGAGATCGGCTCCCGGCCGCGGTGCTTCTTGTCCTGCCGGGCGTAGCCGTAGAACGGGAGCACGACGGTGATCCGCTTGGCCGAGGCGCGCTTGAGCGCGTCGACCATGATCAGCTGCTCCATGATCCACTCGTTGATCGGCGAGGTGTGACTCTGGATCACGAAGGCGTCGCTACCGCGCACCGACTCCTCGAACCGGACATAGATCTCGCCGTTGGCGAAGTCGTACGCCGAGGTCGGCACCAGGCCGGATCCCAGCTGCTCGGCGACCTCCTCGGCCAGCCCGGGATGGGCTCTGCCGGAGAACACCATCAGGTTCTTCTCGGTGGTTCGCTTCATCCCGCTCATGGCCGGCCTCCCGTTTACTTCTTGTCGCCAGTATCGGCCGCGGCTTCTGCTTCCGCAGCAGCTTGCGCCGTCTTCGTCCCGGCCCGCTTGCGCGCGACCCAGCCCTTGATGTTGCGCTGCCGGCCCCGGGCGACGGCGATCTCGCCCGGACCGACGTCCTCGGTCAGCGCGGTGCCGGCGGCCAGGTAGGCGCCGTCCGCGACCGTCCGCGGGGCGACGATCACCGAGTTGCTCCCGATGAACGAGTGCTTGCCGATGAACGTCGGGTACTTCTTCTGGCCGTCGTAGTTCGCGAAGATCGTGCCGGCGCCGATGTTCGCGCCCTCGCCGATCGTCGCGTCCCCGGCGTACGTCAGGTGCGGCACCTTGGCGCCGTCACCGATGCTGGTGTTCTTGGTCTCGACGAAGGTGCCGATCTTGCCCTTCACGCCGACCTTGGTACCGGGGCGCAGGTAGGCGAACGGGCCGACACTCGCGCCGTCGCCGAGCACCGAGCTCGAGCCGTGCGCGCGGATGATCGTCGCGTTCGCACCGATCTGTACATCGGTCAGGGTCGTATCCGGACCGATCGTCGTACCGCTGCCGGCCGTGGTGGCGCCGTGCAGCTGCGTGTTCGGCAGCAGGGTGACGTCCTGGGCGAGCTCGACGGTGCTGTCCACCCAGGTGGTGTTCGGGTCGACGATCGTGACACCGCCGCGCATCAGCTTGTCGAGCGTACGGCGGTTCAGCTCGGCGCGGAGCGTGGCCAGCTGGACGCGGTCGTTCACGCCCTCGGTCTGCATCGCGTCCTCGGTGACGTACGCCCCGACGCGCTTGCCGTCGGTCCGGGCGATCGACAGGACGTCGGTCAGGTACAGCTCGCCCTGCGCGTTGTCGGTGGTCAGCCGGCTCAGCCCGTCGCGCAGCGTGGCCGCGTCGAAGACGTAGATCCCGGCGTTGATCTCGTCGATCTGGCGCTGCTCGGCGGTCGCGTCCTTGTGCTCGACGATCGCGGCGACCGTGCCGTCGGCGCCCGGGACGATCCGCCCGTACCCCGTCGGGTCGGCGACCCGCGCGGTCAGCACGGTGACGGCGTTGCCCTGCTTGTCGTGCTCGGCGACCAGCTCGTGCAGCGTCTCGGCCTGCAGCAGCGGAACGTCACCCGACGTGACGATCACCGAGCCCTCGAAAGCAGCCGGTACGGCGGTCAGTCCGGAGCGCACGGCGTCACCGGTCCCGAGCTGCTGCTCCTGGACGGCGGTCTTCACGTCCGGGTCCAGCGCGGTCAGGTGAGCCTCGACCAGCTCCCGGCCGTTGCCGACCACGACCACGAGGTGCTCCGGGGCGAGCGCACGCGCGGTGACCACCGCGTGACCGACCAGGCTGCGCCCGCCGATCTCGTGCAGCACCTTCGGGGTCGACGATTTCATCCGGGTTCCGAGCCCGGCGGCCATGATCACGACCGCCGCGGGGCGATGGGAAGTCACGCGGTCTTCTCCTCGAGTTCCCTGCGAGTTTCTGGAACAAGTATCTGCACAGGCACTCGAATCGGTGCCCGCGCAAGCCTACTTGCTCTTCGCCGGGGTTTCCGCATCCGGCTGCTCAGGCAGCCGGTCCCCGCAGGTTCACCACCAGGTCGCCGGCCGTGATCCCGGCGTACTCCTGCATCATCCGCGCCCGCGCGAACTCGCTGTATCCCCGCCTGGCGACCTGCAGGTAGAACCGCGTGACCGATCCCACACCCACCGCCCGCACCATCAGCTCCACCGCCAGCCAGCTGACCCGGTAACTCTCCGTAGTCCCGAACTCGTCATCCCGAGGCAGCCGCTCCACCCGCCCCCGCACAGCCTTCGCCACCGCCGCCCGCTCCCGAGCCACCACCTCAACCGGCCGAACCAGGTTGGCCGCATAAGCCGCCAGCCCCTCAGCCAACCACCGAGGAGCCTCATCCCCCATCTTCACCGCAGCCAGGTGAGTAAGCCCATGCACCACCTCAGCCAGACTCGGCACGCTGTCGGACGGCTCAACCACTACCCATCCCCCGACAGGGCGACCGTCCGGCCTCGCGCTGTGCATCGGTTGGATTCGGATCGGCTCCTGCCCCGGCAGCGTGGCCGGCAGGGTGGTGAGGACGGTGGGGTTCTTCAGCGCGACCACCAGCGGGATCTTCTGGAGCGGTCCGGGCCACAGGCGGTCCACCACCTGCGCCGCCTGCGCGGTCACCGCCGCGATCCGCTCACCCCGCGCGCGCTGGCCCCGATCCACGAGCACGACGACACCAGACCGCCGTACAACCTCCAGCTCAGCCACATCCCACGGCTGCCGGTTGCTCTTCAGCACCGCGTCCAGCCGGTTCACATCCACCAGTCGCGCCACCCCACCCCGCACCACATACGTGTAGCCGAGATCCGCCACCGCCGGCGGCAACCCCGTTACGGCGTACCGCAGGCTCACCCGGAATGTCACCGCGCCTGCCCCATACCGCCGTACCGCCCCCGGATCCACCCACGCCTCCCGCCGCCGGAAGCCCACCTCAGCCTCCAGCGCCCGCAGCCCCCGGAACACCCGCGCCTGCCGCCCCACAGCCCCCGGCGCCACCTCAGCCAGGAACCCGGCCGCATCCCCCCGCCGCACCGCCACCGCCTGCCGAGCCAGCGCGACATCCACCGCAGAACCCACCACCGGCTCCACCCGGCCGTCACCCGCCGACGGCAACCCCAGCTCAGCGGCAACCGGCAGTACGCCCACCCGTGGACCACCAGGCGCCACCACCAGCCCAGCACCCAGCAGTCCACCGACGACCAACCACCCGACCCGCTTCATGCCCACCCCAACGACTCACCCACCCGGTAAGTCATCCGGATGGGTTGGTCGTTGCCCACAGCAAGCACTTCGCCGACTGGACTTCTGCTTTCTGTCGGTGCCCTGCGAGACCATTGCCTCCAGGCGAAAACCTCACCCCGAACCGGGAGAAATCATGGGTCTCACCCTCGGCGCCATCGTCCTCAACGTCCCCGACACCACCCCCGCCTCCACCTTCTGGAGCCAGGCCCTCGACTACACCCCCCAAGCCAGCAACCCCGACTTCCTCATCCCACCCAACCGCGCCGCCACCCGCCTCCACCTCGACTCCACCGACCGAACCCACCTAGACCTATGGCTCACCCCCGACACCTCCCTCGCCGCCGAGATCACCCGCCTGGAAACTCTCGGCGCCCATCTCGTCGAGGACTGGACCTACCCCGAGAACGCAGACTTCACCGTCCTCCAAGCCCCCGACGGCACCCTCTTCTGCCTCATCCACCCCTGAGATGGAGCGGATGGTGGGTGTGGGTGAGGTGGAGTTGTTCGTGCGGGAGTTGGGGCAGCGCGGGGATGAGCCTTCGCTGGTGGTGATGCACGGTGGGCCGGATGTGGGGCACGGGTATCTGATACCGGGGTTCGCGGACGTGCGGCGACATGTGGTGCTGTTCGACTTCCGAGGGTGCGGGCGGAGCACCCGCGGGCTTCCTGCCGATCGGTTGCAACCGGAGTACGTCGTGGAGGACACCCGGCGGCTGATCGAGGAGCTCGGGCTCGGGCAGGTCGACCTACTGGGGTTCTCGACCGGCGGGCGCGCGGCGATGCAGTTCGTGGACAAACACCCCGAGCTGGTACGGCGGTTGGTGCTGGCGTCGACTTCGGCGTACGACGCTCATGCGGCCGAGGAGTATCTGGCCGGCTGGGACGAGTACCAGCGACGAGAGCGGTTGGCGCAACCCGCGGAACGCAACTCGACCATCTTCGTCTGGGACCTCGCCAAGGCCCCGGCGTACCTCGAACTGCTGGAGAGCCTCGGGACCGACGAGGGCGACTGGAGCTACGAACGCGCACTCGCCGGTCTCTATCACCCCTGGTGTCCAGGTGATCCCGAAGCCATCCTGCGCGATTTTGCGAAGCCGATCCTGATCCTGCACGGCGAGAAGGACATGGGCTTCCCGCTTCAACTCGCCGAGCGCCTGCACACCGCCGTACCGAACAGCCAGCTGACCGTCATCCCCAACACCGCCCACATGTGCCACTTCGAGCGCCCCGACGTGTGGGCCCAACACCTCAACGAGTTTCTCGCCTGAACTGCCCCGTCATTGGAGACTCACCTCATGGACATCAAGCACCGCATGATCGTCTTCGACGCCGCCGACCTGGACGCCGAAAGCACCTTCTGGGCCGGCTTCCTCGACGGCACCGTCGACAAGTGGAACGACCGCTGGCACGCCATCTGGGTCGACGGCGGCTGGGCCCTCGGCGTACAGCACGCTCCCGACCACCAGCCACCCACCTGGCCCGACGACACCCAACCCCAGCAAATCCACCTCGACCTCTACTTCGAAGGCCAACCCGCCCACACCGAAGCCCACGACAAAGCCCTCTCCCTAGGCGCCCGCCTCCTCAAACCAGCCGAAAACCCCACCGCACCCCGCGGCGTAACCACCTACGCCGACCCCGCCGGCCACCCCTTCTGCCTCTGCTGGCTCCCCACCGACTAGGTCAGGAGACGTCTGGGCGGGTCATCAGGGGTGCGCGCAGGAGGCGCTCGAGGTTGGGGCCGGTTAGCGGTACGCCGTTCCAGATGGCGACTGCGGTTGCTGTTGTGGTGTCGAGTTCCAGGCGGACTCGGTGTGGGCTCGTGATGATCTGGAGCTCGGCGACGAACGTGTCGTCGTGCCAAGCGGCGGTTGCCACGACTGGGCGGCCGAGTGGTGAGCTCTCCCGCCAATCGCCGTGGCCGACTGCGACACTCGGCCAGGAACCGAACCGCAGCAGCCATCCGCCGTCCACGGGATCGACGACGACCGTCGTACCGTCGGGCAGTGCCGAGTTCTCGGCGGATGCATCGACTGTCGCCTTGGCGGAACGCCCCGGCGCGGCCTCGCCCGGGACCGGCGTGAGGGAGAGCTGCCGCAGACACTCGACGAGGAGCTCGTCGTCCTCGGCGCTCCCCGGTTCGTCGAGTGCGGGCAGGAGATAGTCCCAGAAGATCCCGGGGATCGGCTGCCGCTCGTCGAGCGCGGACGTCACGGCGATGACGAGCTCATGCTCCGGGACGACCACACACTGCTGACCGAAGGCACCGTTCCCGAAGAAGCCGTGCCGCGACCGCCAGAACTGATAGCCGTACCCACACAGGAAGTCCTCGGCGGCCCAGGCGTCCTCGACCTGCAACGTCTCGATCTGCCGACTCGTCGCGAGCTCCACCCATTCACGCGGTACCAGCTGACGATCACCCCACCGCCCGCCGCGCAACAGCAGCTCCCCGAAAGCCGCAATCGCCTCGGTCCGCAGATACAGCCCGTGAAACCCGAACGCGAGCCCACTCGCCACGCGATCCCATTCAGCGTGGTCGATCCCCATCGGTTTGAACAACCGCTCATCCAGCAACTCCGGAAGACCGCGGCCAGTCACGCGCTCCACCATCCGCGCCAGGATGAACGTGGTCGCGTTGTCGTAGGTGTGCTTCGTCCCCTCGGCATCGGTGAACGGCACCCGCAAGAAGCCCTTCACCAGATCATCCGGTTCCAGCTCCCACGCCTCACCAAGACTGTCGATCGGATGACCAACCGTCATCGACAACAAGTGATGCACGGTGATCCGACGCCCCTGCTCCGAAACATCATCCGGAACCTGCTCAGGCAACACGTCCACCACGCGATCATCCAACGACAGCAACCCGTCAGCGATCACCAGCCCGACCGCGATCGACGTGAACGATTTCGTCAACGAGTACAGGAGATGCGGCCGATCCGCCGAGTACGGCGTCCACCAACCTTCCGCGACGACGTGTCCCCGGCGTACCACCATGATCGAGTGGAGCTCGACGGAATCCGCCGCGATCCGATCCAGCAGCGCGATGATCGAACGCGACGACATCCCCACAGCAGCAGGAGTCGACCGTGGCAACAAGGCGGTCATCCGTGCACGGTATCCGCGACTACCCCCGCGCGCACACCAAATTATTCCCGCTGAACGACAACACCTCGAACCCCGCCGCCACCAACTCAGCGCGCAACGCGGCCGGCCTCAGATGCCGCCGATACGGCAGTTCGCCCCGATAGCAGATCCCGGTGACCGCGTCGTACCGGAACTCCTCGCCGTACCCGCGATCCTCGTCGTACAAGGCCGTCGAGATCAAATAACGCCCACCCGGCAACAATCGATCCCGCACCCCACGAAACACCGCGGCCCGATCCTCGTCCAGCACGATGTTCTGCAAACAGAAGCTGTCGAGCACCACGTCGTACCGCGTCTCAACCTCCGCAGGCCAACGACAAACATCTTGTACGCCGAAGTTGACCCGAACCCCCAACTCCTCCGCAAACCGCTCAGCCAACGCGATCGCCTCCGGAATCAAGTCGACCGCATCAACCCGAAACCCCAACCCCGCCAAGAAACAAGCCGCCGGCCCAGTCCCACACCCATACTCCAAAACCCGCCCACCCACCGCGAGCTCACCCACCACCCCCTCCAAGAACCCCCGATTAGGAAAGTCCGCAAACCCACCCCCACCCTCAAAAACCTCGTTCCACTGCGTCCACCCCTCCCGCACCACCCGCCGATAAACCGCCCGCGCCTCAACCTCGTAGTAACGCATCCCCCCACCGTAGACACGATCCCCATGGCAGGCTTCCGAATATGCACACGCCCACGATCCAGGCCGCGACCCCCGACCTGCTCAAGGCCGCCGTACACAAATTCATGGGCGCCGACCTCGCTCCCACCTACCTCGACTCACCAGCCAACCTCGCCTTCGTAGCCGCCGACCCCGAAATCCTCGGCTGGTGCTGGGGCTATCACCTCCCCCGCCCCGACGGCAGCTCCATGCTCTACCTCCACCAACTAGCAGTAGCCGAACCCCACCGCCGCCGCGGCATCGGCCGAGCCCTCCTCCAAGCCTTCATAACCGCCGGCACCCAAGCCGGCGCCACCAAGATGTTCCTCACCACCGGCGCCGACAACCACCCCGCCCGCTCCCTGTACGACGCTTTCGGCGGCGGCCTCGCCGACCAAGGCCCCACCGTCAACTACTGGTTCCTCCTCGGCGGCGCACGCTCATGAAATACGTCAGGGTGGAGTTCACCAGGGATGGCACCTTCTCCGATCCGGCCGCCTACCTGGCACAGCTGCCATCGCTAGCAACTTCACTCCCCGCAGGTGCGCGTGCCTTCGCAACTGATCCGGAGCACTACAACTTCTGGGGCAAGCGCTGCATCAAGGACCTCAAGCCCCAGCACCTCACCTTCGGAGAGGCCAACGGCATCCCCTGGGCCGAACTACATCTGAAGCACAACTGCTGGAAGCACGAGGACGACCTGACGATCCGCTACACCGGCGTACAAGATGTGGCGATGGACCCGCCAGGCGAGGTCTCCGAAGTTGCCGACCTCGGAGGTGTGATGCTCGACGAAATCCTCCCCGTTGAGCACGGCTGCACCCACGAATTCACCTGCTTGTCCGGCTCCCTCATCATCACCTGCGAGGACTTGGTGGTCACCTGGACAGATTCCAACTGCCCAGAGCGCAACCCGTAGGCATCGCTCCTCCCGGCGGTGGCCGGTGTCGTTGGTAGGTTCGCGGGATGCTTGGGAGTGTTGCTTGGCCGCCTGTGCCGATTCGGACGGAGCGGCTGGTACTGCGTGAGTCCGAGGGGCGGGATCGCGCGGCCATCGTCGAGTTGCTGGCTTCGGCGGAGGTTGGGGCGTACGTCGGTGGTGCGCAGGACCGTGGTGAGCTGGAGCGGGCGCTTCCCGAGGTGCCTGGTCAGCGGCCGGGGTTCTTCGTTGTCGAACTCGACGGTTCGGCGATCGGCACGGTCACGCTCAGCGGGCGCAACGTGGAGAGCCCGGACTATCTCCACCCGGAGGCCGGAGATGTCGAACTCGGCTACCTGTTCCTCCCCCACACCTGGGGTCGCGGTTACGCCGCCGAGGCGTGTGCCGCAGCGCTCGCCTGGTTCGCGACCACCCACCCCGGCGAGGGAGTAGTCCTCACCACCCAAACAGCCAACGAACGCTCCCTCCGCCTAGCCACCAAGCTGGGTTTCACCGAGCTAACCCGCTACCACGCCTACGGCACCGAACAATGCCTAGCCACCTGGTCCGGCCGTGTTCAACCATGAGCCCGCAGGCTACGAATGCCCGCTCTGCCTGGTCGTTCGTGGCGACGAAGACGACCTGACCAGCCAGCAGGACGTCGTACTGCGAACAGACCGCGCCACGGCCTTCGTCGCCTCCCGCTGGTGGCCGAACAACCTCGGCCACCTGCTCGTCGTACCGAACACCCACCACGAGAACCTGTACGACCTACCCGCCCCCGACGGCCACGCGGTCCACGACGCCGTCCGCGCGATCGCCATCGCCATCCGCTCCACCTACGGCTGCGCAGGCGTCTCCACCCGCCAGCACAACGAACCAGCCGGCTACCAGGACGCCTGGCACCACCACGTACACGTCTTCCCGCGCTACCCCGGCGACAACCTCTACAACACCCGCCACCTACCAACCCCCGCCACCCGCGCCGACCGCGAGCCCTACGCCCACAAACTCCGCGCGCATCTCGAGCGATAGCAAAACCCCGGCTCAGGAGACCCGAGCCGGGGTTCGGTTGCTCCCCCGCCTGGTTTCGATCCAGGTCTTCGAGATTCAAAGTTGCTGATCCCCCGTCGACACACGTCTACAGCGGTCAATGCTGACGCCCCCTCTGAGCGGGGCGGCTGCCCAAATCAGGGCTCGCCGTCCACGGCCGTCCACCCCTCCTGTTAGCAAAAGCGTTAGCAAGCTGCCGCGTCTGGGCAGGCTCTACCCATGAGGTCGCTGCTTCCGATCGTTGTCGCGTTGATCCCCACGGTGGGCGTCCTGTGGGGAGCTCGGATCGCCTCGCGGGACTTTCAACTCCGCCGCGAGCTGGAGACCGCCAATCAGTTCGGATCGATGGTCCTGATCGCACATGCTCGACCGGCCGACAAGCGCGAGGTCGGAGTAACAGAACAGGTCGCCTATATCCACCTGCTGGCAGCACTTGCGAGGCGACACAAGTGGCTGAAGCCTGCGGCTCGGGCGGCACTCCAGGACTTCGCTCTGTGGCACACCCATGAGAACGCGGGCGATACACACCGGCAAATCTCGTCGGCAGCCAGCGCGGCCCTAACGGTCCTTGACGCCCCACAGCGCTGGTGGAAATCCGGCTGAGGCCACGCTCCATCGCCAGCGTCTTCCCGTCTGCCGTTCAGCCCACGCGTAGCGCGATCAGGAGGCGGCTGAGGGGGCAAGGTGGAGCGCCCCGCTGGACGAACGACCTTGCCCCCTCTGGTGGCTCCTGATAGGTCCTGACTGGGCTGAGCGGCAGGCGGGAAGACGCACCCCGACCACCCACGATCTACCGGCCGACAGGCTCCCGTCATCCCGGAGTCGTGAGGCCCCTGCCGGAGGCAGATGTTGTTGGCTCTCGTGAAGGAACCCGAGGGTCGGCCCGGACGGTGAACGGCCGGAGGTCGCATGCGCACGGCCGGGCCGCGCGCCGAAGGCGCGCCTTGATCTATAAGAGCCAAACTCGGCAGAGAGCCACGGGACAGGGACAAGACACCGATGCCCCGGGACCTCTCGGCGACCTGGATACAGGCGGTCAGCTCACCTGGGTGAGATCGAGCTGGAACAGCGCTCCGCTCATGCGGCCGGGAATGTCGACCGTGCGGACGTACTTGAAGCCGAGGCCCCGGTAGTAGTCGTGCAAGGGGTAGTTGGTGCTCCAGCAGTTCAGCCGGATCCAGCGATCCCCACGGGCACTGGCCTGCTCCTCGACGGCCTTGAGCATCGCGGAGCCGTAGCCCTTGCCGTGCTGGTCTTTTGCGACCATGACCCGGCTAACGTAGGTCTGCGGTTCGGCGATCTCCTCCGGGGTCCACAGCTCCGGGTCCGGCTCGATGATCGCGAGGACCGCAACTACCTCGCCGTCGACCTGCCAGCCGCGAAACTCCCCGGCGTCGAACTCGCGGTCGATGTTGGCCCGGACGACTGTCGGGTCAAGGCCGCGCCGGTACTGGTCGATGTCGCGGGCCTCTAGCCAGTCCTCAGCGTCGGCGCGGATCTGGTAGACGAGCGGGCGGTGTGACTCGTCAAGGGTGATCAGCATCAGGCGTCCAGGTCGTAGGAGATCTCGACACGGTCGGCCGCCATGCGGGTAACCATGAAGCGAACGATGCGGTCTTCGGCGTCGTAGCCGGTCCGGGTGTGCACCAGCATCGGAGTGCCCGGCCCCATGCGGAGACGCTGCGCCTCCTCGGCTGACGGCATCCGGGCCGTGAGGGTGTCGTGCCAGCGCACCTGCGGGTGACCGGTGGCCGCCAGAAGACCTCCCTGAACACCAAGGTCAGTCGGCCGCCAGAACAGCTCGTTGCCATCGGTCACGAAAGGCGGGAAATAGGAGTCACTGAGCTGGTGCGGCTCGCCATTGACGCTCCGGAGCCGGTGCCGGGCTTGGATCGCGGTTCCTGGCTCGATGCCGAGAGCCTCCGCCACGTCGGCCGGTGCAGCGATGGTGACGATCTGGAGGTCGTTGGCCGGTTCGCCGCCCTGCGCGCGGATGGTGTTGGCCCACGCATCGCCGTCGTTCGAGTGCGCCCGCTCCCACTCGCTCATCGACCATTCCCAGCGGTGGAGCTCCCGGACGATACGGCGGCTCCCCTGGCTGCTCGTGATCAGCCCCTCGGCCTCCAGCGCCGCCAACGCAGCCCGGATCGTGTTCCGGCTGACGTCGTACTCGGCCATCAGCTCGGACTCGCTGGGCAGAGCAGCACCCGGCTCGGGCAGCCGATCGCGTAGCAACCGCCGCGTCTGCTCCTGCTTGGTCTCGGTCACTTCAAGCCCTCTTCCGCTGGTTCCTTGACAAGCCTATGGGACTTGTTCCAATATGTCGTGTACCGCTTATTGGTACATGTCCAATAGGTCCTAGAAGGAGAATAGCCATGGCGATGCCCCGCAAGATCAAGGTGACCTGCGACGACGTGTTCCCGTACGGCGCGTTCGCGGTGTCGGCAGTCACGCAGGTGAAGGACTTCGACCGGTCCACCAAGGAGCGGCCGGTGTACTCGGTGGACGAGGAGACCGGTCTGCCGATCTGGTCGGTCGACGTGATGGACGGCGACATCGATGCCCGCAAGGCGGACAAGACCGTGTCGGTCAAGATCCTGGCCAAGGTGCAGCCGGTGTTGCCGCCGATGTCTCCGGGGATGCCGTTCACGCCGGTGGTGTTCGAGGGCATGACGGCTACCCCGTATGTCGCGGAGAACAACGGCCGTCCCCGGCTGGCCTGGTCGTTCCGGGCGACCGAGGTCCGCGCCCCGCGCAACGCCAAGCAGGCGGCGGCGTGATGAGCATGTCGTCGAAACACCTCAACGACTGGGCTGTGGTCTTGGACGCCCGCACTGACGACGAGGCGGTCAACGCATTGCTCGACCTGATGAACAAGGTCGTGGAAGCCCACGAGACCAGCAAGAACCTCGTCAACTCGCTGGCGATCCTGCCCGAGGGCGTGAACGCTCGGCGGGCTGCCTTGGCGCTGGAAGACGCGTACGCGGCGTTGGATGCCGGAACGCGAGCCTTCCACCGGCATGAAAGGGGACTGTGATGGCTGCGACGGCGGGACGCACGCTCGACTTGTGGGCGGTCGCGCTGGGGGCTGGCAACGACGCGGAGTCACTGCGGGCGCTCTCGAAGTTGCTCGTGGCAACGATCACCGCGCAGCAGACGTGTGCACGCCTGGTCGACGCGACGGCCGATCTCACGGACTGTGGCGCGAGTGACGCGCTGGCCGCCGCACGCGACGAGTTGGCGCACATCGAGGAAGCGATGCTGAGCGCCGTTGGTGGCTTCCGCGCTCATGCCAGGGGCCGGGGGTGATGGGCGGATGGTTACCAAGCTGGCTCAAGTGGTCTGGCGGCTGGTTAGAGCGCTGGCAATCGTGGTCTATGCGCTGCTGCGCCGTCCTGGCCTCACCGGTCCCCTCCTGGTCGTCGCGTTCGTCGCGGTGCAGGTGGCCCGGTGGGGCTGGACGACCCGGACCCTGGTCGCGGTCCTGGTCCTCGGTGGCGGTGCAGCGTGGTGGTGGCGTCACCGGTCCTCGTTCAACCGGTTCGTTCGCCGTCCGGCCGTGCAGTGGTTCCGCCGCTGGGTCCGCTACGGGATGGCCTGGCGGTTCTGGATGGGGCGCCTGTCGCTCGGCATCACCGACGAGGCCACGGGTCGCACGATGCGTCCCCGGATCGTCAAGGTTCGTTGCACGCCGAGCGTTGACCGGCTGCTCCTTCAGCTCCCGGTCGGCATGACGATCAAGGACCTTGAGGGCAAGCGAACCAATCTCGCCGAGTCGATGGGCGCCGTTGACGCCCGGCTCCGCAAGGCTCGTCCCGGCCGGGTTTGGCTTGACCTTGAGATGCGAAACCCCTTGCGGGCAACGATCCCTGCTGTCCCGATCCCGACCTCGCTCGACCTGGCGCAGCTCGATGGGATCGTCATCGGGCACGCCGACGACGGCACTCCCTGGCGGCTGCGGATCCGGGGCTCTCACGTCTTCATCGCGGGTGCGACCGGCTCCGGTAAGGGCTCGATCATCTGGTCAGCTCTGCGGGCGCTGGCACCGTTCATCCGGGCAGGGCTCGTGCAGGTCTGGGCAATCGATCCCAAGGGCGGGATGGAGCTGGAGTTCGGCAAGGAGCTGTTCACCCGCTACGAGCGCGACGACTACGAGTCGATGGTTGAGCTGCTCGAAGAGGCCGCCGAAGAGATGGATGCCCGGTGCAAGCGTCTGCGCGGCACGACTCGGACTTTCAAGCCGACCACAGCGACACCGCTGGTGATGGTCATCGTGGACGAGCTCGCGACCCTGACCGCGTTGCAGCCAGATCGCCGGTTGCAGGGCCGCGCAGAGAACGCGCTCGGTCTGCTGCTCACCAAGGGCCGCGCTCCCGGTTTCCACGTCATGGCCGCCGCGCAGGACGTGACCAAGCGGGTGTGTGAGTGGCGCGACCTGTTCCCCGACAAGATCGCGCTCCGGCTGGCCAAGGCTTCTGAGGTCGACATGGTGCTGGGTGATGACGCCTGGGACAACGGCGCACTGTGCGACTCGATCTCGCGAGACACCCCCGGTATCGGCTACGTCCGGCTCGAAGGCCAAAGCCACTCGACCCGGGTCCGCGCTGCCTACGTCACCGACGACGAGATCAAGGCCATGGCCGCCCAATACGGGCCGGTTCATCGGCTGCACTCGGTCGACCTCAACGAGACCACCACGAGCGAGACCGGAGAAGCAGCATGAAGCGACGCGAGACCGCTGGACAGCTCGAACTCGTCTTCACCCCACCCGAGCTGAGCAACGAGCTACGCGCCGAGCTGGCCGCGCACGTCGTACCCGGCTGGGAAGGCATGGGTGACTGCCGCTCGACCGGCAACGACGCGTGGTTCCCCGAGGACGCCGACACCACCGGCAAGGCCGCTGCCCTCGATCGTTGCGGCTTCTGCCCGGTCCGCCGCTCGTGCCTGGCCTACGCGCTGTCGGCCGGTGAGGAGTACGGCGTATGGGGTGGCACGACCGAGGTACAGCGTCACGTCCTCACCTGGGACCTGTCAGACGGCACCACCGTCCCGGATGCCCTCGATCGCACGACCTTGCTGCCCGAACTGCTGTGGCGGGCCGCCTGATGACCGGGTTCACGTTCCACATCAGCGACGGAATCGTTCTGTACGCCCGACACGAGTTCATCCTCGTGGCCCTGGGCCCGTTCGTGTGCACGCGATTCGCAGCCGACCCGCAGGCCGGATCGTGCCGGGGCCTGATCCTGTCCGGCGAACCGCACGCCCTCGTCACCGTGAACAGCCGCCCGCTCCTGCGGTGGTGCGAGACCTGCGCAGCGGACATCTTCGGACAGGCCTTCGCCGAGTGGCAGGCACTCCGATGACAGTCCGCCTCCGCGTCTCCGGCGACCCCGAGGAGATCGAGGTCATGCTCAAGGTCCTGGGCGTGATCTTCGACTTCACCGGCTCCGGCCGCCTCTACCCCAACCGTGGTTCGAGGGGTGTCCGCGTCTACCTCACGGCGCGGATCCCTTGGGCCGGTGAACGAGACCAGTCACGCCGAGGAGATGGTCCCCAATGATGTCGACGCTGGGCCAAGTCGCCCCCGATGTCCTGCACGAACTTGCCGTCCGCAACGGTGTCTGTGTCCGCCCGATCCTGTCCCGGCTGACCGACACCGCGACCGGTGAACAGCTCGTTGTCCCGATCCCGTGCGGGTCCACGCAGGCCCGTCAGTGCCCGGTGTGCGCCGATCGCGCCCGTAAGCTCCGCATGCAGCAGTGCCGCGAGGGCTGGCACCGTGACGACGAAATCCCCGCCGACGACCAGGCCGACGACCTCTCCGCGGAGCTGTCCGAAAACGGCGACGAGGACCAGGCCGACGACACCGAATCGGCTCGCCGTACCCGGTCGACTCGTCGCCGCCAGGACGCTCCCGACCTGCCCAAGGTCCCGATGGACAACCGCACTGTGGGTACGGCGTTCACGACCCCTGATGGCAAGACCTACCGGCCGTCGATGTTCCTCACGCTGACGCTGCCGTCGTATGGCCGCGTGGGCTCAGACGGCACACCGATCAACCCCGGCACGTACGACTACCACCGCGCCGCGATGGACGCGCTGCACTTCCCCAAGATCGTTGACCGGTTCTGGCAGAACCTGCGCCGCTGCGCCGGGTACAAGGTCCAGTACTTCGCCACCGTCGAGGCACAACGCCGTCTCGCGCCGCACCTGCACGCCGCTGTCCGGGGCGTCATCCCTCGCCAGACCGTCAAGGACGTTGCCGCCGCGACCTACCACCAGCTCTGGTGGCCGCAGTGCACGGAACCTGTCTACGTCGGCGAGGACGTGCCTCGGTGGGATGACCTGGCCGGCCGATACGTCGACCAGGCCGGCCGATTTCTCCCGACCTGGGATCAGGCCCTAGACGCGATCGGCGAGGACCCGGCGGCGACCCCGGCGCACGTGGTCAAGCTCGGTAGCCAGGTCGACTATCAAGGCATCATCGCCTCGGCCGACGACAAGGTCGGCAAGGCGGTCGGCTACCTGACCAAGTACCTGTCCAAGTCGATCGCCGACACCTACGGCGATGACGACGAGATCACCACCCGGCAGGCGATCCACCTTGACCGGCTGCACCGCGAGGTCCGCTGGCTGCCCTGCTCTCCAGGCTGCTCGAACTGGCTTCGGTACGGCGTCCAGCCCAAGGACGCAGAAGGGGGCATGCGCCCCGGCTGGTGCCCCTCCAAAGCCCACGACAGGCACCACCTAGGTCTTGGTGGCCGCCGTGTCCTGGTCTCGCGTCAGTGGACCGGCAAGACCCTCGCAGAGCACCGCGCCGACCGGGCCGAGGTCGTCCGGCAGACCCTCGCCGCTGCTGGCGTCGACATGCCCGACACCGACCGCTACGCCGCCACAGCCGAACTCGAGGACGGCCGACCGCGCTTCATCTGGGAACCCGTCGACCGCGCCAAAGACACCGACCTGCCCACCTGGCACGGCGTCATGACCCGAGGAATCAACGAACGCATCCGCTGGCAAACCGCCTACGAGCAAGCCAAACAACGACCCAACGCACCACCCGACGACACCCGTTCGGCAACTGCCACGACCGCCGCGCCTGCGGCCTGAATCGAGGGATCACCATGGAGCACAAGCTGTTGTACCGCGTCCCCGAGGTCGCCGAAGCGCTCGCCGTGAGCCGCGCGAAGGTGTACCAGCTCATCCAGTCCGGCGCGCTGCGGTCGGTCAAGATCGACAACTCGCGCCTGGTCCGCTCGTCCGACCTGCTCGACTTCGTCGCGGACCTCGATGAGGTGGCCTGATGACCGAGCTGAACGACGGTCTGATCAAGCGCGGGAAGAAGTGGTACTACGTCATCCGCGTCAAGGACGCCGCCACCGGGAAGAGCAAGCCCAAGTGGGTCGGCGGATTCGAGCGCGAGGACGACGCCAAGGAAGCTCGGGATGAGGCCCGGGTTGCTGCTCGCCGGGGTGAGTTCATCGACAAGAGCAAGATCACGCTGAAGCAGTACGTGGAGGGCTGGCTCGACGGCCACGAGATGGAGATCAAGCCGAGCACGCTGGCCGGGTATCGCGAGTGGCTGGCCCGACACGTGTACCCGAAGATCGGCTCCATGCGGTTGCAGGCTGTCAGTTCGGCAACGCTGACCAAGCTGTACAAGGACCTGTCGACCAAGGGCGGCCGTCACGGAACCGGCGTGTCCAGCCGGAGTATCGAGTACATCAACGCGATTCTCCGGAAGGCGCTGAACGACGCCGTCCACGCTGATCGACTGATCCCGTCGAACCCCTGCAAGACAGCCAAGCGTCCGCGACGTGAGGCCAAGCCGCTTGGGACGGTCTGGTCGGCCGAGGAGCTGCGCATGTTCCTCCAGCACGCAGAGTCGCACCGCCTGTTCGCGTTCTTCCGGCTGTCGGCCTACTCCGGCGCTCGCCGAGGCGAACTGTTGTTCCTGCGCTGGGCAAACGTGGACTTCGAGAAGGGAGCGATCCGAATCCAAGGTACGGCGGGCATGGTCGGCGGGAAGCGACTTGAAGGCACTCCCAAGAGCGGCCGTGAACGGACTGTCCCTCTGGACAAGCGAACGTTGACGATCCTCCGCGAGCACCAGGCCCGACAGGCCGTGGAGCAGATGACAGCCGGAGATGCCTGGCTCGGCGAGGACTACGTCTTCACCACCGGTCTGGGTCGGCCGGTTCCACCCGACACCGTTACCAACCTGATCTCGGTGCTAATTCGGCAGTTCAACGAACCGGCCATTCCGGGCACCCGGAAGACGCCACGACAGAAGCTTCCCCGTCCAGCTCATCCCCTGCCACCGGCTCGGCTGCACGACTTGCGACACGTCCACGCGACGTTGCTCCTGATCGCTGGGGTACCGGTTCACGTCGTGGCGGAGCGCCTCGGCCACGCCGACCCCGCCATCACGCTCCGGGTCTACGCCCACGTCATTCGCCAGCACGCCGACGAGGCTGCTAACACCTTCGCCGACGCTGTCGACGGGAAGCCCGAGGAAAGGGCTACCGAGAGTGAGAGCAAGGCGACTGAGTAAGGCCCTGTTAGCAAAAGCGTTAGCAAAACGACCCGGAGACGAGTGAACCCCCAAGTCAGAAACGCTCTGACCTGGGGGTTCTTGTCGCTCCCCCGCCTGGTTTCGATCCAGGTCTTCGAGATTCAAAGTCTCGCGGGCTGCCGATTACCCCACGGGGGATCGTGGTTGCCGAGACAGTGTGCCATGAGTGGGGTCGGTGACAAGCTGAGGGGTTCCTTACCTACGGGTCCGTAGGTTACGGTTGCGTAGGTAAGGTGTCCGCCGACCGAGGGAAGACAGCGATGACTCCACCCGCCGTTGCCGCGCCGGAGGCTCCGGACCGCGTTGTGCAGGACGACGTGCTCGACGTCGATACGGGGACGCTCGGGGGTGAGCAGAAGCAGGTGTGGGAGCAGGTCGCGCTGGCGTTGTTCATCGGGATTCCGTTCCTGGCTGTGCTGGCTGCGGTGCCGATTGCTTGGGGCGGGTTCCTGGGGTGGCGGGACATCGTGCTCGCGGTGGCGTTCTACACGGTGTCGGGGCACGGGATCTCGATCGGTTTCCACCGGTTGTTCACGCACAAGTCGTTCAAGCCGAACCGGCCGATGAAGTATGCGTTGGCGATCGCTGGTTCGCTGGCGATCGAGGGGCCGGTGGTTCGGTGGGTGGCTGATCACCGTAAGCATCACAAGTTCTCCGACCGTGACGGCGATCCGCACAGCCCGTGGAAGTACGGGAACACGTTGGGGGCGCTGACGAAGGGGTTCTTCCACGCGCATGTGGGCTGGTTGTTCGACACCGAGCAGACTCCGCAGCGGCAGTACGCGCCGGATCTGCTGAAGGACAAGGACATCGTCCGGGTGTCGCGGATGTTCCCGGTGCTGGTGACGGTTTCGTTGCTGCTGCCGGCTGTGATCGGCGGGTTGTGGTCGTGGTCGTGGGAGGGCGCGTTCACCGCATTCTTCTGGGCCAGCCTCGTCCGGATCGCGCTGCTGCATCACGTGACGTGGTCGATCAACTCGATCTGTCACACGATCGGCGACCGGCCGTTCAAGAGCCGGGACAAGTCGGGCAACGTGTGGTGGCTGGCGATCCTGAGCCAGGGCGAGTCGTGGCACAACCTGCACCACTCGGACCCGACCTGTGCGCGGCACGGCGTACTGAAGGGTCAGCTCGACACCTCCGCCCGGACCATCTGGTTCTTCGAGAAGATGGGCTGGGTGAGCGACGTCCGCTGGCCGGTCAAGGAACGGCTGGAAGCCCGGCGCGTGGACGACGCGCGCCGTACTCTGAAGGCGGCCTGACCGTAAAACTCCCACCGGCAACACCCGAAATGCGGCATGATGTTGACGTGATCTCGACGTGACGGAACCCAAACCGCGCCGCTCCGGGCGGATCCGGATGACCAGTGCCGAGCGTCGCGAGCAACTGATCACGGTCGCCCGCGGCCTGTTCGCGCAGCGCGGCTACGACGCCACCTCGGTGGAGGAGATCGCGGCCCGGTCCGAGGTCTCCAAACCGGTCGTGTACGAGCACTTCGGCGGCAAGGAAGGCCTGTACGCCGTGATCGTGGACCGCGAGGTTCGCGCGCTGCTCGACGGTGTCACCCAGTCGCTGACCGCGGGCCGGGCGCACGAACTGGTCGAGCAGGCGGCGCTCGCGCTGCTGGACTACATCGAGAACAACTCCGACGGCTTCCGGATCCTGGTCCGGGACTCGCCGGTCGGCTCCTCGACGGGATCGTTCATCTCGATCCTGAGCGATGTCGGTACCCGGGTCGAGCACATCCTGGCCGAGAACTTCAAGCGCCGCGGTCTGGACCCGAAGAACGCCCCGATGTACGCCCAGATGCTGGTCGGCATGGTCGCGCTCACCGGGCAGTGGTGGCTCGACGCTCGCCGCCCGCGCAAACAGGACGTCGCCGCCCACCTCGTCAACCTCGCCTGGAACGGCCTCTCCGGGCTAGAACCCAAACCGGTTCTATCGACCCGGCCGCACAAATAAATCCTCCGAAGGACAGGACGTATACGTCCACTGACGGCCGATCCGCGCCAGACCCAGGCGTGTGGAGCGGTATGCGTAGATGCCTACGTCCTGTCGTTAGGGCGCTGGTCGTACGGCGACATCCGACCGTGGCATGACTCGCGGGCGGGGCGCTCACCCGTACGCTGGCCGGATGACGGGGTTACTGACCGCGCGGCCGCTGCCTGCGCGCAGCAAGGCGTTCGATCTGCTGTTCGCGGGCGCCCTCGTCGTGTCGGCCGGCTTCCTCGGGCTCGCGCAGGCGCGGTGGGGCGGGCTCCTCGGCC
The DNA here is from genome assembly GCF_039529655.1 of Kribbella yunnanensis. Classification (NCBI taxonomy): domain Bacteria; kingdom Bacillati; phylum Actinomycetota; class Actinomycetes; order Propionibacteriales; family Kribbellaceae; genus Kribbella; species Kribbella yunnanensis. The sequence continues at coordinate 650,716 of NZ_BAAANF010000002.1, read as the reverse complement.
TCGCGATGCTCGGTCCGCTGATCTGGCGCCGCACCCACCCCGAACTCGTCTTCTTCGCGGTCTCGTCAGTCGCCGTCCTGCAGTGGCTGGGCGGTGTCGACCTGCAGCCCGGCAACGTCGGCCTGATCGTCGCCCTCTACGCGATCTCCGTGTACGGCGACGTCCGCCTCAGCCGGATCGCGCTCGGCGTCGGCGGTCTCGGCGTGCTGATGGCGACCTCCCGCTACTGGTCGAATTCCGACTGGCGCCAGCAGGTGACCATGATGGTCGCCCTCGGCGCGCTCGTCTTCGGCGTCTGGGCGTTCGGCGAACGCCGTCGCACCAGAGCCCTGTACGTCGTCCAACTCGAGGAGCGCGCTGTCCAGGCCGAGCGTGATCGCGACCGCGAGTCGAAGCTCGCGGTCTCGGCCGAGCGGACTCGGATCGCCCGCGAGATCCACGACGTGGTCGCGCACGGTCTGTCGATCATGATCGTCCAGGCCGACGGCGGTCTGTACGCCGCCGACCAGTCGCCCGAGGCGGCGAAGAAGGCGCTGGCCACGATCGGCGATACCGGCCGCGCCAGCCTGACCGAGATGCGCAAGATGCTCGGCCTGCTCAAACAGGAGGAGCAGCGCGAGCTCGATCCGAACCAGCCGCGCCCCCAGCCAGGCGTCTCCAGCCTCCCCGAACTGATCGACAACGTCCGGGACGCCGGCCTCTCGGTCGACTACCAGGTCACCGGCGCGCCGCGGGATCTGCCCGCGCTGCTCGGACTGACGGCGTACCGGATCGTGCAGGAGGGTCTGACCAACACGCTGAAACACGCCGGGCCGGGAGCGCACACGTCCGTCACCTTGGACTTCGGGCGCGAGATGCTGACCGTGGTGGTCACCGATGACGGCCGCGGCGGTGGCGTTGCCCCGAGCACCGAACCAGGTCACGGCCTGGTGGGGATGCATCAACGCGCATCGGTCTCGGGCGGTACGGTGAACGCCGGACCGAAGGCGGGCGGCGGTTACGAGGTGATCGCCAAGCTGCCGTATCACCTGCCCAACGGAGGCCAGCAGTGAATGAAGACGTAATCCGGGTTTTCCTGGTGGACGACCAGGAGCTGGTCCGGGCCGGCTTCACGATGCTCGTGGACTCCCAGCCGGACATGCGGGTGGTCGGGCAGGCCGGCGACGGCGGTGAGGCGGTCGAGAAGATCTCCGTGACCGCGTGCGACGTCGTACTGATGGATGTTCGGATGCCGCGGCTCGACGGGGTGGAGGCCACGAACCGGCTGCAGTCGTTGCCGCAGGCCCCCAAGGTGATCGTGCTGACCACCTTCGACCTGGACGAGTACGCGTTCGCCGCGATCAAGGCCGGTGCGGCCGGCTTCCTGCTCAAGAACACCCCGCCGGCCGACCTGCTGTCGGCCATCCGCCAGGTGCATTCCGGCGACGCCGTCGTCTCCCCCAGTACGACGAAGCGCCTGCTCGAGCATTTCGCCGGAGCCCTGCCGGACCAAGGGGTCGAGCGACCGGACCTGGCCGAGTTGACCGCCCGCGAGCGCGAGGTGCTGGTCGAGGTGGCACGCGGCCTGTCGAACACCGAGATCGCCAAGCTGTTCACGTTGTCCGAGGCAACGGTGAAGACGCATATCGGCCGCATCCTGGCCAAGACCGGACTGCGCGACCGGGTCGCGCTCGTCGTCCTCGGGTACGAGACCGGGCTGGTCCGGCCGACCAAGTAAGAGGGGGTCTGGGGACTGCACGCCGTAGCGAGCAAGTGCTCGGTGCGGTAGCTCGGCGTGCTGGGGCGGAGGCCTCGATGTTTTTCCATCGTGGCCTTTGCACCAGTGCGGCGAGGTGCCGTGCCGAGTGCTGCGCAGTAGGCGTGGAGTCCCCAGACCCCCTCTCATACCCAGGTACTACACGGAATACGGTCCGTGGTCCGACGTACCGGGATGCCGTTCTCACTAACTTGGTGAGCATGACAGGGCGGGCCTGTCGTGGAACCAGGGAGTGACATGAGTTTGCAGACCGGTGAGCTTGCGGCAGGGCGGCTGCCGCAGGACGGGATGCCGCGTACGGCGATCCGCGCGCACGAGCTGCGCAAGGTGTACGGACAGGGTGACACTGCCGTGGCCGCGCTGGACGGCGTCTCGGTCGACTTCGCGGTCGGCAACTTCACCGCGATCATGGGCCCGTCCGGGTCCGGCAAGTCGACGCTGATGCACTGCCTGGCCGGGCTGGACACGCCGACCAGCGGCCAGGTCCTGCTCGGCGAGACCGAGCTGACCCAGCTCCCGGACGCCGCGCTGACCAAGATCCGCCGGGACCGGATCGGCTTCGTCTTCCAGTCCTTCAACCTGCTGCCGATGCTGTCCGCCAAGGACAACATCCTGCTCCCGCTCGAGCTCGGCAGCCGCAAGCCCGACCAGCAGTGGCTGGCCACGCTGGTCGACGTACTGGGTCTGGAGGACCGCCTCACGCACCGCCCGTCGGAGCTGTCCGGCGGCCAGCAGCAGCGCGTCGCCGTGGCGCGTGCGCTGGTCGGGCGGCCGGAGGTCGTCTTCGCCGACGAGCCGACCGGCAACCTGGACTCGCGCTCGGGCGCCGAGGTCCTCGGCTTCCTGCGCCGCAGTGTCCGTGAGTTCGGGCAGACCGTGGTGATGGTGACCCACGACCCGCTGGCGGCGTCGTACGCCGACCGCGTGGTGATGCTCGCCGACGGCAAGCTGGCCGGCGAGCTGTACGACCCGAAGCCGGAGACCGTTCTCGACGCGCTGCGCCAGCTGGGGGCCTGACGTGCGACGTTCGCTCCTTTCTTCGTTGCGCGCCCACATGGGCCGCTTGGTCGCCGCCTGCCTGGCGATCGTGCTGGGGGTCGGCTTCGGCACCCTGGCGCTGACTGCACACAGCTCTGCATCACACGGCATCGACGAGACGGTCGGCGCGCAGTACAAGGGTGTCGACGCGTACGTGTACCCCGATCGCGAGTCGATCACCCCGGCGACCGTCGCCAAGGTGAAGGCGCTGCCGCAGGTCGCGGAGGTGGTCCCGACGGCGACCGCCTACATGGAGGCCAGCTTCCCGGGCCTGGTCCGGCCGGTCTCGCTGCCGATCGACGCTCTGCACCCCACCACCCAGATCTCCTCCCCCGGTACGACGTCCGGGAAGTTGCCGACCGCAACGAATGAGATCGCGCTGCCGAACAGGCTCGCGGCCAAGCACCATCTGACACTGGGCCAGTCGCTGCGGATCACGTCGTATAACAACAAGTCCTGGACCGTGAAGATCGTCGGCCTGATCGACGACAAGAGCGCCTTCGGCCAGGGCGCGGCCGTCGCCACGCCGGCCATGGTGAAGATCTTCGAGCCGGACGGCTACATCCAGGGCGTCAAGATCGCCGGTAAGCCCGGTACTGATCCGCAGGCGCTGGCCGACTCCGTGCAGGCCGTGCTGCCGAACGGTGTCCAGGCCTTCACCGGCAAGGGCTGGATCGAGCACGAGGTCAAGAACTACACCAACGGAATCGACGTCCTGGGTGGCGTGTTCGGCATGTTCGCCGTGATCGCGCTCTTCGTCGCCTGCCTGGTGATCGGCAACACCTTCACCATCGTGATCGCCCAGCGGACCCGCGAGATGGCACTGCTGCGCTGTGTCGGCGCGTCCCGCCGCCAGGTGTTCTCCTCGGTACTCGCCGAGGCGACCGTGGTCGGCGTGATCGCCTCCGCGATCGGTGTGGTCTTCGGGGTCGCACTGTCCGCGCTGGCGCTGGCGCTGTCCCGCGAATTCGACTGGGGGATGCCGCCGGTCTCGCTGCACCTCGACCTGCTGTCGATCTTCCTGCCGCTGCTGCTCGGCACGATCGCCACGATCGCGGCAGCCGTCGTACCGGCTCGTCGGGCCACCAAGGTTGCTCCGCTGGCTGCGCTGCGGCCTGACGTCGCACCGGCGGCCGCTTCGAAGCGGGGCGTGTTCCGGCTGGTCCTCGGCTTCTTGCTCCTCGCCGGTGGCGGTGCGCTGCTGGGGCTGGCGGCAACCGAGCACCAGGTGATCGTCGGCGTCGCCGGTGGCGTGATCTCGTTCCTCGGGGTGCTGGCGATCGGCACGCTCCTGGTGCCGGCGCTGATCAAGGTGCTCGGCGCCCTGCCGGCACGGGCCGGCGTTCCGTCCCGCATCGCGGTCGCGAACGCAGTACGGAACCCGAAGCGTACGGCGGCCACCACCGCGGCGCTCCTGATCGGCGTGACGCTGATCAGCCTGACCTGTGTCGGCATCGCCTCGGTCCGCAAGACGTTCGACGTGTCGATGGACGGGCAGTACCCGGTCGACCTGACGGTGATGACCTACAACGAGAAGATGCCGGCCAGTGCCGCCGAGCAGTTGAAGGCGATCAAGGGCATCACCCAGGTCGTCCCGGTCCACAAGATGGTCGTGAAGTCCAAGGGCGAGGAGTACTCGGTCACGGGCATCGACCAGGCCACGGCCGGCACGGTCATCCACAACCCCGCGCTCGTCGACAAGCTCAAGTCCGGTACGGCGTTGGTCGACTACAGCACGCTTCATCGGCTGCAACTGAAGGAGGGTTCGAAGGTCACGATCGTCTCCGGCAAGAACAAGCTGACAGTGACACTGCAGCTCGGACTCGGCCTGGATCCGTTCAACGTGACTTCAACGGATCTCGCCAAGCTGGCGCCGACCGCGCCGATCGCCGGGTACTGGCTGGCCTCGGATCCGAAGGCCGATGGCTCGAAGGTCATCGAGGAGGTGAGCCAGTCACTGCCGTCGGTGAAGGAGCTCGATGTCAGCGGCGGCCTGGCCAAGCGGTCGTCGTACACGAAGATCTTCGATGTACTGCTTGCCGTCGGCATCGGTCTGCTCGGGGTCTCGGTCCTGATCGCACTGGTTGGCGTGGGCAACACGCTCAGCCTGTCGGTACTGGAGCGGACCCGGGAGAATGCGTTGCTGAGGGCAATGGGTCTGACCCGGCGCCAGCTGCGCAGCATGCTCGCCATCGAATCGTTGCTGATGGCATTGGTTGCCGCCGGCCTCGGAATCGCGCTCGGGTTGGCCTACGGCTGGACTGGGACGAGTGCACTGATGGGCGGTCAAACGATCGACGGCAAGGTCCAGTACGCCGTGCCGGTCGGACTGCTGGTCGCGATTGCGGCGATCGCCGCGGTCGCCGGTCTGCTCGCCTCGGTACTGCCCGCTCGCCGCGCCGCCAAGGTCGCACCGGCTGGTGCGCTCGCGACGGAGTGACGCCGAGCTAGCGGCTCGCCCGGCTTGAGGGGGCTGGGCGAGCCGCTGTGTGTCAGACGATCTCGATCCGGTTCCCGTGGCCGTCGGCGGTGTGAAAACGCCTGCGGCCCGGGATCGTTTCGTTGTCCCAGGCAACTGGATACCCGCGGCTTTCGAGCTGGGCGGCGAGTGCGTCGAGGTCAGCTGTTGCGAGGGCCGGATGAGCTTTCCTGGCTGGGCGGAAGTCCTGTTCGACGCCGACGTGGATCTCGGCATCACCCGCACGGAACCAGCAGCCGCCGCGCGGTTTGAGCAGCTCGGGCTTCTCGAGCTCGGTCATCCCGAGGGCGTCGCGGTAGAACGCGCGGGCGACATCTTCGCCGCCGGGCGGGCAGGAGACCTGCACGTGGTCGAGCCTCATCGCTTTTGCCCTACTGCGAAAATCCGGCGGAAGGGAAGCAGCGTGCCGTAGTCGCGCTGCGGATAGGCCCCGGCCAGCCGAGCGCCGTACTCGGCCTCAAACTCCTGGCGCAGCTCATCCGGCAGCGACTGCAGCACCGGGCGAGCACCAGTCCCCTTCACCCACTCCAGTACGGCGTTGTCCCCTTGGAGAAGGTGGAAATACGTCGTCTCCCACGCGTCCACGACACAACCCTCGGCACTCAGTACGTCGACATAGTCGCCCGGGCCGGGGACCTCGGGGCGCAACGAGCGGTCGCGCGCGAATTCGGCGTACGGGTCCTTGGCGGCGAGTTCGCGGAGGATCGCGTGTGAGGGCGCGTTGCCGTTGCCGGGGATCTGGATCGCGAGCCAACCGCCGGGGCGGAGCGCTTTGACGAAGCCGGGCAGCAGGTCGAGCTGATCGGGGATCCACTGCAGGGTCGCGTTCGTGACGATCACGTCGAGGCTGCCTTCGGGCGCCGACCAGTCATGTACGTCGCCGAGCTCGAAACTCAGGTGGTCATCGGCGAACTCCTGCGCGGCCGCGATCATCTGCGGCGAACTGTCGACCCCGACGATCGTTGCCTCCGGCCACGACTCGCGCAAGGTCGCGGTGAGCCCACCGGGACCGCAGCCGAGGTCGACGACCGTGCGGACGTCGTCGGCGTGGATTCGGCGGACCAGGTCGGCGAACGGGCGGCCGCGCTCGTCGGCGTACGTGCCGTACTGCTCGGGGCTCCAGACGGGTGACGTGCGCATCGTCGCACCTCTCAGTCTTTCGGGGTTTATCTTGATGTCGAGATATATTAGGCATCGGAGATCTCTTGATGTCAAGAGTCTTGATGGCGTACGCTCACGGGTATGGAAGACGAGGTCGACCGGCTGCTGGAGGCCTGGCGCCGGGAGCGGCCGGACCTCGACGTGACCCCGATGGAGGTCCTGTCGCGGGTCAGCCGGCTCGCGCGGCACCTGGACCGGGCCCGCAGCCAGGCCTTCGAGACCCACGGGCTCGAGTCATGGGAGTTCGACGTACTGGCGGCCTTGCGGCGGGCGGGATCGCCGTACCAACTGTCTCCCGGGAAGCTGCTGAAGGAAACCCTGGTGACCTCGGGGACGATGACGAACCGGGTTGATCGACTGACCGCACGCGGTTTGGTCGAGCGGCTTCCGGATCCGGGCGACCGGCGCGGCGTACTGGTTCAGCTGACAGACGCCGGGCGTGATGCGGTAGATGCGGCCATGGCCGATTTGCTGGCGCACGAGCGGACGTTGCTCGGGTCGATCAGCGCGCGGGACCAGACCCGGATCGCGCAGGTATTGCGCGAACTCGTGCGGCCGTTCGACCTGGAAAAGCACTGACTTTTTGTATACACATTCCGCAGAATGATGCCGCCATTCTGCAAAACCACACCCCGTCACTTCGCATCTCCCGAATCGTTGCTAGTTGCAACGAGATCGAGAGACTGCTGTAGCGGAGGTCTATCGACACAGAGTGATCGAGGCCACTAGGGTCCTCACTGTCGGTGGTTATTTGACTACAGCAAGTTAGAACAAACGGTGACTTCGGCGGCTAGAGGTGGTTCGCCGAAAGCGGTCGCTGGTGTCCGGGGCTCGGGGCCCGGACAACGACGATCGGCACGGGGCCCGCTCACCCAAGCTGTCGCGCCCTCCGAATCACAGGGGATCGGAGGGCGCGACAGCTATTTTCTATTGCTGGTGTTTATTCGGCCCGTTCGGCAGCTTCGAACCAGAGCGTTTCGAGCTCGGAACGCTCGTCGCCGAGTTTGCGCAGCTCGGTGTCGAGTTCGGCGAGGCGCTCGTAGTTGCTCGCGTTCGCGGCGATCTGATCGTGCAGCTTCGCCTCGGACTCGGTGATCTTCGCGATCTGCCGCTCGATCCGGTTCAGCTCCTTCTTCGCCGCCCGCGCCACGGCCGCATCCACCGGCGGCTGCGGCTGTGCGGTCTTGGGACCGTCCACGGTCTCGACCGGTTTCGCATCGGTACGGCGGGTGACGCCGGCATCGAGGTCCTCGATGTACTGGTCGACCCCGCGCGGCAGGTGCCGAACCCGGCCGTCGCCCATGATCGCGTAGACCATGTCGCTGACCCGCTCCAGGAAGTACCGGTCGTGGGTGACGGTGACGACGACACCCGGCCAGCTGTCGAGGAAGTCCTCCAGCACGGTGAGCGTCTCGACGTCCAGATCGTTGGTCGGCTCGTCGAGGATCAGAACGTTCGGCTCATCCAGCAGGATCCGCAGCAACTGCAGTCGCCGCCGCTCACCACCCGACAGATCCGAGATCCGCGTCGTCAGCCGATCACCCGTGAACCCGAACCGCTCCAGCAATTGCGAGCTCGTCATCTCACCGCCGCCGCCCGCGAGCGCCGCCGTACGTTTGATGGCAGTGATGTGGTCGAGGACGGTCACCGTCCCGTCGACCTCCTCCAGATGCTGCGACAGGTTGGCGACGCGAACCGTCTTCCCCTGCTTCACCTTGCCCTGGTCCGGCGGCAGCAGACCTGTCAGCACCTTCAGGAACGTCGTCTTGCCGGCCCCGTTCGGCCCCAGCAACCCGATCCGGTCCGCCGGGCCCAGCCGGAACGTCACGTGATCGAGCATCACCCGATCACCGAACTTCAGACTCACGTCCTCCGCGTCGAACACGTCCTTACCCAGCCGCGCCGTCGCCAGCTTCGACAACGCCAGCTTGTCCCGCGGCTCCGGCTCGTTCTCGATCAGCGCGTTCGCCGCATCGATCCGGAACTTCGGCTTACTCGTCCGCGCCGGCGCACCCCGCCGCAACCACGCCAGCTCCTTCTTCAGGAGATTCTGCCGCTTGACCTCACTGACCTGGGCGCTCCTCGAGCGTTCCGCCTTCGCGAGGACATAGGCGGCGTACCCACCGTCGTACGACGAGATGTTGCCGCCCTGCACCTCCCACGTGTTGGTACACACCGCGTCGAGGAACCACCGGTCGTGCGTCACCACGATCAACGCCCCGGCCCGATCCACCACATGCTGAGCCAGCCAGTTGACCGCCTCGATATCCAGGTGGTTCGTCGGCTCATCCAGCACCAGCAGGTCGACCTCAGTCATCAGCAACTTGGCCAACGAAGCCCGCCGCCGCTCCCCACCACTGAGCGTGCCCACCTTCGCCTCAAGGTCGACTTCACCCAGCAAGTGCTCCATCACCGACCGTGCCCGCGGATCCGCGGCCCACGTATAAGTCTCCACATCCCCCAGCACCGCATGCAGCACGGTCTCCTCCGGGTTCAGCTCATCCGTCTGCCCCAGATACCCCAACCGCAGATCCCGCATATGCGTAATCCGCCCGCTATCAGGCTCCTCACGCCGCGCCAACACCGACAACAACGTCGACTTCCCGTCCCCGTTGCGCCCAACCACCCCAACCCGGTCCCCCCGCCCCACCCCCAGACTCACGGAGTCCAGCAACACACGAGTCCCGAAGCCCTTAGACACAGCTTCCAAGTTGACCAAATTAGCGGCAGCCATAACCGCCCCACCCTATCCGACGTACCAACACAGCCAGCCGCCCTGGCCCACCTAGGCCCCGAACGGCCCGGCATCACTCCACACGACCAGCGCTCCAGTTCTCGCACAGATCGCGTTGACCTCCGCAGCAATCGCCCGCAGCGATCCTGATCGTCCTAGCTCAACTTGACCGAGTCACGTCACGCAAGCGAGTAGTAGCCCGGCGCGGCGACGAGCACCGACTCGAACCACGGCGGTAGGTCAGGCCCGGCGAACTGTGGTCCTCCCGACCTGTCGAAGCCGATAGTTACCTCCGGGCAGAAGGGGCTCCGAGGATCTGACACATCGACGTTTGCCCCAGATTCGCGAAGTCTCTGCAGCACCGCGTCTGCAGCGGTCTGGAACACGTCGACACCGTTCCACACAACCGAAGCGGCTCCGGGCCCGAGCGGTCTCCAGAGCTCTACCGCGGTCACGGACACTCCGTCCTCGAAGTGCGCGAAAACGTCAAAGGCGAGCTGAGCATCTCGCACCCGAAGCGCCGGCGTCAGTCCACCCGGTACTTCCTCCGGTGAACCCCAGCACCCCATGGCCTCCCTGGCCTCAGCCAGGCTCATGCCGACTTCGAGAGGCGGTACACCGCGTGGCGGGTCGAGTTCGAATCGCATCAGGCACCCATCGTCCGTCGTACAAGCATCCGAGTCACCCTCCGGGCATCCCTCTCATGCACATTTCACCTCCTGTTGCCCAAGGCATCCAAAGGCACGAAGTTCGTGATCCGGCTGTGATCCAACCAAATGGTGTGTGGCGGCGTCTCTATGGGCGGCGGGCTCACTGGGAGCCCTTGCATACGAGGGGAAATCACTATCATGCGCGTTCGTTCTCAGTTGGTTCGCCGGGTTACCGCCACCGCTGCCGGGCTTGGGCTTGCGGCCGGTGCGATCGCCGGGATCGTCGGCGCCACGTCCGCCAGCGCGGAGACCAAGAGCACCACGGTGGCCGCCTCCACCGCCGCCGTCAAGAAGAGCGTCACCATCGACGCCAGCGACTGGATCGTGCCGGCCGGCTCCAAGGTCCGCTACTTCGGCAAGACCACCGGCATCGCCAAGAACACCACCGTCCAGGTCCAGCGCCTCGAGGGCAAGAAGTGGGTCAACTTCCCCGCGACCACCAAGGTCACCTCGAAGGGCACCTACTCGGTCTACGTGAAGTCCTCCCGCGTCGGCAAGAACTACTTCCGCGTCGCCGTCGCCGGCCTCGTCACCAAGCAGCAGTACCTCGAGATCACCAAGAAGTGACCTCCCCCGCAGCGCCCGAAGTCCCCCACAGACTTCGGGCGCTGTCGCATTACGGCACAACGAGCGGACCTGCGGGCCATCACATTTGGGTTTGACCGGCACACTCCACGCTCACGAACCCCGGCCGCCTTCAGTTGTGATGGCCCTGGGGTTCGGTCATCGGGTTCCGTTCAGGTGGGATTGGTATTCGTGGGGGTTGAGGGGGT
>NZ_BAAANF010000002.1:485344-640015 GCF_039529655.1 Kribbella yunnanensis | reverse complement strand
GGTGGCGAAGGTGGTGGTGAGGAGGGCTTCGCCGTGGGTGTGGGTGGGGAGATGGGACTCGAAGGTGTGGGTGGTGGCGGCGGGGAGGGTGCCGGTGAGGTGGGCGGTGGTGGGGGTGAGGGTGGTGGAGTCGAGAGTGCCGTGGTTTTCGGCTAGGAGGGCGAGGACTCGGGAGAGGGAGTCGGCTGGGATGTCCAGGTCGAAGTGGTTGATGGGTTCGAGGACTGTGGTGCCGGCTGCGGCGATTGCTTGGAGCAGCAAGGGTGGGGTCAGGCGGCGGAAGTCGGCGGCGGTGGTGACGGGGCTGAAGTAGGCGGTGTGGGTGAGGTCTACGCGGATGTTGGGGATTTCCCAGCCGTAGAGGCCTTGGTGGACGGTTTGGCGGACTGTTTCCTCGATGGCGGTGTGGAACGCTCTTGGGAGGCCGCCTAGCTCTACATCCAGGTGGTAGTGGATGCCTTCGTCGTTCGGGGAGACGCGGAAGCCGAGGCCGGCGGCCCAGAGGTTCCCGGGGGCGGCGATGTCGCGGTGGGCGGTACCGGTGCCGTTGAGACGCTCAACGTAGATGGGGCTGGCCTGGCTGAACGTCACGTCGAGGCCGTAGTCCGACTCCAGGAGCGACGCGATGACCTCCTTCTGCACCTCGCCGTACAGGCGGACGGTGATGTCCGCGGTTTGGCGGACCTGGATGAGCGGGTCCTGTTCTGCCAGCTGGGTGAGCGCCTGGAAGAGTTTGACGCGATCGCGGGCGGTGACGACGGTCCCCAGGGTGGGGCGGGCGAAGAGTTGCCCGGTGGCGGCGGCCGGTACGCCGAGTTGGTCGCCGATCCGGATGTCGTTGAGACCGCGCAGTGCGACGATCTGCCCCGCCTCGGCGGAAGTCACGGTACGGCGGCCGCCGTCGTCGTACCGGTCGATCGCGGTCGGACGGACCTGGTACGGCGTTCCGTCGGCGGGGTGGACGTCGATGGGTGTGCGCGCGGTGAGGGTGCCGGCGAAGATGCGCGCGGAGGCGAGCTTCTGGCCGGCGGGACCGCGTTCGACCTTGAACACCTTGGCCTGCAAGGGATTGCCTGGATCACCAGTTGCTCGCGGCAACCAGGAGCGGATGCCGGAAATGAGTTCCGGTACGCCGATCCCGGTCATCGCGGAACCGAAGTACACCGGGTGAGCGTGGCCGGCGGTGACCTGGCGGCGGAGCTCGTCCGCGTAGTCCGCAGGACGCAGATCGTCTTCCAGGTAACGCTGCAGGAAAAGGTCGTTGCGCTCAGCAAGGAACTCGCCAAAGCCAGAGAGTGGGGAGATTGTGGCTGTGCGGGTGCCGAGGTTCTCGACCGTGGTCATGGGTAGGGCGTGGGGGGTGAGTAGGCGGTGGATGTCGGCTAGTAGGGAGGTGTCGCGCGCGCCTACGCGGTCGATCTTGTTGATGAACAGGAGGGTGGGGATGCGCAGGCGGGTCAGTGTTCGCATCAGTAGGCGGGTTTGGGCTTGGACGCCCTCGACTGCGGACAGCACCAGCACGGCACCGTCCAGGACGGACAGGGCGCGCTCGACTTCGGCGATGAAGTCGGAGTGGCCGGGGGTGTCGATCAGGTTGACCGGGAGGTCGCCCAGGGTGAACGAGACCACGGCGGAGCGGATGGTGATGCCGCGGCGGCGTTCCAGGTCCATGGAGTCGGTCTGGGTGTTGCCGTCGTCGACGCGGCCGACGTGGTCGATGATGCCGGCGGCATGCAGGAGCCGCTCGGTCAGGCTGGTCTTACCGGCGTCGACATGCGCCACGATACCCATCGTCAAAGAGTTCAACGGTCCTCGCGAATGCTTCGAAGTGAACTGTCCTGGTCAGGCAGATCACTGAGCACCGCATGCCGTTCTCCTTCGCCGATCGATAGGTCACCCGCAACGTAACACCACCCGAACCCGGCGAGCGACCGAATTTACGCCCTGAGAACCGGTACGTCGTACTGCTGGATGAGGCCGTCGCGGGTCACCAGCGTGAGCCGCTCGACCAATGTCTGCGCGATCAGCACCCGATCGAACGGGTCGCGATGGATCGGTGGCAACCGACTGGCAACGTCCCCATGCTCCAGACTGATCGGCAACTCGCTGAGACCACTCCGCTGTACCCAAACAAGCAGGTCGTCCGGCGCCGGCAGCGTCCCCAAGGCCATCTTGATCGAGAGCTCCCAGACCGACGCGGCGCTGACGTACACCTCGAGCTCGGTGTCGATCCGCTCCCTCAGCTCTTCCGACAATTCAGGACTGCCCTGCAACCACCAGACCAGCACATGCGTGTCCAGCAGAAGGCGTGCAACGCCAGGCGCATCGGTCACGACGGCATCCCGAAGTCGTCCGCAATCTGCTCATCGAGTTCTGGCGAATCCCAGCCGTCGGACCAGTCGATGCGACCGGCGAGCGACCCTCCTCCAGTGCGCCGAGGACGGCGCGTCGAGAGCGGGACGACCTTGGCGACGGGATGACCCGCTCGGCTGAGAATCACTTCTTCGCCGTGCTCGACCCGCTCGACGATCCGAGACAGCTGTGTCTTCGCCTCGTGAATGTTGTACTGCGCAGGCTCACCCACAGCCCCTCCTTAGCTAGCTAACTTAGCTAAGTGTACTACCGAGCAACGGAGGCGGGGAGGATTCGGGCGCCGGGGACGGGGGCTTCGGCTTGGCGGACCATGCGGCAGAGGCCGGATTCGGCGAGTTCTACGGCTAGGTCCACGGCGGAGCGGGAGTCGGCGGCGAGGAAGAGGCAGGTGGGGCCGGAGCCGGAGATCATCGCGGCGAGGGCGCCTTGGTCGAGGCCGAACTGGAGGGTTTCGCCCAGTTCGGGGCGCAGGGACAGGGCCGCGGCCTGGAGGTCGTTGCTGAGGGCAATGGCCAGGGCTTCGGGGCGGCCGGAGAGGAGGGCGGACATGAGCTCGGGGCGGACCTGGGGTGGTTCGACGCGGCGGATGGGGCGGAGGCGGTCGAGCTCGGCGTAGACGGCGGGGGTGGAGAGGCCGCCGTCGGCGATAGCGAAGACCCAGTGGAAGACGCCGCGGGACATCACTTCGGTGACCTGTTCGCCGCGGCCGCGGCCGAGGGCGGTGTGGCCGACGAGGCAGAACGGCACGTCGCTGCCCAGCTCGGCCGCGAGTCCCTGCAGTTCGGTCTGCGACAGCTGTAGGCCCCACAGGCGATTGCAGGCGACCAGGGTTGCCGCGGCGTCGGTTGAGCCGCCGGCCATTCCGCCGGCGACCGGGATGGTCTTGCGGATGGTCAGTTCGACGCCTTCTTCGACGTCGTACTCCGCCTGCAGCAGGCGGGCTGCGCGGACCGCGAGGTTCGTGTCGTCGGTCGGTACCTCGTCGGCGAAGTCGCCGCTGATCTCGACCGAGATCGCCGGGTCGTCTTCCCGCAGTACGGCGGTCACGTCGTCGTACAGCGCCACGGCCTGGTAGACCGTGGCCACCGGGTGGAAGCCGTCCGGCAACGGCGGACCGACCGACAGACCCAGGTTGATCTTGGCCGGTGCCCGCACCGTGACCTCAGCAGAAGGTGGCACGGCGGCAGCCTAGGGCATCAGGTAGTCGACAACGACTGTCCTGCGCCTGCCAGGGCGGCGAACTCGGCGATTCCGAGCATCTCGCCGCGCAGTCCCGGGTCGATGCCTGTGATCCGGAACACCTCGTCGAGCTGGGCGCGGTCGGGCATCCAGCGGGCCAGCGCGGAGCGGATCGTCTTGCGGCGCTGCGAGAAGGCTCCCTCGATCACCGCGAACACCTCTTCCTGCGACGCTGCGGTGACAGGTGGCTCACGGCGCGAGAAGGCAACCAGTCCGGAGTCGACGTTCGGGGCCGGCCAGAACACGTTCCGCCCGACCGGACCGGCGCGCCGCACGTCGGCGTACCAGGCGGCCTTGGCGGACGGTACGCCGTACGTCCGCGAACCGGGACCGGCCGCCAGCCGGTCGGCGACCTCGGACTGGACCATCACCAGCCCGTGCCGCAGCGACGGCGACACCTGCAGAAGGTGCAGCAGGACCGGTACGGCGACGTTGTACGGCAGGTTGGCCACGCACGCCGTCGGCGAACCGATCTCGTCCGGGGTGACCGTCATCGCGTCCGCCTCGACGACCGTGAAGGCAGCGGCTTGACCGGGCGCGTACGTCGCGATGGTCGACGGCAACGCGGTTGCGAGCACCGGGTCGATCTCGACCGCCGTCACCCGGTGGCCTTCGGCAAGTAACGCCAGGGTCAGCGACCCGAGCCCCGGCCCGACCTCCAGCACGGTCTCGCCGTCGGCGGACAGGTCCGCGGCCCGAACGATCCGGCGGACAGTGTTCGGGTCGATGACGAAGTTCTGGCCGCGCTGCTTGGTCGGGCGGACGCCGAGCGCGGCGGCCAGTGAACGCACTTCCGCCGGACCGAGGAGTCTCGGTCCGGCGGAGGTGGATGAATCAGACGAGGTCACCTCGTCAGTGTTGCAGCTCAGGCCTTCTTGCCGCAGACCGGCCAGTCGCCGTAGCTGCCGCGCGCGGCGCGGACCTTCTCGGCGATCGCGATCTGCTGGGCCTTGCTCGCCAGGTGGGCGTTGGGCGCGTACGCCCGGCCACCGTAGGCGGCCCAGGTGCCGCTGCTGAACTGCAGACCACCGTAGTAGCCGTTACCGGTGTTGGACTGCCAGTTACCACCGGACTCGCACTGCGCGATCCGGTCCCAGGCGCCGGTGTTACCGCTGGCCGGCGGCTCCGGAGCCTCGGGCTTCGGCTTGGTACCGACCGTGACCTTCTCGTCGACGGCCTCGGTGAGCACCTTGCTGGTCACGACCTTGGTGGCGCTGAGCTTGCCGTCCAGGTACGTGTACAGGTAGGTGACGGTCTTCGAACCGGCCTTGCCCGGCGCGGTGACCTTCTTGGTGCCTTCGACCAGCGTGGCGGACTCGGTCTTGTCGCTGCCATAGGCGATCGACTCGGTCTTGGTGACCCGCTTGAGGTCGACCTTGACGAAACCGATCGTGTTCACACCCGACTTGAGCACCGTGGTCGGTGCGGGAGTGATCTTGTCGTCCTTGTCCCAGGCGATCTTCGCGGCGGTCAGTGCCTCACCGACGGTCGAAGCCATCAGCTTCGCGGTCGAGGCCTTGCCCTGCCGGACGATCGAGACGGTCTTCGGGGTCTTGACGACCAGGTCCAGTCCTTCGCGCCCGATCGGCGCGCTCCGGCTGGTGGAGAAGAACGCCGAGCTGTCGTAGCGCAGACCCAGATCGGCGAGTGCCTCGGTGACGGTGTCGGCCGTGGTCCAGAAGGCCTTCTTGACGCCGTCGGCGTTGACAGTCAGCTGGCGGCCGTACTGCACCGCGATCTCCTGGCCGTCCTGCAGCTTCGAGTCCATGGCCGGGGCAACCACGTCGTGGTCACCGACCTGAACTTTCTCGGCCTTCAGAGCGTCGGAGACGGTGGAACCGAAGGTGTGGACCTTCTGCACCTGGCCGTCGATGGAGAGAGTGACCGTCTTGCTCTTCGCGGCGTAGGCCACGGAGCCACCGATGACGGCGAACGCGGCGGTCGCGCCGACAGCCGCGATGATGGACTTACGCACTAATGCTCCCAGGTAGGGCTACCCGGGCACGAGGTGGGACAGCACAGGCACCGGCCACAATCTCCGGACTGGTGGTCCGGCTACCACGGTCGACGCCGAGGGGCGTGCTGTCCGGCATCTTCCCCGATCCCGGCCAACATCACGGGACAGTAACGAAGATGTCGCGCTAACGCCAATCCTCTAGTCGGCGAGTCGCAAAAAGGTGTAATGGGCCCACTACACCGCGTGATTCCCCCACTGCCCCCGATGCACGACTTCGGCCGTCGTACGGCGTCCTCTCTTGAGGGATGGCGAACGTTTGTCAGGTGCCCGGTAGCCGACCGACATCAGCCCGATCAGGTCGAACCCGGACGGCACGCCGAACTCGGCCAGCAAGGCCGGCACGGTTTCCGCCGGAGGCCCGAAAAAGCAGGCTCCCAAGCCTTCGTCGACCACTGTCTGCAGCATCAGCAGCGACGCCATCGCGGTGTCGACGATCCAGTACGGCGCGGTCCAGCGGGCCTCGTCGCGGTCGGTCCAGCCCTTGTCGGATTCGGTGTACCGATCGAGGTACGCGTCCTTGTGCGCGAAGGCCAGAATCAGCAGCGGCGCCCGGCGCAGGCCTGTGATCCATTCCACATACTTCTCATCGGGGTTCGCGGCCGCGATCTTCCAGTACCGCTCGCGGTCGTCACCCTCCAGCGTCAGGAACGCCCACCCCTGCGTGAACCCGCCCGAAGGGCCCCGGAGACCGTTCTCCAGGATCCGCTCGCGGATCTCGTCGGGGATCGGCCGGTCGGCGTCGTAGTTCCGCACCATCCGGCGCCGCCGGACCACCTCACTGAACTCCATCTACCAGGTCCCTCCGAACGCCCGATCGGCGTTCTTGTTGAGCGCCTCGCACAACTCGGCGACCGAGATGTTCAGGGTGCCGGCCATCTTCCGGACCGTGTGCGGGATCAGGTACGACGCGTTCGGCTGCCCGCGGTGCGGAGACGGCGTCAGGTACGGCGCATCGGTCTCGACCAGCACCCGGTCGAGCGGCGTCACGGCGAGCGCGTTGCGCAGCGAGTTGGCGTTCTTGAAGGTCACCACCCCGGCGAAACTCAGGAACGCACCGCGGTTGACGCACTCGCGCGCGAACTCGGTATCACCCGAAAAACAGTGCATGACAAGGCGATCCGGGACACCTTCGCGGTCGAGGATCTTCAGGATGTCGTCGTGCGCATCGCGGTCGTGGATCATCAAGGTCTTGTCGAGCCGCTTGGCCATTTCGATGTGCGCGGCAAACGATTCGTGCTGGGCGTCGCGACCGTCCTCGCCGGTCCGGAAGTAGTCGAGACCGGTCTCGCCGATCACCCGGACCTTCGGTGAACTCTGCGCGAGCCGCTCGATCTCGGCGAGCGCACTGTCGAGCTCACCGGCCGCCTTCAGCTTCGGCGCCTCGTTCGGGTGCAGGGAGACACCGGCGATCAGATTCTTGTACTGCGTCGCCGCCTCGACCGCCCAGGCCGAACCAGGCAGGTCGCAACCGACCTGCACGATCCGCGTGACACCCACCGACGCCGCGAGCTTGATCGCCTCGGCCGGACTCAGCCAGGCCCCGTCCTCACCATCGGCGATGTCCAGATGGCAGTGCGCGTCGACCACACTCATCGGCAACGGATCCGGCACCGCCGGCCTGCTCCGATCCCGCGATCGCCCGTCCTCACTGACCGCCGCGCGCTCCCGCGTCGGCCGTTCGACCTCCACACCATCTGAACCCATGCGGCCTAGATTACTGACGGCCGCGGAACCTGATGTCGGTTAGGACACGTAGTAGTCGGCCTCGAGCGCCCGGCCCCGCCTGTCTCACGCCTGAGAGCTGCGCGTGCCGCGCACTACTACGTGTCCTTCGCGACACCTTCGGCCGCGTCTTTGACCTTGGCCAGGAGCTGGTTCCACATGCCGGTCGCATGCTCGGCTTCCTCGGCACTCGCGTTGTTGTCCTGGGTCAGCGCGAGATGTGTCGCCGCACTCAGCTCCCAGGTCAGCGTGTGGTAGTTCTCCGGTACGTCGTCCTGCCCGGTCAGCGGGCTGTAGTGGGTGAACCGCAGCAGCCGCCCGGGGGCGACCTCGAGGATCTCGCCCTTGTCCTGGAACGGCTTGCCTTCCCACTCGCCGGTCCAGGTGATCGGGCTACCGACCACCCAGTCCGTCTCCACGTCCGATCCGAACCACAGCTCCTTCAGCTGCTCCGGATCGGTCAGTACCGCCCAGACCTGCTCCGGAGTCGCTTCGATGTCGATCTCAGCTCGTGCCAGATAGTCAGTCATACCTCGACCGTACGACTGATTCCGTCAGTCGCGCTTGTACAAACGCGCCAATTCCTCCTCGACGACCTCCGGACCGAGTTTGCCGAAGATCGGGGTGGGCTTGGCGACCGGCGTACCGGGGACGATCGGGACCGAGGCCCAGCGGGGCTGGCCGGTGTAGTCGCCGGTGATGATCGGGTACGCCGGTCCGCCGTCCAGGTCGTCGACCTCGCGGATCTCGGGGCTCGGCGCGAAGTCGCCGGTTCCGCCGAGTGCGGTGTGCACTTGCTGGGTCGAGTGCGGGAGGAAAGGCGCGAGGAGGCGGTTCGTGTCGGCAACCACCTGTGCGGCGACGTGCAGAATCGTGCCCCGGCGATCCAGGTCCGATTCCTTCCACGGCGCCTGCTGGGAGAGGTACTGATTCGCGTCGGCGGCGTTACCCATCGCCGTACCCAGTGCCTGCTTGATTCGATGCTGCCGGAGCAGGTCGCCGACCGCGCCGAAAGCTTGGTTGCTCTTGGCAATCAAATCCTGGTCGGCGGCCGTCAATGACCCCGCAGCCGGGATCGCGCCGAAGTTGCGGTTGATCATCGAGGCGGTCCGATTCACCAGGTTGCCCCAGGTGCCGACCAGCTCGTCGTTGTTACGGCGGACGAACTCGGACCAGGTGAAGTCGGTGTCCTGGGTCTCCGGCCCGGCGACCGACAGGAAGTAGCGCAACGGGTCCGGCCCGTACCGCGCCAGCACGTCGCGGACGTAGATCACCACCGAACGCGACGACGAGAACTTCCGCCCCTCCTGCGTGAGGAACTCGCTGCTGACCACCTCGGTCGGCAGATTCAGTACGCCGTACGGGCCCGGGGCCGCGTTGTGGGCGAGCAGCTCGGCCGGCCAGATCTGGGCGTGGAACGTGATGTTGTCCTTGCCCATGAAGTAGTACGACTCGGCCGAGGGATCGCACCACCAGCGCCGCCACGCATCCGGATCCCCGGTACGGCGGGCCCACTCGATGCTCGCCGACAGATACCCGATGACCGCGTCGAACCAGACATACAGCCGCTTCCCGTCCCAGCCAGGGAACGGCACCGGGATCCCCCAGTCGATATCGCGGGTCATCGCACGCGGCTTCACGTCGTCCAGCAGGTTGAGGGCGAACTTGAGCACGTTCGGCCGCCAGCCGGATCGAGTCTGCAGCCAGCCGCCGAGCTGGTCGGCGAGTGCGGGCAGGTCGAGGAAGAGGTGCTCGGTCTCGACGAACAGCGGGGTCTCACCGTTGATCCGGCTGCGCGGATTGCGGAGGTCGATCGCGTCCAGCTGGTTACCGCAGTTGTCACACTGATCACCGCGGGCGCCGTCGTACCCGCAGATCGGGCAGGTGCCCTCGATATAGCGGTCCGGCAGGGTGCGTCCGGTGGACGGCGAGATGGCGCCCTGCGTGGTCCGCGGGACGAGATATCCGTTACGGTGAACGACTTTGAAGAGTTCCTGGGCAACGGCGTAGTGGTTCCGGGTGGTCGTCCGGGTGAACAGGTCGTACGACAACCCCAGTCCCTGCAGGTCCTCGACGATCACTCGGTTGTATCGATCCGCGAGCTCGCGCGGGCTCACGCCTTCCTGCTCGGCCTGGACCAGGATCGGCGTACCGTGCTCGTCGGTTCCGGACACCATCAGTACGTCGTGACCGGCCATCCGCGAGTACCGGCTGAACACGTCGGAGGGCACGCCGAACCCGGAGACATGGCCGATATGCCGGGGGCCGTTGGCATACGGCCAGGCCACAGCAGACAGAACATTGGTCATGCGGCTGACTGTAGGGACACAGTCAGCCGCGAGACCACGGAATTACGGCTGGACGACCAGCTTGCCCTGGGCGTGACCGCCCTCGCTGACCTCCTGGGCCTTGCCGGCGTCGGCCAAGGCGAAGGTCTCGGCGACGCGCACCGTGAGCTTGCCTGCCGCAGCCAGAGCGAGCTGCGAGTCGAGACCGGCGCGCACCTCTTCCGGGGTGGCCGTGCCACTGGCCGAGGCGTGGATGCCGAGCTCACCGGCGCTGAAGTCGGCGATCGTGACGATGCGCTCGGGACCGCCGAGGAGCTCGATCGACTCCTTCAGACCACCCAGACCGGCGGTGTCGAACGCCGAATCGATCCCCTGCGGCGCCGCCGCACGAACGCGGTCGACCAGACCGTCGCCGTACTCGATCGGCGTCGCGCCGAGCGTGCGAAGGAAGTCGTGGTTGCGCACCGACGCCGTACCGACGACCTTGAGGCCGGCGGCAACGGCAAGCTGTACGGCGATCGAGCCGACGGCACCCGCGGCGCCGTGGATCAGGATGGTCTCGCCGGACTTCACGCCGAGCAGGTCGAGCACGCGCTGCGCGGTCTCACCAGCCACCGGCAGACCGACCGCCTGCTCCCAGCTCACGCCTTCGGGCTTGAGCGTCACGTTGCCGGCGATCGCAAACTCGGCGTACCCGCCGGTGGCCGCCCAGCCGACGACCTCGTCGCCGACCGCGAAGGCAGCGCCTTCACCGGCCTCGTCGACCACACCGGCGACCTCGAGACCCGGCGTCGCCGGGAAGGCCACGTCGAACATCCCCTGCATATAGCCCCGGCGGACCTTGTAGTCCATCGGGTTCACACCGGCCGCCTGGACCTTGATCCGGACCTGGCCGGCGCCTGCGTGCGGCTCCGGTACGTCGCGCACCGTCAGTACCTCGGGACCGCCGAACTCCTCGAATACCACCGCTTGCATGATTGATGCCTCCAGAGAATTTGCTTGATGCTTCAATTGAATGCTGCACCACCTTCGGATATTCCCGACTGGCCGAACGGACAGTTGTGCACTGGCCGAAGGACGGGCTCGGGTGGATACGTCAACCGACGTACGCTGAAGGACATGCACGACGTACTCACGGTGGCGGCGCAGATCCTCGACGGGCCGCCGGAAGAGATGCTGCACCGGCTGTCGGCCTCGCTCGCGGGCGTCATCCCGCACCGGGCGATCGCACAGCTGGCCAGTCAGTGCGCGACCACGCCGGTCTACACGTACGGCGAACCGTCGCTCGCCCGGGCGATCACGGGCGCCGAGCTGGCCGGCCTCCTCGGAACGGTGACCGCGGGCCGCCCGTGGCACGGCGTACTGACCATCGCCGGCGAGGAGCACCACGCCCTGGCCGTGGCCAGCGACCGCGCACCCCGCGGCTCGATCCTGCTCTTGCTGCGCCGGTACGACGATGCTGTGCCCGAGGTGGACGCGTACATCCAGCCGCTGTGGGACCTCGTCACGATCCACATGTATCGGCTGACTCTGAATGGCGAGCCCAGCGCGACAGCGCAGTCCAGAGCGGTCGCCGGGGCTCGGTTCGAGGTCGCCGCGGAACTGGGTGAGGCGCACGCAGCCACGCTCGCCACCCTCCTCGGCGTACTGCGGAACCAGCGGATCGACGACGCCGCCGCCCGCACGAACGCGGTCGAGCTCGCGCTGAACGCGCTGGCCGAGCTGCGGACGGACACCCGGCAGGATCAGCGGTACCACGGTGAGGAACCGGCTGCGCGCGCGTTCGACCGGCTCGCGGATTCGCTCCGGGGCCTGCTCCGGCACACAACGGTCGAGCTCGAACTCGACGCTCCCGGGAACGACAAGCTCGTCCCGGGCGATCTCGCGCACTCCGCGCGGGTGGCGGTTCGCTCGGTGGTGCTGGCGATGCTCACCCAGGACGCCGTACGGCGGATCCGCGTCGGCTGGCAGTGGAACGGCACCGACCTGCACGCCACCGTGCGCGACGACGGTCCGGGCGAGCTGAACGGCGTACTGGTCCTGGGTCAGCTGTCCGAACGACTCCGGTTCGGCGACGGCCAACTGGAGCTGGAAGCAGTACCCGGTTGGGGTCTGACTGCCCGGATCACTCTCAAACCCGGCGCGACACCGCATCCCCTCGAAGACCCGCTGGCTGCGCTGGGGACTCGCGAGCTAGAGGTCCTCGAGCGCATCGCCGAGGGTTCGCGCAACCGCTCGATCGCGGACGAACTCCACATCAGCGAGTCCACGGTGAAGTTCCATGTCGCCAACATCCTGACCAAACTCGACGTCACCAGTCGCACCCAGGCCGCGGCGCTCTACCACGCGACCGCCGGGGTCTGACTCGGCACTAGTGTGGTCCAGGTGTCCCTGACCATCAGCGATGTCGACCGCTTCGAGGCATCCAGGCCGCGCCTGGGCGCCATCGCCTACCGCATGCTCGGTTCGGCCGCCGAGGCGGAGGACGCCGTACAGGAGGTGTTCCTGCGCTGGCAGGCCGTCGACCGGGACCGGATCGAGGTCCCCGAGGCGTGGCTGACCAAGGCGCTCACCAACCTGTGCCTCAACCAGCTCACCTCGGCCAGGGCCCGGCGCGAGACGTACGTCGGCCAATGGCTGCCGGAACCGCTCCTCTCCGGCGACCCGATGCTCGGCCCGCTCGAGACCGCCGAACAGCGTGATTCCGTCTCGATCGCCGTACTCGTCCTGATGGAACGCCTGACGCCGAACGAGCGCGCGGTCTACGTCCTGCGAGAGGCTTTCGGCTACTCGCATCGCGAGATCGCCACCATCCTCGACAGCACCGAAGCCGCCTGCCAGCAGACCTTCCACCGCGCCAAACAGCACGTCGCCGACGGCAAGGCCCGGACCGAGGTCGACCAGGCCACCGCTCGCCGGATCGTCGAAGAGTTCCTCGCCGCGGCCACCAGCGGCCGCACCGAGCCGCTGGTGAAACTGCTGACCGGTGACGCGATCGCGGTCGGCGACGGCGGCGGCAAGGTCCCCGCTCGCGCCAGCGCCTTCGTCGGCGTGAAGGCCGTGGCGACGTTCATCCGCGGCCTCTTCAAACCCGCCGAGATCAAGCGCTCCTACATCGGCGGCAGCCCCGACGCGTACGCCGACATCGCCAACGGCGAACCGTCGATCGTCATCGTGGTCGACAACCGCGTCGTCGGCATCATGCACCTCGAGGTCACCGCCGAAGGCATCACCGCCATCCACTCAGCCGTCAACCCCGACAAACTCAAGCGCGCCACCGCCCGCTGGAACGCCACCAACCACGGCGACCCCCTAATCCGCGCCTGGTAACCACCACCCGCCGTACCGACGGACTGTTACTAGTCCCCCCAACCACCATCCCCGCCGATTCTCCCTGCGGAGCCGCGTCCCCACCGCGCCAGTACTAACAGTCCGTCCGTACAGCGAGAGAGGTGTGACCTGCTTCACATCTGAACTCTGTCAGGAATGCGTGGGCCATCCGGTTCAGGAGGCATAACCACGCAGACAGGAGCACGCTTATGAAGCACCGCATCGTTGTTCTCGGCGCCGGCTACACCGGAGCTGTCGCGGCTGGCCGGCTGGCTCGGCGGCTGCACGGCGACGACGTCCGGATCACCGTCGTCAATGCCGAGCCCGACTTCGTCGAGCGGGTCCGGATGCACGAACTGGCCTCCGGGCGGGAGCTCAAGCCGCGCCCGCTCGACGAGGTGTTCAAGGGCACCGGGATCGTCCTGCGGCTCGCCAAGGTGACCGGCGTGAACGTCTCCGACAAGACCGTGGCCCTGGACGATGGCGAGGAGCTTGGCTACGACACGCTCGTCTACGCACTGGGCAGCCGCGTGAACGACCACGGCATCCCGGGGGTGGCCGAGTACGCCGAGCAGATCGCCAGCCGGCCGGGTGCGCTGAAACTGCGGGAGCGGCTGGCCGGTCTCGCAGCCGGGCAGACGGTCACCGTGGTCGGCGGCGGGCTGACCGGGATCGAAGGTGTCACCGAGATCGCCGAGGCGCGGCCGGACCTGAACGTCGCGCTGGTCGCGGCCGGCGGACTGGGCGACTGGGTCTCGGCGAAGGGGCAGGCGCACCTGCGGAAGGTCTTCGCGGGCCTCGGCATCACCGTCCACGAACACACCAAGGTCGCGCGGGTTGAGGCTGACGCGATCGTGACTGCGGACGGTACGGCGATTCCGTCGGACGTCACCGTGTGGACCACCGGGTTCGCGGTGCACCCGATTGCGGCGGCGACGTCCCTCGAGACGCTGCCGAACGGTCAGATCGTGGTCGACGACATGATGGCGTCGGTCTCGCACCCGGACGTGTACGCGGTCGGTGACGCGGCTCAGGCCAAGGGCTCCGACGGTCAGTTGCTGCGGATGTCGTGCGCTTCGGGGACATTCACGGCGTACCAGGCGGCCGATGCGCTCGCCGCGCGGCTGACCGGCGGGAAGCTGCCGAACACCACGATCCGCTACTTCCAGCAGTGCATCAGCCTGGGACGCAAGGAGGGGCTGATCCAGTTCGTCACCGCGGATGACCGGACCAAGCAGTCCGCACTGCGCGGGCGGATCGCGGCGACGTACAAGGAGATCATCTGCTGGGGCGCGTACGTCGGCGTCGCCAACCCGATGCTCGGAATGCCGACCCGCAAGCGGCACATCACCCAGCAGCCGGTCGCCACCATCCACTGATGGTGGCGCCGGCCGCGGCTCAGGCTTCTTCGAGCCGGGGGAAGAGCGGGTCGCCCTTGGTGAGGACGGAGCCGGCGGGGAGCTGGCCCCAGGTGCCGGCGTCCTGCACACGCTGGTCCGCAAGGGACCCGAGCTTGGCCTCGGCGCCGAGCAGCGTCCACAGCTTCTCGGACGTCTTCGGCATCGTCGGGTTGTGCAGTACGGCGACCGCCCGCAGCACCTCGGCGGACGTGTACAGGATGGTGGCGAGGCGCTCCCGCTGAGACTCGTCCTTCGCCACCTTCCACGGCTCCTGCTCGGAGACATACCCGTTGACCGCGCCGACCAGGTCGTTGATCGCGGCCAGCGCGTCATGGAACGCGAGGGTCTCGATCGCCTGCTCGGCCGCGGCGACCGTCTGAGCGAGCTTGTCGGCCAGCGCCTGCTCGGCCGGTCCGTGGTCAGTCGCCTCGGGCAGCGCACCATCGAAGTACTTGCCGACCATGGCGGCGATCCGGCTGGCCAGGTTCCCCAGGCCGTTGGCGAGCTCAGAGGTGTAGACCGCGCTCAGGTGCTCCCACGAGAACGACCCGTCCGAGCCGAACTGGATCGTCCGCAGGAAGTAGTACCGGAAGGCGTCCGAGCCGAAGTGGTCGGTGATCTCGTGCGGGGCGATCGCCGTCAGCTTCGACTTACTCATCTTCTCACCGCCGACCAGCAGCCAGCCGTGCGCGAAGACCTGCTTCGGAACTGGCAGGCCGGCGGCAATCAGCATCGCCGGCCAGATCACCGCGTGGAACCGGAGGATGTCCTTGCCGACCAGGTGCACGTTCGCCGGCCAGAGCTTCTCGAAGCGCTCCGGGTCAGCGCCGTACCCGGCGGCCGTGACGTAGTTGAGCAGCGCGTCGACCCAGACATAGAGGACGTGCTTCTCGTCCCACGGGACCGGGATGCCCCAGTCGAAGGTCGAGCGGGTGATCGACAGATCCTGCAGGCCCTGCTTGACGAACGCGATGACCTCGTTGCGCGCGCTGGTCGGGGCCACGAAGTCCGGCTGCGATTCGTACAGCGCGAGCAGCCGATCGGCGTACGCCGAAAGCTTGAAGAAGTAGTTCGTCTCCGAGAGCGTCTCCACCTCGGTACCGTGGATCAGGCACAGCTGGGTGCCGTCCTCGGCGGTCTTGATGTCGGCCGGGAGCTTGAACTCCTCGCAGCCGACGCAGTACAGGCCTTCGTACTGCCCCTTGTAGACGTCGCCCTGGTCGTACAACTTCTGGACGAACTCACGAACCCGCTCGGTGTGCCGGGGCTCGGTGGTCCGGATGAAGTCGTCGTACTGAACGTCGATGTCGACCCAGGCCGGCTTCCAGGCCTCTTCGACGAGCTTGTCCGTCCACTCCTGCGGCGACACCCCCTGCGCCTCGGCGCTGCGCAGCACCTTCTCGCCGTGCTCGTCAGTACCCGTCAGGTACCACTTCCGCTCACCCCGCTGCGCGTGCCAACGACTCAGAACATCCCCAGCCACCGTCGTGTAAGCACTACCGATATGCGGCGGCGCCGTGACGTAGTAGATCGGGGTCGTGACGTAATAGGCCTTCTCGGACATACCTCAAGGGTAGTGCCGCGAGCGAGTGCTATTTACCGGGGTCTCGCGCAGCCAGTACGGCGTCGTACACGGTGCGTTTGGGGACGTTGAAGCGTTTGGCGACGTCGGAGATGGCTTGTTTGCGGGGGGTGCCGGCTTCTTCGTCGACGGCGACCTCGCGGGCCAGGTCCTCCGGAGTCATGACCTTGTTCGGGTCGGCGCCGGAGACGACGACCGTGATTTCGCCGCGTACGCCGTCCTTCGACCAGGCGACCAGGTCTGCGACCGGGCCGCGTTTGACCTCTTCATAGGTCTTCGTCAGCTCGCGACAGACCGCCGTACGGCGATCGTCGCCGAATGCCTCGGCCATTGCCTCCAGCGACTGGGTCAGCCGGTGCGGCGCCTCGAAGAACACCATCGTCCGGGGCTCGTCAGCCAGCTCGGTCAGTCGCCGCAACCGCTCCCCCGGCTTCCGCGGCAAGAACCCCTCAAACGTGAACCGATCCACCGGCAACCCACTCAACGCCAGCGCCGTCAACACCGCCGACGGCCCCGGTACGGCGGTCACCTCGATCTCCGCCTCAATCGCAGCCGCCACCAGCCGATACCCGGGATCCGACACACTCGGCATCCCCGCATCCGTCACCACAACCACGGTCTGCCCGGCCACCAACGCCTCCAGCAGCTCCGGCGTCCGCTCCCGCTCATTCCCCTCGAAGTAGCTGACCACCCGCCCACTCAGGCTGATCCCCAGATCCCCCGTCAACCGCCGCAGCCGCCGCGTATCCTCCGCCGCCACCACATCCGCCGTACCCAACACCCGCCCCAACCGCGGCGACGCATCCGAAACGTCCCCAATAGGCGTCCCCGCCAACACCAATCGCCCGGTCACGGTAGAAGTGTTAACGCATCGACGTGGCGAGGGCGAACCACCGTGAAGTGACGCCGGTCGAGCGTCGCAACCTCACGAGCGCCGAGCTCCTCCGCGATCGCGACCACCGAGGCGTCGGCGAGCCCCAGTGGCATGTCGGAATACTTCTCCATCAGGTCGGCGATTCGATCCAGCATCGGCTCGCAGTCGGCGACGGTGAAGTCGCCCTCAGCGAGCGACCTGACGAACGCTGTCTCAACCTTGGCGCCCAACTCCCGCTGGATCATGTAGCAGACCTCGGGGACGACGAAACTCGGAACGACCAACTGTTCACCACCGAGATGTGCAGCGGTGAACAGATCAACACATGCCCGGTGGTCCTGGTCGTTGTGGAGGACGGCGGCGACCAGCGGCCCGGTGTCGACAACGATCACGAACGCTGACCGAACTCGTCTCGCAGGATCTCTTCGCTCCGCGCGGCGACGTCCGGGCTGCTCCCGGCACCGGCGGCGAACCATGACGGCGGCCACGAGCGGTGCCCGCCGGCATTCCGTCGCCGCAACTCCAAGCGTCGCCGAACAATCGCGCTGACGTCGGGCAACAGCTCCGCGGCAGCATCGTCCGGAATCTCGTCGACCAGCGCGTGCAGGTCTTCTTTCGGCGTGCTCATGTGACTCAGTGTAGGAGGTTTGGGCCGACGGTTTTCAGTTATCCACAGCCTGTTCGTTCGAGGGGAGGAGGCGGTGGTACTGCGGGCTCCGTACGATGGCGGGCGTGACTGCCTTGATCGAGGACGGAACTGCACGGCGGGGGGATACTGCCGAGGAGCGCGAGGCGCTGGGCAGGGATGTGCTGGGAAGGCGGTTGCCGTCGCTGCGGGAGCGGTTGTATCCGGCGATGCCGCGGGACTTCGAGGGCGGGTGGATCGCGACGCTGGTGATCACCGCGCTGGCGGGGTTCCTGCGGTTCTGGAACCTGAGCAACCCGGTGAAGTTCGTCTTCGACGAGACGTATTACGCCAAGGACGCGTACAGCCTGCTCAAGTTCGGGTACGCGCGGCAGTTCATCGACCAGCCCGAGGGGGCCGCCGACAAGGCGATCCTGGCCGGGAACCTGGACGTCTTCAAGAGCACCCCGAGCCTGACCGTGCACCCCGAGGTCGGCAAGTGGATGATCGCGGCGGGTGAACAACTCTTCGGTATGACGCCCTTCGGGTGGCGGTTCATGCCGGCGTTGTTCGGCACGCTGACTGTCCTGCTCGTAGTTCGGACAGTACGGCGGATGACCCGGTCGACGCTGATCGGCGCGGTCGCCGGCCTCCTGCTCGCGGTCGACGGGCTGCATTTCGTGATGTCGCGGGTGGCGCTGCTCGACGTGTTCCTCGCGTTCTGGCTGGTTGCGGCGGTCTCGTGCCTGGTCTGCGACCGGGACTGGACCCGCCGCCGGCACGCGGATTCGCTGGCCAAACAAGATGACTTCGCGCCGCGGAAGTTCGGTCGCTGGCTGCTGATCCGGCCGTGGCGGATCCTGGCGGGCGTCTGTTTCGGGCTCGCGCTCGGTACCAAGTGGTCGGCGGTCTGGGTGCTGGCCGCGTTCGGCATCTTGGTTTTCGCGTGGGACTTCGGGGCTCGCCGGGCGCTCGGGTCGCGGTTCACGTTCGTGAAGTCGGTGCTGGTCGACGGCATCCCGGCGTTCGTCAGCATCGTCCTGGTCGCCGGGATCACCTACACCGCGACCTGGACCGGCTGGCTGCTGCACGACAACGCCTACGACCACGACTACGCGTCCAAGAACCCGGCGACCGGGATCATGAAGGTGGTCCCGGACGACTTCCGGTCGCTGATTCACTACCACCAGGAGGTCTACGACTTCCACACCGGCGACTACATCAAGAAGGCCACCCACCCCTACGCCTCGAACCCGGCCGGCTGGCCGATCATCGCCCGCCCGATCGGCTTCGACGCCGTCAACGACATCAAACCCGGCTCCCCCGGCTGCAACCCGCCGGCCGGCTCGAACTGCCTGTCGGTGATCTCCGCCGTCGGTACGCCGATCCTGTGGTGGGCCGGCGCTCTCGCACTACTCGCCTCGGTCGTGCTCTGGATAGGCCAGCGCGACTGGCGATTCGGGATCCCGGTGATCGGTTTCGTCACCTGCTGGGTGCCCTGGTTCGCCTACGACGACAGACCGATCTTCTTCTTCTACGCCGTCACGATGATCCCCTTCACCGTGATGGCAGTAGCCCTCGTCCTAGGCAAGATCCTCGGCCCAGCCAAAACCCTCGAAGGCACCGCGGCACCCCGCCGCCTGATCGGCAGCGCGATCGTCGGAGCCTTCGTCGTACTGGTCGTCCTGAACTTCGCCTACATCTGGCCGATCCTCACCGACAAGGTCCTCCCCCACCCCGACTGGCTCAGCCGAATGTGGTTCAAAACCTGGATCTGACCAAGGACGCCTGGTGAGGCTGAGGTGAGCTTGGCGCTGCGATGAGTTAGGTGATGAGCCTTGCTGCTGGGCCTGAGGGCCGGTCCTGCACTCCTGCGGGGCATCGCAAACCAGGCGCCTGCTCACCCGCGCCAACCGCGAACACGACCGGGCCGCTCGACACCATTCACCCCAACTTCATAGCCCAAGCACCAACGCCCGCCGCTGCGTTCCTCCACCATCATCACGCGCATCTCTTGCCGAATGAGGTGGGTGCCCGACCATCTCCGCCCGCGCCGACGGTGCCAAAAGAACTGTCGCCGCCGGAGGCGGTGTCCTTGGCTAGTGGCCGAGTTGGCCGTGGCCGTGGCCGTGGCCATCGCGGAAGCGTTTCTTGTGGCGCTTGGCGGCGGACTGGCCGCCGACGCCGCCGAAGAGGGCGAGGCCCTTGACGACGACGACCGGCGCGTCGGGGTGCGGGTTGTCGCTGCCGTGGGCCGCGAAACCGCCGAAGATGCCGACGCCCTCGTTGCGGACGGTGACACCTTCCGGAACGGTGACGTCGATTCCGCCGAAGACCGCGAACGCCCAGACGGTCACCTCGCGCCCCTCGAAGACGGCATCCGTCATATCAAGGTCCTGCCCGCCGAACACCGCAAAAGCATTCGTACGCCGCTTCACCCGCCACAGGCCCTTGCGCTCGACGCCACCGAAGATCGCCACCAACGTGGAGAAGCTGTCGTCGGGGTTGGCGGGTTCCTCGATCGGAACCGGGCTGTTCGACACCGCGCGGACCGGCGCGACGGACGGGAGCGGCGGCTGGTGACCGTCCGGCACGAGCAGGTCACTGGTGATCGGCTCGAGCTCGCCCAGAGTGCGCGCCTGCAGGGTCTGCTCGAGCCGCTCCGCATGCTCGTCCTGGGTCAGCCGGCCCGACATCAGCGCGTCCCGCAGGACGTCGACGACCTGGTCGCGGTCGATGTCGGACGCGCGCAGGTGCGCGTGCGGGTTCGGGCGGTCGGGCAGATTCTCCATAAGACGGAACGATATATCGCTCAGCGGCGCACGCGCAGCGCGCAAACGACCGCAATCAGGGTGATCGAGGCGAAGATCAGGGCCGTCCCGGGGTATCCACCGAGACCGAGCCCGACACCACCGAGCGCAGCGCCGAGGAACGTCCCGAGGCTCATCCCGGCCGCGTTCACGCTCAGCGCCGACCCGCGCAGGTCGCCACTTCGCCGTACCAGCAGGGTGGTGACGCAGGCGGCGACGGTCGCGTGGCTGGCACCCATCAGCGCGGTCAGCAGCAACGTCAGCGGGATGGTCGGCGAGAAGTAGAACGCCGAGACGCTGACCAGCGCGGCGCCGAGACCGAGCAGCAGCATCCGCTCCGGTCCGATCCACGGCCGGTCGAGGGCGAGGTAGCGGCCGGACAGCAGATTGCCGAGGAAGAACGACGCACCACTCAGCGACCAGACCAGCGCGAACCAGCCGGGCGCCAGATCGAACTTCTCGTCGTAGAAAGCGGCCAGGTAGGCGAGGTACCCCATGAAGGCCGCGGTCCGCAGCATCGCGATCACCAGCAGCGGTACGGCGCCTGGGATCCGCCCGAGCTCGCGGTACGTCGCGAGGTAGCTCATCCGTGGTGCACCATCAGCACGCAACGGCGCCTTCCGCCCGCGACCACGCCAGAAGAACGCGGCCGACAGAGTCAGCGAGATCACCGCGGCCGCGATCAGGTTGCCGCGCCAACCCCACCAGATGCCCGGTACGGCGAGCACCGGCGCAGCGAGCATCGCCATCGCCGAGGTGGTCGCGGAGACCAGTGTCGCCGCGCGGCCTGCCGCGGCCGGCGTCCGAAACCGGTCCGCCGCGGCGGCGCCGATCGACGGTGCGAGCACCGAGGTGGAGGCGCCGATCAGCAGACAGAACGCGGCCAGTGCCCAAACGTTGCCGATGGCACCTAATAGCGCGGAGAGGCCGAGTAGCGCCAACCCACCGGCCGCTACCAACTCACGCGCCAACCGGTCGATCAACGGCGCCAGCGCGAAACCGACGACCAATGCGGCCAGACCACCGAGCCCCCGCAGCCCGCCGATCTCTGCCACGTTCCCGTTGGCCGCTGCCGCGATCGGCACCAGGTACATGCCGAACACCGTGAACGGGATCAGACTGACGGTCGACGCCAGCAGGAACGGCCAGAGCCGCCGAGCCATTCGCCAGTCGCTCGGCACCTCCTCCGCGGGGGCGCCGCCGCCCGGGCGTGGGGCCGGGCGGGGGGCGCCGTTCATGGCGGGAGTGTTGGGGGCCGGGAGGGCACCGCCTCCTGGAGACAGGACGGGGGCTGCGGGCAACGAACCTGGGGGTGGGGTGTTCATTCGTCGATCCTGTAGCGATAGAGGGACGTGGGGCGGGCGGAGAACTGCGAGAAGGGGAAGGGTTCGGCGGAGAGGGCGGTGACGCCGGAACCGAGGAACGCGCGGGCGACGGCGCTTCCGGTCTGAGCATAGATGGCAAGCGGCTTCGCTTGCTCACGGCAACGACTCAGCAGGATGTCGAATGAGCCGTTGGACAACGTCATTCCGGTCGCGACGACGGCATCGGCCTGGTCTACCACCTCGAGCATGTCGCGCGATACCGGTAATCCGGACGCGGTTTCGCGGAGGTTGAAGTCGCAGGGTAGGCAAGTTCCGCCGCGCTCGGTGATCGCGTCCACCAAGGGATTGACCACACCGATCAACGCAACTTTGGTGCCTGCGGCAACATCGAGCAGTCCGGCGACGGCGGCATCCCGTGCCCGGGCGCGGACGTCCGGCGTACCGGCCGGGAGGACGATCTCGTGAGCGTCCGCGGTGTGGTGTGGTTCGACGGCGGCCAGGTAGGCGTCCAGCGCGGCGATACGAATCGGCAACGGGTCGTCGGAACGCAGTACGTCGGCAACGGTGCGACCGGACGTGTCCGCGCAGTACGACGGGTCGACCTCATCGGATTCGAACGCGCACGCACCGAAGACCTCGCCGACGCGCAGCAGCACGTAGTAGTTGCGATAGGTGACGTCAGCGCCTGGGAGGCGAGTCGTGTTGTGCAACCAGAACGCGCTGGTGATGGAGAGGCCAGCGGGCTCGGGCCCGTGGTTGCCGGACAGGACCGCGGAGGTGAGCTCTGCAACCGCGCTCGGGGCGGGAGGCAGCTTGGCGTCGCTGATGGGAGGGGCGGGAGGCAGCTTGGGGTCGGTCATGGCAGGCGGGCCAGCCTTTCGGGGTCGTAGGTGAGGGCGGACAGCTCGGGACGACCAGCGGGCTGGAAGCAGTACAGGAGGGAACGGCGATCCGTGGCCGTACGGTTGGGAGCCGAGCGGTGGACCATCAGCCCCGGGAACATGAGGACCGAACCCGCAGGTGCTTCGACAGTCACCGCACGAGACATGTCCACGGCCGCGGGGTCCACGAGGAGGCCGGTGGGTTCGTCGGCGTCGCGGCGGACTGGGCCGTCGGCGGGACTTCCCTCGATGAGCGTCATGGCGCCGTTGGCGATGGTGTTGTCGTCGAGCATGACGATTGCGGTGGCGATGTCGTAGGCGGCGTCGCCGGCGCAGCAGTACCAGTACGGGAAGTCCTGGTGCCAGGCGAACTCCGAGCCGACCCCGGCCCGCTTGAAGTTCAGCTTGGCGACGAAGCGGCCGGCCGTTGCCCCGATCAATGTGCTCATCGGGTCGACCAGCCGGGGCTCGTCCCACAAGGCGTCCAACGCAGGATGCAACTGCGAGACCGGCGACAGGCTGCGGACGGCCTTGCCGACGGCATCCGGTTCCCAGTGGATCGTCGTACCGCGAACCTTCTCCAGCCGGTGTCCGTCCGGCCAGACGGTCACGTCGGTCTCACCGGCTTCGGCCGCGGACACGACCTCGGCATGGACCTGTTCGGCGACGCCGCGCAGGCGCTCGACCTCGGTGGCCGTGAACAACGATTCCAGCAGTACATACCCCGTCACCTGACCTACGTTAATGCGACGGGGTCGCGGATGGAAACTCTGCGCGACGGCTCACGGCCGGTTCCCGGCGGTCCCAGGACATCGCCGACCACGGCACCGCGAGCTCATCCAGCGAGTCGATCTCGCGCGGTCGCATCGACGCCATCGGCAAAGCCTCGGCATGACGGGAAAAAGCAGACTCGACGTACCGGGTGCCGGTGTCGGCCGCCAAGAACACATGCGTCCGCGCGCTGTCACAGGTGTGTTCCCACAATGCGGTCAGGTACGCCGCGCCGGCCGACAACCCGGCGAACACCCCGGAGGTCCGGAGCAGGTCGACCGCCGCCGACATCGCGTAGTCGAACGACACCCAGTGCAACCGGTCGTACAACTCATGCCGCACATTGCGGAACTCGATCGAGCTGCCGATCCCGGCGATGATCATCTCCGGATCCTTCGTATGCCCGGCACCGAACGTGATACTCCCGAACGGCTGGACGCCGACCAGGTTCACGTCCCGGCCGCGATTCCGCAGGTACTCCGCGATCGCGCCGGTCGACGCCCCGGTCCCGACCCCACCGACCAGGCACAGCGGCCCGTCCGGCACGAGATCCGCGACCAGGTCCGCCACAGCGCCGTACCCGAGGTAGTGGATGTCGTCGTGATACTGCTGCATCCAGTGGTACGACGGGTTGTCCCGCAGGATCTCGCTGATCCGGCGGACGCGCAGGTTCTGGTCCAGGTGCAGGTTGTTCGACGACGGGACCTGTTCAACGGTCGCGCCGAGGATCTCCAGCTGGATCTTGAGCGTCCGGTCGACCGTGGTCGAACCGACGATGTGACAGCGCATCCCGTACCGGTGGCAGGCCAGGGCGAGGGCGTGGGCATAGATGCCACTGGAGCTGTCGATGAGTGTGTCGCCGGGTCGGACTACGCCGGTCTCCAGCAGATGCCGGACGGCGCCGAGCGCGGAGTACACCTTCATGGTCTCGAACCGCAGGCAGATCAGGTCGTCCCCGACCCTGATCGGGTCCGGGTCCTTGATCGCCTCCGCCAGGTGGTCGTGCAGTCGCGCAGACTTCATCGCCGCGGTTCGCTCCTCGTGTCGGCAGTGGGCAACGTTGGCGGAAGTTCCGTCCGACCCAGGCGGGCTGCGCTCACCAGCCGCTGGGTCAGTTCGTGGTGGGGCTCGGTCATGACGGTTGCAGGTGGGCCTTGTTCGACAATGCGGCCGTCGTCGATCACCAGCACGTGATCGGTGACCGCCGCGACCAGACCGAGGTCGTGCCCGATCCAGACCAGCGCAGTACCGCGGTTCTTTAGTTCAGTAAGGAGGTCGACCACCAGCGCCGTACCGTCGTCATCGAGCGCGGTGGTGATCTCGTCACAGATCAGTACGTCGGGTTCGGCGAGCACCGCTCTTGCAAGCGCGGCGCGCTGGAGTTCGCCACCGGAGAGGCGGCTCGGCGGACGAGCCGCCGTCATCGCGGAGACACCGAGTCTCGCGAGGGTGGACACGGCTTCGGCTTGCGCCTGGTCCGGGGGTAGGCCGCGGAGGCGTTGCGCGGTGCGGGCGACTTGCTGGTCGACCGGACGACGTTCGTCGAAGGAGCCGCGGACTTCCTGCCAGACGTATTGGACGCGGCGGTTCTGTTCGCGGGTTCGCTTGCGGAGGACCGGGAGCGGTTCGCCGTCGAGGAGGAGTTTGCCGGTGCTGCGTTCGTGGAGGCCTGCGAGGCAGCGGGCGAGCGTCGTCTTGCCACTCCCGGAGCGGCCGACCACGCCGATGCTGCTGCCTGACTCGACTGTGAGATCGACGTTGTGCAGGACCGGGATGCGACCGCGGGGGCGGATCGACGCGGACAGGTTCATTGCTTGGAGCAACGGTTTGCCGGGGGTGGTGGTTCCCGTCGGCTGCGGTTCCCAGCTTTGCGGGAGGACGTCGGTGCCGCCGGTGGCGATCACCTGGCCGGCATTCAGTACGACGACATGGGTCGCGAGCTCGCGAACCAGACCGAGATCGTGACTCAGCAGCAAGATGCCGAGTCCCCCTTCGGCAAGCTGTCGTAGTTCACCCGCCAACTGCAGCCGAGTGATCGAGTCCAGCCCGGTACTCGGCTCATCCAGCACCAACACCTTCGGCCGACAAGTCAAAGCCTGAGCCAACGCAACCCGCTGCCGCTGCCCACCCGAAAACTGATGTGGGAACCGCCTCAGTGTCTCCCGATCCCCCGGCAATTGAGCACCCCGCAACGCGTCCTGCACCACGTGTTGACCGGGATGATGCAACCGCTCCAACTCCCGCAACGTCGCCCCCACGCGGCGGGCGGGGTTGAGCGCACTCCCAGGATGCTGAGGCATATAAGCCACCACCCGACCCCTCAGCCGCGCAGCCGCCTCCGTAGGCCCGTTGCCATCAACAACAGTCTCCCCGTCGACAACCACCTGCCCTACAAGCTGCACCCCATTCCCACTCTCCCCCAACAACGCCAGCGCCGAAGTCGTCTTCCCTGAACCCGATGCTCCGACAAGCGCAGTAACCTCCCCCGCAAACACCTCAAACCCCACCCCATCCACCAACACCACAGCCCCGGCAGACGCCCCCAACCCCCACACCCGAGCAACCACCGCCGATTCACCCTTATGTGGTGAGGATGGCAGGCGCGCGGTGTCGCGGGAGGAGTCACCCGCAGGCAACGCCTCCGTGGCTGGGGCGGGCTGGGTTGAGGCGGGCGCGCCAGGCGACGTGCTCGGGGTTGGCGTGTGCTGCGCCGTGGACTCACCCCCACGTGGTGAGGCGAGCCGACGCGTGGTGTCGCGGGAGGAGTCACTCGCAGGCAGCGCCTCCGTGGCCAAGGCCGGCTGGGTTGAGGTAGGAGCCCCCGGTGACGCGCCCGTGTCCTCGTGCGGCGCCGTGGACTCAGCCTCACGTGCTGAGGAGGGCGGGCGCGTGTCGCCGGTGGAGTCGGTCGCGGGCGGCGCGCCTGTGGTCGAGGTGTCGTGGGGTGAGCCGGTCGCCGCAGGTGGCGCGTTCGTGGGTGGGGTGGGCTGGGTTGAGGTGGGCGCGCCTTCGCCCGGTTGCGAGACGCCTTCCGACGCGCTCATGTGGGGCTCACCGGTTGGCGGTGGGATTGGTGGACTAGGCGGTCGGCCAGGAGGTTGAAGCCTAGGGTGAAGGAGACTAGGAGGAGGGCGGGGGCTAGGACTGACCAGGGTTGCAGCAAGAGTCCTTCGCGGTTGCGGGAGACGCTTACGGCCCAGTCCGATGCGGTTGGGCTTAGGCCTAGGCCTAGGAAGTTGACTGAGGCTACTAGAAAGACAGCTAGGGTGATTCGGGTGCCGATGTCGGCTGCTACTGGGCCTACGACTGCTCGGCCGATGTAGCCGAGTTGGATGGTTGTCCAGGACTCGCGTTGCATGCGGAGTGCTTCTACTACTGGTGAGCTTGCGGCGTCGAGGGCGGCGGCTCGGACCAAGCGGGCGACGGTTGGGACGTTGACCATGGCAACGGCCAGGGTGATTGCGGGTGCGGAAGCCTGCCAGCCGACGGCTACTACGCTGATGACCAGCAACGACGGTAGTGGGAGCAGTACGTCGAGGGGTCGGATCAGGACCTCGTCGAGCCAGCGATGTCGGGTTGACGCCGCGACCAGGCCGATCAGACCGCCGACGACGTACGCGATCAGGACGGCACCGAACGCCATACCGAGAGCCGTTCGACCGCCGACCAGCAATAGCCCGAGGACATCTCGGCCCAACCCATCGGTCCCGAGTACGCCGTCCGCGGAGTACGGCAGCCCCGGCTTAACGTCCAAGGAGATGAGTGGGCCGGCGAGAGCGATGACCAGTGGCACGACCACTAACACCACCGAGAGGGCCAACGGGATGCGGGCCCTCATCGGAGGAGTTCCGTTCGGGGGACCAAGCGGTTGCAGACGAGGTCGGCCGCGAGGTTGATCAACAAGGCGGCGATGGCGAGGACGAGCGTGAGGCCTTGGACTGTTGGGATGTCACGGGTTTCCACGCCGTCCACCAAAGCGGTCGCGAAGCCGGGAATGGCGAAGATTGCTTCCACCACGAGGACTCCGCCGAGGAGCGTGTCACCCGTTCGCGCCAGCTCCTGCACACCTGGTACGGCGGCGTTCGGCAGCACGTGGCGGAGTAGCAACCGTCGCCGCGGCACACCGAGTCGGCGCGCCTGGACGACGTAGTCCGCGTTCAGCGCGGTGATCGTGCCGGCGCGGACCTGACGTGACAGCAGGCAAACCGTACGCCCAAGCAAGACAGTCACCGGCAGCACCAGCAAAACCGGGGACGTGAGCAACGAACCACCGATCCAGGTAGCCGGTAACCAGCCGAGCTTCAACGAGAACACCGCAACCAGCACGACCGCGATCACGAAGTCCGGGATCGCGCTCAACGCCAGCGTCACCGACGTAATCGCACGATCAAGCCGACCGTTCTCCCGAGTTCCCATCAAGATGCCCAGGGCAACAGCCAACGGGATCACGACAGCGAGCGTCGCCAACGTCAACACCAACGTCGCCCCGACCGAATCCCGCACGATCGAGCTCACCGGCCCACCGCTGATCAGCGACGTACCGAGATCACCCGTCAGCACCTGACCGAACCAGTGCAGGAACCGTTCCAGCGCAGGCTGATCCAGCCCGAGCTGTTCACGCAACCGCGCGACCTGTTCCGGCGACAGTGTTTCGGTGAACCGCAGGTCCGCTGCATCCCCCGGCAACAACGAGGTGAGCACGAAGACCAGTACGGACAGCACCGCGAGCTGGACGACGGCGAGTGCGGCCCGCCCAGCGGCGTACGACCGCATTCAGGCCAGCCACACCTTGTCGAACCGGCCGAAGTCCACAGTGTTCGGCGGCACCGCCTCCACCCCCTGGACCTTCGGCGAAACCGCGACCAGGTAGTCGGGCAGACCCCAAGCCAGTATCCCGCCGTCGTCGTGCAAGGTTCGCTGCAGTTCGCCGTACGACGCCGCGCGAGCCGTCTCGTCGGTCTGCACCTGCGCCGCCGCAAAGGCCGCATCGAACGCCGGCTTCCGCCAATGCGTCACATTGAACGGCGACTTCGACAACAACCGATCCGTCACGTACTGCGGGATCGGCATCGCCCCCGACCGATGGTTGCCGATGGCACCCTTCGTCAGCAGGTCCTTCGCATACGTCTGCGGACTCCCGGTCGTCACCTTCAGCCTCACGCCGGCCTCGGCGACCTGCTCGGAGAACAACGTCGCCGCCTCGACGAACCCGGCCGACGCATCGGCGGTGAAGATCTCGATCTCCTTGTTCACCAGCCCCGCCTTCTTCAACAGCGCCTTGGCCTCGTCGACATCCCGCTCGCGCTGCGGCAACTGGTCCGGGTAGTACTGGAACCCCTTGCCGAACAGGTCGTTCCCGACAGTCCCCCGCCCGGCCAGTACGACGTCAACCAGCCGCTGCCGATCCGCCAGCAGCTTGAACGCCAGCCGCACATCAGGATTGTCGAACGGCGCTTGGTCCACCTTCATCACAAACGCCTGCATCGTGCTCGCCTTCGCGGCCACGATCCGCACCGACTTCCCAGCCTCGGCAGTCCGGGCAAAAGTCGCGGTCATGTCATTCGCATACTCAGCCTGTCCACCCTGTACGGCGTTCGCCCGCGCCTCGGCGTCGGCCGACAAGACGTGCAGTTCCTCGATCTTCGCCGTACCGTCCCAGTAATCGTCGTACCGGCTCGCGACCATCGAGCGCCCGGCCTCGAACGAGACGAACTTGAACGCACCGGTCCCGACCGGCTTGGTCGGGTCCTTGAACCCGTCCCGCACGATCTGCGTCCCAATGCCAGCCAGCAACGCGGGGAACTCCGCATTCGGCGCGGCGAGCACGAGCTCAACCGTCCTTGGGTCGACCGCCTTACATCGCCGCAGGTCGAGCGTTGCCAGCGAGGACTGCGCGACCCGATCCGGTACGGCGGGATCCGCGATCCGGGCCAAGCTGTAGAGCACGTCCTCGGCGGTCAGTTTGCTACCGTCGTGGAAGGTTGCGTCGCGCAGCGAGAACCGCCAGGTGAGCGCCTTGCCGTCGTGCTCCCACTTCTCCGCGAGCCGCGGGACCGGCTTCAGATCCGGCCCGAGCTCGACGAGCTTCTCGTACATCGCCTTGTGCCGGGCAATGTCCACGAACAGGCTCTGGACGTGCGGATCGAGCACCTCCTTCGCCCCGCCGCCGGCATAGACGGCCCGCAGGCGCCCCCCGGCCTTCGGCTGCGACGACGCAGAACTACCGCCACCACAACCACTCAGCGCCGCCACCCCCAGCGCACCGGCCAGCCCCAGAAATCCACGTCGATTCAGCGCATTGGACACGCGCACCATCCTCACGTTAGTGAAAACGATTGTCAATTCAGCGCGCATCTGAACGGGACGCCCTCATTCTTTCCGCCGCACCCCACCGACTGCTCTCCGTAACGGCGTGTCTGAGACATCCCACCGCCAAACACTCCCCGTCACCAGGCGCAGTGGGCGACCGCGGTACGCCGGATGTCCGATCGCGACGGCGCGTCGCTCAAAGCAGGGTGGCGGGCCGGTGGTCGCCGTACCCGAACCCAGACGCCATCACAATCACCGAGCTACCGCCACCACGAGCCTCAACTCGCCCCACCGAACCCACTTGTGATGGCCTCTAGGTCCGCCCCCACCACTGAGCCCACCGTGCGCCGCACACTGAAACGCGCCCACCGGGGCCCACTGGGCGAGCGCACGCTGGTGCCAGTGGGTGCCGAGTTTCCTCCCCAAAGCGGTTTGGGGAGGATGTGCACGAGGACTTCGCGGTGGCTTCGCCCAACGGATTCGGGGTGGATCGGTTACTGCACCGAGAGGACCGTGAAGCCGAAGGCTGGGAGGCGGACCTGGTACGTCGAACCGCTGATCGGCGGGCCGGGTTTCGACTCGACGAGATCTGTCGGGGTCTGCGAGGTCGCGATGCCGGTGCCGGTGAGGTCGACCGAGACGGTCTGCGCGGTGTTGCGGAAGTTGAGCAGCACCAGCGCCTTCGCCGTACCGTCCTTGTTGAGGCGTTTGTAGGCGTAGTACTTGTGGTCGTCGTTGGTCGGGATGCGGACGCGGAGACCCAGCGGCGCGAGTGCCGGTGAGGCGTTCTGGGCGCGCATCAGCTTGTCGAGCATCGCGCGTTGCTCCGGCGTCCAGTCGGGGATCTCCTGCTCGTCCGGCAGGATCGTGTAGTAGTCGTTGTGCAGGTAGAACAGCGTGCCCATCGTGGTCAGCATCGCGATCTCCAGCAGCCGGCCGTCGACCGGGTAGTTCACGCGGCCCCAGTTCGGCGCGGTCTGGGTGATGCCGCCGGCATTCACCATCAGGTCGCGGTACTCCTTCAGCGTGTCCTCGAGACCGCTCGGATCACCGGAGTCGATCGCCTTCAGGACCGCGCTGCTGCCCTGGCCCGGCGGGATACCCCATTGTGTGATCTGGTAGTCCTGCAAGCTGTTGTAGTGCCAGTCGTAGATGTACGTCGGCTCGCGGACGCCTTCGCCGTTCATGAACGTGTCGTAGTTCCGGAGGACGTCGGTGATCGCGTAGTTGTTCTTCTCGACAGTCGACGTGTGGTAGACGTTCGGCGCATCGAGGGCGATCCCGTCGATGCCCTTGTCCATCCAGAACCGTAGGTAGTGCCGAGCTTTGTCGAGCCAGGCCTGACTCGAGTAGTTGAACGACGGCGCCTTCTTGTCCCACGTCCCCCAGTAGTAGCCCTGCGCACGCTCGCTGTAATGCCACTTCTCCGGGTAGTCCCCCGGCTGCTTGCGGATGTCGAACCACGATCGCTCCGGACTCTGCACGCCGTTGCGGAAGTCGTCCTCGGCCTTCCGGAAGTACGGCGAGTTGATCGATGCGTAACCGGGGTTCGTGAAGATGATGACCTTCAGGCCGCGGGCATGCGCAGCGGCGAGCAGCTCCTCGAAGTCCTGCATGGTGCCGATATCAGGATCGATCGTGTAGAGATCCATCACCGGCAGACCGGCCCAGAGATCGCGGTCGCCGTCGTTGACCGGCGAGAGCTCGATCGCGCGGAAGCCGCGAGCCTTGAGCGTGTCGAGCTGGGCGGTGATCGCATCCAGCCGAAGCTGCTGCCAGATCGGGTAGAACCGCATCACACCCGAGCGGTCCTCCCACCACTTGGTGGTGACCGGCTCACCGGAGCCGAAGACCTTCAGCTCCTGACTGCATGCCCAATGACCGGCGCCGCTGCTGAGCACGGTCAGCTTGATGTAGCGATAGGTGCCAGTGAGGTCCTGCCCGAAGACGCGGCCGGTTTCGTCCTTGTCCATAAGGGTTTGCCAGGTGGTCTTGTCGCGCGAACCCTCGACGCGGAACTTCCAGCGGTCGTTGTCCACGAACGACTGCTCGATCCGGCTGACCGCAATATCGTTGCCCAGGTCAAGCATCAGCCACTGCGGCAGATCCGGCTTCTCCGCACCCCAGTACGTCGTGGGGTCGCCGTCGACCGCCTTGAACGGTTCGTAACCGGGACCGAGCGACGAGGACGTGGCCGAGACACCACGAGCGAGATTGCGCGGCTCGTCGTCGTACCCGTTGATCGCGAACTCGGTACTGCCGGCCCAGCGATTGCCGGCCGAACCGGTGACCGTCAGCCGCACATATCGGTACGAGCCGGTCACCGCTTGCGTGAACACGTGACCGCGAGTCCCCGCACGCCGATCCAGCAACGCGGTCCAACCGTTGCCGTCGACGCTCGCCTCGATCAGGAACGAGTGCGTGTCCACATCCTTGAAGCTTTGCTCGACCGAAGTCAGCTGACGGACGCGACCGAGGTCGACCCGCAACCACTTCGGCATCGAGCCGTTCGAGGCGGCCCAGTACGTCGAACTGTTGCCGTCGATCGCCTTGTGGGGCTCGAACTTGGTGAGGCTGTCACTCGCGGTTGCCGTGGCACCGACCGCGAGATTTCGTACCGTCTGATTCGGCACAGCACCTCCGACCGAGACACCTTCCGCGGGGACGGCCAGAGCCGACGTACCGATGACACCTGCCAGAACCAGGGCGGCGATTC
The DNA here is from genome assembly GCF_039529655.1 of Kribbella yunnanensis. Taxonomy (NCBI): domain Bacteria; kingdom Bacillati; phylum Actinomycetota; class Actinomycetes; order Propionibacteriales; family Kribbellaceae; genus Kribbella; species Kribbella yunnanensis. The sequence goes on along the minus strand of NZ_BAAANF010000002.1, from coordinate 607,753 downwards.
TCCGCATGAGCACTGCCTCCGTGCCCGGCAACCGTCGCACGGGCTGTTGCCCATCGCACCCTCTTCAACCCACGTCAAAATCTTCCCCCGGATGGGGGATCCCCTCCCTTCCCCCATCCGGGTGAAGTACCGATCAGGCGGCTGCGGTACGCACTGTGGCGAGGGCGTTTGACCAGCTGATGACCTGGTCGAGGGTGACGTCGAGAGCCGGCTCCTGGTGCGGGAGCGGCGTGAACTTCGAGTAGTTCTCGAAGTCGGTGGCCAGCGGCAGGGTGACCTGGGCGCGGACAGTGGCGACCTTCAGCTCGGCCATCACCAGACGCAGGTGCTCGACCGCGCGGGCGCCGCCGACAGAGCCGTAGCTGACGAAGCCGGCCGCCTTGTCGTTCCACTCCGCGAAGAGGAAGTCGATCGCGTTCTTCAGCGCGGCGGAGGTGGAGTGGTTGTACTCCGGGGTGACGAAGACGAAGCCGTCGAACGACGCGATCTTCTCCGCCCAGGCCAGCGTGTGCGGCTGGCTGTACTGGCCCATCGCGGGCGGGTAGGCCTCGTCGAGGTGCGGCAGCTGGTACTCCGCGATGTCGACCAGCTCGAACTCGGCATCACTGCGCTGCTTCGCGCGGTCGAGAACCCAGTGGGCGACGGCTTCGCCGTTCCGGCCCGGACGGGTGCTGCCGAGGATGATCGCGATCTTGGGCATGAGATTCCTTCACGGGAGAAAGTTTTGATGATGCGTCACCAAAATACTCAGTCGGGGTGACATGTCAACTTCTCTGTGACGGAGGTCTCTTCCGGGAGCGGCGGCGGGCCGGGGTTATTCGGTGCAGTCGGCGGGCGGGTCGTCGCACTCCGCGGCCGGGCAGGCCGGGGTGGGGATCCCGTGCAGGACGCGCTCGAACAGCGTCGTGAGCTGCTGCTGCTCGTCGGCGCTCAGGTGGTCGAAGAAGTAGGTCCGGACAGCCTCGACGTGGTCGGGCGCGGCGGCCTCGACTGCCTTCCGGCCGAGGTCGGTGAGGCGGACCATCGAGCCGCGGGCGTCCGAGGTGCACTCTTCGCGGCAGACGAGACCGCGCTTCTCCATCCGGCTGACCTGGTGGGAGAGTCGGCTCCGCTCCCAGCCGACTGAGCGACCGAGATCGCGGGTTCGGAGGACGCCGTTCTCGGCTGTGGAGAGAGGGTGCAGGAGGGCGTAGTCGGCTCCGGACAGACCGGAGTTGCTGATCAGGCGGCCTTCCAGGACCCGGGTCAGCTCCCGCTGCGTGTCACGGTACGCCTGCCACAGCTGCGCCTCGCGCGCGTCCAGCCAGCGTGGTTCCGTCATTGAGCCAGTGTACGGACATCTGTTGACATATCACCGAGTGCGCGCGCGTCAGGGGGTTCTTGAGAGGGCTACGGCTAGGCCGACTGTTGCTGCCATCAGGAGGAGTTCGCCGATGGCGAGTCGGCGGAAGGCGGCTGGGTTGCCGGTGGCCAGGCTCGGGAGGGTGGACTGGCGGTGCCGCCAGCCGACGTAGACGAGGGCTGCGAAAGCGACGGTCTTGGCGAAGACGAGAGCGCCGTACCCGGTGGTCACCCATTGGGTGATGAGGGCCCAGCCGTCGGCGCGGCCGCCTAAGTGGATCTCGGCGGTTAGGAGGCCGGTGATGCCTATTGCGATGGCGCAGGTGAGGGCGAGGGTGCTGAAGCGTTCGACGGCGGCACGGGTGCGGGCATAGCGCAGTACGCCGGCTAGTCCGCCGATCCAGGCGGTTGCGGCGAACACGTGGATGACGAGGGAGGTCGTTGCGGTCACCGACCAGATCGTCGTTCGCTCGATGGCGCCGTGGCCGGTTAGGAGGGGTGGGATGAGGGCCAGGGCGGTCAGGGCTAGGGCGATGCGGGCGCCGCGGATGGTTCGGACGCCGCTGAGGACTACGGCTAGGACTGCGGTCAGTACGACGGAGATGGCGAGGGCTCGGACTTGGGTCAGCTCGCCGGCGATCGACGCGTGCTCGGCGAGGTGTGAGAGCGGGATGCCGAGGATCACGGCTGCTGAGGCGATCAGGCCGCCGACACTCGCCACTGCCCAGATGGCGGCCGCGATTGCCGCGTCTTGACAGGCCCGGACGACATCACTTGTTGGAAGCAACAAACCGGCGGTCAGCACACCACTCGCAACCCAGATCGCGGCTCCGTCGGCCAGCAGGCGGAACGCGGGAACCGACCAGGACAAAGGCAATCCAGCCCCTAACAACCCCTCAGGAGCCCGCTGAGGTGCACCACCAGCAACCACCAAGGCAATCACCAGTACGACGACCGCCGCCGCGATCCCTCCGGCAACCACCCTCAGCCCGGCGCCACCCGGTTGCACCCCCACCGCTTCCGGATCTGAAGGGGCAGTCGCGGGAGGGGGCGTGGCGAGGGCCTCGGCCGTGGGCTGAGGCGAGGTGGCTGGCTGAGGTGAGGTGGCTGGCTGAGGTGAGGTGGCTGGCTGAGGCTCGGCGCCAGGCGGGTGCACCCTTACCGCCTTCGGGTCTGACGGTGGTGGCGAGGGTGGGGGCGCCGCCTTTGGTTGCTTCTTGTGTGGGTTCATCGGGCTGGGCGGCGGCGGACTATGACTATGGCTAGGGCTACTACGACCAGCATGACCAGGCACATGGCCACGACGGTGACGGTGTTGGAGTTGCTGGGGGGTTGGGCGGTGGGGTCGACCGGGGGTGCGTCGGGGGCGTGGCCGGCGTGGGTGATGGTGAAGGAGGCGCTGACGGTGATGGGGTGGCCGTCGGCGGAGACTACTCGGGCTTCTACTTGGTAGCGGCCGGCTTCGATCATGGCGCCTACGGGCTGGGTGACGGTGCTGTCCAGGACTTGGGGGGCGCCGGTGGCTACGTTGACGCCGGCTGGGGACTTGACCTGGATCTGGGTGCCGTTGCTGCCTACCGGTTCGTTGAAGGTGAGGACGACCTTGGTGGGCGGGGCGGGCATCGAGGAGCCGTCGGCGGGGGTCATCGACTCTAGTTTGGCGTGCGCCGCGGCCGGCCCGGTGGAGATCACCAGGGCCAGCAGCGACGCTACGAGAACAGCGGTGAGACGACGCACGATTACGACTGCACCTTCTCGGCGGCCGCCTTGCGGGGGCGGAGGCCTAGGCCGAGACCGATCAGGCCGAGCAGCAGGCCGGCGCCACCGAGACCACGGGCCAGCGGGTCGGACGAGCTCTTCTCAGTGTCGGTGGCCGCAGCGACCGGGGTGATGGCGGCGGCCAGCTTCAAGACGGGAGCAGGGTGCTCAGGGGCCTCGGCGCCCTCAGTGCGAGGGGCGTCCCACTTGACGACCTCGCCGTCGCTGTAGGTCTGCACCGCCGGGAAGCTCAGCGAGTCCACCTTCTCGGGCAACCGTCCGACCGACAACGCGAACTCGTCGAAGTCGTTCGCCGGGATCCCACCCTTCAGCGCCGTCCACGTCACCGTGGTGATCGCCTCGGAGAGCGTCACGTCCCCGACCTTGACCGGCGCAGCCAGCTTCTCGGTGGTCTTCTCGACCTTCCAACCGTCCTTCACCTGCGCACCGACATGCGCGAACGGCGTGTCCTTCGGCAGCGAAACGACCAGCTTCGTCGTGGAGGTGTTGTCGGACTCGGTCGGTACCCGGAAGACGAGTTTGGCGTACCCACCGGGCTTGGCGTCGGGCGACGACACGGTGACGTGCGCCGACGCGGAACCGGACGCACCGGCCAGCACGAGCATGGACGCGGCGGCGATCGCTCCGGCCCGCAGGAAAATCTTCTTGGACATGGCAGTAAGAACCTTTCGTGATCACATGGGGCGGACCCGACCACGAAGGACGCGGCCGGTCAGAGCAGAACTGGATCCACTCCGACCACAGGCGGTCCGCGCCGCGACACGTTCGAACCGACCCACCGCCGTACGATCCGCGGCGTCGACGAGACAACCACCTGTACGGCGCTCACCGGCCGCACCACCGTGACAACCGGAACCACCGGCCACAACCGCGCGAGGATCCCGGCCACCCGCCGGCCCCACTCGTGAGCCCGCCCAACCGCCAGCACCCCGGCGCTCAGCGCGGCCAGGTGCGTGAACGTCATCAGCACACTGCCGCCCATCCCGGACGACATCGGCATCGGGTGGTGGACCGAATCCAGCGTCACGTGCACGAACAGCTGCACTCCGGCCAGTACGACGGCCACCAGCACCGGCTCGTCCGCCAGGTACTCACCCAGCAGCCAGCAGACACCCGTCAACGCCAGCAACGGGGCAACCACGGCCAGCGGAATCGGACCGCCGCCCGCAAGCACGTGACCGACCGCCGCGACCACGACGCTGAGCGCCGCGACTGCGGATGTCGTCATGGACGTCGTACCGGCTTGGGCGCGCACGTGTCCTCATTCCCTCTGGCCTAATGAAACAACTCTACGTTTTAGCCAGGGGCTCCGGATCCCTCAGTGCGTGGCGACGAATTTCAGCACGATATCGCGGAAGATCCCGGGCTCCTCGACGTGCCCGAAGTGCCCGCTCTCCTTCAGCACGACCAGCTCCGCGCCCGGGATCCCGTCGGCCAGCTCCTGGGCCGAGTTGACCGGGCAAATGAAGTCGGCGACCCCGACGATCACCAGCGTCGGTACGGCGATCTCACCGAGCCGCGGGCGAATGTCCCACTGGTCGTTCTGGCGGGCCGGATCGACCGTCATGTCGAGCAGTGTCTTCCACTCGGTGAGCTGCGGATCGATCGCCTCGAAGTCCTTGAAGTAGACCGGGAGCAGCCGCGCGAGAACGTCGACCTGCTCGTCATGTCCTTCCGGCGAGGCGTTCCACGCGTCCAGTACCTGGGTCGCGAGGGCATCACCCTCCGGCCGGGAGGCGACGTACTTCTCGACGTTGGCGAACGCCTGGGCGCCGAGCTCCGGCCCGTTGTACGCCATCGAGTCGTAGACGATCACGCCGTTCAGCAGCTCCGGGAAGTCCAGCGCGGTCTGCAGCGCGACGAAACCGCCGTGCGAGTGCCCGAGCAGGAACACCTTGGACTCCCCGAGGTGCTGCGCCAGTTTGGCGACGTACGACGCGTAGACCTCCATCGAGTAGTCGCCGCCCGGCAGCAGATCGGAGCTCCCGGTCCCGACCGGCTCGATGTAGACCATCGTCAGCCGGTCCTCGAGATACGGCATCCGCAGGTACGGCCAGTGCACGCCGGGCCCGCCCGAGTGGGCAATACAGACCGGTCCGGTCCCGTGAACGTGATAGGTGACCCGCACGCCGTCGACCATGAATTCAGGCACGAAAGAAAGTGTGCCGCATCGTGCAACCGGAGGCGGGGGTGAGCACGTTTGTGCTGCATGGGTGGGGAGGGCGGGGTATGAAAAGTGCTGACGAACAGGACTATGTGGACTTCGTGCGCCATCAGGCCAACGCTCTGTGCCGAACCGCCTACTTGCTGTGCGGAGACTGGCGGCGGGCCGAGGACGCGACCCAGGAGGCATTGATCCGGCTGTACCGGATCTGGGGCCGTATCCAGCGCAAGGGCAGCGTCAGCGCGTACGCCCGCAAGGTGGTCGTCTCGACCACGATGGACGCACTCCGCCGCAAATCCAGTCAGGAGGTGGTCGGCGGTGACACCTATTTCACGGGTGAGCAGGACAACTCCGACCCCCTCGGCGTACTGGAGAACAGGCTCGTGATCACCCAGGCCCTCGCCTCCCTACCACCCCGTCAGCGCGCGTGCGTCGTACTGCGGTACTTCGACGAACTGTCCGTCGAAGAGACCGCCCTGGCCCTCGACTGTCGTCCCGGAACAGTCAAGAGCCAGACCCTGCGTGCGCTGGAGAAGCTGCGCGAAAATCCCGCACTGGCTCATTTCTCCGAACTCGCCGGGGTTGGGAGGCTGACATGACCCGAGAACTCAAGGCCCTGATGGAGCGGGAGAGTGACCGCTCCGACCACTACTTCGCCCCGGACCCGGCCGCGATCCTCGCCGCCGGCCGACGCCGGAACCGGGTCCGCAACCTCCGGGTCGCGGCCACCGTGCTGACCGCGCTCGTCGTGCTGACCGCGGGTACCGGTCTGATCCTGCAGGAGGACGAGGCCCCGGTCGCCGGTCTGCCTGGGCGCGTGGAGGATTCCTACAAACAGTGCGACACCTCGAGCGGCCGCCGATTGGGCAAGGACTCCTGGGGCTGGCCGGAGATCACCACGATCGTCGACGGCTACGGCTCCGCCTCCCTGCGGCGCGATCCCAATGACCCGGACCGGGTCGCCTACTGCTTCACCCAGCCCGAGGCACCGACCGCGCTCGTCCCGCTCGCCCAGCGCAAGGGGATCGTCGTCCGCGTGACTCCGATCAACCCCAGGAACAGGGTGGTCACGGTGATGGGCCGGGTCTACGTCCGCGACGGCGGGAAGGTTCTGGTCGCCGTCGGCAACTCCGGCGACAAGCTCCTCCCCTCTTTCATCAAGCAGACCACGTTCGCCACGGTCGTTCCGTTCGGTGAGGCCGAGATCGCCGGCACGTACTACGTCTACCGAGTCGTCCAGCAAGCCCCATGGCCCGGCCCACAGCCCTTGGTGAGCGTGGCGTCGTACCAGCCGGACGGGTACATGATCAGCCGCGGGACCTGGTGATCGCGTCAGACGTCCTATGTCATGGATGATGGCCGCATGGATGTGCCGGTTCTGGAGGTCGGGGGAAGTCACGTCACCGCGGCGGTGGTAGCGCCGGACGGGTGGCGGGTCGAGGTGGTGGAGCGGATCGATCTGGCTTCACAGCAGGCGGCCGAGGCGGTGGTCGGGCAGTTGGCCGCAGCCGCGCGCAAGCTGCCGACGCTCGAAGGGCTGGCGATCGCGATCCCCGGGCCGTTCGATTTCACCGCCGGCGTGGGCTGGTACCAGGGGCAGACGAAGTTCGACGCGCTCTACGGCTTCCCGCTCGGCGACGCGCTGCGTTCCGAGCTCGACCTGGATCGATTGGTGTTCGTGAACGACGCCGAGGCCTTCACCGTCGGCGAGTGGACGGCCGGCCTCACCCGTGGCGTCGAGCGCTGCGCCGGCGTCACCGTCGGCACCGGCATCGGTACGGCGTTCCTCGCGGACGGTCACGTGGTTCGCGAGGGCGGCAGTGTCCCGCCCGGCGGTGAGCTCTACCGCACCGACTACGACGGCCACCCCCTGGAGGACTCGATCTCCGGCCGAGCCCTCCTGCAGCGCTACTTCGCCCGCACCGGCTCCGACGAACCCGGTATCGGCGTCAAGGAGATCGCCGACCGAGCCCGCGCCGGCGAACCGGCCGCCGCCGAATCCCTCCGCGCCGGCTTCGCCGTACTGGCCGAAGCCCTCACCCCCTGGATCGACCGCTTCCGCGTCACCCGCACCGTCCTCGGCGGCTCCATCTCCGGCGCCTTCGACCTCGTCCACGACGTCTTCCCCTTCGACGTAGTCGCCACCCCCGACACCGAACACGCCGCCCTCATCGGCGCCGCCACCCACTCCCTCCGCACCCCCTAACCGGCCCCATCCGGGAAGCGTCTGGTGGGCGCGCCCGCCACGGTGGCCGCCATCTGATGGGTTCCCCCATCCGCTTGTGGGTTCTGCACCCGCATGCGAGTACAGAACCCATAACCTCGTGGGTCAACCCATCAGATGCGGATCTGGTTGTCGGTGGGGGTGGGTAGGTTTCGGGGATGGGTTCTCGGAAGATTGCGGTGCCTCGGGTGCGGGGGCAGTTGGATTCGGTGCTGCCGGAGGTGATCGAGGATGAGACTCGGTTGCTGGATCTGGGGCTGGAGGACGTGGATCTGAGTGATCTGGAGGCTGAGCACCTGGAGATCGGCGGGTGCCGGCTGACGCGGGGCAAGTTGGCCGGGTCGGATCTGGAGAAGCTGATTCTGGTGGACAGCGAGCTGCTGCACTGTGATGTGGCGAACGCGCGGTGGTCGGATGCGGCGGTGACGCGGGTGGCGATCGTGTCCTCGCGGATGACCGGGTTCGCGGGGCCGGGGATGAGCCTGCAGCACACCACCGTGCGGGACAGCCTGCTCGACTACGCGTCGTTCCGGTTCGCGAAGTTCCAGCGCGTCGAGCTCTCCGACTGCCGGTTGCAGAATGCGGACTTCGTGTCGGCGGACCTGACCGGGGCGGTCTTCCGGCAGTGTGATCTGAGCGGGGCGGAGTTCTCCCAGGTCAAGGCCGCCGGAGCGCTGTTCGTCGACTGCACCTGGGACGGCGCCAAGGGCTTGTCGTCGCTGACCGGCGCCACCGTGGCAGCCTCCTCCCCCATCGACACCCTCACCTTCGCCACCGCGGTCACCCAAGCCGCCGGAATCACGCTCACGCACCCAGACGAGCTCTGCTAGTTCGCTGACCCCCAACCCACCCAACCACGGTCAGCGGCGTGAGCCTGCCCACGTGCGGGCAGGCCGGGACCAGGGGCCCATTAAGGTGGGGCTTGTGACTGACTCGACGATCATCTATACCCACACCGACGAGGCCCCCGCGCTGGCGACGTACTCGTTCCTTCCCGTGATCCAGGCGTACGCCGGGCAGGCCGGTGTCGGGGTCGAGACCCGCGACATCTCGCTGGCGGGCCGGATCATCGCCCTCTTCGGCGAGTACCTGACCGAGGACCAGCGGATCGCGGACGCGCTGGCCGAGCTCGGTGAACTGGCCAAGACGCCGGAAGCCAACATCATCAAGCTGCCGAACGTCTCCGCCTCGATCCCGCAGCTGAAGGCCGCGATCACCGAGCTGCAGGCCCAGGGCTACGCGCTGCCGGACTACCCGGACGAGCCGAAGACCGACGAGGAGCGCGAGATCCAGGCGCGCTACGACAAGGTCAAGGGTTCCGCGGTCAACCCGGTACTGCGCGAAGGCAACTCGGACCGCCGCGCCCCTGCCTCGGTCAAGAACTACGCCAAGACCCACCCGCACCGGATGGGCGCCTGGAGCCCGGACTCGAAGACCAACGTCGCCACCATGGGCGAGAACGACTTCCGTTCCACCGAGAAGTCGACCGTGATCGCGGCCGACGGTTCGCTGCGGATCGAGCACGTCGCCGCGGACGGTACGACGACGGTGCTGCGCGAGTCGGTCCCGGTGCTCGCCGGTGAGGTCGTCGACTCGTCCGTCATGCACGTGGCCGCGCTGCGCGAGTTCCTGACCGCCAAGGTCGCCCAGGCGAAGGCGGACGACGTCCTGTTCTCGCTGCACCTGAAGGCGACGATGATGAAGGTCTCCGACCCGATCGTCTTCGGCCACGCGGTCCGCGCCTTCTTCCCGAAGACCTTCGCCCAGTACGGCGAGACGCTGGCCAAGGCCGGTCTGTCCCCGAACGACGGTCTCGGCGGCATCCTCAACGGGCTCGCCAGCCTGCCCGAGGGCGACGCGATCAAGGCCTCCTTCGACGCCGAGCTCGCCGACGGCCCGAAGCTGGCGATGGTCGACTCGGACAAGGGCATCACCAACCTGCACGTGCCGTCCGACGTGATCGTCGACGCGTCGATGCCGGCCATGATCCGCAGCTCGGGCCACATGTGGGGCCCGGACGGCGCCGAGGCCGACACCCTCGCCGTACTGCCGGACAGCAGCTACGCGGGCATCTACCAGGTCGTCCTGGACGACTGCCGTGAGCACGGCGCCTTCGACCCGGCGACCATGGGCTCGGTGCCGAACGTCGGTCTGATGGCTCAGAAGGCCGAGGAGTACGGCTCGCACGACAAGACGTTCGAGCTCGCGGCGGCCGGCGTCGTCCGCCTCGTCGACGGCGACGGAAACGTCGTACTGGAGCAGGATGTCGAGCAGGGTGACATCTTCCGCGCCTGCCAGACCAAGGACGACCCGATCCGCGACTGGGTCAAGCTGGCCGTCACCCGGGCCCGCGCGACCGGCGACCCGGCCGTGTTCTGGCTGGACGAGACCCGCGCGCACGACGCTCAGATCATCACCAAGGTCACCAAGTACCTGACCGAACACGACACCGAAGGCCTGGACCTGAAGATCCTGGCGCCGGTGGAGGCGATCAAGATCTCGCTGGACCGGATCCGCCGCGGCGAGAACACCATCTCGGTGACCGGCAACGTGCTGCGTGACTACCTGACCGACCTGTTCCCGATCCTCGAGCTGGGCACCAGCGCGAAGATGCTGTCGGTCGTCCCGCTGATGGCCGGTGGCGGTCTGTTCGAGACCGGCGCGGGCGGTTCGGCGCCGAAGCACGTGCAGCAGCTGGTCAAGGAGAACTACCTGCGCTGGGACAGCCTGGGCGAGTTCTTCGCCCTCGCCGCGAGCTTCGAGCACCTGGCCCAGGCGACCGGCAACGCGAAGGCCCAGGTCCTCGCCGACACTCTCGACCGGGCCACCGCGACCTTCCTGAACGAGGACAAGTCGCCGACCCGCCGCGTCGGCGGTATCGACAACCGCGGCAGCCACTTCTTCCTGTCCCTGTACTGGGCCCAGGAGCTGGCCAAGCAGACCGACGACACCGACCTCGCCGCCCAGTTCACCTCGCTCGCCGAGACGCTGGCCGCCAACGAGCAGGCGATCGTCGACGAACTGATCGCCGTACAGGGCTCCCCGGTCGACCTCGGCGGCTACTACCAGCCCGACCCGGCCCTCGCCGCCGCCGTGATGCGCCCCTCGAAGACCTGGAACGACGCTCTCGCATCTTTGTAAATTAAGGCGCGTTAAGGATGCCTTGAGCGCTGTTGCCGCCACTTTCCGTAGCCCGGAGAGTGGCGGCAACTCACGTTCCGAGGAGGCATCGTGGATTCACGACGAGTCGTCAGCAATATCTTCAAAGGCTCCATGGGCAATCTGGTCGAGTGGTACGACTGGTACGTCTACACGGCGTTCGCGTTGTACTTCGCCCCGGTCTTCTTTCCCAAGGGCGACCCGACCAGCCAGCTGCTGAACACCGCGGGGGTGTTCGCGGTCGGGTTCCTGATGCGGCCGGTGGGCAGTTTCCTGCTCGGTCGGTACGCCGATCGGCACGGCAGGCGGGCTGCTTTGACGTTGTCGGTCACGCTGATGGCAACCGGCTCGCTGGTGATCGCCTGTACGCCGGGGTTCGCGACCATCGGTCTTGCCGCACCGGTGCTGCTGGTGACAGCACGGTTGCTGCAGGGTCTGTCCGTCGGTGGTGAGTACGGGACATCGGCGACGTACATGTCCGAGGTCGCGACCGACAGCCGGCGCGGATTCTTCTCCAGCTTCCAGTACGTGACGCTGGCGTCGGGTCAGTTGGTGGCGCTCGCGGTCCAGATCGGGCTGCAGCAGACGCTGTCGAAGGAGGATCTGGCGACCTGGGGCTGGCGGATCCCGTTCGTGATCGGTGCGGTGGCTGCGGTGATCGTGTTCTGGCTGCGGCGGTCGATGGACGAGTCGGCGGAGTTCGAGGCGCAGCCTGTCAATCGTCGTTTCAAGCAGGGTTCGCTCCGGGAGCTGGCCAAGCACCCGCGCGCGGTGCTGACCGTCGTCGGACTCACGCTCGGTGGGACCGTCGCGTTCTACACGTTCACGACGTACCTGCAGAAGTTCATGGTGAACACGACCGGCCTGGAGAAGTCGCAGGTCACCTGGATCAACTTCCTTGCCCTGCTGATCTTCGTCGCGCTCCAGCCGCTCGGCGGAATGCTCTCGGACAAGATCGGGCGCCGGCCGCTGCTGATCTTCTTCGGCCTCGGCGCCACGCTGCTCACCGTGCCCATCCTCACCGCCCTCGAGGATGCGACACCGGTGACGGCGTTCCTGCTGATGCTCGCCGGACTCGTCGTCGTCAGCGGGTACACGTCGATCAACGCGATCGTGAAGGCCGAGCTGTTCCCGACCGCGATCCGCGCGCTCGGCGTCGGCATGCCGTACGGCGTCACGGTCGCGATCTTCGGCGGTACGGCGGAGTACGTCGCGCTGTGGCTCAAGGACGCCGGCCACGAGTCGTCGTTCTACTACTACGTCAGCGGTTGCGCACTGATCAGCCTGATCGTCTACCTGACCATGTCGGAAACGCGCGGTCGCATGAAGGCTCAGCACTCGAGCGCGCGCCCGGTGGAACGACCGCGGACGCCAACGGCACAATGACCCAATGCGCACACTCATCGCCGAGGACGACGAAACACTGGGTCGTTCGCTCCGGGATGTGCTGAGCGCCAACGGTCACGACGTCACGCTGGTCGGCCGCGGCGAAGACGTTCTGCTCCGGCACGCGGAGGCCCAGGTCATCCTGCTCGACCTGGGCCTGCCGGATATCGACGGCCTCGAGGTACTGCGCAAACTCCGACGGGTCGACGACGTGGTGGTGATCGTGCTGACCGCCCGCGACGACGAGCGGTCCGTCGTACTGGCGCTCCGGCTCGGCGCGGACGACTACCTGACGAAGCCGGTCCGGCTGGCCGAACTGCTGGCACGGATCGAGGCCTCGGCCCGGCGATACAAGCGGTCGGCTCCGGACGGGACGACGTACGAGGCAGGTGGGCTGCGGATCGACTTCGGGGTGCGGTCGGTGACGCTGGATGAGGTGGCGATCCATTTGACGCCGACCGAATTCGACATCCTGGCCGTCCTGGCTCGGCGGGCGGGGACAGCGGTCAGCCGGGAGGTGATCCAGGACGAGGTCTGGGGCGACGCGTTCGTCACGAAGTCGAAGGCTCTGGATGTCCACCTGCACGAGATCCGCGGCAAGCTCGGTCGACCGGTGATCACCACGATCAGGCGCTTCGGGTATCGGCTCGAACCATGAGGGCCCGGTTGATGGGCGTGCTCGCGGTCGTCTCGTTCATCCTGCTGGCGGCTCTCGTCATCCCCTTCCTGGACTCGGTTTCCGACACCCGCACGCAGGCTCTGCAGCTCGCTCGGAGTGCTGCGCTCGACCGGTTCGCCGGGTTGGCCGGGCGGGCTGCGGCCGATGGTGACTACAGCGGGGTGCGGCTCGAGGCTGAGCGCCATCAGGAGCTGTACGCCGAATCTGTCCTGATCACCGATGCTTCCGGGCGCGTGGTGGTGTCGACAGGCGGGATGGCTCTCGCGTCGCCCGGGGTGGGCGCGGTGGCGGAGCTGGCTGCTCGCGATCTGCCCCAGCTCACGATCAACACGCTGCGACCGTGGAGCTCGTCGCATCCGTTGATTGCGGCGCCGGTCGGTTCGCCGCAGGAGCCGGCCGGTGCGGTTGTGCTGGCGGTGGCTGCTCGCCCGGCTCTTGACGACGTCACGCGGTCGTGGGCTGTCATCTGCGCGGCCGCGGTGGCTGCTCAATTGTTGTTGCTGTTCATGGCATCGAAGGCTGCTCAGTGGGTGATCCGTCCGGTCGGTCGGCTGGAAGATGCGGTCGTCGAACTGGGGCGGTCGGGCGGGTGGAACCAGCCGCTGCAAGCCAGTGGACCGCCGGAGTTACGGCGGTTGGCGCGATCGGTCGAGGTGATGGGGGCGACGGTTCAGCGGTCGATCGACGTACAGCGGCAGATGGTTGCCGACTCCTCCCATCAGCTCCGGAATCCGTTGGCATCGTTGCGCTTGCGGGTCGATTCGCTCGACCCGGGAATTGATGGGCTGGCGCATGTGCAGCACGATCTGGAGCGGCTGGAGAACGTGCTGGCCGGGTTGCTGAAACTGGCCGCGATCGAGAGCCGCATCACCGACGGCCGCGCCGAGCCCACCACCGCCACCTGCCTGGTCGAGGCCGTCCTCGAAGAAGAAATCGACACCTGGCAACCGACGGCGGCCGACATCACCCTGGAACTGCACGCCGTTCCCGGACTGGTTGCCGCCGTCAACGACCACGACCTCGGCCAGCTGGTCGGAGTCCTCCTCGACAACGCCATCAAGTACGCCGGCCCCGGCACCACCGTCATCGTCACCTCAACGCGAGCTGCCGACGGCCTCGTCGTACAGATCTCCGACAACGGCCCCGGCATCCCGGTCCCGGACCTCTCGCTGGCGACCCAACGCTTCTGGCGAGGCACCTCGACGACCGCGGGCACCGGCCTGGGCCTAGCTATAGCCGCCCAAACCGCCATAGCCATCGGCGCCACCCTGGAGCTGTCGCCAACGGACCCGCACGGCCTCACCGCCACCATCAAGTTGCCGGAGGCCCCGTGAAGCGTCGAACAGTGCTGTTAGGTGCTACCGGCCTTGCACTTACTGCATGTACTCGTGGGCCCGCGGTTGAGCGGGTGACGATCGCGGCTGGGGAGGCTGGTGGGTTCTATCTGGAGTTCGCGCAGTTGCTGGCGATCCAGTTGCGGGTGGCGGGGGTTGCCCGGGACGTCGTGGTTCGGGAAACCGGCGGGAGCACGGACAACCTGCGGCTGCTCGCCGCCCGGGAAACCGATCTGGCTCTGAGCCTCGCGGACGCCATCACCTCCGGACCGTCCATCCGCGCGCTCGGCCGCGTCTACGAGAACTACCTGCAATGCGTGGTCCGCGCGGACAGCCCGCACAAGGTGTTGACCGACCTCGCCGGTACGACGATCTCCGCCGGCGCGGCCGGATCCGGGGCAGCTGTCACCGCGGCCCGGTTGCTCGCCGCGGCCCGTGTCGACTGCACCCAGAACCACCTCCCGCTGGAGAAGGCCGCTACCGCGCTCGCCGACAACCAGATTGCTGCGATGTTCTGGTCCGGCGGCGTTCCGACCACCACCCTCGACAAGCTCAGCCGCCGTACGCCGATCCGCCTACTGCCACTCGGCGACTGGCTCGCCCCACTCCGCCGTACCTTCGGATCCGTCTACCAGGATGTGCTCGTCCCGGCCGGTGTCTACAAAGCGCCTAGCGCGGTGGCCGTCCTCGGCATCCCCAACCTCCTGCTCTGCCGGCCCGATCTGCCCAACGCGGTCGCCCGCGAGGTCACCAACACCTTGGTCCGGCAGGCCCGGTTGCTGGTTCCGCCATCCGCGGTCGGAGCGCAGTACCTCAATCTCCAGTCCCTAGTCGTCACCACCCCGATCCCGTTGCATTCCGGCGCAGCCGCGCAGTACCAGCAGCTCTACGGCTAGCCTCCGAAGGACAGGATGTATCCGTCTACGTAGACCCCGGCGCCCCGCCTGGAGTCACCGCGCGAGCGCCGTCGCACACGTATACGTCCTGTCGTTCGGGTGACAAATGCGTGGCCGCCTGCGGGATGCCGTTCCTACACTGGCGGGCATGACAGCGACCCGATCCGTGCTTGCCGCGCAGGCGACGGACTTTCCCCGGTGGTACCAGGATGTGATTGCCAAAGCCGAGCTCGCCGACAACGGGCCGGTGCGGGGGACCATGGTCATCCGACCGTATGCCTACGGGATCTGGGAGCTGTTGCAGGCGGCAATGGACCGGCGGATCAAGGAGGCGGGCGCGGAGAATGCGTACTTCCCGCTGCTGATTCCCGAGAGCTACCTGCAGCGGGAGGCCGAGCACGTCGAGGGTTTCAGTCCCGAGCTCGCGGTCGTCACGCACGCCGGCGGCAAGCAGCTCGAGGAACCCGCCGTGATCCGGCCGACCTCGGAGACCATCATCGGCGAGTCGATGGCGAAGTGGATCCAGAGCTACCGCGATCTCCCCCTGCTGCTGAACCAATGGGCCAACGTGGTTCGGTGGGAGCTGCGGCCGCGGACCTTCCTGCGGACGACCGAATTCCTTTGGCAGGAAGGGCATACGGCTCACGCATCCGCAGCGGAAGCCCGTGCGTATGCGACCCGGATCGCGGTGGAGGTCTACCGCGATGTCGTGGTGAACGTCCTCGGGATTCCGGTCGTGGTCGGGTGCAAGACGCGGCGCGAGCGGTTCGCGGGTGCGGTGAACACGATCGCGCTCGAGGCAATGATGGGTGACGGCAAGGCGTTGCAGATGGGCACGTCACACGAGCTCGGGCAGAACTTCGCCCGCGCCTTCGACATCGGCTACCTGTCCAGCGAAGGCCAACGCGAGCTGGCGTGGACCACGTCCTGGGGAAGTTCGACCCGGATGCTCGGCGGGCTGATCATGGTGCATGGTGACGACGCCGGCCTCCGCATCCCGCCCCTGGCCGCGCCCACCCAGGTCGTCGTACTGGCCGTCAAAGACGAGACTCTGGTTGCAGCCGGCCAGATCGCCGACGAACTGCGCGCTGCCGGTGTCCGGGTGCACCTCGACAATCGGACGGATCAGCCCTTCGGTCGCCGAGCCGTCAACTGGGAGCTCAAGGGCGTCCCGCTCCGCGTCGAGATCGGTCCGCGCGACCAGGCGGCGGGCGTGGCAACCGTCGTACGACGTCTGCGCGCGTCGGCGAAGTCGGCCGTCGGACTGTCCGACGTGGTGACAACCGTGGTGGACGCGTTGGCAGCCGACCAAACCTGGCTTCACGACGAAGCCCTCGCCCGCCAAACCGCCCGCACCACGGCGGTCTCCACCGTCGACGAAGCCATCGAAGCCGCCGCCACCGGCTGGGCCACTCTCCCGTACGACGCCATCGGCGAATCAGGCGAGGACCGCCTAGCCACCGCCGCCCTCACCGTCCGCTGCCTCCAACGCGAGGACGGTTCGCTGCCGGTCGAAGACGACGAACGCGGCCTGACCGCCTTCGTCGCCCGCTCCTACTAACCACCCCACCCCCTCCATCCCACCCCCGCGCCCCGTCCCGCCGGGCAACCCCCACTCTCAAGGGGCAACCCCCACTCTCGAGGGGCAACCCCCCAGCTGAGGGGATGCCCCTCGAGTTGGGGTGTTGCACACCGAAAATCTCAGGGGGCAACCCCCCAACCGGAGGGATATCCATCGAGTTGGGGGGTTCGCCTGGAGGCGGCGGGCTAGTTGTTGTAGGGGGACGCGATGAGGGTTAGGCCGGTGACGGTGGCTGGGGTGGTGACTGTGATGGTGCGGGTTTCGCCTGGGAGGAGCCAGAAGTAGTTGTCGGTGTAGGTGGCTGGGAGGACTCGGTTGCCGGTGCGGTCGCGCAACGACAAGCGGGTTAGGGCTGCGACTGTTTTGCCGGTGTTGCGGATGGTGGCGGTCAGCTTGCCGCGCACAGCAGTCGACCGTACGTCGAGTTTGGCGGGCGCCAGTGAGTTGAGGCGCTGGAGGTCGGTGGGTTTGCGGTAGCGCCAGTAGGTGTTTTCGGAGAGGACCTTGCCGGCGGCGTCGGTCAGTTTGAGGCGGAGCAGGTGCAGGGCCGGGAGGTCGGCGCCGAAGGCAACTTTGAAACCTTCAGTCTTGTTGCTGGCGGCAACGGTGATCGCCTGGTTCTGCGAACCTAGCCGGACGCCGTTCAGGTCGTAGAGGTCGGCTGTTACCGAAGCGGTCAGCGGGGACGTGGTGTGGTTGAGGACGACTGTGGTCCAGTCGGGTTGGTTGGCCTGGACGTGGATCGCCTCGCAGCCCTTGCGGGCGCCGTAGTACGAACCGTTCACATCGAGGTCATAGTCGTACGTCTGCCACACCGTCGAATGCCACGCAGGATGCGACATCCACAGCAGTAGCGCCGACGCGTCGTTCCACAGATTCGCGTTCCAGGCCTCGAACATCGCCCGCATGTTCTCGTAGTTCACGAACTGCGCCTTGCGGGTGAACTCCTCCAGCCCGCTCGACGCTCCGAGCCGCTCGTCGATCGCGCCGAGATAGGTCTCCGGGTGCTGGTTGCCATGGGTCGACCAGTCGTGGTGGTACCACGGCGTACCGATCGGCCAGCCAGGATCGTCAGCGCCGACCAGGTTGCGCATCGACTCGACGACCGGGATCGTCGGCATCCCGATCTCGGTGTGGAAGCCGAAGTTGAAGGTGTCGTAGGTGTTCGCGTCGAAGTACTTGGCCGGGTCCACCCAGTAGTACGGCCCGTGTCCCGACACGAACCCGGCCGCCGAATCCGGCAGGTAGAGGATCTCGTCGTCCTCCTCGCGGATCGCGGCCTGGATCCCCTCGTGGATCGCGGGCGGCGGGTGCTGCTCGTTGGCCGCGCACCACACCACGATGCACGGGTGCGTCCGGTACCGAACGATCGTGTCGCGCGCGATGTCGACGTACCCGGGCAGGTTGTCGGTGAACGGACCGGCCTCCCAGAAGTCGTTCCAGACCAGGATGCCGTTCTCGTCGCACGCCTGGTAGAACTCCTCCCGCGTACTTGACCCGATCCAGTTGCGGATCATGGTGAAGTTCATGTCGCGGTGCATGCCGATCACCGCACGCATCTTCTCCTCAGGCATCCGGCGCAGCAGTTCGTCCCAGCCCCAGTTGCCACCCCGGCAGAAGATCCGCACGCCGTTCACGCTGATCTTCAACGGCACCGGCGCGTTGTTGACCTCCTGCACCTTGCGCCACGCACTGCCGTCATCCGATACCTGGATCTCGAACAGCGACGCGTACGCCGTCTCCCACAGCAACTCGATCCGGTCAAAACTCTTCGCAGTTCCCAGGTCCACCTGGATCCACTGATCATCGCTGTACGCCGACGACCAGCGACTGCGGTCATCACCGTCGATCGCGTTCTGCGCCGGACTGCCGTCATCATCCGAAGCGCTCGCCGTACCGGACCGGGCCAGGTCGACCGAGGGATCGGCACTGTCCTTGATCGCCAGTGTCCACAGCGAATACCCCCACCCGGTCGCCCGGCGGCGGCCCTGGATCCGCAGGTACCGCGCGGTCTGCCGAGCGATGTTGACGGTCTGCAACGCACTGTTCGTCGCCGGGTCGATCTTGATCGGGATCTCGTAGTCGTAGCCGAACTCGCGGATGCCGAAGGTGGTCTTGCGACTGTCACTGACGGCACCACCGACAGTCGCCGTGACGGTGAGCGTGTGCAGCGCAGGATCGCCGTACCCGTTGGGCCACCAGAGCTTCGGGTTGTCGATGGCAACGATGTCGAAGGCAACCTTCGCACTCGCTCCACCTTGCAGCGTCACGGTCTTGCTACCCGCCCAGCCGTCGAACGCCGCCTTGACTGTGACAGTGCGCGGTGCCGTTGATGCGTTCCGGACCGGCACGCTGATCGCGACAGTGGCGTGATCAGCGCGCGGCACCTTCGTCACCACGCGGGCATCACCCAGTACGGCGTCGCCCGTGAACCGCAGGCGGACATGGTTCCAGATCCCGGCCGCACGGTCGCGAACCGCCGGCATCCAGTCCCAGCCAGACGCGGCGAGCAGGGTCGGCGAGTCGAGGTAAAGCGTCGCAGCCTGGACGAATGCCTGCCCCGCATCACCCTTGTCCCCCGCAGATCCCGGGTGCGGCATCGGTGTGATCTTCACCGCGAGCGCGTTCTTCGCCTTCAGCGCGGCCGTCACATCCAGAGCGACCCGCGCGAACGGATGCTTCACCGTCCCTATCGAGACGCCGTTCAGCCAGACATCCGCCTGATGATTGATCCCGTCGAACTCGAGCCAGGCCCGCGTCCCCGAGGCCGTCGGGCGATCGAACTTCCGGTAATACCACCAGACGTGCCGGCTGAGCGCCTCCGGGATCTCGAGGTTGTTCATCCCCTCCACCGGGTCGGGGAAATGCCCTTCCTCCACGAGCGATCCGAGCACAGTTCCAGGGACGACCGCCGGCAACCACGTCGACGTGTCCAGACCCGACTGCGCTAGTACGGCGCCATCCGCCGTACCCGCGAAGTCATCCATCGTCAGCGTCCAGCCGGATTCGATCGGGAAGGTCCCGTCGGCGGCCTTGGTCAGCGCCGGCGGGCGATCGGCGTGCTTACCCCAGTCGGTCCACCCGGTCGCGGCGGGACGCGAGGCCGTCGTACTGCCGTAGACCTGGAAGCCGTTGAGACCAAGCGCGTTCGTGTTCGCCTGGCGGCTGGCGGTCAGTCGCACGTACTGCGCCGTGACCGGGCTGTCCAGCGTGACGTCGACAGTGCCACCAGCACTATCGCTCGCCTGGTGGATAGTCCGCCACGAAGACCCGTCGGTCGAGATGTCGACCCGGAAGTCGAGCGGCGAACTCGAGAGCAGCTCCTGACCGGTCGTGTTCCCGTACGGATTGCCACCGGAGAAGTCGAAGGCCGGGTCCTTCGAGGTCGCCTCGAACGTCAGCCGCACGGACTCGACCCGGCACTTCGCCTGCAGGTCCACCACCAGCCACTGCGGGTCGTTGCCTGCCGCCCGCCAGCCCGATCCCCGCACGCCCGGCACCGCCAGCCCGTCGACCGCGAACTCGGGCGGTGTCGCGGCGTACGCGCTCGACGACGCCCGCACCGGCCGATACCGCGCCAGATCAGTCTTCGGCGGAGCGGCGGCCGGCTGGGGCGCGGCCTCGGCGCCGGCCGCGGGCAGCGTGACGCTCGCCAGCAACCCACCACTCGCGGCCAGGAACGTACGGCGGGACAACGGATCCACGGGAGCCTCCAGGGCGGACTGGATATTTCCTAATAAACGGGCCACCCGGAAGTTACTTCAACCGCTCAAGTATGTCTACGGTGCGAGGTACTTCCGCACGTCGTCCGCCACCTGCGCCCGGTGCGCCATCCCGTATTTGCGCAAAATCGCGCTGAGATGGGTCTTCACGGTGTTGAGGCTGATCCCCAACTCGGCCGCCAACTGATCGTTGTCCAACCCGTCCACCAACAGCACCGCAATCCCCTGCTGAGCCTTCGTCAGCCCCGCAAACCGCCGTTCCGGCCCCTCGTCAGCCTCCATCAGCATCTCGATCAGCTCGGACTGAATGTGCTCGGTCGTCTCCACGATCCGGGTCAGATGCCCATGCACCTCCGTCGGGACGTCGTCCGCCGTCATCGCCTCCGCCGCGATCTCCCGAATCGACGCGATCCGATGCGTCAGGTACTCCGCCACATGATCCGACGTGAGCATCCCCGGCCCGACATCCCCCGCCGGCAACCGCCGCAACGCCTCCCGATCCTCCCCCTCCCGCGTCAGCACCCGCTCAACCACACCGGCGATCCACTCAAACGCTCGTACGGCGTTGGCGTCGTACGAATGCGCCTCGTAGCTCTGCATCGACAACATGCCGAACAGCTGATCCGCCCCATCCTTCACCGACCGGTACATCGGAACCGTCACCGCATCCGCCGAGCGCCGCCCCACTTCCCCGATCGGTACGCCGGCATGCAACGCAGCCCCGTTGTCGTACGCGAACCGATAAGTCTGCCGATGCTTCAGCAACCAAGCCGTCTGCCCCTGCGGCCCGAACCGATGCGTATCCGGATCGACGTACTGCCCGTCGTCGTACCCGTACGGATACCGCACCCGCGTCGCCCCGTGCAGGAACCCCACATAGAACGTGTCCACCCGCGCAACCTTCGCCACCACGACCCGCACGTAGTCGTACAGCCCGTAGTGATCGGCGCGGAACAGCGCCTCGATCTTGTGATAGGCCTCGCGCAGGATGATCGCGGTCTCGGCGTCAACCCTGAGCGGGGCCGGCCCGTCCTCCGGCACCACGCAACCCCTGCTCTATCGATCAACAACGCTGACTATGCCGAAGCCACAGCCGAAAGCCAAGGAGTAATCCACAGCGACTGCGGATCGACGTACGGCGCGAGGGCCGCGGTCACCTCCGGGTCGCCTGCCCCGTTCAGGTACCCAGACGCAATCCGGTAGGTGATGCCGGCCAGGAAGTCGGCGATTTGAACTCGGTGGTCGACGAAGGAGTCGAGCTGGTCGATGGCGGCGATGGCCGGGCTTGCTTGGCGGAGGGCGGTGATTCGGGCTGGGGAGAGGGTGGTCTGGCGGTCGTGCGCGATGTGGACCGGAGTGCCGTCGCTCCAGTACTCCGCGGCTCGGATGATCGCGGGGAGTAACGGATCGAGTCGCGGGAGTACGGCGGTCTCGTGGGCTCGGAGGTAGTCGTTGGCCGCGTCGAGGAATGCGCGGGCTTCCTCGGTACGGCGGTAGGCGTCGTACAGGAAGGGGATCGTCGCCGGGCGCGCGCCGAGGTGGTCGACCAGGGCGGTGATCAGGAAGTGGGTCTTGTCGATCACGAAGACGCTGGCGTTGCCGGGGAGCGGGCCGTTGGGGCCTAGGAACCAGAGCAGGGTGGCGCGGTGTTTGGCGCGGAGGAGGTGGTTGGCCTTGTACATGGTGGCCGGTGATTTGATGCGGTCGCGGAGTTCGGCGACGCAGGCTGCTGCGGTTTCTTCGTCCAGGCGGATGCTTGCGTGGGCGAAGACATCCGTGACGCCGCCGACCAGCTTCTCGCCCTCGTACCCGGACTCGTCACAGACGATGGTGGTCGGCACATGTCGACTCTCTCACCGGGTGCAAACTGATTTCCACCCTGAACGGCAGTCGCGGGTGGGGAGGAATCCCCGAGTCGCCCTCCCAAGCCTCGGCCGAATCCCAGTCCACCACCCGCGACCACGTCCAGAACGCCGTACATCCCGCACTGCTCGATCTCACTCCCCCAGCGAGATCGAACACCACCTGCAGTGTGTTTGGCGTTCTCTCCCCCCTGCTGACTACAGCGTGCCACCGCCGACAGGGCGTGCCAATCGCTCTCCGTATGAGGTTGTTGTGTTCTCAACCTCACCCCGGGAGTGACTCACCAGCTGGTGTCCATCGGCTTGCCTTCGGCGTAACCGGCCGCGGTCTGCAGGCCGACAACCGCCTTCTCGTGGAATTCGGCGAGGTTCGCAGCGCCGACGTACGTGCAGGAACTGCGCACTCCGGAAACGATCGAGTCGAGCAGGTCCTCGACACTCGGGCTCTCAGGATCGAGGTACATCCGTGCCGACGAGATGCCCTCCTCGAAGATCGCCTTCCGGGCCCGCTGGAACGGGGTGTCCTCGGCGGTCCGCAACCGCACCGCGCGGGCGGACGCCATACCGAAGCTCTCCTTGTACATCCGCCCGTCGCTGTCGCGATGCGCATCGCCGGGCGACTCGTACGTCCCGGCGAACCACGAGCCGATCATCACGCTCGAAGCCCCCGCGGCCAACGCCAGCGCGACATCCCGCGGATGCCGTACGCCGCCGTCCGCCCACACGTGCTTGCCCAGCTCACGCGCTCGCGTCGCACACTCCAGCACAGCCGAGAACTGCGGTCGACCAACGGCCGTCTGCATCCGCGTCGTACACATCGCGCCCGGTCCGACACCGACCTTGATGATGTCGGCGCCGGCCTCGACCAGATCGCTGACACCCTCCGCGGTCACCACATTGCCCGCAACGATCGGGACCTCGGGGCCGAGGCTCTTCACAGTCCGCAGTACCTCGAGCATCCGCGCCTGGTGACCGTGCGCGGTGTCGATGACCAGTACGTCGATTCCCGTGTCCAGTAAGGCTTTTGCGCGCTGCTCGACATCCCCGTTGATTCCTATCGCCGCCGCGACCCGCAGACGCCCTTGAGCATCCAGCGCCGGCTCGTACAGCGTCGCTCTGAGTGCCCGCTGCCTCGTGAGAATCCCGACGATCGTCCCAGCCTCGTCCACCACCGGCGCCAACCGATGCCGCCCGTCATGCAACTGGTTGAAGGCGGCCTCCGGATCGATGCCCGCCGGCACCGTCAGCAACTCCCGCGACATCACCGCATCCAACTGCGTGAACCGATCCACCCCAGCACAGTCCGCCTCGGTGACAACCCCCACCGGCCGCCCCCGATCAACCACCACCACCGCCCCATGCCCCCGCTTCGGCAGCAGATTCAGCGCCTCCCCCACCGTCCCCGACGGCGGCAACACCAAGGCCGTGTCATGCACCGGATCCCGTTCCTTGACCCAGGCAACAACCTCCCCCACCACATCCACCGGAATATCCTGCGGAATCACCGCCAACCCACCACACCGAGCCAACGTCTCCGCCATCCGCCGCCCCGACACCGCAGTCATATTCGCCGCGACAACCGGAATCGACCCCCCACTCCCGTCCCCCGTCGAAAGATCCACATCCAGCCGCGACCCCACCCGAGACCGCCCAGGCACCAAAAACACATCACTGAACGTCAGGTCCCCCGAAGGCTCCCGATCATGATGAAACCGCATCCCCGTTCCCTTCTCCGCCTGACGCAACCCGGCCAGCCTGACACGCACCCTCACCCCTCACAAGCAGCCGGAAAATGTCGGAGCCGTCGAGGATGCTCTCCCCATCAACTGCACGACTCGGGGAGCAACGCCCATGAACGCATCCACTGCCCGCTTCGACAGCACGGCGACCGCGATCGTCCTCACCACGCTCGCGATCACCGACAGCACCGTCGTACGGGAAGCTCATCACTGGACAACCGGCCGTCGAGCCCAGGCCGTCGACGATCCGGGGCAATTGGCTGCGGCTGACCTGACGCCGTTCGTGACCGAGGCACTGCTGCTCGGCTCCCGCACCCTCGCCGCAACCGCCCAGACGGCCGAGGCCCGCGTTCTCGAGCAGATGCTCAAAGAGGTCGGTGATCAGACCGCCGCGGCAAGCACCAAGGCGGCCGCACTGACCGAGTCGGCGGTCAAGGATGCTACGAGCAACCTGACGGGCGAGATCAAACGCCTGGTCGGCGGCGACAGCCCTGAGCTGCTCGAGCGCTTGCAACCGTTGCTGGACAAGTTCGCGGTTGGCCTGGAGTCTCAGGTCCGGGCGAGTACGCGGGAGCTGTTGGAGCGGGCGGCACAGCAGTTCGATCCCAGCGACCCGACCTCTCCGATGGCCAAGCTCACGCAGCAGCTCGAGACGCGTCATGGCGAGCTCGCTGCGAAGGTCGACGAGCTGACCACGGCGCTCAGAGTGCAGCAGGCCAGGACCGAGCTGATCAAGGTCACTCCGATCAAGGGTGACGCCTTCGAGGTGGCCATGCACCATCTGCTGAGTGAGATCGCCACCGCACTCGGCGATGAGTACGTCGCCACTGGCACCCGAGCCGGTCGAATTCCGCGCAGCAAGAAGGGCGACGGCGTACTCACGGTCGCCGGGTCGACCTGCGTCGTACTGGAGATGACCGATTCGGCGCGCACCGGATGGGGCGAGTACTTCGACGAAGCCGAGCGCAACCGGGCAGCGGTCGCTTCGATCGGCGTCGTCCGAACCCCGGAGCAGAACGGCGGCCAACTGGTCCGCGTCCTAGGTCCGCGGCGGATCGTCTTGGCGTTCGACCCCGACAACGACGATGCCGAGCTGCTCCGGACCGTCGTCCTGTTGATCCGAACCGTTGCCCTCACCGCGACCGTGCGGGCGGGGGTCAGCGACATCGCGACCGCCGAGGAGAAGATCGGTGCAGCCCTCGCTCAGCTGGAGCGGATCGCGAAGATCAAGAGACTGGCCGGCGGAATCCACAAGAACGCGGAGCTGATCGACAGCGAGTGCACCGGTGTGAACGCGGCGATCCGGCGGTTGCTCGACGAAGCACTCGTTGCCCTGGCCGACACCACTCCGGCGATCGCCGCCTGACAAGCCTGAAGGCCGGCCCCCCTGGTGGTGGGCCGGCCTTCAAGAGTGGATCAGCGGTGCAGGTCGAAGCGGTCTAGTTCCATGACCTTGTGCCAGGCGGCGACGAAGTCGGTGACGAACTTGGACTTGGCGTCGTCGGAGGCGTAGACCTCGGCGACGGCGCGGAGTTCGGAGTTCGAGCCGAAGACCAGGTCGGCGCGGGTGCCGGTCCACTTGACGTTGCCGGCGGAGTCCTTCGCCTCGAAGAACTCCTGGCTGCTGTCGGTCGACTTCCACTCGGTGCCCAGGTCGAGCAGGTTCGCGAAGAAGTCGTTGGTGAGCGTGCCGGGGTTGTCCGTGAGGACGCCGTACGTCGAGCCGTCGTAGTTGGTGCCGAGGACTCGGAGGCCGCCGACCAGGACGGTGAGCTCGGGGGCGCTCAGGGTGAGCAGGTTCGCCTTGTCGAGGAGGAGGTACTCCGCGGGGAGGCGGTTGCCCTTGCCGTAGTAGTTGCGGAAGCCGTCGGCGGCCGGTTCGAGGGCCTCGAAGGACTCGACGTCGGTCTGCTCGAGGGTCGCGTCCGCGCGGCCCGGGGTGAACGGTACGACGAGGTCGACGCCGGCGTTCTTGGCCGCGACCTCGACGCCGACGCCGCCGGCGAGGACGATCAGGTCGGCCAGCGAGACCGGCTTGGGGAACGACTGCTGGATGCCCTCGAGCGTGCGCAGTACCTGGGCGAGCTGGTCGGGGTTGTTGACCTCCCAGCCGGCCTGCGGCTGCAGGCGGATGCGGGCGCCGTTCGCGCCACCGCGCTTGTCGCTGCCCCGGAAGCTCGAGGCCGAGGCCCACGCGGTCGACACCAGCTGCGAGACCGACAGGCCGGAGGCCGCGATCTGCGCCTTCAGCGCGTCGATGTCGTCGGCGCCGATCAGCTCGTGGTCGACGGCCGGGAGCGGGTCCTGCCAGATCAGCGTCTCGGCGGGAACCTCGGAGCCGAGGTAGCGCACGATCGGGCCCATGTCGCGGTGCGTCAGCTTGAACCAGGCGCGGGCGAACGCGTCCGCGAACTGCTCCGGGTTGTCCTTGAACCGGCGCGAGATCGGCTCGTAGATCGGGTCGAAGCGCAGCGCCAGGTCGGTGGTGAGCATCGTCGGCTTCTTCTTCGGACCGTCGTACGCGTCCGGGATGATCGCCTCGGCGTCCTTGGCGACCCACTGGTTCGCGCCGGAGGGGGACTTGGTGAGCTCCCACTCGTAGCCGAACAGGATCTCGAAGAAGTCGTTGCCCCACTTGGCCGGCGTGGTGGTCCAGGTGACCTCGAGGCCGCTGGTGATCGCGTCCTTGCCCTTGCCGGAGTTGAACGTGCTCTTCCAGCCGAGGCCCTGGTGCTCGAGGTCGGCGCCCTCGGGCTCGACCCCGACGTGCTCCTCGGCGTTACCGGCGCCGTGCGTCTTGCCGAAGGTGTGACCGCCGGCGATCAGCGCCACGGTCTCCTCGTCGTTCATCGCCATCCGGCCGAAGGTCTCGCGGATGTCGCGCGCCGACGCGATCGGGTCCGGGTTGCCGTTCGGGCCTTCCGGGTTCACGTAGATGAGACCCATCTGTACGGCGCCCAGTGGCTTCTGCAGCTCGCGGTCGCCGCTGTACCGCTCATCGTCCAGCCAGCCCGTCTCCGGGCCCCAGTAGACATCGGTCTCCGGCTCCCAGACGTCGGCCCGGCCACCGGCGTACCCGAAGGTCTTGAAGCCCATCGTCTCGAGCGCCACGTTGCCGGTCAGGATCATCAGGTCGGCCCAGGAGATCTTCTGGCCGTACTTCTTCTTCACCGGCCAGAGCAGCCGCCGCGCCTTGTCCAGGTTGGCGTTGTCCGGCCAGCTGTTCAGCGGCGCGAACCGCTGCTGCCCCGCACCCGCGCCACCGCGGCCGTCGCTGACCCGGTACGTCCCGGCGCTGTGCCACGCCATCCGGATCATCAGCGGGCCGTAGTTCCCGAAGTCGGCCGGCCACCAGTCCTGCGAGGTCGTCAGTACGTCGGCGATGTCGGCCTTGACCGCGGCCAGGTCCAGCGTCTGGAACTCGGCGGCGTAGTCGAACTCCTCGCCGAGCGGGTTCGACACGGCCGGGTTCTTGGCCAGGATCTTCAGGTTCAGCTGGTTCGGCCACCAGGCCCGGTTCGCGTCGCCCGAGGTCGGTTGCACACCCTGACCGTGGGCCACCGGGCAGCCGCCGGTCGCCTGGGCGTTCTCTTCGCCGCGGCTCTCCTCACTGCCTTCACCGGGCAGGGGCTCGTGCGGCTCATGGTTGTCGGACATCTGAATCCTTCCAGGACTGGACGTAAGTTTTCACAGAAGGTCAAGCACAGTCGGAGCAGAGCCCCCAGTAGATGACCTCGGCCTCGTCGATCACGAACCCGTGGTCGTCCGACGCATGCAGGCAGGGCGCATGCCCCACCGCACAGTCGACATCGGCAATGGCGCCGCAGTTCCGGCACACGACATGGTGGTGGTTGTCGCCCACCCGCGACTCGTACCGCGCAACCGACCCGAGCGGCTGGATCCGCCGTACCAGCCCCGCCGCCGTCAACGTGTGCAACGAGTCGTACACCGCCTGGTGCGAAACCTCCGGCAGATCGTTGCGCACGGCCCCGATCAACGAGTCCGTATCGGCATGCGGGTGCGCATACACCGCCTGCAACACCGCAACCCGCGGCCGCGTCACACGCAGCTCACTCCCCCGCAGCAACTGCTGGAGCTCTTCCACGGTCGGCACCCCTGCAGTCTTCCCCCTTTTCTGGAATGAGTCAAGATTACCTGCCGCAACACCAACCGACGTTCTCCCGACGAGACTGTGAACATCCTCGTGCGCCGCGCGCGGGGCTAGTCGAGGATTTGGTCGTCGGCGGCGTCGTCGTACCGGTCTTGGGCTGCTTGTACGTCGTCTACGTAGGACTCGGCCCAGACTTGGAGTGCCTGGAGTGGTTCGTGGAGGGTTCGGCCGAGGGGGGTGAGCTGGTAGTAGGCGTGGTCCTGGTGGATGTGTTCGACCATGCCGTCTCGCTCGAGTGCTCGCAGCGTGTCGACGAGGACCTTCTTGGTGATGCCCTCCACCTGACGGTGTAGTTCGCCGAAGCGCAGCGGTTGCTCGTGGAGCAGGATCACGATCATCGCGGTCCACTTGTTCGCGATCCGCGCCAGCGATGCTCGCGACGGGCATTGGGCGGAGAACACCGTCCACTCGCGGTTCGATCCGGTCACGTTGAAGTAACCACCCTCTCCTCCGGCACGCTGGGATCCCAGCTAACCATGGAGGATGGACATGTCAGCCATAGATGTCGTAGGCAAGTACGGCGCCGCCGTCGCGGCCGGTGATCTGCAAGCTCTCGCCGCCACCCTGCACGCGGATGCCGTCTGGCACCAGCCGGGCGCGAACCCGCTGTCCGGCGACCACGTGGGCCCCGACGCCATCGTCGCCCACCTCGGCCGCTTCTTCGCCCTCAGCAACGGCACCTTCACCCTGGAAACCGAGTCCGCCACCGAAAGCGGCAACCTCGTCTCCACCACGGTCCGCTTCACCGCGAAGCGCGAAGGACTCCCCGACCTCGACCAGCACGGCGTCGACGTCTTCCGCGTCGACGCCGACAAGATCGCCGAGATCTGGCTCATCGGCGAGGACCAGGCCGTAGAAGACGCCTTCTGGAGCGCCGCGTAGGAGACGAACAGTCCGCCGCTACCTGGGCTCGGTCATCCCTTGTACAAGCAGAAGGAATAGATGACGCGCCCCGTTGTCGAGCTGTCGCCGCGCGGCTCGAACCACAGCGTTCCGTCGCCGCGGGGCTGGTAGTTCAAGCTGACCGTTTTCGTGACCTTGCGCCCCCGCGTACCGAGAAGCGTGGTGGAGGTGCTGGATCCGTTCTGTGCCTTCCGCACGCGGATCATCTTCACGGTGCCCGCGATCGAGTACGTGACGCGCACCTTCGCATCCCCACCCGGCCAATTCCGGTAGCCGTATCCAATCCCACCCAGAACGCTGTCCGGCTCGTTCGAGGACCGCACACACGTCACCGCCTCGGCCTCAGCCGCGCCGGCCCCCGGCGCCACCACCCCAGTCGCCATCAGCAAGCCGAACAAAGGCGCCGCCACAAACACCCGTCGCAAAGAAAAAGTCACAATCACTCCTAGCTCGTCAGGACGACGTCAGGCTAGAAGCGCGCACCTTCATCCCGCTGCCCGTACACCACCCGTACTGCGATCAGCGTGTGGTTGTGGTGAGCTCGCCAGAGAGGAGGTCGATCGCGTAGGCGCGCGCGACCTCCGGCCGGGAGATGTGGAGGACTTTCCCCTTCACGGCAACGGTCCAGCCACGAGCGACCTCCGCCGGAAGATCGACGCACAAGGCCGTCGCATCGGCCGCGAACAACAGGTGTACGAACGGCCCGTGGGGGCGCCCGAGCCCCTCGTGGCCGTCGCCGTGCGAGCCGCTGGGATGGGGGACATAGAGCGTCGCCACACTCCGTCCGTCGCGGGTTGACGCGCGCGCGATCGGCAGCCCGGCCATCTCCTCGCCCGAGGTCCGCTTGTCAGCCACCGCGTCAGGACGCAGAGCAGCAGACACCCGGTCATACGCACGTACGACGTACTTGCCGGAATCGGCCGGCGGTCGGTGCTCGATGAAGTAGATGACGGCCCCGTCGGGCGACCAGGCGTCGTAGGTGAAGTCACCGGGCAACTCCACCAGCTTCGACGCCATCGCCTTCAGGTCAAGGAGCATGAATCGACTCACGCCTCCCCGAGAGCCGGCGGCTTCGGCCAGTACGGCCCGGCTGCCATCCGGTGTCGCGCCGTCCGGCGGACCGTCCGCCACGACCCGCGGCAGCACCCAGCGCCCGTCAACCTCCAGTGGCTGACTGGCACCGCCCGCCACAGACACCGACGTACGAGTCTCGGCGGACTGAACCTGGATGCTGACCGACCCAGCGCGCACCTCCGCAGTACTGGTGGCGGCCGGCTGCTCGGCGACACTGATAACGCGGTCCGGCACCGAACTGCAACCGGCGATCACCAAAGCGCCGGCGATCAGCAGTGTGCTCCTGGAGAGATGCATGCGGACTCCCGACGTGGGCTGAGGCAGTTGGACAACTCACCTACACCGCTGCGGCGCGCCAGGTTCCGGTCGGCCCGAGGTGCCTGGTGGAAGGCGATCTGATCGACGACCGGCGGGGGCTCGACGGGTGATCCGGTGATCGCTCATACTCGGTGTTCAAGTTGGCTGAACGATTGTTCGCCGTGGTTGAACAACCGATGTGAGGTGCTGTGGAGCGTCAGGAGATCGAGACGTTCCTTGTGCTGTGCGACGAGTTGCACTTCGGCCGGACCGCCAAGCGCCTGCGGATCTCGCCGGCGCGCGTCACCCAACTCATCCAGAAGATCGAGCGCCGGATCGGTGCCGCCCTGTTCGAGCGCAACACGCGCGGTGTAACCCTCACCGACCTCGGTCGGCAGTTCCAGCGCGACCTCGCGCCCGCGCACGAGGCCGTGGAGCAGGTCGTCCAGCGAACCATCCAGGCAGCCAAGGGCCTCGACGGCGAACTGCGGCTCGGCTTCCTCGGTACGGCGAATGGTCGGCACCTGGTCGAACTCGCGCGCACCTTCGAATCGCGTCAGCCTGGATCCACCGTGCATCTCGTGCTGGAGGCAGAGGTCGGCGACCACCTGCGGCCGCTGCGGGACGACCGGGTCGACATCCTCGCCGTACCGCTGCCTGTCCGCGAGGACGGCATGATCGTCGGACCGGTGGTCCTGCGCGAGACCCTGCTGATGGCCGCGCCCGACGGACACCCGATCGTACGTCGGGGTTACGCGACGATGGAGGATCTCGCCGACAACCCCATCGTCGTCGCCGCAGGTGACCCGGAGTCGTACTGGATCGACTACTTCGTGCCGAGTCAGACGCCGTCGGGACGACCGATCGAGCGCACGCTCCTGGTCGAGAGCCTGCAGGCCGGTGTCGCGCTGGTCATGGCCGGCAAGGGTATCGGCCCGATCCTGGCGCAGTTCGCGCAGTACAACCAGCATCCCGGGATCGCCTACACGCCGATCGAGAACGGTCCGCCCGTCGCGTCGGCGCTGATCTGGCGGGCCGACCGCGAAACCGAACTCGTCCGGGCGTTCGCCCGGCTCGCCGAGGATCACGGTCCGGTGATCCTCGACTGGCCCCCGGCGCAGTAGTGCGGACCTGCGAAACAATCCTTGAACGCCGCTGAATGACGGCGAGGCGTTCACACGGGTCTTCAACCGTGCTGAACAGCCGTTGAGCACATCGCCGTTGCCGCCGGTTCTTCCTGAGCCCGACAGTGGATCAGCACCGATCCCCTGAACTCCGGTAGGAACCCATGGACCCGAAGCACCGCATCGTCATCCTCGGCGCCGGCTACACCGGCATGATGGCCGCCCACGGCATCGCGCGCCGTACCAGGAACGCCGACGTCACCCTCGTCAACCCGACCGACGTCTTCAACGAGCGCCTCCGCCAGCACCAGGCCGCGGTCGGTCAGCAGCTCGCCGTCCACCGCATCCCCGATCTCGTCGCGCCCGCGGGTGTCACCTTCGTCCAGGGCCGGGCGGCCCAGATCGATGCTGCCAACCGCAGCGTGGTCCTTGCTGACGGCAACAACCTCGGCTACGACTACCTCGTCTATGCGATCGGCAGCGCCACCCCACGCTCCGAGCACGCCTTCGCCATCGACGACCCGGAGTTCGCACAGGCCCTGCGCGACAACGCCGAAGGCGTCCTCACCGTCTGCGGCGCCGGCCTGACCGGCATCGAAGCAGCCGCCGAAGCCGCCGAGGCGTACCCGAAGATGCGAGTGATCCTGCTCAGCCGCGGTGAGCCGGGGTCGATGATGGGTTCGAAGGCACGCAGCTACCTGATGAACACGCTCGACCGTCTCGGCGTCGAGATCCGCACCGGCGTGACGGTCACCCGGATCCACCCGCACGCTGTCGAACTCGACGACGGCGAACGCATCCCGACCGACATCACCTTGTGTACGACGGGCGTCGTACATGCTCGTCTTGCCGCAGAAGCCGGCATCGCGGTCGACGACGCCGGCCGGGTCACCGTCGACGCGGCCCTGCGCTCGGTCTCGCACCCTGAGGTGTTCGCGATCGGCGACGCGGCCGCAATCCGCCAGGCCTACGGCACCATCCACGGCACCTGCCAGAGCGCCATCCCCGCAGGCGCCCACACGGCCGAGTCGATCACCCGGATCCTGCGCGGCAAAGACCCGCGCCCGTTCCGCTTCGGCTACATCCACCAGCCGGTGTCGCTGGGCCGCAAGGACGCCGTCATCCAATTCACCAACCCCGACGACACCCCAAGCCGCTGGTACCTCAAAGGCCGAGCCGCCATCGCCTACAAGGAAGCCGTCAGCTCCAGCCCGCTCAAGTTCTACCGCTCCAAATCCCCCATCCCCTCAGCCTTCACCAAACGAACCGGCGGCCGCCACAACCCCACCCTGAGCAAAGGAAGCTCCCGATGATCCTCCTCACCGGCGCCAACGGCGTCGTCGGCCGCGCTGTAGCCCGCCAACTCGTCGACAAGGGCATCCCCCTCACCGCAGTCACCCGCGGCGAAAACTCCCTCCCCAACACCGTCCAAGGTGACCTCTTCAACCCAAGTTGGCTGGAACCAACCCTCGAAGGCGTGGAAGCCATCCAGATCAGCCCCCGCGCCACCGGCCCCGGGCTGGGTGAGCTGTTGCAGCTGGCATCCAAACAAGGCGTCCGCCGCGCAGTGTTGCTATCGGCAACTACCGTGAACCACCCCGCCGGCGAGCCGCGCTTCGCAGCTGAGTTCAAGGCAGCCGAAGACCTGGTCAAGGACTCCGGCCTGGACTGGACGATCCTCCGCCTGGCCGACTTCGCCGCGAACGCGCTCGCCTGGGCCCCGCAAATCAAAGCCGGCGACGTGGTCCGCGGCGCCTACGCCACCGCCACCACCTCACCAATCCACGAGGCCGACATCGCCGCGGTCGCCGTACAGGCTCTCGCAGACAAGGCCCACGCCGGTTCAACGCTGACGCTGACCGGCCCCCAGCCGCTCGACCAGTCCGCGAAGGTGCGCATCATCGGCTCCGCGATTGGCCGACCGCTGTCGTTCCAGGAACTCCCCGCCAACCAGGTCCGCCAAGCCATGCTCGCCCAAGGCCTCCCCGAAGAGGTCCCAGCCCGCCTCCTTGGTTCCCTAGCCGACTACGCAACCCACCCGGGCCCCACCACCGAAACCGTCGCGGCACTCCTGGGCCACCCCGCCCTGACCTTCACCGACTGGGCCCGCGACAACGCCCCCGCCTTCGGAGCCTGACACGTGACCGAATCCGCAATCACCGGACAGATCGACAAGATCATCGAGGCCCTCCGCGCCAAGGACTTGGACGCCCTGGCCCAGATCTACTCACCCGACGTCGTCTCCTTCGACATCGACCCACCCCTGCAACACGTCGGACTGCCCGCAAAGCTCAAGAACTGGGAGCGAGTGTTCGCGGTCTTCCAGGAGGTGAGCTACGAGGTCCGCGACCTGGTGGTCACCGCCGGCGAGGACATCGCCTACGCCCACGCCTTCGGCCGCCTCACCGGCACCCTGCCGACCGGAGCCCGAACCCCCGGCATGTGGGTCCGAGCCACCTTCTGCTTCCGCAAACTCAACGACACCTGGCTGATCGCCCACGACCAGATCTCAGTCCCTTACGACATCACCACCGGCAAAGGCGTCGCCGACCTGGAACCGTAGTGAGAATGCTTGGTCAGGAGGCAGGCGGTGCCAACTCGGTGGAGGCCGACGCGTCGCCCGCTTCCGGTCCCTCAGGGGCCGTCCGGTAGGCGTCCAGGGTGGTGAGCCTCGGATGGAACCCGGTGCGGACGAAGTCGTCGACGAGAAGCCACATGGAGCGCTCGTCATCGATCCCCTGCGGGAGGGTGAGGCCGAGCGCCGCGGCCAGGGGGTGTCGGCCGAGGTTGACCATGGCTCGGACCGCGCCGGCCCATTCGTCGGTGGACACGACGGCGAGGCGGTACCAGAGGAGAGTCAGCGGCAGCAGGACGGCAATCGTCGCGACGACGAGCCAGGGACGTACGACGGTGCCGGTGGCGAGGCCGACGGCTGCGGCAACGATGACGATCAGGTGGCCGAAGAGCAGGCTGACGAAGAAGTCGACGCTCATCCGGGCGTCATCGGTCTGCTTGCGTGCGGGTTCGCCGACTGCTGCGTTGAGTTCGTGCCAGAGCACCTGCGTGTCGAGACGATACCGGCTGTACCCGTACTCCTCGAACCGCCGGATCGCGTTGCCGAGTTGAGTCGGGGCGACCTGTCGATCGTCGACCGGGTATCGGTGCAGGCGCTCCTCCAGCAGCGCGAGCCAGACCGCACCCTTGTGGAGGTCGACGTCGAGGTAGCGGCCGATGACCCCGTGGGCGCGGAAGGCGGCCAGGACCGACCGGTCGGCGACTGCCAGCGAGCCAGTTCGGTCCTGCAGTGCCAGGGCTGCTGCGTCGACTCGATTACGCAGCAGGTGTTTGCGTGCCAGGTGGCGCCGGCGGCGCGCGTGGGCCAGCCACTTGGGCCAGCAGAGATAGCCTTCGAGAACACGGTAGAGCGGGGTTTGCAGCGCGGCCAGGACCAGACCGACCACTGCAGTGACGACCAGGCCGAATATCGCCCCGCGGGCAGCCTCGGCATCGAGCGCGTCGAAACTGCTGATCTTCGGTGTCACAATGACCCCGAAGATCAGCACGTTGATCAGGCTGGGCAGGATCCAGCCGACCAGCAACGCGCGTCCACCGGTCAGAGCGCTCTGAAATATCCCGGTCATCGGCTACTCGGATCGACGGCCGCGGCGCAGCACCCGGCGAAGCCATGGCTCGCGCACATCGGCAAAGGGCCCGGGGACTCCGGCGGGTTCCGTAGCACCAGCCATCTCCGCTCCGACCGCCTCGGCGAAAGGCAACGCCTGCTCGTACAACGCTTCGCGCAACACCTCGCGTTGCTTCTTGGCACCGTCCTCGGAGAACCGTGGGCCGGCCGAAGGACGCGCTCCGATCCACTGACCAGGACCGCTGTCCTCGACAGGTTCAGGGTCAGGTCGGTCGAGGTCAGCAACGCAGCGATCGAGTGCCTCCTTGGCCAAGGACAGTCGCACCTTGACTGCCTGGGGCGTTTGCGAGGCCCCGAAGGCATGGTCTGTCTGAGTGGAAGAGTCAGCGGCGAGCCTCGACGCCTCGACATATGCACCGAACGCGACCCGCAACTGGTAAGGCGCGATGCGCGGATGCGCTCTGTCGTCGAGGAGAACCAACTGAGCAAACGCACCCAGCACCGGTCGCACACCGGCATCAAGTGCGCCCATCGCCCTCAGCAACGCCGCCCTGGCATCGTCAACCCGCATGCCCCCCGCGCCCCGGGACCCCACCGACCGAAAACCCGGATCATCCCGCAGCCGAGTCAGCGCACGATCAACCTCCCCGCACACCGCCCGAATGACCCTCTCAGCCTCTTCCATGACAACCGACCGTACTCGCGCCAGCACCACCAGGCTCCCCCACCAAGTGTGTCGGCAACCAAGCAGCGTGCCCCCACCGAATCCGCCGACGCGCAGCGAGGCGCAGGGGGTGCGGGTGGCGAAGCCCCCGCCCGCGGCAAGCGAAGCGCAGCCGCACAAACGACGAAGGCGACCCGGTCCCCGTTTTCCGGGGACACGAGTCGCCTATCGACTTCGTGGAGCTGAGGGGATTCGAACCCCTGGCCTCTTCGTTGCGAACGAAGCGCGCTACCAACTGCGCCACAGCCCCAAATCGGGCCGCCATGGTTTCCCTGGCGACCGCGAAACTCTAACACGTTCAGGCCCGGACTCTAAAACCGGTTGGTCAGTCGCCGACGGCTCGCCTGACCTCGGGTTCTTCGGCGGCGGGGGGTGGGGTTTCGGCGACCAGGGGCTTGTCGGCGGGGTCCGTCGTACGGGCGCTGGAGAAGACCTCGTCGTCGGTGAGGGAGATGGTGCGGACGGTGCGGTCCGGGGCCTTCTCCTTCATCACGTACATGGGGAGGGTGACGGGGACGGGGTCCCAGAGGCCTTCGGTGGAGGCGGCGGGCTTCTCGACGACGGGGGCGGGGTCGGCGGGGAGCTTGACCTCGATGGTGAGCTCGTCGTCGGGGGACGGGGCAGGCTTACCGGCGGGGCCGCGGTCGTGGTGGGCCTGCATCCGGGTACGGCGATCTGCCGCGAGGCGGGCGCGGTCGCGGGCCTGGCGGCGGAGCTGGACGCGGGTGAGGATGACGAAGCCGACGATGAGGCCGGCCGGGATGGCGACGGTCCACCACAGGAGCATGCCGAGTCCGGCCAGTGCGGTCACCGACAACAGCGAAAGGGTCAGGATCGACAGGACCCGCCGGCGGCGCATAGCGGCCACCCGGCGGGCTCGGTTGGGGACGTAGCGCTTCGGTGGCGACAGGTCGTCAGCGGCCTCGACGTCCGGGACCTCGACAGAGCCCGGTGGACGGACGACGTACCGGGTGGTGGACGGGTCGCGCGACAGGACGCGTGCGTCGGCCGTCGACGGTACCGCCGAGCGGCGCCTGGCCTCGTCGTTCCGCTTCAGCATCATCGGGACGAGGTAGGCAGCCCACGCGGCGACGATCGCCACATAGATCAGTCCTGTCGTCCCCATGCGACGACGCTAAGACCCAGCGCGGGTCAGATGGGGTACGTGGCACGGTGTGTCGCAAGAAGACTCGTGTGACTGATGTGAACAGTACGGAGCGTAGTCACTCCAATCGGGAGACGAGACCCGGCCCGACTTCCTCGCTGTTGAGCGCGAAGATGCGGTGGTCGCGCCAGTCGCCGTCGATGTGCAGGAACCGCGGCCGTTCGCCTTCGTACCGGAAGCCGAGCTTGTCCACCACGCGCAGGCTGGCTTTGTTCTCGGGCCGGATGGCCACCTCGATGCGGTGCAGTCCGAGGGTGAACCAGCAGTGGTCCGCGGCCAGTGCCACGGCGGTCGGCACGATGCCGCGACCGGCGTACTGTTCGTCGACCCAGTAGCCGAGGTTGGCCCAGCGGGCTGAGCCATAGGTGATTCCGGAGACAGTGAGCTGGCCGACCAGCGGCCACTTCGCCCGGGCACCTGCGCCGGCCGCACCGCCGTACGTGATGACGAAGGGCAGCATGCGGCCGTACCGCGCCTGCCGGTTCCAGTCGCGTGCCATGGCGCGGAACGTGCGTGCACCGTCGTCCGCACCGGGCGGTTGCGTCGCGTCCCACGGCCGCAGCCAGCTGACGTTGCGCTGTCGGGCTGCTGCCCATTCGGCACCGTCGCCGGCGCGCAGCGGCCTCAGTGCGACCTGTCCGTGTTGGAGCTCGACAGGCCAGTGGACGATCGCCATCAGTCAGTGTCCGTCCGCACATGGTCCCCACCGCGCACCTGCTCGACCGCGTGCCGCAGCAACGGCTCCAGTACGGCGAGGCCGTCCTTCACGCCGCCGCGCGACCCCGGGAGGTTCACGATGACCGTCGTACCAGCGACTCCGGCGAGCCCGCGCGACAGTGCAGCAGTCGGTACGCCGTTTGCGACGCCGTACGCGCGGATTGCCTCAGCAACCCCCGGAACCATCTTGTCGACGACAGCCGCCGTCTCCTCGGGCGTGCGGTCCGTCGGCGAGATCCCCGTGCCACCAGTCGTCAGTACGACGTCGTACGCCGCCGCGACCGCAGCACGCAGCGCCTCACCGACAGGTGCACCATCTGGCACCACCTGCGGCCCGGACACCTCGAAACCCCACTCGCTCAACCGCTCCGCGATCAGCGGACCAGTGGTGTCGGTGTAGATCCCAGCGGCGGCCCGGTTGGAGATGCTGATCACCAGCGCCTTCACGAGCGCTCCCAGAGACCGGTCTTGCCACCCTCTTTGCGCTCGACCTGTACGTCGGACAGCACGGCAGCCGGGTCCAGTGCCTTCACCATGTCGATGACGGCGAGCCCAGCCACGGCCACTGCGGTCAGGGCCTCCATCTCGACACCAGTTCGATCAGTGGTCTTCACAGCAGCCGTGATCAGTACGGCGTCGTCCGCCACCTCGAGCTCGACCTTGGCGCCGGTGATCGCAATCGGATGGCACAGCGGGATCAGGTCGGGTGTCCGCTTCGCGCCCATGATCCCGGCGATCCGTGCGACGCCGAGGGCATCACCCTTCGGGACGCCGTCACCGCGCAGCGCCGCGACCACCTCGGCCGAGACCAGAACCTTGCCAGAGGCAACAGCCCGCCGGGTGGTGGCGTCCTTGGCGGACACGTCCACCATCCGTGCCGCCCCCGTCTCGTCGACGTGGGTCAGCCCCCGGTCCTGCGTCATCCGGTCTCCTCGTCCAGCAGCAAGAGCTCAACCTGCTCACCGGCCCGGACCGACGTCACGTCCTCCGG
The DNA here is from genome assembly GCF_039529655.1 of Kribbella yunnanensis. Taxonomy (NCBI): domain Bacteria; kingdom Bacillati; phylum Actinomycetota; class Actinomycetes; order Propionibacteriales; family Kribbellaceae; genus Kribbella; species Kribbella yunnanensis. The sequence goes on along the minus strand of NZ_BAAANF010000002.1, from coordinate 569,077 downwards.
GACCACGATCAGGGCGTTCGCCCGGCTCAGCCCGCCGAGCAGGTGCGAGCCGTGCCCGCCGACTGTACTGGCCATCCAGCCCTCGTCGCCGGACCTGGCCGCTGCGCGGACGAACTGTCGCCTCCCGGACGGGGAGTTGAACCCGTCCAGGCACACTCCGCGGGTAAGACTCCGCCGGTACGGCATCTGGCCCATCAGCTTGCGCAGAGCCGGCCGCACGAACACCTCGAAGGACACGTACGCCGACACCGGGTTCCCAGGCAGCGTGAAGATCGGCACCTCGTCGGCGCCGAGCACTCCGAAGCCCTGCGGTTTCCCTGGCTGCATAGCGACCTCTGGGAAGTCCACGGTGCCCGTCTTGGTCAGCACCTCTTTCACCACGTCGTACGCGCCCTTGCTGACACCACCGGTGGTGATGACCAGATCCGCACGGGACAGCTGGTCGTTCAGTGTGTCCATGATCTTCTTCGGATCATCGTCGACCACTCCAACGCGGTACACCTCAGCTCCGGCGTCCCGAGCACACGCCGCCATGGTGTAGCTGTTCGAGTCATAGATCTGTCCATCACCCAGAGCGGTACCCAGCTCACGCAGCTCCGATCCGGTGGACACCACGACCACCCGCGGTCGCGGCCGCGCCTTGACCCGGGCCCGGCCAACAGCAGCCAGTACGGCGATCTGCCGCGGCCCGAGCAACGTGTCGCGCTCGAGCACCTGCTGACCCGCCTGCACGTCCTCACCGAACCGCCGTACCGATCCACCGAGTGGCGGCTGCTGGTCGATCCGCACGTTGACGGTCCCACCGTCGGTCCACTCCACCGGTACGACGCTGTCCGCGCCGCGCGGCATCGGTGCGCCGGTCATGATCCGCATGCACGTGCCCGGCGTGACGATGGTCCGCACCATCTGCCCCGCGCGCTGCTCACCGATCACCGGCAACGTGATCGGCGCCGCACCACTCGCACCAGCCAGGTCCTCGGCCCGGACGGCATAACCGTCCATAGCCGAGTTGTCGAACCCGGGCAGGTTCACTCCCGAGACGATGTCCTCGGCGAGTACCAGACCCAGCGCCTCCATCAGCGGTTGGTCGAAGGCCGGCAGTGCGGTCACCCGCCCGAGTACGGCCTCCAGATGCTCCTCAACACTGCGCTTCACGTGCCCGACCTTAGGGCATGTCTGGTGATTCCGCGCCGTAGCGAGCATGTGCTCGGTGCGGTGCATCGGTGTGCTGGGGCGGAGGCCTCGATGCTTTTCCATCGTGGCCTTTGCACCAGTGCGGCGAGGTGCCGTGCCGAGTGCAGCGCAGTAGGCGGGGAATTACCAGACGTGCCCTCAGTCGGTGACCGCCTCGGGGTGCTTACCCCACACCATCCGGACATCCGGTGCGCGCTCTTCGTTCGCTGCGCCGTCGGTACGGCGTACTTCGGTGAAGCCGTGTGAGCGGTAGAAGGCTTGGGCGCTCAGATTGGTCTGGAAGGTCCACAGGGCGAGTCCGCCGGGCCGCAGATCCTTGGCCAGATCGACCAGTGTCGATCCGATGCCACGGCCGGCCACCTCCGGGTCGACGTACAGCTGGTCGAGGTCGTCACCGTCCAGCGTCAGTACGGCGACGATCCGGCCGTCGTCGAGTCCCACCCAGGTCTGTGCGTCCGGGAGCAGTACCTCGGCGAACCAGGTCGCCACCTGCTCGGCCGTGTGGATCGCCGGCGGCAGCTGAGCGCCCGGAGCGTGCCGTGAGCGCCACCAGACCTGCGCGGCCTCGTCGGTGTCGTACGGCTCCAGCGGCCGGATCAGGAGGTCGTCGACCGGGGCGGTGGGGCGGGGAAGGTATTTCATGAGCCTTCGAGAACCGTCCCGTCCGGGACCAGCCGCCGTTCACCCGCAGCGGCCTCGATCTCGACCTCACCGATCACCGTGACGTCCTTGCCGAACACCACGTCGCCACGCACCTCGAGCCGGTCGGCCCGGACCAGCGACGGCGGTCCGGCCGCGAAGTGCGCGTCGAAGTCGGCCAGGATCTTGAAGTGCTCCGGGTCGAGGTCGACGTACGGCTCGTCACCCTCGTGCGTCGTGCTGAGGTCACCGGCGTCGTCGAGCTCGTAGACGTCCGAGCGCAGCACGAGCAGGTCGTTGGTGGTCTTGACCGGCTTGAACCGGCTGCGGTCCACGAGCACCGCCTGGGAGCCCTCGAACGTCTCGATCGCGGTCCCCATCCCGGTCTCCAGCTGGATCACCTTCGGTGAGGTGGGGTCGGCCGGGTCGACGGTCTTGCGGTTCACCATGATCGGCAGGCCCAGGATGCCGTCGTGACCGGCCATCAGGTCGGCCAGCCGGTCCAGGTCGATCCACAGGTTGTTCGTGTTGAACGTGCGGTGCCGGGTGATGTCCTGGAAGTACTTGCTGTCCTCCTCAGCGACCTGTGCGCTGTCCCGCAGGATCAGCCGGCCGTCCGACTTACGCACCGCGACGTGCCCGCCCTTGCGGTCGGACCGGGTCCGCCGGCAGACCTCCATGCCGAACGGCACGTCGTGCTCAGCCATCCAGGCGGCGATTCGCGGGTCCGCGGTCGCACCGAGGTTGTCGGCGTTCGAAATGAACGCATGCCGGAAGCCGTGCTCGCGGAGCGCGTCCAGCGTGCCGGACGCCACCAGAGCGGTGAAGAGGTCACCATGGCCGGGCGGACACCACGCCAGCTCCGGATCCGGCTCCCACTCGGCCGGAGTGAGGTCGTCGGCCAACAACTTGGGTTCCATGTTCTGCAGGAAGTCCAGCGGCAGACCGTCGACCCGGAGGCCGTCGTACTCGCTCAGGACCTGCAGGGACTCCTCCTTGGTGCGGAAGGAGTTCATCAGCACCAGCGGCAGCGGTACGTCGTACTTACGCCGCGTGCTCAGGATCTGCCGGGCGATGATGTCGAGGAAGCTCAGCCCGTCCTTGACCGGTAGTGCGGACTTCGGTCCGGTGACCCCCATCGACGTACCGAGGCCGCCGTTGAGCTTGATCACCACGGTCTCGGCCAGCGCGGCCCGCATCGCCTCGGGGTCGGTGTCCAGGTGGTCCAGATGCGGCAGATCACCCACCGGCTCGATGTCGTCCTCGCGGATCGTCCCCTGCTGACCGGACTCCAGGAGCCGGTAGTAGTGGGTGAACACGCGGATGGCGACCTCAGCCGCCCCAGCCGCCCGCATCTTGTCCTGAGCTTGCTTCAACCCCACCGCACTCATGTCACAACCCTAGGGGACACGGGGTAATCGCAGTGTTAACCGCGTCACGCCCGCCTACGATCAGAGCGTGTTCGCGTCGAAGGCCGTAGCGCGGCAGCACTTCCTCACCGCCCGCACCGCGAGGCCCGCCGAGGACCTGCTGCCCGCTGCCCGCTCCCTACCGCTCCTGCAGAGTGCGCAGCGGATCGCCCTGTACGTCTCGATGGGCGCGGAACCGCAGACCGGCGCACTGATCGACTGGCTGCTGGCCAGCGGCCGTGAGGTGCTCCTGCCGATCCTGTACGCCGACAACGACCTCGGCTGGGGTGTTGCGCCCGGTGCGGCCGACCTGGTCCCGGGGCGCCTCGGTCTGTCCGAGCCACGGACCGATCTGGGCCCGGCGGCGATCAGCACCGCCGAACTGGTCCTCTGCCCGGCCGTGGCGGTCGCACGGGACGGCGTGCGGCTCGGGCGCGGCGGTGGCTCCTACGACCGGGCACTCACGCGCGTCACGCCCGGTACGCCGATCTGGGCGGCCGTCTACGACTCCGAGGTCGTCGACTCGCTACCGTCCGATCCGCACGACCACCTGGTCCACGCGGCGCTCACACCGCGCGGACTGGTACCTGTCTGTTAGCGCTCGGGCTTACCGGTGAACGTGAGCGTGTGCTCGCGCTTGGCCTCGACCGCACCACGCGTGAACGCCCAGGGCAGCGTCTCCCCCTTGGCCCACAGCTTCGTCTGGTCGATGTAGTTCTTCGAGAACGCGTGACCCGACGTACCGGTCAGGTTGATCCAGCGGGACTTGTCGAAGTCGGACAGGTCGACCACCATCCGCATCGACGGCACCGAGGTCACGCCGTACCCGACCGAGGCGTCCCAGGAGGTCGCGTCCACGATCGAGTTGCCGCCACCGAGCTCGTACGGACCGCGGTTGAACAGCTTCTCGACCGCACCGATGCCCGACGTACCCAGTGTCTGGTTCTCCAGCGTCAGCTTGTGCAGCTGACCCCACTTCCAGTTCGACGGCTCGCGAGCCATCTTCTTGGTGATCTCCTCGCGGGCGTCGACCAGCGACTGCCGCAGGATGTCGTCGCGGCTCTCCCGCTGTGGCGTCCGCAGGTCGTCCCACCAGCTGTTGCTGGGCTGCCCGAGCAGCGTGTGCACGACCTCGACCCACCGGGAGCCGCCGTCCGGCCAGGCCGCCTTCGGCAGCTGGTCGTGGAAGGTCAGCGACAGCAGATTGCGCCACACGACGTTGAAGTACGCCGCCGGTGCGGAATCGGCAGGCTGGGTGAAGTCCCAGCCCTTGAGGGTGTCCTGCCCCTGCCGGTCGAAGGCGTCGTTGATCCCTATCTTGAGCAGCGACGGCACCAGCATCTCGGCGGCCCGGTTCTTGGTGTCCAGCTGGATCGACGCCATCTTGCTCGCGTCGAGCGTGCCGGCCGCCTTGATCCGGTCCAAGATCTGCTGTGACCGGTAACCGTAGTCCCAGCTGTCGCTCAGGAAGTACGGATACGACTTCGGTACGACGGCCTGGTTCGCGGTGACGATGATCCCGTCGGCCGGGTCGAGCTCGGTCGGCATCGCGTCGAACGGGATGTACTTGGTCCAGTCGTTCCTCGGGTCCCAGCCGGCCACCGGCCACTTCCCGCTGGCGACCTTGCGGATCGGGACCAGACCGGGCGCCTGGTAGCCGATGTGCCCCTCGGTGTCGGCGTAGATCAGGTTCTGCGAAGGGACCTCGAACTGCCGGGCCGCGTCGCGGAACTGGGTCCAGTTCTGCGCGCGGTTGATCGCGAACAGCGCGTCGGCGGTCTTCCCCGGCCGGAGCGCAGTCCACTGCAAAGCCACGCCGTACGCCGTCGCTGCCTTGTCGCGCCGCGCGGCCAGTTCACCGGTCTCGCGCTCCTCGGCGCCGACGTCGGAGATGATCGGGCCGTGCCGGGACTCCCGCACAGTGATCTTCACCGGGTCGTCCTGGCCGGCGACCTTGAATGTCTCCTCGCGCTTGGACAGCGGCTTCCAGCGGTTGTTGTAGAGGACGTTGTCGCCCTCGATCTTCTCCAGGTACAGGTCCTGGACATCGGGGTCGAGGTTGGTGAATCCCCAGGAGATCGCGTTGTTGTGGCCGATCACCACACCGGGCAGTCCGGAGAAGCTGAAGCCGGAGACGTCGTACGGGCAGGTGCGGCTCTGCTTGGTGCAGTGCAGACCGACCTGCGACCAGATGCCCGGCATAGTGGCGCCGAGGTGCGGGTCGTTGGCCAGCAGCGGCTTCCCGCTGTCGGTGTGGTCGCCGGACACGACCCATGAGTTCGAACCGATGCCGTCGCCCTGGCCGAGCAGCTGCGGCAGACCCTTGGCGACCTTGTCCACCGAGTCGAGTGACTTCAGCAGATCGGTCGTCAGCATGCCGCGCCGGAGCTCGTTGGTGGCCGGCGGAGTCGCACTGAACTTGCCGTCCTTGCCGACCGAAGCAGTCGGGACGATCGGCTCGTTCCGGTCGTACGGGTACGCCGGGTAAAGGGAGTCGACGCTCTTGGAAGGAATCGTGGCCAGCAGCTTGGTGCGGTTGATCTCCTCGCCCATGTTGCCGCCGAGGTCCCAGGCCATCGCCTTCAGCCAGGCCATTGAGTCGGCCGCGGTCCACGGCTCCGGGCGATAGTCCCGACGACCATTGGGATCCAGACCCAGTACGGCGTACTCCAGGCTGAGGCCGGAACCGCTGTGCTTGTCCAGATAGGCGTTCACACCGCGGGCGTAGTCGTCCAGGTACTGCCGGGTGGACGGGCTGACCAGCCCGAGCTCCTTCTCAGCGACCCGGCGCCAGCCCAGCGTGCGGACGAACTTGTCCGTCTCCAGTGCGTCCTTGCCGAACAGCTCACTCAGCCGGCCCGCTGTGACGTGCCGGCGGAAGTCCATCTCGAAGAACCGGTCCTGCGCGTGCACATAGCCCTGCGCGGCGAACAGGTCGGCCGGGTTCGAGGCGTAGATCTGCGGGATCCCGTTGCTGTCCCGGACCACCTCGACATCGGCGTCCAGACCCGCCAGCTCGACCGTCCCGTCGTACGTCGGGAAGGAGTGGCGGACGACGAAGACGGCAGTACCGGCGATCACCACGAGGACCGTGGCGAGCGCGATACCGCAGATGATGACGGCTCGAAGCAGGCGACGCACGGACCCAACCGTAGAGAATGCAGCCCGTGGCCCCAAATGGGGTCCGGTGAACTTTGCGTTGCTCTGCGTCCGGAGGGGGCTGCGGGGCGCAGTTGAGACGGGAGTTTGGAATACTTCGGGCCGCTGACGCATTATTAGCAGTCGAGTAGTAGGAGTGCCAGCGGCCTGAAGGGAACCAACCGTGCCCACGTACCAGTACCAGTGCACCGATTGCGGTGAGGCGCTCGAGGTGCGGCAGAGCTTCACCGACGACGCATTGACCGTCTGCCCCGCGTGCCAGGGCACGCTGCGTAAGGTCTTCAACGCGGTGGGTGTTGTCTTCAAGGGCTCCGGTTTCTACCGCACCGACAGCCGCTCGTCCGGCAAGAGCTCGCTCCCGGCCAAGTCGGAGTCGTCGTCGACCTCCTCTTCGGACTCCAAGCCGGCCGCGAAGTCCTCGGACTCGTCGAGCAAGAGCAGCTCCACGACGTCCAGCTCGGGCGGCTCGTCCAGCTCCACCAGCGCTGCCTGATCTGGCCTGTGGATAACTGAAAGTAGTGCCGGAGAAACTCGTACTTTCTCTGGCATGAAAAGCCTTTCGTTCCTTCGCGATCTGTCCCGAGCCGCTCGCTGGCACCGCCGCCTCCTGGCCGGCGTCGCCGCCGCGGCCGCCGTCTACTTCGGCCTCGCCTCCCTCGCTCCCGCCGCCCCACCCACGGTCACTGTCCTGGCCGCAGCCCGTGACCTACCGGGCGGAATCACGCCCACCGCGGACGACTTACGCTCGCTCGCCTTGCCTGCCGACTCCGTACCTTCGGCAGCCCTCAGACCCGGCGCCGACCTCGCAGCTCGCGTCTTGACCGGACCGGTCAGAGCCGGCGAACCACTCACCGATGCCCGTTTCCTAGGCCCAGGCCTGGTCCCTTCCGGCTTGGTCGCATATCCGTTCCGTATCGACGACGCCGAGGTCGGCGCCTTGCTCCGGGTCGGCGATCGCATCGACCTCTACGCCGGCACCAGTACGACGTCCGCTGCGGCCGGCCTCGTGGCCCACGCCGTCCGGGTGATCGCCTTGCCGAGTTCACGATCGACCGGCGCACTGATCGTCACAGCCGTCTCCCCCGCCGTCGCCGCCAGACTGGCCCAGGCCACGACGAATTCCAGAATCAGTGTCGCGCTGACCCCGGATACGAGTTGATCACTGCGGCGCGTGCCCTCGCGTGACCTGCGGTGCGGTCCTACGTTGACCGGAGTACAACATCCGCTTCGTGGAGGCACTCCAATGCTCAAGGGCTTCAAAGAATTCATCATGCGCGGGAACGTCATCGACCTCGCGGTCGCGTTCGTCATCGGCGCAGCCTTCGTCAAGATCGTCGAGTCGATCGTCGCCGGTCTGATCACCCCGTTGATCGCCGCCATCTTCGGCAAGCCGGACATCAGCGATGTCTGGGCGTTCACCCTCAACAACTCGGAGTTCAGGATCGGGCTGATCCTGCAGGCGATCTTCAACTTCCTGACGGTCGCTGCCGCGGTGTACTTCCTGATCGTGGTGCCGTTGAACAAGCTCGCCGAGCGCCGCAAGCGGGGTGAGGAGCCGGCTCCGGACGACGAGGCGCTGACCACCGACCAGCAACTGCTGACCGAGATCCGCGACTCCCTGCGTCTGCGGCCGTAACTCCTACTTCACGAACTCCACGATCGTCCGCACGAACTGATCCAGGTACGGCGGACTGATCTGATTTGACGAGAAGGCGGGGCGCGGTGGTTCCGGGCAACCGGGCAGCTCCCGGCTTCCCGCGATCAGCCCCAGCAGGGCGTCGACCGTCTGACGTTGATGTGTCGGATTCTCGAGCAGCGACGGAAGCACGGCGACCGGGATCCGAGCCAGCTCGATCAGATCGCCGTCCGTCGTACCTCGCAGTGTGTCGCCGGCCAACAGCTTCTCGGCATCATCGGCGGCGCAACCGCGGCCGAGAAGACCGGCCAGCACGAGCGTGTCGACCCCGGCGTCACCTGCCGTTGCAGGCCAGGCAAGTACGAGTCGCTCGACCAGATCGGGGTAGACCAATGTAAGCAAAGCAGCAACTGTGCATCCGTTGGATGCGCCGACGATGGTGAGCGGTCCGGCGTGATTCGCCAGCAGTTCACCGAGGGCTTCGAGCTCGACGTCCCAACCGCTCGGATCCTTCGGACGGTCGGGGGCAAACACGGTCAGGCCAGCAGAAGTGAGTCCGGCGGTGATCCCCGGCGTACCCCAGAACTTCTCGGCGTCCATGGGTTCCCACAGACCGCCATGGACGAGCAGAACCGTTGAGCTCATCCGTGGTGCGGCGGGACCTCGCGCAGGATGCGCTCGTCGTCGTCGCTGGTGGAGTCGCCTTCGCCCCAGCTCCGCGGGTCGTCGTCGCGGGTCTGGTCGGGCAGCACCGGCTCGTCGTCCTCGTACGGAGTTGTCATGGTTCCAGGTTACCGAGTCCGCGGGGCTCGCCGGTGCCGAGCTCACGCGGCTGGTCGGCGACCACCTCGCCCTGGACGGCGTTCGGGTCGATCTGGGGAGCGACGGCGGCTTGGAGCAGCGGCTGGATGCCCGGTTCGCCGTGCCAGCGGTCACTGCCGAGCACGCACCACGCGGTCAGGATCGACAAGGTCGGCATCGCGAGTCCGCCGAGCTGGAGCGGTTCGGCGTTCTGGAATCCGAAGGTGATCTGCCAGTTGGCCGGATCGGGATAGAACTCCTGCACTGCGTTGTAGTAGAAGCTCAACCAGCCGCGGCCGGGCAGCTGGCAGAGGATCCGATAGTTCGTCGCAACCGTGGGAACCTCTTGCAGGTCTCGCCACATCAGCTCGGTGTTGCGCTTCGCTGCAGCCTTGCGGCTCGCGTTCACGGCAGCGTTGGCAGCCATCGCTCCGACCACGAGTGCGGGGTGGCCGATGATGAAGCCGCCGCTCTGCGTGTAGCGGCCACTCCCCCGGTACAGGCGGGCGTAATGCGCGGGTGTGTTGACGTACGCGACCTCACCCGGTTCGAGGACGAGACCGTAGATGGTCAACGGCTGCGGATGGTTCCCGCCCAGCAGCCAGCGCGCCCAGTCGATACCGAGCTGCCACTCGTCGCGCTCACGCTGTGCCGTACCGGCTCTGTTGTCGTTGCGGCCCACGGGACACCATCGTAGTGCGCAACGGCGTACAGCGCGTGCGCGTTACAGGTCGGGTTCGGTTGCCGCACGATCGGCCCGTGTGACCGGAACGACGCGCCGCCGTGATGGTTTGGCGCTCGCGGTGAGACTCCTGTCGACCATCATGGGGGACCTTGCCAACCGGAAGGACCCAGTCGTGAGCGCATTACGGACACGGGGCCTGATCGGTGCGACGTTTGTCGTGGCGCTTCTCGGGATGACCGCCGCCTGCGGTTCCGAGAACGCCTCGTCCCCGCCCGCCGCCCAGCCCACCGGTACCCCGACCACCAGCACGCCGACTCCGAGCACACCCAGCAGCACCCCGAGTATGGACTGCCCAGACACCATCGCGGCGGTCAAGACCGCCACCGACAAGGTGGCCTGGGGAGCCGGCACAGCCAAGTCCCTGTTCCAGCCGGTCTCCGTGACGATCTGCCAGTACGACGAAGGCGCGACCGGGCAGACCTACGCGAACGTGACCACCAAGCGCACCGCGGCGCAGGCGACCCAGCTGTTCGGGCTGGTCAACGCAGCGCCTCCGGTCGCGAAGAAGCCGGGCTTCTGCACCAAGGAGCTCGGACCGACCTGGGTCCTGCGGTTCACCGACAACGACCGCGGCGTCCTGTCCGTCACCGTGGAGTCCTTCGGCTGCCGCCGCCTGGTCGCGACCTCGCTGGAGGGCCAGGGCAAGCCCGGCGCACTGCCGGCGCCGCGTCAGGCGACCCCCGAGCTGATCAAGTCGCTCGGCCTGCGCTGACCCTGCGCCGGACGCGCCCCCCGAAGCCGTCCGGACCGGGTCACACCCGCGGTCCAGACCGGTTCACCCCGGTCTGGACCGCCCGGTGACACTCAGCACCTGAAAGCAGCACGGTGAGATCAGACTGTGCGGCAACCAATGCAGCACCTGTGCAGCACTCTGAGCATCTCGATGCATCTAATAGATGTGAGGTGTTGTACGCCCAGCCGGGGAGTGGCGAGTGGAGTTCGAGGAGTACGTGTCCGCGCGCGGGCAGGAACTGGTGCGGCTCGGTTTCACCGTCTCCGGCGACTATCAGCGGGCCGAGGACCTGGCGCAGATCGCGCTGATGCAGGCGTTCCGGTCCTGGCGCAAGGTGCGCAAGGCCGACGACCCGCATCACTACGTGCGGCGGATCCTGGTCAACGAGTACCTGTCGATGACGCGCCGGCGCTCGTTCACCGAGGCGCCGACGGCCGACGTCGACCCGCACAGCACGGTGCCCGATCCCGCCACCGGCATCGTGGATTCCGACGACCTCTGGCATGCCCTGCAGGAGTTGTCGGCCCGGGAGAGGGTCGTTCTGGTGCTGCGCTACTACCAGGACCTGGACGACCGCACGATCGCCGAGCTGCTCGGCATCAAACCGTCCTCCGTCCGGGCGACGGCCAGCCGCGGGCTGGCCACGCTCCGGCAGAGCAGGCAGTCCAACCGTGTTGATGAGAGGTTGTCGTGAGCAACACCGATCTCGAGGATGAGCTGCGCGGGACACTCGACCGCGCCGCGGCCTCCGTACCGCCGGCGAGCGGTCTGTCCGACCGCGCCGCGACCGGAGTCCGCCAAGCCCGCCGCCGTACCTGGATGGTTTCCGGTGCGGCAGCGGTCGCAGTCGCCGCGGTCGCCGTCACCGGCTTTGCTCTCACCGGCGGCAACACACCGGAGCAGCCACAGGTTGCCGCCGGCGGAGCCCCCCAGAGCACAGCCCCGACGACGACTGCGGTCCAGCCGTTCTCGGCCAAGACCATCGCCGGCCGCTGGCACGCTGTCCAGATCACCGGCACGAAGTCCCTGAAGATGCCGCGGCCGGATGATCCGGTCCTGCTCTTCAAGGCGGACGGCACCTGGTCCGGTTCGGATGGCTGCAACGCCCTCCAGGGCACGTTCACGATCGGTCAGCGCGGTGAGTTCGCCGCGAAGATCGGTCCGCAGCACCTGATCGGCTGCGAGAACGTTCCGCACACCGGCGTCCTGCAGTCCGCCAAGCGGATCGCAGTCACCGGGGACACGCTCACGTTCGCTGCCGCGGACGGACACGAGCTTGCGAAGTACGCTCGCGCAGGGTAGTCAAATTTGCTTGCGGACGGTGATCACCTATTGACTGAGCGGAGTCTCTGCGCGGACGATTGACCGAGGTCGTCCACCGATGAAGGAGCCCTGTGCGACTCTCAGCCACCGTCGGTTTGCTGGCCCTTGGCTCAGTCTCACTCCTCGCAGTCGGTCTCACCCCCACTGCAGCCGGGCGGCCACAGGCTGCTGCCGGTACCACCGCAGCAGCCTGTTCCCACGGCGGCCCGAGTGTGAGCGCCGCCGCGGCGAAGCGGTTGTCCCAACCGACGTCGACCAAGGATCCGCGCCCACTCGGCGAGACCATGGGTGAAGGCATTGGGATCGCCGTCCGCTCGCTGGAGCCGCTCGACGCGACCGGCCGCCCTAAGTCCGGGCTGCCGTTCGGGCTGAGCCAGGGCGTGATCGGCGTGATCGGTACGGCAACGACCGGCTACAAGGTCGTGGTGGACACCAAGGTCCTGAACGAGAAGAAGTACCGCGCCGCCCTCGCCAAGAACATGCCGGCCGCCGGCAAACAGATGGTCGGCCTCGAGCGCAGCTGCCGTTCGGCCAAGTCCATCGCCGACGCGTGGAACACGGTCGGTGCCCGCGCCTGGTCCGACGACGCGAAGCGCACCACGTTCGGGGCCGACCTCGACCCGGTCAGCGAGAACATCCAGGTCGAGTACGACGAGGTCAGCACGTCGCCCGAGTCCATCGCGGGCCTGCGCGGACTGACCGGCGTACAGGCGATTGCCGGTGGTCTCGAGCGCACCTCCCGGCTCAGTGACACGCCGAAGGGCGGCCACTGGGGTGGTGCCCGCATCTCGTCCACCGCGAAGAACTGCTCAGCCGGCTTCTCCGTCGTTCGCCGCTCCGATGGCAAGCGCGGCTCGGTGACCGCCGGCCACTGCGGCGGCGTCGGCACCACCTGGAAGTCCGGCCCGAACTTCTACGGCACCACCTCGGTCCGCACCAACTACCCCGACTACGACCAGTCGCTGCTCACCGGCAGCACCTACGGCCCGCGGATCTGGACCGACGGCCCCGGCGACTCCGCCTCCAAGCGCACCGTCACCGGTGGCGCCGACCCCGGCGTAGGCACCGTCGTCTGCCAGTCGGGCAGCTTCAGTACGTCGCTCTGCGGGCTCACCGTCCGCTCGACGTCAGCCAAGTACTGCGATGTCGACGGCTGCACCACCTTCGTCATCCGCGCAACCCGCGGCGGCCAGATCGCGATCATCGGCGGCGACTCCGGCGGTCCCGTCTACAGCCGCTCCGGCTCCAGCGCCGCCACCATCCGCGGCATCACCTTCGCCGGCGCCGGCTGCGCGTCGTCCCGCTGCACCACCCTGTACGCCGAGCGCTACGCCTCGATCTCCGGCCACCTCGGAGTCCGCGTCCTCACCGGCTGACCTCAGCGGATGTCGTTGTCGGGGTGTTCAGTGTCGTAGCTGTGGCGAGCCTCGGCGATGGTCGCCCGGTGGTCGAGAGACCAGTCGGCCAATGCCTTCACGAGATGCGTGAGGCTCGCGCCGGTCTCAGTCAGCCGGTAGTCGACCTGCGCCGGAACCGTCGGATAGACGGTCCGCACCACCAGCCCGTCCCGCTCCAGCCGGCGAACCGTCAACGTCAGCATCCGCTGCGAGATCCCGTCAACGGCCCGCTGCAACTCCCGAAACCGCCGTACGCCGCTCGCGAGCTCAACGATGACCAGGACCGACCACTTGTCTCCAACCCGGTCCAGAACCTCGCGGATCCCGCAATCAGGGTGATCCACCTTGCCGCACGGGTCGAGATCAGCAGCCCTGACGGTTACTTCGGTGTGCCTCGCTGACACGGAACTGCCTCCTTGTGGGACGAGCAAGCCGACACTGAGGATCTTCACAGTAGTTACTGATGAGAACCAACCTGTGAGGACAACAACTTCAATGATCATGGTCACCGGAGCCAATGGACAGCTCGCATCCCTCACCTTGGCCCACCTGGCCGAGCGAGGAATCCCGGCCATCGGAGGCACCCGCACCCCGGCAGAGGGCCAGCGCCGACTCGACTTCGACGACCCCACGACCCTCGACCTGACCGGCATCTCAACCCTGGTCCTAGTCTCCGCCGGGTACGCCGAGGACGACCTAGTCATCGCACGCCACCAAGCCGCCCTCGACGCCGCAGTCCGAGACGGCGTAGACCACGTGATCTACACCAGCCTCACCACCGCCGGCGACCACCTCGGCTTCGCCCTAGCCCACCGAGCCACCGAGCAGCTCATCAAGGCCAGCGGCCTCACCTGGACCATCCTCCGCAATGGCCTGTACGCCGAACTGTTCGGCGCCCTGATCGCCTGGACCCCCAACGGCCTGGAGTCCGCCTTCGGCTCAGGCCGCCTAGCCGCAGTAGCCCGAACAGACCTAGCCGCCGCAACAGCCACCATCGCCGCCACCCCCAACTCCCACCTCAACCAGACCTACGACCTAGTCGGCACCCCCATCAGCGCCAACGACGTAGCCGCCCACCTCGGAGTCCCCCACCGCACACTCGGCCTAGCCGACTACCGCTCCCGCCTACTCGCCGACCCAACCCTCTTACCGTTCCAACCCGCCATGCTGGCCTCCATCGCCACCACCATCCGCCACGGCTTCCTCAACACCACCAGCCCCGACCTAGCCACCCTCCTAGACCGCCCACCCACAGACCCAACCACCGTCGCCGCCAACACCACCAGAGCACTCTCCGCTAAGCTGTCCCCCGCAGTGCGCCCCCATAGCTCAGGGGATAGAGCGTCGGTTTCCTAAACCGTGCGTCGCAGGTTCGAATCCTGCTGGGGGCACCAACCAGCCTCTGACCTGGGATAGCCAGACTGTTCCCAGGTCAGAGCCGGACACCCCGGCTAATAGCCAAGGGCATGCACACACAGTTTCGGTAGGCGGATCCCGCGACGTGCTCGCGCTGAAACGATGGCTCAATGTCCGCGTCCGGCAACGGCGCATCCGTAACGGCCATCGCTGTCTACCTCATCTCGGGCACCACGTAGCAGTAAGCGGTGATCGACTGGTCTTCGCCGAACTTGTGCGTGGCGACGCCGATCTTCTTGAGGCCGAGACGTTCGTAGAGACGGATGGCGTCCTGGTCCTTGTCCATCACGTCTAGGACCAAGCGTTTACCGTGGACTGCGGGGTCGGTGACGACGGCGCGCGCCAGCCGCTCTCCGATGGCCTTGCGGCGGGCGGCTTTGGTGACGAACAAGCGGCCGATCACCGCGACATTCTCGACCGCGTCGTCGGACTGCTCGAGCCAGAGCCGGACGGCGTCGTCGCCGGGTTGCGGCTCACTGATTGCAACATGCCCGACGATCTGGCCGTCGAGTTCAGCCACCCATGAGCTGATTAGCCCGGCGGGTTCGAGCCAGGCCACCGGATCAGCAACGCCTTCGACTGGGTAGCCGTCGGTGCTGTGTACGTCGACCAAGGCTGCACCGGCCGATTCCAGATCTGCGTCCTGACGGGGGCGGATGATCGGATCTGGCATGGGTCAGTCCTCCACGGGCATTCGGTAGTCAAGGGCGTTGTAGTCGGCGCGCATGGTGAAGATGGTGACCTCGAACGGCATGCCGTCCTGGTCGATGCCGGTATGAGTGACTTCAAGGACCGGTACGGCGTCTGGGATGCGCAGCCCTTTGGCTTCATCGGGTGTAGGCATCCGCGCGGTGACCTCCTCGCGGATGGTCGTGATGGCGTGGCCGCGCTCCTCGAACCGGGCGTACAGGCTGCCTTTGCCCATCTTCGCGGAGTCAGCCACCGGGGTTCCTTCGACGATCGACCAAGGCGAGTAGGTGACGCCCACCTGCATTGGCTCGTCGTCGGCGTAGTACCAGTTCTCCCGACGCACCACGGTTTCGGTCTCAGGGTCGATCAGCAGCCGCTCGGCGATGTCGGCCGGCGGGGCAATCCGCGTGATCGACGTACAGTCCACGCGAGGTTCGCGTCCTTGGCGTCCCACCTCGGCACGGAACGGCGACAGCCAGGTCTCTTGGCGCAGTGTGCGTGCGTAGCGCTCGGCTCCGAACCGCATCAAGCGCGGCTTGCCTCGCACGGTGACGCCGCTGCCGTGGCGAATGGTTACCAGCCCTTGTTCTGCGAGTAGACGGATCGCCTCACGGGCTGTGTTGCGGGCTACGCCGTACTGCTCAGCCAACGCCCGTTCAGAGGGCAGCTTTTCGCCAACCGCGAGAGCGCCACTTTCGACCTGGCGTCGCAGGTCGCGCTCTATCGTCCGGCTCGCATGTTCCTTGTCGGCGTTCGTCGCAACCTCCCTCATCGGGCAACTCCTCGCCAGGGCCGCTGTCGGACTCGATCGGACCCATCGTAGGTGCTGGCTTGAGCCAGTGCTTGACACCCGCGCAGCTTGGTGACCACACTGGCTTAAGCCAGTTACTAACTGTCACACAGAGGACACCGGCGCGGAAGGGGGAGGTCAGATGAATGCCACCATGTGGGTGCTCGCGATCGTCACGGGCGCCTCGCTCATCGGGATGCTGTGGGACCTCTCCTATGACCTGCGCAGGGGGCGTCGATGACCGATCAAGCAGACAATGCGGAGCCGCTACATCGCATGCGGATGCGGTTCGGTTCGCATGCCATAGCCGACTGGACCGGCCCTGCCGGGGAGGCCGAGGACTACGCCGCCTTCATCGCGCACAGGTTCGCCCCTCTGCGCCTGCGGACGAAGAACGAGCCGATCGCAGAGCAGTTAGCAGAGGTCCAGTGATGCGCCGGTTCGAGCTGTGTCGGTACCGCGACCCATCGGACGTCAGCGGCACAGGCGTGGTAGCACTCGGCGTTGAGTTCCCGCCCGACCATGAGGGCCACCAATGGGTAGCTCTGAAATGGCTCGGTATTCATCCGGCGATGACCTTCTGGCCAAGCGTCTTCGACCTTCTTGAGATCCATGGTCACCTTGGCGCCTCGGAGGTGCTCTGGCTCGATCCTGACCCGCTCGAGAGCCCGGCCGACTCCACGGCAGAGACCTCGCCGTACCACCAAGTCCGTGCCGCCATGGTGGAAGCAGGTAGGCGGCCGATCTAGTCCGGCGCGGCTGGCGTGCAGACGGTCCCTGAGTCCGCGCCGGTCGCGCCTCCAAGCCTGAGTCCTCTCTCGGCTGAACGTCCTCAACGTTCTCCTCCACCTCTGCCGAGAGGGGGCCCAGTCCGTCCGGCTATATCATCGAGGGAGAAGTGTCATGGCGAGAGACAACCGACCCGCGCAGCAGATCTGCCCGTCTTGCAAGGGCAAGGCATGGAAGATCACCCCGAAGCAGCGGATCAAGAACGGCAAGCCCGTGACCGAGAACGTTCAGGAACCATGTCCGCAGTGCGGAGGCGTCGGATGGGTGAACAGGTAAGAATGAACACGATCTGCCCGACCTGCGAAGGTACCGGCGAACTGCGGGTTCCCCGTGCCGCTGTCAGCGTACGGGGGAACTCCGAGGTGAGTACGGCCTGGGTGACCGAGATGTGTAAAACGTGCGGTGGCGATGGGAAACTCAAGGGCTTCCAAGCGCCTGTATAGGCCCTACTGAGCGCCTCCGGTCCTGCGCTAGGACCGGAGGCGCATTGTCGTTAGGGAGCGAGCGACCACCCAGTAGGCCTCGGTCCGGCCGTACACCAGGGCTTCGCCCGGCTTCAGCGCCGCGACAGCGACACCATCGAGACCGTTGTAGCGTCTCGGCGCGAAGGGTTGCCTTTTTGGTCGTGTTGGTGGGGTTGAGCGCCCACTTGGATAGGCTCTATGCATAAGTTTCGAGCCTTGCTGACGAGCATCGGTATGCTGGCTGCGCTGATGGTCGCGGCGCCTGCTTCAGCCGCTCCCCCGAGCCCGCTGACCATCCCGGCTCCTACCGGCAAGCTGTACGTCGGTACGAAGACGTTCCACCTGGTTGACCAGGCCCGTGTCGACCCGTGGGTGCCGGAGTCCGGGGCGCGCCAGTTGATGGTGACGATGTTTTATCCCGCGTGGCGCGCACTTGGTGCGCCGCATCCGTACATGACCGCTGGTGAAGCCAGGCTGTTCCTCGACTGGCTCGGCGCTTCCGAAGTCCCGGCCGAGCAGGTTGCTCAGACCAAGAGCCGGGCGTGGGTCAACGCGCCGGCCGCAGGCGGATCGTTCCCGTTGATCGTGCTGTCGCCGGGCTTCAGCTATACCCGCTCGACCTTGACCGGTCTGGCCGAGGAGCTGGCGAGCCGCGGCTACGTGGTCGCGCTCATCGGTCACAACTACGAGTCGTACGGCACCGAGTTCCCCGACGGTCACGTGACCACCTGTGTTGCCTGCGGTACGGCGAACAGTGTGCAGATCACCGCCGTACGGACAGCCGATGTCGGCTTCGTCATCAACCGGCTGATCGGCCCTGAACCAGTTTGGCCACAGGGTTTCAACATCATCGACACGAAGCTGATCGGCATGGCCGGGCACTCCATCGGCGGCAACTCGGCGTCGCAGGTGATGCTGAATGATCGTCGAGTACTGGCCGGGATCAACATGGACGGTACGTTCTTCGCGCCGATTCCGGCGACCGGGTTCACCAAGCCGTTCCTGCTGCTGGGCAATGGCGACGGGCATGTGCCCGGCGGTCATGAGCCGTCCTGGGATCGGGACTACCCACGGCTAGCCGGGTGGAAGCGATGGATCACCTTCAAGAAGTCGGACCACGCCAGCTTCACCGATCTCACGGTCCTGACCGACCAGCTAGGTCTATCCGAACCGGGCGGCCTTGAGGGAGCTCGTGGGCTGGCCCTGACTCGCACCTATGTACGTGCGTTCTTCGATCAGCATCTGCTCGGTCAACCGCGACCGGTACTCGATGGCCCCACACCGGAGAACCCGGAAGCCGACTTCTGGTTCTAGTCTGCGCTGATCGCTGCGGAATCGCGGCTCATGGTCACCAGGCCAGGTCGCCGTGGCGGTCGCGGAAGGTTCCGGTTGGGCCGTCTGGGCCGATGCTGGCGAGTTCGACGATTGCGTCGGTGCCTTCGGTCACGGTTTGCGGGCCGCTGTGGGCGTTGAAGTCGGTGGCGGTGTAGCCGGGGTCGGCCGCGTTGACTTTCATGTCCGGCCAGGACTTTGCATACTGCGTGGTCAGCATGGTGACCGCGGACTTCGAGGCTGTGTAGAGCGGTGCGAGGTTTCGCGACTCGACGCGGTCGGGGTCGTGGGTGGCCGCGAACGAGCCCATGCCGCTTGACACGTTGACGATGACGGGGTGCGCGGACTTGCGCAGCAGCGGCAGGAACGCGTGCGTGACCCGGACGATCCCGACGACGTTGACGTCGAACACCTCGCTGGCGTCAGCGGCGGTGATCTGGTCGGCGGGGCTGTGCGTCCCGTAAATACCGGCGTTGTTGATCAGTACGTCGATGCTGCCCTCGCGAGCCGCGATCTGGGCGGCGGCAGCGGCTACCGAGGCGTCGTCGGTCACGTCGATCTGGACGAAGCGGGCACCGAGTGCGTCGGCGGCCGCCTGGCCGCGTTCCGGATCACGAGCGCCGATCAGGACGGTGTGGCCGGCCTCGATCAAGCGGCGGGCGGTCTCGTACCCGAGGGACTTGTTGGCTCCGGTGATGAAGGTGGTGGTCATGCGTCCACTCTCGGTCCGGGGCCAGCGGCCAGCCAGTGCTCTGCGTGACGGTAGGACAGCCAGTACCAGGCACGACGCCGGCCGGGCGGACACAATGGCGGAGTGGACGAGACCCTAGGTACGGCGCTGCACCGCTGGCGCGACCGTCTGTCTCCCGCCGACGTCGGACTGACTTCTCGGCCCGGACGACGTGCGGTGGGGCTACGCCGTGAGGAACTGGCCGAACTCGCCGGGCTGTCGGTCGACTACGTGGTTCGCCTGGAGCAGGGACGCGCCAAAAGCCCTTCGGCACAGGTCGTCGCGAGCTTGACCAGGGCACTGCAACTGCAGTCCATGGAACGCGATCACGCCTACCGGCTGGCCGGGTTGCTGCCTCCCCAGGAGGGGACGATCTCGACGCATATTCCGGCCGGGGTCCAGCGGATGCTGGCCCGCCTCGGGGAGTTCCCGGTGGGTGTGTTCAGCGTCGACTGGAACTTGCTGACCTGGACTCCCGGATGGGCTGTCCTGATGGGCGACCCCAGCGCATCGGCACACAACGAGCGCAACCTGGCCCGGGCGGTCTTCGCGACAGGGTCCAGCGGGCTCACGTCCTGGCCCGTGCTCCAGGATGGCGACGCCCTCAAGCCCGCCCTGGTCGCCGACCTGCGCACGGCTCTCGTCAACTATCCCCGCGACCGCGGCCTGAGCAGCCTCGTCGAGGAGCTGCGGTCGGCCAGCGCGGAGTTCGCCCGCCGGTGGGACGAGGGCAGCGTCGGACCGCACGTCTCGGCTCGCAAGACCGTCGTACACCCTCAGGTGGGTGAGGTGGTCTGCGACTGCGACGTGCTGACCGTCCCGGGCTGCGACATCCGGCTCGTCGTCTACACAGTGGCTGCGGGTTCAGCCGACGCGGAGAAGCTGGAGTTCCTCCGGGTCACCAACGGCGTCCGCGCCGACGGTCCCACGCCTCCGGGGCTCGGCCTGTTCTCCACGCCGTAGGGTCACTTCGCGGCCATCGCGCCGTACCGGCGAGCGACCTCGTTGAATGCCTGCTTGGGTGTTCGTACGCCGTCCTCGGTGACCGCGATGACTCCGAAGCCGGCCTTGTCGAGGTCGAGGTGGGGGTTGTCGCGGTGCGGGAAATCGGGCATGGCGTAGGTGAAGACGAAACAGCCGTGTACGCCGTCCGCGTCGTACAGGTCGATGAGTTCGCCCAGGTAGCGGGCCTGGACGGATTCGTCGCGTGGATGGTCGCCTCGGATGCGTGGGGGGTCGGCGAACCAGTTGACGATTTGGAAGGAGCCGGCGCCACGGAGTTCGGCTCCGGTGAAGGCGCCGCAGCCGAACTCGGTGATCACTACGGGCTGGGAGTTGTCACGGACCAGGCTGCGGACGCGGTCCGGGTAGGTGGCGTGGTTGCGGCGGCCTCGGTAGAGGCTGACGCCAACGAGGTCGAACGGGGACCAGTCGACGTGCTCCCAGCCGGCCGCGGAGTAGGTGATGGGGCCGTGGAAACGGTGGCGTGCGGTGGTCGCGGCGGCGGTTAGTAGCTTGTGTAGGCGTCGGTTGAGCCTGCGCCGTAGGAGGCGATGGAATCGCAGGATGAGCTTCAGCCGCAGGAAGGATTTAGGTCCGGGGACGATGCCGGGGACGGTGTGGGAGAACTCGCTGCCGACGAAGAGGGTCACCTGGTCGGGGTGGGCCTGACGAAGTTCCTCGGCTGCTGCGGCGACGGCGTCCAGGTGGGCCAGGAGTTGTGGCTCAGGGAGTTCGGGGACGTTGGGGCGGAGATAGACGCCCAGACCGATCTCAAGGGCGGTGCGGGCGGCGTCGATCAACTGCGGTCCGTCGGCGCCGATCAGCATCACAGTCGTGCAGTGCAGATCTCGGGCGATGGTCTCGAGATCTCGTCGTACGGCGGCGGTGTCCTCACCAATCAGGTAGGAGATGCCGCGGACCTTCAGCATTGACTCAGCTCCAACCGATCGGCTCCCGCTGGAGAGCGGGAGCCGATGGAAAAGACGGTCAGCGGCCGGTGGCTTCGCCGAACTTGTCGGTGGCCTGGTCGGTGAGGCCTTCGGTCGGCAGGTCGATGCCGGTGGCTTCGGTGACCTGGTCGCCGAAGGCGTTGGCCTGGTCCTGGGCCGCTTCCGCGTGGCCCTGGGCCTGGTCGGCCAGGCCTTCGGTGGCCTGGGTGGCCTGGTCGGCGACGCCGCCGACGTCGACGCCGGTGGTCTCGGCGAGCTTGTCGGTCGCGCCGGACAGGTCGATACCGGTGGCCTCGGTGACCTTGTCGGTGGCGCCGGACAGGAGCTCGGTGGCCTTGTCCTTGAGGGAGTCGAAGATGCCCATGGGGGTAAACCCTTCAGTCATGGTTGGCTAGGAGGGAATCACCCAGAGTAACAACACGCTCCAAAACGTCGATCGAGGCAGAATCGTCGTGTGAAGAAGCCGGAAACCGATCCCGTGATCGCCCGCAACCGCAAGGCCGCCCACGAGTACGAACTGGGTGAGTCGTGGGAGGCGGGGATCGTGCTGCAGGGTATGGAGGTCAAGGGCCTGCGCGCCGGCCGGGCCTCGCTCGTCGGCGGCTTCGCGCAGATCGAGGACCGCGAGATCTGGCTGCACGGCGTACACATCCCGCAGTACTCGCAGGCGCGCTGGTTCGAGGGTGGTTCCCGGCGCAAGCGCAAGCTGCTCCTGCACCGCGCCCAGATCGACAAGATCGAGCGCAAGGTGAACGAGAGCGGCCTGACCATCGTCCCGGTGAAGCTGTACTTCAAGGACGGTCGCGCGAAGGTCGAGATCGCCCTGGCCCGCGGCAAGAAGACCTGGGACAAGCGGCACGCTCTCGCCGAACGCGAAGCCACCCGCGAAACCGAACGCGCCCTCAACCGCCGTCTGAAGGGCCGCCCGGACTGATCGTAGGGTTGCGGTCATGGCAGACACTGCGCTGGTTCCCGATGACTTCGAGGTGCCGACCGAGTACGTCGATCCGCGGTTCCGGCTCGAACCGCTGGGTCCGCAGCACAACGTCGCCGATCACGCGGCGTGGAGCGGGAGTATCGAGCACATCCGCGCGACTGCGCAGATGGGTCAGTGGCCACCGCTGGATGGCATGTCACTGGAGGCGAACCTCGGTGACCTGCAACGCCATGCCGACGACTTCACCAGCCGTCGCGGCTTCACCTACACGGTGCTCGACCCCGGCACCGGCGACGTGATCGGCTGCGTCTACCTCTACCCGTCCAAGAAGCCCGAGTACGACGCCGTCCTCCGCAGCTGGGTCCGCGCCGACCGAGCCGACCTCGACACCGGCCTCCACAGCACGCTCGTCGACTGGCTGGAATCCACCTGGCCACTCGGCAAACTCGACCACCGCTAGACAGAGCTCCGGACCTCGCAGTGAGGTCCGGAGCTCTGGTGTGTTGTTAGTTGCGAACCCAGAGTTCGTAGTCGTCCCACGGCGCGGGTGAACCGTTGAGACAGGCGTAGGCCGCGATCCAGCCCAACCTGACTCGTTCCGCGCCGACCGCCTTGCAGTCGTTCAGGTAGGTGTAGTACTCGCCGGTGAAGTAGTAGTCACCGTTCACCGCGGCAGGTGCTGCGACCGGTGCGGGCGCGGCGACTGCCTGTACGGGGCTGCTGATCAGCGCGGCCGTTGCGGCCACACCGGCAAGAGCGATCCCCAGTTTCCTCTTGTGCATAAAGCCTCCTCGTCGTTTCGCACGACCCTAGGCAGCCATCGGGTCACTGGCCTAGTCCAGTAAGGAGGGTTTCGGCTGTGGCTTGATGGTGGGCGAAGCCGGAGGCTTGGGCGGCTTGGCGGGCTTCGGTGGCCAGGGCTCGGGCGGTGGTGGGGCGGGCGGTGGCTTGGTGAGTGGCGGCTAGGCCCAGGAGGGCTTCCAGCTCGGTGTAGGTGATGCGGTTGGTGCGCGCGGACTCGAGGCCGAGGGTGAAGTAGTGCTCGGCTTGAGTGTGGTCGCCTTGGTGGAGGTGGACGGCGGCGAGCATGGTGAGGGTCGCTGTTTCGGCGCGGGGGTTGGCGATGGCTTGGGCGATGGCCAGGGCATCCTTGGCGAAGGCGAAGGCTTCGGTGGGGTGGTCGCGGTCCAGGTGGATCGCGGCCAGGGTTTCCAGGGCGCTGGCTTCGCCGGCGCGGTTGCCGGTCTCGCGATGCAGGGCGAGGGCGTTCATGGCGCAGGTCTGCGCCTCGTCCAGGTGACCCAGGTGGCGGTGGGCGGTCGCCAGGGAGTTGAGACTGAAAGCCCGCTCTGGCGCGGAGGCCTGACCTCCATCGACGACGCGTGTGTGCTCCTGTACGGCGTCCTCCATCCGCCCCATCTCGACATGCAGCGCACCGAGGTTGGCGCGAATGGTGGTCTCGGCGAACTCGTTGCATTGGGCAACATCCAGCGCATCCCGGAGGCGGTCGTGCGCCTGATTGAGATGACCGAGCTCACGATGGACAGCGCCCAGATTGATCAGTACGCCGACCTGTCGCCGCGCCAGACCGGCCTCCGCGCAAGCGGCAACAACCTGCACGTACTGGCGGATCGCGGGCTCGTAGTCGCCAAGGCTCCAGAAGTGGTCACCAAGGCAGTGTCTGGCAGCCGCAGCGGCCTCAAGGTCGTCGCCGGCCGCAGTCACCGCGGCCTCCGCGACAGTCAGCCACTCGGGATGACAGCGACGAGCCCAGAAGTAGCCGCGCAGCTGATCGCACAGCCGCCAGGCCACACCATGTGGACCGTGCTCGGCGGCGTACAGCGCAGCGGCGACCAGGCTCTGTCGCTGCGCATCAAGCCAGGCAAGGGCTTCGCCACTCCCCTGAAACTCCAGCTCAGGAAGGATCTCCGCGAGCGGCTGGGTGATCCGAGCCATCCCCGAACCCATCGTGACAACAGCCGTCTCGGTGTCCTGCAAGTAGCTGCCGAACAACCGCCCCAAAGCGGCACCACGATCCTCGGTGGATTCAGCAGCGACCCTCTCGGTGGCATACCGGCAGAGCAGGTCATGCATGACGAACTGCCCCGCAGCCCGGCGCTCGATCATGCTCGCAGACACCAGTACGTCGAGCACCGCGTCTGCCTTGTCCGGATGCACGTCGAGCAGCGCGGCCGCCGTACGACGGGTGAAGCCGCCGCCAGGCACGAGTCCGAGCAGCCGGAACAGCCTTTGTGCCAATGGATTCAGCGGCTCATAGGACGAGTCGAAGACTGCCCTGACCGCACTCGGCTCGTCGTCGACGGCGAGCATGTCGAGGGTCTGCACACTGGCGAGGTCGGCGACACAGTCCTCGATCGAGCCGTCCATACCGGCGACCCGAGCCGCGGCCAGCCGCAGGGCCAGCGGAAGGTGGGCGCACACCTCGCCGAGCTTCGCTACCGCAGCTGGTTCGGCGTTGGCGCGCTCCGCGCCCAGGAGCCGCGTCAGCAGCTCGTGAGCGTCGTCCGGCGTGAGTCCCCCGACCACATGCGCGCGAGCGCCATCCAGAGCGACCAGTCCGGTCATACGGCGACGACTAGTGACGATTGTGAGACAACCAGGCTCCCCCGGCAGCAACGGACGGACCTGCTCAGCAGAGCCTGCGTTGTCGAGGATGACCAGCACCCGTCGACCGGCCAGCTTCGAGCGATAGCTCGCCGTCGCCGTCTCAACGTCGGTAGGGATCCGTTCACTCGGTACGCCGAGCGCACGGAGGAACGACGTCAGTACCTCGATCGGAGTCGACGGATCCTGCGTGCCATGACCGTGCAGATCGACGTACAGCTGCCCGTCGGGGAACCGGTCCGCCACGCGATGCGCCCAGTGCACTGCCAGCGCGGTCTTGCCCATCCCGGCGGTGCCGACCAGCGCCATCACGGTCATCGTCTCCGCAGCACCCTGCGACTCGAGCCACGCCAGCTCGTCGGCCCGACCGGTGAAGGCCCACACAGTTGGCGGCAGTTGCCGCGGCGGCGTCCACGAGCTGACGACCACGGGCTCGGCAACGACGGCGTACTCGAGCTTCGGATCCGAGCGCAGTACCTGCTGATGCAGTGCACGCAGCGCAGCACCCGGTTCGATCCCCAGGTGCTCGTCCAGCAGCCGATGCACCTCCTGGTACGCCGCCAGCGCCTCGGACTGCCGACCGGACCGGTACAGCGCGAGGATCCGCTGTCCCCAGAGCCGCTCGCGGAACTCGTGCCGCGAAGTCAGCACGGCCAGCTCGTCAGCGAGCGTGCCGTGCTGCCCGAGCTCGAGCCGGCCATCGATGCATTCCTCCAGTGCGGTCAGTCGCAGGTCCTCGAGCCGGGCGATCTCCGGCCGTACGGCGTCCGGTACCGGCAGCCCGTCCATTACCGGTCCGCGCCAGAACCCGGCGGCCTGTGTCAGCCGCTCGACCGCGAGCGCGTGCTGCCCGTCGGCCCGGGCCTGGCGCCCCTGCTCGACCAGTCGCTCGAACGACAGGAGGTCGATCGCATCGGCATCAGCTGTCAGCTGATACCCACCGGGAAGCGTTTCGAGGACGAGCCCGGGCTGCATGATGCGCCGCAGATTCGACACGTACGACGTCACGTTGGCCGGCGCGGACCGCGGTGGCCGGCCCTCCCACAGCCCAGCCAGCAGCGCGTCCCGAGACACCAGCGTGTTGACGCGCAGCGCCAGCATGCCGAGCAGCACTCGCTCCTTGACCCGTCCCAGCACCTGCGGCCGGTCGTCCAGGTCCCGAACCTCCAGCGGTCCGAGCACTCGCAGTCGCATCTGGCCCCCAGCCCTCGCCACCCCGGGTCGGTTTCTGCGAGCAGGTGTAGCACAGATGGCAGCAAGGCCGGGAGTGGTTGCCAGAAACAACCACTCCCGTAAGTAACCAGAGTTCGAATGGCGCAGTGACTACCAGGTAGCGGCCGGCATGGTCAGTCATCTCCCCAGGTCTCGACGGACTGCGGTCGTTTCCAACCTGCCGGGTGCCGCCATACCCGCCCTACACAAACCCGTGTAGCCACGCGGGCCGGGGATGCGGGTCTGCGAGAGGGCGTAGGGTGAGGGAATCCGGAGTCGACGACATCCCCCTTGAGGTGCCGCGCCGGCCACCCGTAGGGATGCGCCATGAAGGTTCGGTTCGAGTCCAGGTCCACGTCGTGAACAAGTTTCAGTCGGGGGCGCGAGTCGCGGGTTTCGAGCAGGAACCGACGACGCCGCGGCTGCGACTGCGGGAGGCTGCGAACCGTGACCTACCGCTGAACGGCGCCTGGTGGCCGCGGACGGACGACCCGGTGACGGAGCTCCCCGGTCTGATCATGGCGCTGGACGAGCTGGGCGACGGAATCGTCACCCGGCTGCTGCTGCACCGGCCGTCGTGGAGTGCGCACCCGGCGCGGCTGGCGGTGAACGGGCGCGTGGTGACGATGGGCTACTTCACGACTCAGCCGCTCAACCTGCTGATCGCCATGCGCGACTCCTACGGCTGGCGGCTCGATCTACTCACCATCCCGCCCGGTACGCCGGAGGATGTCGCCGAGCAGGCGATGGTCCAGGCCAGTGCGGACGACAACGAGGTACCCGCGCAGTTCGTCCTCTCCGGGATCGAGGCAGCGAGCGGTGAGTGACCTGCGTGGTCCTGAGCTGGGCGACGTCTGCCGTCGGTCGAACGCCGACCACGACCTCTCCCACCTGTACGCCGCAGTCGTGTCGGCGCGAGTGGCCGAGCGGTTGGGCCGTGCCGCGCGGCCGCCGGGTGGCGGCGGCCTCCGCAGCAACGGGGATCGGCTCATGTCGGCGCTGGCAGCCTACGAGGAGGCCCTGGAGCGGTACGGGCTGCCGGTGCCCCCTGCTATTCGTGACGAGCTCCGGCTGCGCCGCGCACTGCCGTAGGTCAGCCGACAGCCACCGGCTTCGGGAGGTACTCGGTATGACCGCCTGCGTTCTCGGCGGTGATCATGCAGCCGACGTCCTCACCTGACTGAGCCTTGGTCAGCGTGAAGCTGGCTGCCTTCGCACCTTCGATCTCGAAGTACCAGTCGTCGCTACCGGTCTTGCGATGCACCCAGCGATACTCGACCGCCTTGGTCGGCTTGGGGTTGCGCCAACCAGGCAGCGAACAGGTCAGCGTCTGACCGACCGCAGGCGTCCCAGTGATCTTCGCCGTGCCAGCCAGTCGCGGCGCCCACACCGGATGTGCCTGAGTGGCGAAAGCACGCAGCGCAGGGATGTTCGTGAACTCGTTGATCGCACCCTGGACGCACTCCTTGCCGACGATCTCACCGCCGGAACTGATCAGACCGGCGAGGACAGGTCGGCCGTACTCGCGTGCCACGACCGGACCGCCACTGTCCCCCGGACACACGTTCATACCCGGCGCCTGTGCACACAGCACTGACGGATCGGCGGCAGCGCCAGACTTGTCCTGGGCGGCACACACCGACGACGGCTGCGCGTGCAGCGAGGCCTTCAGCAAAACCGAGCTGTACGTCGTTCCCGGCTGCGGCGGGGCAGTGATCCCGTGCCCGTAGACGGTCAGCGTGGTCCCAGGCCGCAACGCGGTCTGCGCAAGCGGCAACGGCCGAACCCCTCGTACCGGCCGGGCCAACTCGACAATGGTCAGGTCGTTGACTGCAACCTGCGCCTGCGGGTTGTCCGGATCGACCGTCGAATCAAGCATCCGGTAGCCGGGATGCGTCGAGAACGCCTTGGCCTGCACGACCTTGTCGCCGATGTGGAACTCGACATCACCCGGAGCGGCGTAGTCCAGGCAGTGTCCGGCGGTCAGCACTCGCGTCGGCGAGATCAGTACGGCGCCGCAGCGGTACCGCTGCAGATAGGGCTCGCCCGGCTTCTTCGCCACATTGGCGATTCCCACCATCCACGGCGCCTCCGCGCTGCGAGCCGGCGTACCGCCTGTCATCGCATACGCCGGACTCGTCAACCCTGCTGCCAGCAGGCACACTGCGGCAGCGACAACCATCCGCTTCATCGTTCTCCCTCGGTTGATCGGAACACCAATCAACCTAGGAACTCGGACCTGCCGCACACATCGGGCTGAAGCCTCAAATGCTCTAGCACCAAAGGCTTAGCTCGCGCGGGGTTTCGGTCCGCTGGAGCGCAGTGAGCCAAGGCGAGACAACGCGTCGAACCAGAAGCGTGCACCGGGCAGAGTGGCCAGCGCCATCAGGAGCCAGCCCAGCAGTGTGAGCAGTACGGCGCCTGCGTCGCCCAGACCGTGGCGCTCGAACCAGTTGCACGAGGCGTCCGGCAACGAGCAGGTGGCGGTGACACCCCACCCGATCGGCAGACCGGACGCACGAGCGTCACGGATCTGTTGACGTAGGTCGTCCAGGCACTCCGCCGGCGTACCGGAGCAGTTGGAGCTGACCGTGGCTTGAGCGACCACAGCGCCGCGCAGCGCCTCGTCGGTGTAGAGCGAGCGAGTCAGCTCGACCACGTTGACGTTGAAAGCGACGACAACGATCGATGCGAGCGCCAGCGAGATCCACCGCACGTGCCGCTTGTACCAGCCGGACACGCGCGCCATGTGGTCGTCGTACCACTCCTCGATGCCGGCGCGGAACTTCGCCACGTCCTCGCCCGCTTCGGCGAGCAGACCGAGCAACGGCTGCTTCAACGGGTTCGATGCGTCGAGCGCAACGACCTTCGCGCGCACCTCGGTGATCGTCGTGGCGCCGGTGGCGTCCGGGACGAGCACCCCGACCAACGCGCGCGCGAACGACCGGCCCGAGACGTACGACGGGAGACTCCGCCGGTCCTTGACACTCAGCTTGGCGTTCCCCGCGTTCGGCGGCGCCTCACCCTTGGCGGCCGAGCGCGAGACCATCGGCTGCTCGACGATCCGCGTCACCATCGGCTCCGCCGGCTCACCTGGTTTGGGCTCGGGCGCTTGCGACGTACGGCGAACCAGATCCGGCAGCCGCATCGTGAAATCACTCTTGCCGTCGACCAGCGACCGGATACCGCGCAGCAGGTACTCACCGCGCAGCCCGATGTAGCGCGCGACGACCTCGGTCAGCACGGAGACCAGTACCGAGAAGGCCGCGAAGGCGAAGACGAGTCCGATGACGGTCTGCAGAATCAAGCTGTCCATGACGATCCTCACAGCAGGCGGAGGTCCATTGTAAGTTGGAGCAATGGCATTGCAGGTGGTTGTCGGGCGTGGTCCGGTCGGTACGGCGGTTGCACGGTTGCTGGTGGAGCGCGGGGACCGCGTGAAGCTCATCAGTAGGCGAGGCGGCGCTCCGGATGGCGTCGAAGGAGTGGCGGCCGACGCAACGGACGGCGACGAACTGGCGCGGATCGCCGAGGGCGCAGCGACGATCTACTCGTGCGCAGGACCGGCGTACCACCAGTGGGCCACTGACTGGCCGCCACTGGGTGCAGGGCTGGTGCGAGCGGCTGAGCTGAGCAAAGCACTGTTGGTGACGACCGGGAACCTCTATGGGTACGGCGAAGTCGACGGTCCGATCCGCGAGGACCTGCCATTGCGGCCGAACTCGGTCAAGGGCCAAGTCCGAACGCAGGTGTGGACCGAGGCACTCATAGCACACGAGGCCGGGCGGATCCGCACCGCCGAAGTCCGCGGCTCGGACTACCTCGGCGCGGGCGCGACGTCGCCGTACAGCGTGCTTGTCCTCCCGAAACTCCTGGCAGGCAAGGCGGCTTCGATCCCCGCCGACCTCGATGCACCACACAGCTGGACGTACGTCGGCGATGTCGCGCGGACCCTGGTCGCCGTGGCCGACGACGAGGCAGCGTGGGGTCGCGCCTGGCACGTGCCAAGCCCGGAGCCGATGTCGGTGCGCGCACTGGCGACCCTGACCGCAGAGCTCGCCGGTACGGCGCCGGCCCGGATCTCGGCGATGCCTTCGTTGCTGCTGCGACTGGCCGGGCTGTTCGCCCCGACCGCCCGCGCATCGGTCGAGACGCAGTACCAATGGCGCCGTCCGTTCACCCTCGACAGCACCGCCGCAATTGTTGCCTTCGGCATCAAACCGGTCCCGGTGGCGGACGCCGTACAGGAGATGATCGAACTGAATCGGTCCACCGGGCGTCAGTAGTTGGGGGCACACCCTAAGCTGTGCGGGTTCGACGGGGACACCGAAGCCGGGAAGGGCTGGGATGAGTTCGAGGAAACCACGTCGCTGGGTGCGGCGGCTGGTCGTCACGCTGATCGTGCTCGGAGTGCTGCTGGTAGCGGCCGATCGGGCCGCTGCGTGGGCCGCCGAGAACCGGCTGGCCTCGATGGCCGAGCAGCAGGCGGCGCGCTACGACCTGACCGCTCAGGACACCTCCGTCCAGATCGGCGGGTTCGGGTTCCTGCCACAGGTGGCGAAGGAGGAGTTCTCGTCGGTCACGATGACGATGACGAAGCCGACGTTCTCCGACGTGCCGGGCGAGAACCTCGAGGTGAAGATGACCGGCGTCCACGTCCCGCGAGCTGTGGTCACCGGCGGCGACGCGGCGGTCACTGTCGACAGCACCGACATCCGGCTGGCGCTGTCGCCGGCCGAGGTCGCGAAGCTCGCCGCCCGCGGTACCGGGCTCGGCGGGCTCAAGATGGAGGCCGTCGAGGGCAAACTGCGGGCCAAGCTGACGCTGGGTACTTTCGACTTCGACGTCGCCGTCACCCCGACCGCGAAGAACGGCCGGGTCGCGCTGACCGTCGACGAGATCGCCGGCGATGTGCCGGCGGCTGCCCGTGACCTGCTGAAGGCCCGGCTCGCCCGCGGGATCTCGCTGCCGAAGCTCCCGTACGACGCCACCCTCAAGGAGGTCGCGGTCGAGAACGGCAACGTGGTCCTGATCGCGACGGCGGCGAACCTCAAGCTGAACGCCTGACCTGCCGGACAACAGCACCCACCGACCCTTAGGGGTTCGGTGGGTGTTTTTCATCCTTCAGAGGGGTTGGGTACCGATCGTTCGCGATATATCGTCGAACTATCGGAGCCTGAAGGATGGTGGATCGGAATGACGGGATCGGCGTACGCGGCCGGCTGGCCCTGGGCCCGCGCGGAGCGCAACTGTGACGACTTCTTCGAGAATCTCAAACGCGACCTGCACACCGCGATGGGCGGCCGGCGCGGGCACCGCGGGCATCAGGGGTTCGGCCCCGGGCCGGGCTGGATGTTCGGCGGCGGGCAGCACTTCGGGCCGCCACCCTGGGGACCGCGCGGACCGAAGGCGCGGCGGGGCGACGTCCGGGCCGCGATCCTCGCCGTACTGGCCGAGCAGGCGATGAACGGCTACCAGATCATCCAGGAGATCGCCGAGCGCAGCGGCGGCGCGTGGAAGCCGAGCCCCGGCTCGATCTACCCGACGCTGCAGCAGCTCGAGGACGAGGGCCTGGTGACGGCCGACGCCGAGACCGGGCGGCGGACGTTCACCCTGACCGACGAGGGCCGGGCGTACGTCGCCGAGCACGCCGACGAGGTCGCCGCGCCCTGGGAGGCGATGAGCGCGCCCACGGAGGCCGACGACAACGGGCTGAAGCCGATGCTCGGTCAGGTCGCCGCGGCCATGTGGCAGATCATCTCGACCGGAACCCCGGAGCAGCAGGCCGCGGCGAAGGACGCGGTGGCTGACCTGCGACGGAAGCTCTACGGAATCCTCGCCGACGATCGACCGGCGGACGAAGAGCGATGAGCACGCCCCAATGGCAGGGCCCTGATTGGTACGCCGCACCGTTGCGATCGGTGCGGTCGGGTCGGCAGGACCGTGACGACCGGGGTGCGCGGGCTGCCCGCCGGGCAGTGCGGATCGGGGACTCGGAGCGGGACCGGGCGGTGGAGTTGCTCGGTGAGCACTTCGTGGCCGGTCGGCTGACGCAGGACGAGTTCGAGGAGCGCAGCGAGATTGCTACTCGGGCCCGGTTTGTCGACGAGCTGGAACCGCTCTTCGAGGACCTGCCGCAGCCGGGCGAGCTGCAGATGGCGCAGCGACCGGGCCGACCGCAGCAGTTCACGATGCCGCCGCCGTTCCTGATGCTGGTGCCGTTCCTGATGGTCGGCCTGGTCATCACCGCGGTCACACTGACCGCGCCCTGGCTGTTGTGGGGCGTGTTCTGGGTCGCGATCTTCAGCAGCATGCACCGCCGCCGGCATCACCACCGCGGCCACTTCAGAGGTCCCGGCAGAAACTTCTCCACCTGATGTCAAAGTGCTCGTGACGGCTCCGACCGAGGGGTGTAAGCAAGGAACCCTCGGAAGGAGCAGGTCATGGGCAAGGTACGAGTAGCCAACTTCACGGTCAGCATCGACGGATTCTCGTCCGGGCTGAACCAGCGGATGGACGAGCCGTTCGGCGACAACACCGAAGGACTGCACGCCTGGTACGAATCCGCGATGGTGGAGCGGGACAGCGGCCGCGGTGGCCCCGAGGCCGATCAGCTGCAGCGTTTCCACGAGCAGGCCGGCGCGACGATCATGGGCCGGAACATGTTCGGTCCGCACCGCGGTCCGTGGGCGGACGAGTCCTGGACGGGCTGGTGGGGCGACAACCCGCCGTACCACCACGACACCTTCATCCTGACGCACCACGAGCGTCCGTCGGTGACGATGGAGGGCGGTACGACGTTCCACTTCACCAGCGCGCCGATCGACGTCGTACTCGATCGGGCGAAGGAGTCGGCCGGCGATCAGGACGTCATCATCGGCGGTGGCGCGTCGACCGTTCGCCAGTACCTGCTGGCCGGTCTCATCGATGAGCTCGACCTCGGCGTCTCACCGATCCTGATCCGCGAGGGCGAGCGTCTGCTGACCGACGACGTCGCGGCCGCGCTGCGCGAGTTCCAGGTGGTCAAGAGCTACCCGATCGGCAACGCGACCTTCTACAACCTCAGCCGCTAGGGCACGCGGTGGAGCCAGTCGTCGGTGCCGAACTTCGTTGCCACCAAGGCCTCCGCGCGGGCAACGGTGTCGGCATCGATCGTGCCGTCGGTCAGACCGTAGCGAGTGTTGAACGACGCGGCCATCCGGTCGATCACCTCGCGACGGTCGAGACCGGTCTGGCTGCGCAGCGGATCGACCCGCTTGTTGGCACTGGTCGTGCCCTTGTCGGACAGCTTCTCGCGACCGATCCGCAGTACCTGCAGCATTTTCGTCGCGTCCATGTCGTAGGCCATCGTCACGTGATGCAGTACGGCGCCACCCGCGAACCGCTTCTGCGCGGCACCCGCGATCTTCCCGGCCGGCGAGGTGATGTCGTTGATCGGCTGGTACGTCGCCGCGATACCGAGGTCGTTCAGCGCCCCGATCACCCAGTCGTCGAGGAACGCGTACGACTCGACGAACGAGAGCCCGGACACCAGGGATTCGGGGACATAGAGCGAGTAGGTGATCGTGTTCCCCGGTTCGACGAACATGGCGCCGCCGCCGGAGATCCGCCGTACCACCGTCACGTCGTTCTGCGCCGCGCCGTCGAGGTCGACCTCGTTCCGCAGCGACTGGAAGCTACCGATGATGACCGCATTGCGATCCCACTCCCACACCCGCAACGTCGGCGGCCGCTCCCCCGCCCCGACCTGCTCGGTCAGCACCTCGTCCAGCGCCATCTGCAAGGCCGGGTCGCGCGGAACGTCATGCACGAACTGCCACTTGTGATCGTGCCAACCGGTCGCGCCGGTCAAAGCCCGCCGTACCGCAACCGCCACTGCCTCCGGCGAAAATCCGACCATCTCGACGCCGTCCCCGAGCACGCCACGCACCCGAGCCGCCACCTGCGCAGCCGGGGTCACCACCGGCAACCCCGCTAGAGCGCCATTGATCCGCTCCAGCGCATCATCGGGCTCCAGAAAGAAGTCCCCACTGATCTGCGCACTCCGAACGTGGTCCCCCACCACATCCAGATCGGCTACGACCAACTTCCCACCCGGCACCTTGTACTCACCATGCATACCCATCACAACCCACCTGCCGGATGGGATGTTCCGTCAGCTGGCGGGGGTGAAGGTGTAGGTGACCTGCAGGATGCGCTCGCGGACCGCGTCGATGTCGCCGTTGCCGTCGATCTCGTGCACGAGGCCGCGGCCGCCGTACAGGGTGACGAGCGGAACCGTCTGCTCGGTGTACACCTCGAGGCGGCGGCGGATGACGTCTTCGGAGTCGTCGGAGCGGCCTTGGAGTTCGGCTCGGCGGAGCAGACGGCGGACCAGCGATTCGCGGTCGACGCGGAGCACGATGACTGCAGTCAGGTCGCGACCCTGTGCAGCGAGTAAGTCGTCCAGTACGGCGGCCTGGTCGAGAGTGCGCGGATATCCGTCCAGCAGGAAGCCGGAGCGGGCGTCCTCCTCGGCGAGCCGCTCGCGAACCATCGCGTTCGTCACCTCGTCCGGCACATACGCTCCGGAGTCGACGTACTGCTGCGCGGTTCGGCCGAGCGCGCTCCCGGCGGCAACGTGTGCCCGGAAGATGTCGCCGGTCGAGATCGCCGGCACGGCGACTTCGCCGGCCAGTGTCCCGGCGTGAGTGCCCTTGCCGGCACCGGGTGGGCCCATCAGGACGACAGTCGTCACTGCGTCGCCTCCTGACTCTCGGTAAGTTCGACCACTTTAGGTGAGTCAGGCGCGTTGCGGTACGGCGTACGTCACGTCCGGCCCGGTGCCGGAACGGGAATTAAATTACCGCGTCACATTGTTGCGCGGAGCTCGATGGTGTCGCCGGGCCCCGCGAACCGCTGGGCGATGGCGTCGGCGCGCTCCTCGGAGTCCACGTCGATCAGGAAGAACCCGGCCAGATGCTCCTTCGCCTCCGCGTACGGACCGTCGGTGGTGACCCGGCCGTTGAGACCGGTCCGGTACAGCTTCGCGCCGGCGGCCGGGCCGAGCGCCTGCCCGGAGACCAGCTCACGGGACTCCGACAGCTCGGTCAGCATCTCCTCGAACTCCTTGCCCATCGCGGCCCGCTCGTCGGCCGGGATCGCCCGGCCGACCTCGGTGAAGTCGATGGTCGGGTGGCCCCACGGCTGCGGGTTGGAGTGGATCAGGATCACGTACTTCACGACATCCTCCTTGGTTGGATACCCGCGACGTCGAGGCCGCCGAGCAGCCCTCGACATTCTGCGCCAAGAACTTCTGCCAGCCCCGGGACCTCGGCCGCGCGCCGCGCCACCCCGGCCAGCAGATCGGCCACCTGCACCCGCGGATCCAGCCGCGAATCAACCTGCCGAACCCCAGCCAGAGGCGGTGGAGCCGGTACGACGGCCGTGGCGAGGTACCCGGCCAATCGAGCCACCCGATGCGGGGTCAGCGCACTCTGCTCGTCGTGCACCACTTTGATCGACCGCTCCCCGGCGCTCCAGAACAGCGCGGTCTCCGCCAACGCCGGGACCATCGGCTCCAGCGGCGGCGGAATCGCCGGATCATCCTCGATCAACCGCAGCAACGTCTCCTCGACCCGGCTTCGCGACAATCCACGCAGTTCCTCCGGAAGCAACCCGAAGAACCGGTCGATCGCGCCATGATCGAGCAGCCGCAACCGCTTGGTCCGAGCCAGCACCAGAAACGACTCAAGGAACTCGGTCCGCGACCGCAGTACGCCGACATCCAGATCCCGGCCGAGTCGCGTCCCATCGCCGTACGAGGGCTCGCCCGTGAACAACTCGAGCACCCGAGTCGCGACGTACGACGTCTTGTCGATCACATGCACGTGCGCCCGCCCACTGAGCGCTGCGAGGAACCGTTCGAGCACAGCCCGTTGATCGGGACGCAGGAGCCGATTCGACTTGTACTCCTTGGTCGTCCGGGCTTTGATCCCGCTGAGCAGCTCACTCGCCTCCACGACCGTCAGGTCAACCGAGGCATGCGTAATGACCGGCGCCATCGGGTCGAGCAGATTGGATCCGGAAAACCCGGATTCGTCACAAGCAATCTCAAGCACAACAAGCTCCACACTGGACAACTGCACACCAGAACACCCGTCGTACCCGACAGGTGTGATCACGCGAACAACCGCAGATCAGAAGGCAGCAGCAGCCTCAGCAGACATACCCCCATCATCGACCGTCCCCCACCACCCCACCACCCATTTCTCCACACGCGGGACCGCGACCTATTTCTTCGTACGGCGAGGTCCGACTACGACCTGCTCCTTCGTACGGCGGAGGACCCACCAAACGGGGACGCACGAACGGGCGGCGTACTGAGGGCGAGGGCAGCGGCGGGTGTCAGGGGGCGCGGGCATCTCGCGTTTGGTGGGTGAACCCATGGGGTTGTGGGTGTT
Source organism: Kribbella yunnanensis (assembly GCF_039529655.1). Lineage (NCBI taxonomy): Bacteria > Bacillati > Actinomycetota > Actinomycetes > Propionibacteriales > Kribbellaceae > Kribbella > Kribbella yunnanensis. Next base: position 532,662 of record NZ_BAAANF010000002.1, on the reverse strand, counting down.
CGACCCGCATGCGGGTGCAGAACCCACAAGCTGGTGGGTGAACCCATCAGGTGGGGGCGGACGTGGGGGGTTACGGCTTGCGGGCTAGGGTGCCGAGGATGAGGCGGGCGGCGCCGGTGGGGCTGAGGTTTTGCTGGCCGGTGGGCCACCAGTGGGCCAGGTCGACGATGCCGGGGTCGAGGATCTCGAGGTCGGTCAGGGCCTCGGTGAGTTCTTCGCGGGTGCGGAAGCGGAGGCGCGGGAAGTACTCGCGGAACTTGGCTTCGATGGAGGTCGCGAAGTCGGCCAGGCGGCTGCCGTCGTTGGGGTTCATCGGGTGGGTGATGGCGACGAAGGAGCCCGAGGGGAACGGCGACAGGTAGTCGTCGAGGAGCTGCCGGAGTTGGTCGGTGCCGGGCAGGGTGTGCAGGGTGAGGCCGAAGATGAGGCCGACCGGGCGGTCGCGGTCGAGTGCGTCGACGACGGTCGGGTGCTCGAGGACCATCGCCGGATCGAGGAGATCGGCGGCGGCGAAGAAGGTACTGCGGTAGTCCGCGAGCAGGGCCTGGCCGTGCGCGATCGCGGTCACGTCATTGTCGACGTACACGGTCCGCGCGGAGGGATCGACGGCGAGCACCTCGTCGTGCAGGTTGCGCTCGGCCGGGAGGCCGGAGCCGAGGTCGAGGAACTGGCGGATGCCGGCCGCGGCCATCCGGTTGATCGCGGCGGCGATCCAGCGGCGGTTCTCGGTGGCGAGCTGCGGGATCTCCGGGGCGACCTTGAGCAGCTCCGCGAAGACCTGCCGGTCGATCTCGAAGTTGTTCTTACCGCCCAGCATCAGGTCGTAGATGCGGGCGTCGGACGGGCGGTTCAGGTCGAGCTCAGGCCCGACCCGGCGCGTGACGTCACCCTCCGGCATCGTCCCGACCACCTCGCTCCACAATCCGAAAAGACCACGTGGCCGGAAGGCTACCGCGCACCCAGCGCGGACTCCCCAAGGGGGCGCGTTGCGGAACTCCGGCCCCGAATCTTCCACCCCGCGGGAGATTCTGGCGACCCCGGCGGTAAGCGCTTGCCATCCACCACGAACCGACCACACACTGGCCGCCCCTCCACCGCCCCGAACCCCGGAGACCCCGATGCCATCACTCGGCCGCCGTACCTTCCTGTCCGCCGCCCTTGCAACCGCCGCCATCGGCGGGACCAGCTCCGCGCGAGCCAGTACCCGGGCCACTCAGGTCCGGACCGTCGACGAACTCCGGCGCGCGATCGCCGCCGCCCAGCCCGGAGCCGAGATCGTGCTCGCCGACGGGACCTACAACGTCACCGGCAGTCAAGGCATCCCGATCCAGGGCCGCCGCGGTACGGCGTCCGCCCCGATCATCGTGCGGGCCGCATCGACCGGCGGCGCCACACTGGCCGGTGACCGCGGGTTCGTGCTGACCGATTCGGCGTACGTCGTGCTGAGTGGTTTCAAGCTGCGGCAGCGGACCACCCTCGATATCCCGACCACCTGCAAGAACATCCGGATCAGCCGCAACGACATCCAGCTCGCGGATGTGGAGGGGATGCACTGGCTGATGGTTCGCGGCGACAACGCGGTCGTCGAGCGCAACCACTTCCACGGCAAGTCGACGCTCGGCGTCTTCCTCGGCGTCGAAGGCCCCGGCTCGGCCGGGATGGCTCGCGGCGTTCGCATCGTCCGGAACTACTTCTCCGACCACACCTTCGCGGGCGACAACGGCGGTGAGCCGATCCGGCTCGGTCTCAGCGGCCGCTCGCTCAGCGACGCGGGCGCGATCGTCGAGGAGAACCTGTTCGAGCGCGCGAACGGCGACCCGGAGGCGATCTCGGTCAAGTCGTCGGCGAACTTCATTCGCTACAACACGGTTCGCAACAGCCTCGGCGGCATCGTGCTCCGGCACGGCAACAAGACCCGGGTCGAAGGCAACTTTATTCTTGCCGGTAGCAACGGAATCCGGATCTACGGCAACGATCACCTGATCGTGAACAACTACGTCGAGCGCGTCAGCGGCTCCGGCATCGTGCTCGGCAGCGGCAGCGTCCGCGACCACAAACCGGAAGATGATGCGGAGAGCCGCCGCGGCAACGACGCACCCGACCGGGTGACGATCGCCCTCAACACCGTGCTTTCCTCCGGTACGGCGATCAGCGGCGAATCGCAGCGCACCCTGCCACCCCTGGGCTGCACGATCGCCGACAACCTGCTCGTCGGCGACTCCGGTTCGTTGGTGTCGATGCCGTACCAGCAGGGCATCACCTGGTCGGGCAATATCCTCTGGGGCGCGGCCGGCAACGGCAACATCCCGGCCTCCGGCTTCACCCGCAAGGACCCCAAGCTGGTCGCGGGCAATGACGGCGTACGGCGTCTCGGTGCGGGGAGCCCGGCGATCGATGCCGCGAGCCGCACCTACGCGTCGGTGACCCAGGACGCCGACGGCCAGGCTCGTACCGGCCGCGCGGACGTCGGTGCCGACGAGTACAACACCGCAACCCCGGTACGTCGTCCGCTGACGCCGGCCGACGTCGGTCCCGCCTCGCGATGACTTTTCGCCTGCTCGCTCGTCTCAACGACTATGGACAAACGAGCGAGCAGGGCCAAGCTGCTGTATTCGGTGACGATGTCGGCCGACGGCTTCATCACCGGACCGGACGGGGACATGCAGTGGATGCGCCCCTATCTCGGCCCGAACCCCGAGGTCACCGAGCTGATTCCGCGGATCGGGTCGATCCTGGTCGGCCGCCGTTCGCACGACGGCGACGACCCGCACAAGGGTGAACCCGGTGAAGGTGAGGCGTTCGGCGGCGGTTGGGACGGACCGCTCTTCGTGGTCACCCACCGCCTGCCGAGTACGCCGGAACCGGGTGTCACGTACGTCGATCAGTTGCCTGAGGCAATCGCCATGGCGAAGGCGGCGGCCGGGGACAAGTACGTCAACGTGATCGGCGCCGACATCGCCCGGCAGTGCATCGCGGCCGGCGAGCTCGACGAGGTGCTGCTGATCATCGCGCCGGTGTTCCTCGGCGCCGGGACCCGAGTGTTCGACGAACCGGGCGGTCGCACGGTCCGCCTCCAACCACGATCCACGACCGCGGGCACGAATCTGTGGTTCGACGTACTGCGTTAGAGCTCCCCGGCCGGCCGCATGATCGCGCGAATCTCGACGTACCGGCCTTCCAGGCAGGCGTCGGGTAGCAGCCGGGCCAGCTCGACCGCGCGCGCTGGGCTGTCGACGTCGATCACGTAGTACGCGTCGATGTCCTCGGGGCCGGCCCGATCGGGCACAGTCACGGTGAGCTGCTGGTGCGCCAGCAGCTCACCGCCGACCAGTTCACCGGCCTCGCGGGCGGCCTGCTCGAAGACGGATCTGCGCAGGTCAGCGCGGGTTTCCCCGTGCACGATCAACAGGAATCTCATCGGCATACTCCTCTCGATAATCAGACGGAGCCGACGGCCGCGGTTTGACATGATGGCGAGATGTTCGTGCAGACCGAGCGGCTGACGCTGCGCCGCTTCACTCCTGGCGACGCGACCGCGTTCGCGGCATACCGATCGGATCCCGAAGTCGCCCGCTTCCAGTCCTGGGAGGCGCCGGTCCGGGAGCCGGAGGCGCTGACCACGGTCACCGGCTTCGGCAACGGCGATCCGGATGCGCCCGGCTGGTTCCAGTACGCCGTCGACCTGGACGGCGTACTGATCGGGGATCTCGGACTGCACCTGGACGAGAACCTGATGCAGGCCGAGCTCGGGTTCACGCTCGCACCGGCGTACCAGGGCAAGGGGTATGCGACCGAGGCCGTGCGCGGGCTGCTCGATCATCTGTTCACGGCGAAGAACCTGCATCGCGTCTCGGCCGAGTGCGATGCCCGCAACACCTCCTCCGCGCGACTGCTAGAGCGCGTCGGTTTCCAGCGCGAAGGTCTGCGCCGGTCGCACACCTGGATCAAGGGTGAGTGGACCGACGACCTACTCTTCGGCCTACTACGGAGCGACTACCTCGACGCCTGAGCCGCCCAGGCTCGTGCGGTCAGCCGGATCGACCCGTCGGCCTCGATCGGCAACCGAGCTCTGATGTCCTCCCGCAACGCATCGCGATCCGCCTCGTCCAGCGTGCGCACGTACGCCGGTCCGACGCCCTGCCCGCCGAGGAACGGCTGCCAGTAGTCGTCGAACGACGCAAACTCAGTCGGTACGACGATCGCCCGGGTCTCGGTCGCGTCGAACCCGGCCTCGGTGAACAGGCCGGTCAGGCCTTCCGCCGTACAGAACGGGAAGCGCGGGGCCTCGTCGTACTCGCGATCCTGCGGGCGCAGGGCGACCACCGCGTCCCAGAAGTACCGCATCAGCTGCATGCCCTCGGCGTAGTCCCAAACGTAGACGGCGACAGTCGGGCTGATTTCGCGCATCCGCCGGAGTGCTTCGACGCGCTCAGGGATGAAGTTCAGGACCAGGCCCGCCACCGCCACGTCGTACGGGCCGTCCGGGAGGTTGTCGGCCGCGCGGACCTCGAAGGTCGCGTCCGGGATGGTCTGCCGCGCGTACCCGACGAAGCCGGCCGACGGGTCGACACCGAGCACCGAGGCCGGGTTCGCCGTCCGCAGGATGGTGCTCGTCAACGCACCCGTCCCGCAACCGACGTCCAGCCAGCGCAATCCTGCGGGCTGGTCGAGCCAGCCGACGAACTCCTCGGCGACCACCCGGCTCCAGCGGCCCACATACGACTCGTAGATCTCGCCAAACGACCACTCGCTCATCTCCTTAGGGTGCAGGTTGCGATGCCCGTTTGTCTCTTACGACGTACGTCGGCGCCCAGCTACCGTCGGTAGTCCGGGCGGAGGGGATGCGATGCGGAAGTCGGCGGAGAAGGACGACGAGCTCGACAGCAACTCAGTCGGCCACACCCACGAGACCGAAACGCTGACCCCGGAACAGTCCCGCATCCAAGACCTCGGCCGCCTGGCCGGCAACGCAGCGGTCGCCGGCGCGATGATGAGCGCCCCCGAGTCGACCGTCCGCAGCCAGGTCGAAGGCGTCACCGGGTTCGACCTCTCCCCCACCACCATCCACCGCGACAGCACCCGCGCCGCGTCAGCCGGCGTACACGGCCTCACCGAGGGCCACGACGTCCACCTGGCTCCGGGGATCTCCCCCGGAACACCCCGCGGCGACCACGTCCTCGCCCACGAACTAGGCCACGTAGTCCAGCAAAGCACCGGCGCACCGGGCGGCCACGACTCCCTGGAAGCCGGCGCCGAGTCGATCGCCCACTCCCGCACCGCCGCCTCCGGCTCACTCGCCGCCCTCCCCGCCCCGAAACAGCTGGCCGTCCAGCACTTCGACCCCCGCTACCACCGCACCTCGGTCGTCAACGGCCTCGAAGGCTCCGGCTTCACGCCGGACGAGATCGGCCTGATCTACGCCGCCAACTGGGAACGCGACCTCTCCCAGGCCCACCCCGCGCTCGGCAACGCGATCCTGGAGTGGAAGGCGGTCAAGCTCGCCGCCAAGGACGGCCGGCTCACCAACACCGAGATCACCGCGTTCCACAACGCCTGCCAGGCGATCATCGACGCGGCGCTCGCGGACCCCGGCAAGCTCGCCGACAGCACGTCGTACGGCGGTTACAAGTTCTACGAGCACATGGACAACCCGGCCGCGACCGCGGCCAACGACAAGGTCGCCGAGCTCGGCCCGCTGGACACCGGTGGGCTGCCGCCGCACATGTACATCTCCCGCGAGTACATCAAGGAGATGCTCTTCAACGCCGCCCAGCTGACCCATCCCGAGCTCGCGCGCGGCCAGACCGCAGCCGCGGCGGACCACTCGAAGGCGATGCGCGCCGTACTGGACAAGCCGGACCAGAACACAGCAGCGCCGCTCACCGGAGCCCTGCCCGCGACCGCGGTCGCCACCGAGACAGCTTCCGAGGTACGGCGTACTTCCGGCGGCGCCGCGCCGTCCGGCCACGCGGCCTCGCCCGAGGCGCTGAATCTGATCGGCCGGGCGTCGCACGCCCTGGAGGACTTCTGGTCACACTCGAACTTCGTCGAGATCGCGATCGACGAGGTGGAGTACAAGCTCAGCGGGCTGACCACCGCGACCTTCGGCAAGACCGACAGCATGCACGCGTTGTCGCACAAGATCCGTGGTGCGGCCGACGAGATCGACGCCGAAATGCCCTTGGTGGACAAACTCGCCGGCCGCAGCAAGAACTCGCCGACGCCCGACCAGGTTCAGCTCGGCGACGAGTCGCCGGTCAAGCACGACAGCGCCATGGAAGACCTGATGGGCGCGATCAACCAGGCCGGCGCAGTCGCCTACGCGTTACCGGGCGCGGTGTACGACGGCGCCAAGCGCGGGTTCCAGCGTGGGATCGAGCAGCCGAGCGCCTTCGGTCCGATCACCGACGCGGCCAAGGGAGCTGCCGTCGGCGGCCTCGGCACCGTCCTCGGCAGCCGTGGCGGTGTGCTTCTGCTCCGCACCGCCGCCGAGAAGCTCGACGAGCACATCCAGAAGAAGCAGGTCGAGTTCGGCGACCGGCAGGCGCACGGGTTGCTGGCCAAGGATCAGCCCGGTCACGAGCACGACGCGGACGGCGAACTGAAGACGGTCAAGTTCGAGTTCGCCCACGCGCTGTCGACGGCCGCCGACCGGGCCGTGACCGCGAAGATGAAGGCGGTGATCGACGCACCGGACGCGGCGATCGCCGACGAGCGCCTGAAGGAGATCTACCAGACCCTGGACAAGCTGATCGCCAATCCGTCGCAGGAACATCCGCTCGCCGATGTGATCACGGCGTACCGCGGGCGGGCGGTGGCCGCGCTCAACGCTGCCAAGAAGAAGTAGTCAGCCCACTTTCGCCGGGAGGGCCACGTCGGTCAGGGATTCGGCGAGTGACCAGAGGCGGGCGTTGTCGGACTCGTTGCGGGAGCGCTTCGGCGCCTTGGCGAGTTCGACCGGGCCGACGAGGTGGAACCTTCCGGACGGGCCGTAGTACGCGCCTTGCTGGGCCTCGGGGCTGGTGGCGGCGAACAACAGCGGTTCGGTGCCCTGGGCAACTTCCTGGGAAGGCAGGAGTGGGCCGAGGATGCGGTTGATGAAGGGTTCGCTCGAACGGTTGCTGCCGAGGGAAGCCCCAGCCGTCTGGAGGTTGGTGCGGGTGTAGCCGGGATGGGCGGCGGCGCTGAGCAGGTTCCAGTTGCGGTCGGTGGCGAGTTTGGCGAGGTGGTTGCTCAGCATCAGGTCGGCGAGTTTCGACTGCGCGTAGGCCAGGAACGGGTTGTAGCGCTGCTGCCAGTTCGGGTCGTCCCAGCGGATGCGGCCGTAGTTCGCTGTACCGCTGCTCATCGTCACAACGCGCGGTGCGGGCGCGGCGAGCACCAGCGGTAGCAGGCGGACGGTGAGCGCGAACGGGCCGAGGAAGTTCGAGCCGAACTGGAGCTCGAAGCCGTCGGCGGTGCCGAAGCGCTTCGGCGGGTGCATGACGCCGGCGTTGTTGACCAGCAGGTCGAGGTGCGACTCGTCGGCGATCAGGCCGTCGGCGAACTCACGCACCGAGGCCAGGTCGGCCAGGTCGACGCGGCGGACCTCGAGCTGGGCGCCGGGGACCTCGGCGAGGATCTCGGCGCGGGCGGCCTCGCCCTTGGCGACGGTCCGGACCGCCATCACGACCTGGGCGCCGGCTGCGGCCAAGCGCTTGGTGGCTTCCTTGCCGGTACCGCTGTTCGCACCGGTGACGACGGCGAGCTTGCCGGTCTGGTCGGGGACGACGTACATCGGATCCTCCATAAGAGACTGATGGTCTGTTATGGAAGACGTTATCAGACCGCTGGTTCGATAACAACAGACCGTTGGTCTGTAGGATGTGAGGGTGACGACTTTCCAGCGCGCCCGCAGCGAGGAGCAGCGCGCGGTCCGGCGCCAGGCGATCCTGGCCACCGCCGCGGAGATGCTGACCGAGATGCCGGTCAACGACGTCAGCCTGAACGAGCTGAGCCGCCGCGTCGGCCTGGCCAAGTCGAACGTGCTCAAGTACTTCGAGTCCCGCGAAGCCGTGCTGCTGGAGCTGTCCGCGACCGAGCTGACGTCCTGGGTGGACGACCTGGCCGCCGGGATCGCGGCGATGCCGTCGTCCGCGCCGCTCGCCAAGCGTGCCGACCTGCTGGTCGAGGTGATCGTCAGCACGATCAGCGCTCGCCCGGTGCTCTGCGACCTGATCAGCAGTCAGGCGTCAGTCCTGGAGCGCAACATCTCGACCGAGACGGCGCTGGCCTTCAAACGATCGGCCGCCGTGGGCTACGACCGGATGATCGAACTGGTCACGATCGCGCTGCCCGAGATCGGGCGCGAGGGCGCGATGCGGTTCATCCCACCGGCAAGCATGCTGGCCGGGGCGGTGTGGACCCACGCCCATCCCACCCCGGCCCTGCTGGCCGCATTCTGCGCGGACCCCTCCCTCGCGCCACTGCGGATGGAGTTCGAGCCGACCTTGCGTGAGCAGCTCACCACGCTGCTGACCGGCGTACTCCCGCGGTGAATCAGGGGGCGAAGACCGGGGTGAGGTCGGCGAAGACCTGGTAGCTGGTGATCAGGCCGGCCTCGTCGACGTCCCAGGTGCTGAGCGCGGGGAGGGTGACCTCCTTGCCGTCGAGGCGGGTGTAGGTCACGTCGGTCTCGGCGAGGGTGGTCGGGCCGACCGTCCAGACCCGGTTGATGTGGTGCTCGGTCCGCTGGACCGCCGTGAAGAACGCCGCGTTCCCGGCCAGGATCGCCTCGATCCCGACGAACGGCTCCTGGTTGCCGAACACGAACGTCGACTCGTCGGCGAGCATCGCGGCGAAGGCGTCGAAGTCCTGCGTGTCGACGGCGGTGAACACGGTGGTTGCTGCAGGCATTGGTTCCCCCAAGGAAGACGAAGTACGAACGCGGTTACGCTAACCAGCCGCCGGGCCCGGCGGCCATGCCACATTTAAGGGATACCGCCACCCGCTGAGCGTGTGTGACCATCGAGAGGTGAACCACGCTGCCCACTTCCGCGCCTACGACCAGGTGGTCTCACTGGCGGCCGCGAAGCTGCCGCTGGCCGACCTCTTCGACGAGGCCCAGCAGGTCCTGCGCCGCGCGCTGCCGCGGGACAGCAGCTGCTGGCACGCGATGGATCCGAGCACGCTGATCGAGACCCGGTACTCGGCCGAGAAGATGCCGGCGCCGACCGCGGAGATCGCCGAAATCGCTTACCTGTATGACGATTACAACTCGTTCGCCTCGTTGTTCAAGGCACCCCGGCACGCCGGGATCCTGAGCGAGGCGACCGGTGGCGAACTACGCAAAAGCAGCCGGTACGTCGCTCTGCTCGAACCAGTCGGGATGACCGGCGAACTGCGGACGGCGTTCGTCGTGGACGGCATTCCGTGGGGCTGTGCCTCGTTCTTCCGCCAGGGCGATTTCACCCCGGAGGAACGCGATTTCGCCAACGTGATCGCACCCCTGCTGGGTTTGTCCTTTCGGGCAGCAGGTGTGCACGCACGGGCCGCGGGACCAGGTGCGGATCTGTGGCCCGGCGTACTGGTGTTCGACAGCGACCGCCGGGTCGAGTCGCACACGCCGTCGACCGCGCGCTGGCTCGAGGAGTTCGGCTTCGAGGGCTCGGTGACCGCCGACCGGCTGCCGTACGAGGTGGTTTCGGTCGTCGAGCGGGTCCGCCTCACCGGCCAGGAGGCGACCGCGCGGATGCTGGGCGAATCCGGTCAGTGGATCCAGGTCCACGCCGCCCCGGCGACGGCGGAGACCGCCTGGGACCAGCGCGTGGCAGTGGTCCTGCAGGCGGCCGCCGTACCGTCGATCGCACCTCTCATCTCGGCCGCCTACGGGCTCACCCCGCGCGAGCGGGAGCTGACCGAGCTGATCCTGCAGGGCAACGACACCCGCGAGATCGCCGGGCGGCTGCATCTGTCACCGCACACCGTGCAGAGTCACCTGAAGTCGATCTTCACGAAGGTCGGTGTCCGCAGCCGCCGCGAGCTGGTCGGCCGGATTGCTCAGGGCAGGTAGTAGTTCGGATTCGGCAGCTTGAACGTACGGTCGGCGTACCCACCCTTGAGGTCGGAGTACTGGTCGCCGAAGTTCGCGACGATGTCGTAGCCCAGCGACTCGATGTGCGCGCGGGTGGCCGACTTGTAGTGGATCGTCGTACAGGCGCCGTTCGGGTCTGCCGCACAGGCCGTCTTCAAGTACGCCGGGTAGTCGGCGAGCGCGGGCTTCGTGAACAGACCGTCCTCGCCGTTCGGCAGAGTGGTCGGCTTCGGGTATCCGGCATCGATCCCGACGCCATCTGCGGTCAGGTTGCCCAGCGTCGCCTGCTCCTGCGCGGCGCCACGGCCGGTCAGGAAGAAGATCGCATAACCCTCTCGCTCAGCGGTCTTCACCAGGTCCACCATCCCCGGTACGGCGGGGAACTTCTGCCCCAGCACGTAATCCGCATTGGTCGTCGGGTTGTACGCCCAGTTGCTCGCGATCTCGTAGTTCCAGGTGGCCAGCGAGGTGTCGTCGACGTCCAGCAGGATCGCCTTGGTCTTCTTGGTGTGGTGCTGCGCCGAGATCCACCGCTGTCCCGCCTTGGCCACCGAGCCGGCCTCGCGCGCATAGTTGCTGTCGGCACCGAATGTCCCGGATCCGAGCGGATCGCCGTAGTAGTTCCGCAGCTGCTGCCGCAGTACGTCGATATTCGTGACATTGCGTTCACTGTGCGGTGTCGACGTCTGAATGGCCGGCTGCTTCGTCGCGACTCCCGCCGAGTACGCGACCCCACCGACCACCGACGTCAGCGCGACTGCCGCCGTACCGACGGCAACCATCCGCCGCGAGATGCGGATACCCATGATGACCTCTCCCAGAACGAGTTGGCTTGCTTCTGCAACCTAAACCCGTCCGGGGTGCGACTCAGCTGACAGATGTCACGGCTTTGACGTAGCGATGGCACGGGATCGGGAGGGTGCCGCGCTCGACTGACGCTGGGTAGTCGAAGGGCCCACCGTCGGTCCATCCGCAGCGCTCGTAGAACCGGCGGGCCCGGGCGTTGCCGGTCGCGACCGCCAGCCAGGCCTCGCCGTGCCCGTTGGCCGCAACCTGCCGCTCGGACTCGGTGAGCAGGATGCCCGCCACGCCCGAACCTCGGTGGTCCCGCGAGACGTACACCTGCTCGACCTCGTCGTCGACCACCATCACGAACCCGGCGATGTCGTCACCCACGACCGCGACCGTGGCGTCGCCGATCCGGTCCGCAGCACGAGTCCAGAACGACTCCTTGGTGCGGATGGCGACCAACTCGTCGGGCACATGCCCGTGGTGACCGTCGGCCCAGCCGAGATGCCAGATGGACGCGATAGCGTCGGAGTCAGCAGGCACGGCTGGGCGCAAAGTCACGGTCATGTGGGTCAGGCTAGTTCCGGACCAGGCCAGTCGGAAGGAGCCGGCCAGTCGGGGAGAAGATGGCCGGTCGGCGAGGAGCTGGCCGGCCCAGGTCGGGGCCGGCCGGCCCGGCCGAGCCCGGCCCCAGTTAAGCCGGGTCGTAGGCGAGGTTCGGGCGGAGCCAGCGCTCGATTTCCTCGACGGTTTCTCCGCGGCGGCGCGCGTAGTCCTCGATCTGGTCCTTGCCCAGGCGGCCGACGCTGAAGTAGCGGGACGCCGGGTTCTGGAAGATCAGACCCGAGACCGCGGCCGCCGGGGTCATCGCGAACGACTCGGTGAGCTCCAGCCCCAGCTTGTCGGCCTCGAGCAGCTCCAACAGCTCGCGCTTCTCACTGTGATCCGGGCTCGCCGGGTACCCGAGCGCCGGCCGGATCCCGCGGAACCGCTCCGCGTGCAGGTCCTCCAGCAGCGGCTCGGCATCCGGCTCGAACCACGCCTTCCGCGCCTCCAGGTGGATCCACTCGGCGAACGCTTCGGCGAGCCTGTCGGCCAGCGCCTTCACCATGATCGCGCGGTAGTCGTCGTTCTTCGCCTCGTACGTCGCCGCCAGCGCTTCGGCCCCGTGGATCGCCACCCCGAAACCACCGAGGTAGTCATCCGCCGGCGCCACATAGTCCGCCAGGCATCGGTTGTGCCGACCGGCCGGCTTCTCGGTCTGCTGCCGCAGCATCGGGAACGAGACATCCAGACCGTCCAGCAGGATGTCGTCACCCTCGCTGTGCGCCGGCCAGAAACCGTACGCGCCCTCGGCCGTGAAGGAGCCGTTGGCAACGATCTCGTCGAGCAACGTGTTCGCGTCGTCGAAGAGTTCGCGCGCCACCGGCTGGTCCAGGATCGCCGGGTACTTACCCTTCAATTCCCAAGCCAGGAAGAGGAACTGCCAGTCGACCATCGCCCGCAGCGTCTCGATGCTCGGCGACACCCGGCGCAATCCCGTGAATGCCGGCACCGGCGGCGTACCGTGCTCGACCGGCTCGGAGTTCGCGCGAGCCTGCTCCACGGTCAGCAGTGGTGCGCGCTGCTTGTTGGCGTGCTGCTCACGCAGCCGCTCCTGGTCCGCAGCGTTGCTGATGGCAAGCGCTTCGGCCCGGTCGTCATCCAGCAGATCCGACACCACGCCGACCACGCGCGACGCATCCAGCACGTGCACGGTCGTCTTCTCGTACGCCGGAGCGATGCGAACCGCAGTGTGTTGTTTCGACGTGGTCGCGCCACCGATCAGCAGCGGCAGCTTGAGTCCGCGGCGCTGCATCTCACTGGCCACCGCAACCATCTCGTCCAGCGACGGCGTGATCAGACCGGACAGCCCAACCGCATCGGCACCTTCAGCGATAGCCGTGTCGAGAATCTTTGCCGCAGGCACCATTACACCGAGGTCGATGACCTCGTAGTTGTTGCAGCCCAGCACCACACCGACGATGTTCTTGCCGATGTCGTGGACGTCGCCCTTGACGGTGGCCAGCACGACCTTGCCCTGACCGCGGACGGCCTCAGCGCGACCCTCCAGCCGGGCCTGCTCCTTCTCCGCCTCCATGTACGGCTCGAGATACGCGACCGAACGCTTCATCACGCGCGCGCTCTTCACCACCTGCGGCAGGAACATCTTGCCGGCGCCGAACAGATCGCCGACCACCTTCATCCCGTCCATCAGCGGACCCTCGATCACCTCGAGCGGCCGCGGCAGCTTCTGCCGGGCCTCCTCGGTGTCGGCCTCGATGAAGTCGACGATCCCGTGCACGAGCGCGTGCGACAGCCGCGACTCGACCGTGCCCTCGCGCCAGCTCAGGTCGACCTCGCGCTTGGTGCCCTTGCCCTTCACGTTCTCGGCGAACGAAACCAGCCGGTCGGTCGCATCGTCACGACGGTCGAAGATGACGTCCTCGACCAGCTCCAGCAGGTCCTTCGGGATGTCCTCGTAGACCGCCAGCTGACCGGCGTTCACGATTCCCATGTCCAGGCCGACCTTGCCTGCGTGGTACAGGAACGACGAGTGCATCGCCTCGCGGACGACGTCGTTGCCACGGAACGAGAACGACAGGTTCGAGATCCCGCCGCTGATGTGCACACCCGGACAGCGTTCCTTGATCAACGGCAACGCGTCGATGAAGTTCTTCGCGTAGCCGTTGTGCTCGGACATGCCGGTCGCAACGGCCAGCACGTTCGGGTCGAAGATGATGTCCTCGGCCGGGAAACCGATCCCGGTCAGCAGGTCGTACGCACGGCCGCAGATCGCCACCTTGCGCTCAACCGTGTCGGCCTGCCCCTGCTCGTCGAACGCCATCACGACCGCACCCGCGCCGTACGACATGATCCGCCGGGCCCGGTCGAGGAACTCCTCCTCGCCCTCCTTCAGGCTGATCGAGTTGACGACGCCCTTGCCCTGCACGCATTTCAGGCCGGCCTCGAGCACGGACCACTTCGAGCTGTCGATCATGATCGGGATCCGGGCCACCTCGGGCTCGGTCGCGATCAGGTTCAGGAACGTGGTCATCGCCTGCTCGGAGTCCAGCAGGTCGGCGTCCATGTTGACGTCCAGCAGGTTCGCGCCACCGCGGACCTGCTCCAGCGCCACGTCGACCGCGGCCTGGTGGTTGTCCCCCTCGATCAGCCGGCGGAACCGCGCCGATCCGGTCACGTTGGTCCGCTCACCGATCATCACGAAGCCGGTGTCGGCACTGATCTTGAACGGCTCCAGGCCGGAGAAGCGGGTGGTGTGATCAGTCGGTACGACGGGCCGCGGCGGCAGGCCCTTGACCGCGGTCGCGATCTGGGCAATGTGCGCCGGCGTCGTCCCGCAACAACCGCCGACGATGTTGACCAGGCCCGATTCGGCGAACTCGTGCAGCAAACCAGCCGTCTGGTCCGGAGTCTCGTCGTACCCACCGAAGGCGTTCGGCAGGCCGGCATTCGGGTGCGCCGCGACGAACGTGTCGGAGAAGCGGGACAGATCGGCGACATGCGGACGCGCCTCGGCCGCGCCGAGCGCACAGTTGACGCCGACGACGAGCGGGTCGGCGTGCTCGATCGAGCTCCAGAACGCCTCGACGGTCTGCCCGGACAGGGTGCGGCCGGACAGGTCGACGATCGTCACCGAGATCCACAACGGCAGATGCGGCGCGACCTCCTGGGCGGCGGCGATCGCAGCCTTGCAGTTCAGCGTGTCGAAGATGGTCTCGATCAGCAGCAGATCGACACCGCCCTCGGCCAGTGCGGCGATCTGCTCGGCGTACGTCGCCTTGACCTGCTCGAAGGTGACCGCCCGGTACGACGGGTCGTCGACCTTGGGGGACAACGACAGCGTCACGTTCAGCGGGCCGATCGAACCGGCGACGAACCGGTCACCGAACTCGTCAGCCGCCTGCCGGGCGAGCTGCGCGCCGCGCACGTTCATCTCGTGGACGTACGCCTCCAGGCCGTAGTCGGCCTGCGCGATGCTCGTCGCGGTGAAGGTGTTCGTGGTGGTGATGTCGGCGCCGGCCGCGAGGTACTGCCGGTGGACGTCGAGAATCAGGTCCGGACGGGTCAGAATCAGCAGGTCGGGGTCGCCGGTGACGTCATGCGTGTGATCGCGGAAACGGTCACCCTGATAGTCCTCGGTGGTCAGCTTGGCGCCCTGCAACATCGTGCCCCAGGCACCGTCCAGCACCGCCACTCGCTCCGACAACAGCTCCCGAAGTCTCGCTGTGCTTGTTGCTTGCCCCACCCCGCCGCCCCGGTCAATTCTCATCCGTCGCGTCACCTCCAGATTCGCTCCGGAGGCGCCCTTGCAACGTGCCTCCCCAACGAGGCCCCACCCGAGCGTGGCGGATCGTAAAGATCCGTTGCAGCGCCTCTCGAGCCGGTCGCACCATGTTAGCGGCGTCACAGCAGGATGACTGCCTCAATGTCCAGCGTACGAGACACCTGTTCATATTTCGAGCTAGTGGATCAGCGCCTGAATCGCCGGGGCGTAGAGGTCGACGATCCGCTCGGCCTCCGCGGTGGCGGCCGAGCCGGTCTTCTCGATCGCCATCGCGGCACTGAGACCGAGCAGTTGGGCGGTGATCAATTCCGCTCGGAGGTCGACATCCGGGCCGGTCAGGCGGTTCGCGAAGGCGCGGGTCACCTGATCACGGAAGTGTTCGCGAATCAGGGCGCGTTCGTCACCACCGCCGGCCGCGAAGATCACCCGTACCAGCAGATCCAGGCCGTTGTCCCGGCGATAGGTGACCAGCGTCCGGACAGCATGCGCACCGAGCTCGGCATCCGGCGCCGCGAGCAGCAGTTCCGCGGCCTCGCTGAAATCCGCGACTCGTTCGAAGAGCGCTTCCTTGCTGCCGAAGTGCTTCACAATCAGTGCCGCGCTCACGTTGGCGTCTGCGGCAATCCCGCGCAACGTCACCGCGGCGTACGGCTGCAGGGCGAACGCACGCCGAGCGGCGCGAAGGATCGCCGTACGGCCTGGGTCGATCACGACGCACCCGCCGGCCTGCGGCCCGGGATCAACGCGACCAGCCCCGCAGCGACCGCCGCGGCCAAGCCGGCGATCGCGAACACGATCAGGTACGCCGACAGCGTCGGGGCGACGCGGTCGCCCTTCGACACGGTCACAGTGGTCAGCACGGTGGCCACGATCGCGCTGCAGATCGCGGTCCCGACCGTGCGCATCAGGGTGTTGAGGCCGTTGGCAGCCGCCGTCTCGGTCACCGGCACAGCATGCATGATCAGAGCCGGGAGTGCCGAATACGCAATCGCCGTACCGGCCGACACCACGGTCGCACCGAGCACGATCCCGGCGATCGAATGGCTCGTGAAGAACCGAACGACGTACCCGGCAGCCATCAGCACCGACGCGATCGCCAGGCTGAACCGGGGCCCACGTGCGGTCGAGATCCGCGCCGAAACCGGCGACAACAACACCATCGCGACCCCGCCTGGCAACAGACACAAACCGCTCACCACGATCGATGCCCCGAGCCCGTATCCGGTCCAGGTCGGCTCTTGCACGAGCTGCGCAGTCGCCAACGAGTTGGCGTAGAACGCGAACCCGATCAGCAACGCACAGGCGTTCGTGAACAGGACTGCGGGGCGGGACGAGACCCGCAGATCGACCAGGGGGCAGACTGTCCTGAGTTCGAACCAAACCCAGACCGGTACGACGGCGATTGCGCCGAGCGCGAGCGCGATCGTCGGGCCGGCGCCCCACGCGCTGCCCTTCGAAACCGCAAGCAGCAGACAGACGAGGAACGCCGCGAGCCCGAGTGCGCCGACAATGTCGAACCGCCCGCTGGTCCTGACGGTGGACTCGGGGACAAGCAGCAGCACCAAGAGGATGTCGAGCACGCCAAGACCGACGCAGATCCAGAACATCGTGTGCCAGTTCCAGTACTCGACCACCAACGTCGCAGCCGGAATCCCGAACGCCGCCCCGACCCCAAGCGTCGAACTCATCAACGCGATCGCCGGAATCACCCGCCGCGGCGGCAACTCATCCCTCAGGATGCTGATCCCCAGCGGCACCACCGCAATCGCGGCCCCCTGAAACGCCCGCCCAACAATCAACAGCGGCAAGTCAGAACTCGTGGCACAGAACAGCGACCCAACCACCATCGAGCTCAACGCAACCAACAACACCCGCCGCTTGCCATACATGTCGCCAGCCCGCCCGAGCAGCGGCGTAAACACCGCCCCAGTCAGCAGCGTCACCGTCAACAACCAGCTGACATCAGCCGCCGACCTCCCCGTAATCCCAGGAAACTCCGGCAACAGCGGCACCACAATCGTCTGACTGACCGAAACCAGTACCCCACAAGACCCCAAAACCCCCAGCACCGCCCGAGCCCTCACCCCACCACAGTAAACACCTGTTCACCACCCCATCCACCCATTTCCACCCTGCGGAACACCCCAGCCCCCTCCCCCGCCTCACCTAACGCCCAAAGGTGGGTCGGCTGCTCTTTGAGCACAGACCCCCACTTTGAGAACCCACCAACCATCTCGACGCGCTCACCACTGTCGACAGGTACTCAAAGACGCGATCCGCGCCCAAAGATCCACGCGCAAAGGTGGGTCGGCAGCTCTTTGGGCGCGAAACGCCACTTTGAGAAGCCACCAACCACATCAGCGGCTCGCCCATGGTCGAACGCTGCTCAAGGTGGGGTGGGGTGGGACGTGAAAGCGGGCCCGGGCGCCTCGGGGAGGGGGAGACGCGCCGGGCCCGGTGCGGGCCGCCGAGCAAGGGGGTGGTGCTGGCGACCCGGGTTGGGGTTGGTGCCGGCCGGGCCGGCGGGGTGGTTAGCCGGGATGGGCCGGCGGGGTGGTTGATGCCGGGTGGTCCGGCGGGGTGGTTGATGCCGGGTGGTCCGGCGGGCGGGTTGGTGCCGGGTGGGCCGGTGGGTGGGTTAGCGGACTGGGCCGGTGACTAGTTCGATGGTGGCTTTGTGGGATTGGCCTTGCTGGTCGGTCCAGGCGACCTCGACCTTGTCGCCGGGGTGGTGCTGGTCGAGGAGCTCGGACAGGGTCTCGGGTGAGGTGACGGGCTTGCCGTCGAAGGAGGTGATGACGTCGCCGGCGGTGATGCCGGCCTCGTCGGCCTTGCCCTGCGGGATCACGTCCTGGATCGCGGCACCTTGGACACCGGCGTTCGGGACGATCGAGACACCGAGCAGCGGGTCGGCGCCGATGTGGATGTCCGCGGACTCCTGGCCCGACTGGATCTTCTTGGCGATGTCCATCGCCTGGTTGATCGGGATCGCGTACCCCTGGGCGCCGGTACCGCTACCGCCCTGTCCGCCGTTCCCTTGACCACCATTTCCTTGCCCGCCATTTCCTTGCCCGCCATAACCCTGGCTGCCGTCACCCTGGCTGCCGTCACCCTGGCCCCCGTAGCCCTGGTTACCCTGACCCGGGTCGCCGTACCCCTGGCCGCCGTAGCCCTGGCCGCCGTTCCACTGGCCGCCGGTGCCGGGGTCGCCGTACGGGTTCTGGGGGAAGCCGTCGCCGTCGGCGGCTAGGTGGGGGTTGGAGTTGGTGGCGGTGCCGGCGGAGGTTTGGCCGGGGTTGCCCTGGCCGCCGTTGCCGCCGTTGTTGCCGGCGGTGTCGACGCCGATCACCTCGCCGTTGGCGTTCGCGAGCGGGCCGCCGGACTGACCGGCCTGGATGTTCGCGTCGGTCTGGAGGAGGTTCTTCAGGTTCTCGGGGTCCTGGCCGTTCTGGTCGGTCGCGGTGATCGCCTGGTTCAGCGCGGTGATCTTGCCGGCCGCGTACGTCGGCGTACCGCCCTTGCCACCCGCGTTCCCGATCCCGACCACCTGGTCGCCGACCTTGACGTTGTCGGAGTTCCCGAGCTTCGCGGTCTGCAGACCCGAGGCATCCTTCAGCTTCAGTACGGCGATGTCGTGGTCCTCGTCGTACCCGACCACAGTCGCGACATACGTCTTACCGTTGCCCACATCCGTAACCGTGATCGACGTCGCACCCTCGATGACGTGGTGATTCGTCAGGATCACGCCATCCGAAGTCAGCACGATGCCAGTACCCGCAGCCTTCGCATTCTCCAACCCGAGCACGGTGTTGATGTTCACCAACCCAGGCGACACCTTCGACGCGACAGCGGCCGGGTCGAACTGCGTCTGCGACAACTGCGAACCGTGCGAACCGCCAACCTGCTGATCGATGCCCCAGGCAACCGATCCAGCGACCAGCAACGCCGCGATGCTCATCGCACCAGCAGCGAGCAACCGGCGCTTCTTCTTCCGCGGCGGCTTGGCCGGACCGGAACCGATGACCTGACCGGGCACCGGTGGATAACCACCGCCACTGTGCCAGCCGCCGTACGGCGCCGGCACCTGTGCCTGCTGCGGATGCTGCACCGGCTGCGGATACTGGGATCCCTGAACAGGTGCCCCCGGCAACTGCCATCCCGGGTTCTGCCAACCCTGATTCGGCACCGGCTGGTTCGGTGCCGGCTGGTTCGGTGCCGGCTGGTTCGGTGCCGGCTGATTGGGTGCCGGCTGGTTCGGAGTGGACTGCTGGTACTGCGGTCCGGGCGGAAGCGGGATCGCCCGCCGCGGAGTCTCTTCCTCCGCCCGCGGAGCATTCCACTCGGGTCGCGGACCCTGATCGGGCCGCGGCCCTTGTGCCTGCTGGTCGTCCTGCTGTCCCGCACCGTCGCTCATTGCCGTTGCCCTCCTCAGCCCAGTTCCTTCTGGTACGAGTAGAGCTCGCGGATCTGAGAACAGACTCGGGTCAACCAATGAATCAGCTGAGAATCTTTTCCACCGCCGCGATCACAACCTTCCGCCGCGAAGCTCGGCTAGGCGTGGCCGCGCCGTACTCAGGTGTCATCGACGACCAGCTCGTCGCGATCGCCTGGATCAACGGCAGCAGGCTGACCGACGAGAACTGCTTCGACACGGTACGGCGGCGCTGCGCGCGATCGAGCTCGTCGAGTCGGTGCTGGTTCACCGCAATGATCGCCTCGAGCGGTTCACCGTCCGGCCGCTCGAGCCGGTACCAGCTGGTCAGCCGCAACCGCGCGGGGTTGTCCTCGAAGTAGTCGAACAGTCGCCCCGCGTAAGCCGGAAGATCCTCGGTGTCGAAGCCGACGACCTCCAGATACTCGTCGACGGAGGCGCTGAAGACGGCGTCGAACAACCCGTCCTTGTTGCCGAAATACGCGTAGAGCATGGCCTTGTTGCACCCGGCCACCTCCGCGATCCGTTGCACCCGGGCGCCGGCGATCCCGCGCTCGGCGAACTCCTCGGTGGCCGCGGCCAGGATCTTGTTTCGGGTCCGGTCGGCATTCCGCTGCTGCATGCGGGAATCATATAACCAACCGGTTGGTTATATGCTCATGAAGTATCCAACCGTTTGGTTAGTTAGGACTGACAATGAGCAAGGTGTGGTTGATCACCGGTAGTTCCCGTGGCCTCGGGCGTGCGCTGGCCGAGGCAGTGCTTGCGGCTGGCGACCGGGTCGTCGCGACAGCGCGGACCCCCGAGCAGCTCTCCGACCTGGTCACGAAGTACGGCGATCAGGTGCGGGCAGTCGCGCTGGACGTGACGGACCCGGCGGCCGCGCGGGCCGCCGTACAGACTGCTGTGGACGAGTTCGGCGGCCTCGACGTGGTCGCGAACAACGCGGGCTACGCGAACAGCGCCGCGATCGAAGAGACCCCCGACGATGACTTCCGCGCCCAGGTGGAGACGAACCTGTTCGGCGTGGTGAACGTGACGAAGGCAGCGCTACCCGTGTTCCGCGAGCAGAAGAGTGGGCACTTCCTGCAGTTCTCATCGATCGGCGGCCGGGTCGGCGGGACGCCGGGGATGGGCGCGTACCAGACCGCGAAGTTCGCCGTCGAGGGGTTCTCCGAGGTACTGAACAACGAGGTGAAACCGTTCGGTGTGAAGGTGACGATCATCGAGCCGGGCGCCTTCCGGACCGACTGGGGCGGTTCGTCGATGACGATCGCCCCGACCCACCCCGACTACGACGAGACCGTCGGCGCGATGAACCGCTATCGCGTCGAGGCCGACGGCAAGCAGGCCGGCGACCCCGCGAAGGCAGCCCAAGCCATCCTCCAGGTGGTCGATGCCGACCAGCCCCCGATCCGCCTCCTCCTCGGCACCGACGCCTTCACCCGCGCCCAGCAAGGCGCCCAGGAGCGGGCCGACGAGACCGCTGCCTGGGCGCACCTGTCCACCTCGACCGACTACTGACGGAGGATCCATTGCGGGTGGCGGTGTGGCTCGGGTCACTCGTCGTAGCTGTCACAGGAAGTGGGCGGGCGGCGTCTTGTGGGCGAATCCAACGAGAGAAGGAAGAGCCTATGAGCAAGGTTTGGTTCGTCACCGGGTCGTCGCGGGGTCTGGGCCGCGAGTTCGTCGAGGCCGCTTTGTCGCGCGGCGACAAGGTCGCGGCGACCGCACGGACGACGGAAAGCTTCGCGGAGCTGGTGACGGAGTACGGCGACGCGCTGCTCCCGCTGCAGATGGACGTGACCGACAAGGCCGCCGTCGACCAGAGTGTGCAGCGGGCCCACGAGCACTTCGGCCGGCTGGACGTGATCGTCAACAACGCCGGTTTCGCCCAGATCGGCGCGATCGAGGAACTGAGCGAGCAGGAACTGCGGGACCAGCTGGAGACCAACCTGTTCGGTGCGGTGTGGGTCGTCAAGGCCGCACTGCCTTACCTGCGGGAGCAGGGCTCCGGCAACATCATCCAGTTGTCCTCGGCGGCCGGGCTCATCGCGATGCCGCTCGGCGGCGCGTACCACGCGTCCAAGTGGGCCCTCGAAGGCCTGAACGAAGCTCTCGCGCAGGAGGTCGCCGAGTTCGGCATCAAGGTCACCATCGTCGAGCCCGGCGGCTTCGCCACCAGGAAGGGCAAGAACCCGGATCCGCTGGCCAATGACCACATGGCCCAGCCGAGTCCGGCGTACGACGACCTGCGCAAGCGGCTCGGCGCAATAGCCGGAAAGCAGCCTGCGGGTGACCCGGCCGCGGCAGCGCAGGCCCTGCTGAAGATCGTCGACTCGGACAACCCGCCGCTCCGGATCCTCTTCGGCCTGGGGTTCTACCCGATGATCCAGCAGGCCTACGCCGACCGCCTGAAGACCTGGTCCGACTGGCAGGACCTCTCCCTGGAGGCCCAGGGCAATCTTCAGGTGACTTCTAGCGAAGGTCGCTGAAGAACTCGCGGACGTCGGCCACCAGCAGCTCGGGCTCTTCGAGGGCTGCGAAGTGGCCGCCGTGGTCGATGTCGTTCCAGCGGGTGACCGTGTTCTCCTGCTCGACGTACTTGCGGACCGGCACGTCGTGGGCGAAGGCCAGTACAGCGGTGGGGACGCCGGAGTTCACCTTGCCGGCTCCCCAGGCCTGCGCCTGCGCATAACCGACGTACGCCGCCGAGTTCGCCGTACCGGTCAGCCAGTAGAGCATCGCGTTGGTGAGCAGGCGGTCGTTGCTGATGACGTTCTTGGGGTCGGTCCAGGCGTGGAACTTGTCCATAATCCAGGCCAGCTGCCCGACCGGCGAGTCGACCAAGCCATAGCCGAGCGTCTGCGGGCGGGTCGCCTGGATCGCGATGTAGCCGAACTCCTCCTGCATGAACTTGCCGATCCGCGCGACACGATCCTGCTCCAGCGCACTCAGGCTCTGCAGCTCCTCATCAGCCAGCGGGAGCGGCGGCATCGGGCCGGGCCCGCCGTTCGTGTGGACGCCGACCACGTGCTCGCGAGCCGCCCGCGCCACCTCGGGTGACACCGCACCACCGATGTCACCACCCTGTACGCCGTACTTGTCGTACCCGAGCCGGTTCATCAGCTCGGCCCAGACCCGGCCGATCCGGTCAGCGGTCCAACCACCCTCGGAGACCGGACCGGAGAACCCGAATCCGGGCAGCGCCGGGATGACCACGTGGAACGCGTCGGCCGCGTCGCCGCCGTGGGCGACCGGGTTCGTTAGTGGACCGATGAGGTCGAGGAACTCGACCACCGAGCCCGGCCACCCGTGCGTCAGCAGCAGCGGCAGCGCGTTCGGCTCGGCCGAGGTCACGTGCAGGAAGTAGATCTGCTGGCCCTCGATCTCGGTCGTGTACTGCGGGAACGCGTTCAGCTCGGCCTCCGCGGCCCGCCAGTCGTACTTGGTCCGCCAGTAGTCGACCAGCTCGGTCAGGTACGCAACCGGTACGCCGGTGGTCCAGTCGTCACCGGGCAGCGGGGTGGGGAGCCGGGCGGCGGCCAGTTTCGCGGCCAGCTCGTCGAGTGCGCTCTGCGGGATGTCGATGCGGAAGGGCTTGATCGTCGTCATGTCTTGTAGTCTTCCAGCCAGTTAGGTCAACTCCTGTCCTAGGCGACCGGAAAGAATTCTGCGCATGCTGGAAACCTCCGCACGACTCCTCAAACTGCTGTCGCTGCTCCAATCCCCCAGGGACTGGAGCGGCGCCGCCCTGGCCGCCGAGCTCGGCGTCGGCCCGCGAACCGTCCGGCGTGACGTGGAGAAGCTGCGCAACCTCGGCTACCCGGTCGACGCCGTACCGGGCGTGGCTGGTTATCGGTTGGGCGCCGGGGCGTCATTGCCGCCCCTGCTCCTCGACGACGAGGAAGCTGTCGCCGTGGCGGTCGGTCTTCGGCAGGCTGCCGGTGGGACGGTTGCCGGGATCGAGGAGTCGTCGGTTCGTGCGCTGACCAAGCTTGAGCAGGTTCTGCCTTCGCGGTTGCGGCATCGGGTCAAGCTGCTTCAGGGCGTCGCGGTGACACCGTCTGGGGCGGCCGCGGTCCAACCGGATGTGCTGCTGGCGGTCGCCGAGGCGTGCCGCGATCACCAGCGCCTGCGGTTCGACTATCGCAACCACGACGGCACGGAAGCCCGCCGTACGACGGAACCGCATCGCCTGGTGAATACCGGTCGCCGCTGGTACCTGATCGCCTGGGACCTCGACCGCACCGACTGGCGCACCTTCCGCCTCGACCGCGTGCAGCCGGTGATCCCCACCGGACCGCGCTTCACACCACGCGAGGTCCCCGAGACCAAGACCGCATCGGCCGGCTACCGCTACCAGGCCGTCTTCCGCATTCAGGCCCCCGCCGAGGTCGTCGCCGACCAACTCGGCCCCAACGTCGCCACCGTGACCGCGATCGACTCCGCAACCACCAGGGTCGAGGCCGGCTCCAACTCGCTCGACGAACTCGCCCTGTACGTCGGCCTTCTCGGCCACCCCTTCGACATCGAGTCGCCGCCTGAGCTCATCGCCCACGTCCGCGACCTCGCGCAGCGGCTGACTCTCGCCGTACCGAGTATCTGAGCGGTAGCGTGCGGTCATGTCGTTGACCGGGGTCGAGGATCGGTACGTCGAGACGGTGCTGGGGAAGATCCGCGTGCGGGTACGGGGATCCGGGGAAGCGATGCTGTTCTGGCCGAGTCTGCTGATGGACGGGACGTTGTGGGCTGGGCAGATCGCGCATTTCGCCGACCGCTATCAGGTGGTGCTGGTGGATCCGCCGGGGCACGGTGGGAGCTCGGATCTTGCGGGGCCGTTCAGTTTTGAGCAGTGCGCGGACGTCATCGTGGCGATCATCGACGAGTTGGGTGTCGAGAAGGTCCATGTCATCGGCAACAGTTGGGGCGGGATGATCGGCGGCACGTTCGCCGCTCTGCATCCGGACCGAATCGGCGTTGCTGTGTTGATGAATGCGACCGCCTCGCCGTCGAACCCGCGCCAGAAATTCGAGTACGGATTCCTCACGTTGGCGGCCCGATTGCTAGGCGGGATCCGCGGTCCGCTTGTCGGTCCCGTGGTCGATGCCTTCCTCGGACCGACGGCGAAACGCGAGAAGCCCGAAGTCGTTGCCACAGTCAAGCAACTCGCCCAGCAGGTGAACGTGAAGTCCGGCCTGCACGCCGTCACCAGCGTCGTCCCGCACCGCCCCGACCAGCACACCCTCTTCGGCCAGATCCGCACCCCGGTCCTCGTCGTCGCCGGCGCCGAGGACGCGACCTTCCCGGTCGCCGAAACCGAACTGATGGCCGACTCCATCCCCGGCGCCCGCTTCGTCGTACTGGAGCAGTCCGCCCACCTCGCCGCCCTCGAATCTCCCACCGAGGTGAACGCCCTCATCGACGACTTCCTCGCCGACAACCCTTGATCGTCTGCACAACGACAGGACGTATAGGGGTGGCACACGCCGTGGCCCGCCTGAGGCATGAGTGCGTTGGGGGCCAGTGGGCGTATACGTCCTGTCGGTCGGCGGATGGTCAACGCCGGGCGGGGACCGCGGTTCGGGAGAGGTCCGAGGCGACAACGATTTCGCCGGAGAATTCGGCGGCGGCTTCTTCGTGGAAGCGGGCGGGTTCCAGGTAGCGCTGGGAGAAGTGAGTGAGGACGAGTTTGCGGACGCCACATTCCTGGGCGACTCGGGCGGCCTGGCGGGCGGTGAGGTGGCCGAAGCGGCGGGCCAGGTCGGCTTCGGCGGAGAGGTAGGTGGACTCGATCACGAGGAGGTCGGCCTGGTCGGCGAGGGCCAGCACGTTCTCGCAGAGGCGGGTGTCCATGATGAAGGCGAAGCGCTGGCCACGACGGGGTTCGCTGACCTGGTCGACGTGAACCGTGCGGCCGTCGACCGTGATGGAGCCGGCGCGCTGCAGGCGGGAGACATCCGGGCCGGCGACGCCGTGGGCCTTCAGTTGGTCGGGGAGCATCCGTCGACCGTCGGGTTCGATCAGCTGGTAGCCGAACGATTCGATCGAATGCTCCAGCCGCCGCGCCCACAACTGACCGAACGAACCGACGGCCAGCAAGCCGTCTTCCTCGACCGGCTCCTCCAGCAATTCGGCCCGCTCGTAGAAGGCAGCGGCGTACCGGAGGCGGTTGAAGTACTCCTGCCCGGATGCCGGATAGTGCGCACGAACAGCATGCGGTACGTCGTCCAGTGACAGCCGCTGCACGATTCCCGGTACGCCGAGACAGTGGTCGCCGTGGAAATGCGTGATGCAGAGCCGCGTAATCGCGCCGGCCGCGACCCCGGCGTACAGCATCTGTCGTTGGGTGCCCTCCCCCGGATCGAACAGAAACCCGTCCTCGTCCCAGCGCAGGAAGTACCCGTTCTGGGTGCGTTCGCGGGACGGCACCTGGCTTCCGGTGCCGAGGACGACCAGTTCTCTCAAGCCAGTACCTCGGCCAGCGTCTTCGAGGAGATGTTGGCGCCACACGACACCACGGCCACGCGGCCGGTCGTCAGCGTCCGGGCGGCCGCGAACGCCATCGCGGCGGAACCCTCGATCAGGTGGTGCTCGGTGTCGATGACCGCCCGCAACGCGTCGCGGATCGCGGGTTCGTCGACGAGGATCCATTCGTCGACGAGTTCCCGGCACAGGTCGAAGGTGATCGCGCCTGGTTCGACACTGCCCGCCGTACCGTCGGAAAGCGTTGGCGCTGCGTCGACCGTGACGATCTCGCCCGCGCGCGCCGACTCGGCCATCGCGGCATCGGCTGACGGCGAGGCGCCGTACACCTTGATGCCGGGGAGCTGTTGCTTGAGGACCGCTGCGATACCGCTGATCAGACCGCCGCCACCGACGGCGACGACCACTGCATCCAGCGGTTCGCCCTTCAGTTGTTTGATCAGCTCGACCCCGATGGTTCCTTGGCCGGCGATCACGTCGGCGTCGTTGTACGGCGAGACGTAGGTCAGGCCGTGTTCGTCCGCATAGGCCCGTGCCTTCAGCTCCTGGGCGCCAGTGTCGTTGCCCTCGGCCCGGAGTTCCGCGCCGAGTCGTTGGAGCGCGGCGACCTTGCTCGTCGATGCGTTCTCGGGGAGGTAGACGATCGCGCGTCCGCCGAGGAGGGCCAGTGCGTTGGCGACGCCGAGGCCGTGGTTGCCGGAGGAGGCGGTGACGACGCCGGCCTGCCGCTCGGCGTCGGTCAGGGAGAGGATCTTCGCCAGCGCTCCACGTGCCTTGAATGAGCCGGTGCGCTGGAGGTGTTCACACTTGGCCAGCACCTCGATCCCGAGGTCCGCACCGAAACCGTGGAACGGCAGCAACGGCGTCGGCGGCAGGTACTCGTGCAGCGACGGCGCGATCCCCCGCGAGCGAGCGGCGATCTCGGCAGCGGTCACCGGCATTGGGCCTCCTCATAAGCTGTGCTTCTCGACTGCAGGCTATCCGGAGGGTGGACGGATGACGGAGGCATTATGGACCGGCTACCAGTACGCGGAAACCGACGGCGACGGCTGGACGACGTACTGGCGCCTCGACCCCCGCGGCCAAGACCTCGCCCTGACCGAGTGGATCGGCGACCCTGACCGCCCCGGCCAACGCCTCTGGGAACGTGCCGGAACACCCGCCGGCGTCTGCGGCCGCTGGAGTACGACGGCTTTGGCGGTCCGCGTCGAGTTACGGGCGACGCGCGGTATCGCGAAGCGGGTCGCGCCGCTGGATGTCCTGGTCGACGGCGAACTCCACCGCCGCTGCGAGATCGGCGAAGGCGAGCAGGAACTGACTATCGACCTCCCACCCGGCGGTCCCCGGTCGGTCGAGATCTGGCTGCCACAACTCGGCCGAGTCGCCGTACGCGGCCTCAGCTTTGACGGTCCAACCGAACCGCTCCCGGCAACCGGCCCCCGCTGGACCACCTACGGCAGCTCCATCACCCAAGCCGGCGGCGCCGCCGGTCCCTCCGAAACCTGGCCGGCGTTGGTAGCCCGGCACCACGGCTACCACCTCACGTGCCTAGGCCTGTCCGGCGAGTGCCAC
This sequence comes from Kribbella yunnanensis, assembly GCF_039529655.1. Lineage (NCBI taxonomy): Bacteria > Bacillati > Actinomycetota > Actinomycetes > Propionibacteriales > Kribbellaceae > Kribbella > Kribbella yunnanensis. The sequence goes on along the minus strand of NZ_BAAANF010000002.1, from coordinate 504,963 downwards.
CTGGACCCGGTCGCGGCCCGCACCATCCGCGACACCCCGGCCCAGCTCATCTCGCTGTGCCTGGGCGTCAACATCTACGGCGGCGCAACCTACAGCGGCCGAACCCTCCCCAGCCAAGTCGAGTCCTTCGTGCGGACAGTCCGCGACGGCCACCCGCAGACCCCCATCGTCGTCATCACGCCCCTCGTGGTCCCCGACCGCGAAACCACGCCCAACGCGGTAGGCCTCACCCTCGAAGACGTCCGAACCTGCGTAGAACGCGGAGCCCGAGTAGACCCAGCCGTCCGCATCATCGACGGCCGCACCATCCTCACCAGTGCTGAAGCCGAAGCCCTCTACACAGACGGTGTCCATCCCGGCCCCGAGGGCTACCGAGTCATCGCCGAACGGCTGATCCCGCTGCTGGGTAGGTGACGGCCCACCCGCGCCCGGTTGAGGGGGCGCGGGTGGGTGAAGGAGCTACTCCGACGGGGTGAGCGACGTGCCTAGGGCCTGCCAGTCGAGGACTGGGGCGGCTAGGGCGCCGATGGTGGCTAGGAGGCCTAGGCGGGCGGCCTTGACCTCGGGGTCTTCGGCCATGACCAGGATTTCTTCGAAGAAGGTGGTGATGGGCTCGACCAGGATGGTGGCGGCGGTGACGAAGTCGGCCAGGGCGGTGGGGGCTTGGCCTACCTTTTGGACGGCTTCGTGGAGGACGACCTCGGCGGGCTCGGTGAGCTTGCCTGCGTCGTACGACGCTTCCGTGCCCTCGGGGACGATTCGGCGGACGCGCTGGAGGCCGGCGACCAACTGAGCGAAGTCGGCGCTACCGACCAGCTTCTGCAGGCTGGTGAGGGTCTCGTCGGCGACTGCCGGAGCCGTTGCCAGCGGCAACACTGCGGCCACCTGCAGGTGGTCGTCGCCGCGGTCGATCAGCTGCTGCTCGTAACGCCGGATGGTGAACTCGGCCACCTCGTCCAACGACTCAGCTGGTACGTCGATCCCCTGCGCACCGATCTCCGCAGCGGCCGCCTGCAGGCCGGCCGGCAAGGTGATCGCCCGCAACGCGGGGTGCTCGCGCAGGATCGCGACCACCCCACCGGCCGCGCGACGCAGCGCGAACGGGTCCGAGCTACCGGTCGGCTTGGCGCCGATACCGAAGAGCCCGGCCAGCAGGTCGAAGCGATCCGCGAGTGCGAGCAGCGCACCCGGAGTCGTCGACGGAACGGGGTCACCCGCCGATCGCGGCAGCTCCATGTCGAACAAAGCCTGCGCGACAGCTTCGGTCTCACCGGCACGGCGTGCATACTCACGCGCCATCGTCCCGGCCAGCGACGTCAGCTCGACCACCATCTGCGAACCGAGGTCGAACTTCGCCAGCTCAGCAGCCCGCGTCAGCGTCGCCAGGTCGTCGTCCGAGACCTCGGCCACCGCGGCCAGCGCCAGCGCGATCCGGCCGATCCGACCGGCGCGGTCGGCCATCGAACCGAGCTTCTCCTCGAAGGCGAGCTTGTCCAGCTCGGCCTTCATGTCGGCCAGTGGGGTCTCGAGGTCGGCGCGCCAGAAGAAGGCGGCGTCCTCGTACCGCGCGCGCAGCACGCCTTCGTTGCCGTTGCGCACGGTCGCCTCGTTCACCGAGCCGTTGGCGACGGCGACGAAGTGCGGAAGGAGCTTGCCGTCCGCGTCGCGCACCGGCAGGTAGCGCTGGTGCTTGCGCATCACCGTGGTGAGGATCTCCGGCGGCAGGTCCAGGTAGTCGGCCGAGAAGTTGCCGAGGATCGGCGTCGGCTCCTCGACGAGGTTGACGATCTGGTCGAGCAGCGCGGACTCGGCCGCGAAGTCGATACTCCCGGTGACCTCGGCGGCGAGCCGCTCGGAGGTCTCGATGATCAGCTGGCGACGACGTGCCGGGTCGGCCTCGATGCCGTGGATGCGGAGCAGGTCCAGGTAGCCCTCGGCGGACGCGATCTCCACCTTCGGCTGGGCGGCGGTCCGGTGCACGCGCGTCGTCCGGCCGGCGGCCAGCGACGACACCGAGACCGGCACGATCTCGTCACCGAGCAGTGCGACCAGCCAGCGGACCGGCCGGGTGAAGGACAGCTTGGCGTCGTTCCACCGCATGTTCTTGTCCGAACGCAGTCCGGCGACGATCTCGCTCAGGACGCCGCTCAGCACCTCGGCCGCGCCGCGACCCGGGTCCGGCTTGGTGACAGCGACGTACTCGACGCCGTCGACGTCCAGAGTGTGCAGCTCGCTGACCTCGACGCCCTGACCGCGGGCGAACCCGGCGGCGGCCTTGGTCACGTTACCGTCGGCGTCGTACGCCGCGACCTTCTTCGGACCGCGGTTGACGCGCTCGGCGTCCGGCTCGCCGGCCTGTACCTCGGCGACGAAGGCGACCACGCGGCGCGGGGTCGCGTAGACGGTGACGGCGCCATGGCCGAGCCGGGTCGCGCCCAGCTTCTCGGTCAGCGCGGCCTTCACGGCGGCGGCGGTCTTGGTGACCTCCGACGGCGGCATCTCCTCGGTGCCGATCTCGAACGTCAACTGCCGAGTCCCGGTCGCGACCGGGAACGACGTCGGCGCCTCGGCGGCCGGCGGCAGCTCGGCGGTGCCCAGCGGGTGCTCCAGCTCGGTACGACGCTCTGCCCACAGCTGGGCGACCTCGCGGGCCAGCGTGCGCATCCGCGAGAAGGCCTTCGCGCGCTCCGTCGTACTGACCGCACCGCGAGCGTCGAGGACGTTGAAGGTGTGTGAGCAGCGCAGCACCTGGATGTGCGCGGGCACCGGGAGGCGCAAGTCGAGCAGCCGGCGGGCCTCGTTCGCGTACTCCTCGAAGAGGCGCTTCTGCGACTCCACGTCGGCGTCGTCCAGGTAGTACCGGCTCATCTCGTACTCGGCCTGGCCGAACGCCTCGCCGTACGAGATGCCGGGCGCGTAGGCGATGTCCTTGAAGTGCGAGACACCCTGCAGCGCCATCATGATCCGCTCGATGCCGTAGGTGATCTCCACCGACACCGGGTCCAGCGTCATCCCGCCGGCCTGCTGGAAGTAGGTGAACTGGGTGATCTCCAGCCCGTCCAGCCACACCTCCCAGCCGAGCCCCCAGGAGCCGGTGGCGGGGTTCGCCCAGTTGTCCTCGACGAACCGGACGTCGTGCGCGTGGATGTCGACCCCGAGCGCGGTCAGGCTGTCCAGGAACAGCTCCTGCGGGTTCCCCGGGTCCGGCTTGAGCACTACCTGGAACTGGGTGTGCGTCTGCAGCCGGTTCGGGTTCTCGCCGTACCGGGCGTCGTCGGGCCGGACACTCGGCTCGACGTAGGCGACCCGCCACGGCTCGGGACCGAGCACGCGCAGGATCGTCGCCGGGTTCAGCGTCCCGGCCCCGACCTCGGTGTTGAACGGCTGCACGATCATGCAGCCCCGGTCGGTCCAGTACTTCGTCAGCGCGATCAGCGCGTCCTGCATGGTGAGCACAGCAAACCTCAAGCCGTCTTCTGGGGATTCCTGGGCGCGATTCTATTCGGTTTCCACCCCGGCCGTGTCTGGTGGTCCCGGGCCGTAGCGAGCATGTGCTCGGTGCGGTGCATCGGTGCGCTGGAGGGGAGGCCTCGATGTGGTTCATCGTGGCCTTTCCTCCAGTGCGGCGAGGTGCCGTGCCGAGTGCAGCGCAGTAGGCGCGGGGCCGCCAGACACGGCCTAGACTTACCGGGTGACCGCACCTGCCTTTGCGGCGGTAGTCCGCTAGTTCCGTCGTCCGCTCCCCGGCGCCGATCAGGCCTCCGGGTGAGCCGTGCTGCCCACCTTCTTCTGTTCGATGGCAGGGACGACTCTCTTGAATCTCATCACCGTGGACGACACCATGTCCGCGGATCGGGCGCTGCGCCTGATCCGCCGAGGCCACACCCTCCGCTGGGAGGGCGATTTCCAGAATGCGAGACAGCTGCTGGCGGCGCTCGGTCGCCGGACCCGAAAGCCAGAACTGTTGAATTCGTTGCTGATAGCAACAAAAGACTATGAGATCCGGTTGCGGCGGGCGCCGGAGGTTTATCAGGCTTGTTCGGAGGCGTACGGCGCACCGGACGGCGAGCGGCTCATTCCGTTGCGCGAGTTGTTGGGGGTGGTCGGCGCGCATCAGTTGCGGAAGCGTGGGATCTACCTGCCTGCGCTGGGCGCGCGGATTCATCCGCACTACGGGGTTTTCGCGCCGACAAGATCCGAGTACGTCGATTTGGTCGCCGCCGAGCCGTTGCCGCCGGCGGAGGTGGCGTTCGACATCGGCACTGGAACCGGGGTACTGGCAGCGGTGCTGCTGCGCCGCGGCATCCCGAAGGTAGTTGCCACAGACAACAATCCGCGGGCGGTCGCATGTGCACGGGAGAATTTGACCGCCCTGGTGGTGAGCGATCAGAAGGCGGTGAGGACGGAGAGGACGGGCGTCACAGGTGGCACGACAAGGGCGGGCCGGGCCGATGCGGCCGGCGACACGATGCGCGCCGACGACGCGGTTGGCGATCCGAGGGTGGTGAGGACGGAGAGGACCGGCGTCACAGGTGGCAGGACGAGGGCGGGCCGGGCCGATGCCGGAGGTGGACGGGCACGGGTAGGCGAGCCAGCGCCCGACGCCGCGGGCGCGGTGGGCGCGCGGTTTGAGGTGGTTGAGGGGGATCTCTTTCCGGTGGGGCGGGCGGACTTGGTTGTGTGTAATCCGCCTTGGGTTCCGGGGCGGGCTTGGACGGTGCTTGATACGGCTGTTTACGACGAGGACAGCCGGATGTTGCGTGGCTTCTTGCACGGGGTTCGGGAGCACTTGAATCCGGGGGGCGAGGCGTGGCTGGTGTTGTCGGATGTGGCCGAGTTGCTCGGGCTTCGGTCGCGGGATCAACTGCTGACCACCTTCCGGGAGGCCGGACTCCGCGTGGTTGGGCGGTCGAGCGTCGTACCGACTCATCGGCGGGCTCGGGTGGGCGAGACGACCTCTTTGTGGCGGTTGCGTCCATCGGGCGACACCGTTCAGCGAAGCGTTGACAGCGGTGAATGAGAGCGCTTTCATGGAATTGCCAACAAGGTTGCACTATCACCTCTCTCCCGCCCCGCTCCGACCTCGTCGAGGAGGTCCGTCATGCCCGCCCCACCTCGTCCCCGAACCACCCTGCTCAGAACCGCACTCGTCCTCGCGACCGCCGCCCTCGTGGGCCTGACCGCCGTCAGCGTGCGCGTCGCCCGGTCGCAGGCGGTGGTGCCACCACCGCCGACCGGGTGGACCCAGGTCTGGGCGGACGACTTCAACGGCCCGGCGAACAGCTTGCCGAGTGGCGGTAACTGGATCTTCGACATCGGCCACTCCTACCCCGGCGGACCGGGGAACTGGGGTACCGGTGAGATCGCCGCGCACACGAACAATCCCGCCAACGTCAGCCTCGACGGCGGCGGGAACCTCCGCATCACCCCACTCCGCGACGGCGCCGGCAACTGGACCTCCGCCCGGATCGAGACCCACAAGGCCGACTTCAAGGCACCGGACAACGGCCTGCTCCGGATCGAGGCCCGGATCCAGATGCCCAACGTGACCGGCGCCGGAGCGCTGGGCTACTGGCCCGCGTTCTGGGCTCTCGGTTCGCCGTACCGGGGTAACTACTGGAACTGGCCGAGCGTCGGTGAGTTCGACATCATGGAGAACGTCAACGGCATCAACAGCGTCTGGGGCGTGCTGCACTGCGGCGTCAACCCGGGCGGCCCCTGCAACGAGACCACCGGCATCGTCGCCAACCGTGCCTGTCCCGGCTCGAGCTGCCAGTCGGCCTTCCATACCTACACGTTCGAGTGGGACCGCTCCAGCACCCCGAACGCATTCCGCTGGTACGTCGACGGTCAGCAGTTCCACCAGGTCACCCAGAACCAGGTCGACGCCGGCACCTGGAACGCCATCACCGGCCACGCCGGGTACTTCATCATCCTGAACGTCGCCATCGGCGGCGCCTTCCCGAACAACCAGTCGGGGATCGGCACCCCCACCGGATCGACGATTCCGGGTCGCCCGATGGTCATCGACTATGTCGCGGCCTACACGCGTGGCGCGGGTCCACCACCCACGCCGCCGCCGACCTGCGGACCACTGCTGTCCAGGAACAAGCCGGTGACCGCGTCGAGCATCGAGAGCGCCAACCAGGCTGCGGCCTACGCCGTCGACGGCAACACCGGCACCCGCTGGTCGAGCGCTCACAACGAACCGAACTGGCTCCGCGTCGACCTGGGCTCGGTCCAGGCACTGTCGAGAGTCCGGCTCAACTGGGAAGTCGCCTACGGCCGGGCGTACCAGATCCAGCTGTCCAGCAACGGCACTACCTGGTCAGACGCCTATTCAACGAGTTTCGGCTCGGGTGCGATCGAGGATCTCGCCATCACCGGCACCGCCAGATATGTCCGCATGTACGGCACCAGCCGCGCAACGGTCTACGGCTTCTCACTCTGGGAGTTCGAGATCTTCGGCGCCTGCACCGGAACACCGTCCCCGTCCCAACCCCCGACCGGCCCGCCCGGTACGACGACCTGGGCACCGAACACGCCGTACGCCGTCGGTGCGCAAGTCACCTACAGCGGCATCAACTACAAGTGCCTGCAGGCGCACACCTCGATCACAACCTGGGAACCGCCCAACGCCCCCTCGCTGTGGCAACGCCTCTGATGTGTCCATCCGGCGTACCCCCGTTCGTAGAGGGGGTATGAACAACACACTGGTGGTACCTGAGGCCGAGTTGTACTACGAAGTGCGCGGGAGCGGGCCGTTGGTTGTGCTCGTCGGCGCACCGATGGGTGCGGATGCGTTCGCACCCATCGCCGACCTGCTCGCGGACAGCCACAGCGTGCTGACGACGGATCCGCGCGGCGTCAACCGCAGCAAACTGACCGGTACGTCGACGCCCGAGCAGCGCGCCGACGACCTGGCGCGGCTGATCCGGTACGTCGATCGCGGGCCAGCGGTGGCGTTCGGGTCGAGCGGTGGGGCGGTGAGCGTGCTGGCGCTTGCGCAGAACCATCCGGACACCGTGCTGGCGGTGATCGCGCATGAGCCGCCGCTGGATCGACTAGTTCCGGATGGCGCGGAGCTGCTCGCGAAGTCGGAGGCGATGATGGCCGACTACCTGAAGGGCGATGTCGTCGGCGCCTGGGAACAGTTCTTCGCGCTGGCGAATATCGACCTGCCGCCGGGAGTGGCGCAGGCGATGTTCGGTGGTGAGCGGGATCCGCAGGTGGTGGCTGACGAGCGGTTCTGGTTCGAACACGAGATGCGCGAGTCGATCAGCTGGCAACCGGACCTCGCACGACTGAGCGCCGTACAGGTGGTCGTCGGTATCGGCGCCGACTCAACTGGTCAGTTGTGCGACCGAACGTCGACCGCATTGGCCGGGCTGCTCGGCATCACGCCGACGCATTTCCCCGGCGGGCATATCGGGTTCGCCGACGATCCGAAGGGGTTCGAACCAGCGCTACGCCGTCAGCTGATCGAGCTGTTGTAGCTAAGGACACGTAGTAGGGGCCAACAACGCCCGGTCCGCTCACTCGTTGAGCGTGCCGGGCGGTCTACGTAGAGGACTACTACATGTCGTTACCGACAAGGACCGAGACCCGGGGCCGGGGCTGTGGGGGCGTATGTGAAGCTGGTGGGGTCCGATGGGTGCGCCTGCGGTTGGTGGCGGTCGCATCGGGCACCGGTCGGAGGTGCCGCCGGGATCCGTCCCTCCGCGTGGCGTCTTGACCTCAACCGTGGTTGAAGTTTCAAGCTGGTGGTGACACCAGGACAGCGGCGATACCGGCCCCCGGGGCCCCGACGAAGGAGCAGAGTTGACCACGTATTCGCTTCCCGATCTTTCCTACGACTACGGCGCCCTCGCACCGAGCATCGCCGGCGAGATCATGGAGCTGCACCACTCCAAGCACCACGCGACCTACGTGAAGGGCCTGAACGACACCCTCGACAAGCTGGCCGAGGCCCGCGACAAGGGTGACTTCGGCGCGATCGTCGGCCTCGAGAAGACGCTCGCCTTCAACCTCGGCGGGCACGTCAACCACTCGATCTTCTGGCAGAACCTGTCGCCGGACGGTGGCGACAAGCCGGACGGCGAGCTGGGCGCGGCGATCGACGAGTCGTTCGGCTCGTTCGACGGTTTCCAGGCGCACTTCACCGCGGCCGCGACCACGATCCAGGGTTCCGGCTGGGCGATCCTCGGCTGGGACACCCTCGGCGGCCAGCTGCTGGTGCACCAGCTGTACGACCAGCAGGGCAACCTGCCGGCCGGGCAGATCCCGATCGCGATGCTGGACATGTGGGAGCACGCCTTCTACCTGCAGTACAAGAACGTCAAGCCGGACTACGTCAAGGCCTGGTGGAACGTGGTGAACTGGGCCGACGCCCAGGCCCGTTTCGACGCGGCCCGCGCCTGACCTACTTCCCGGCCCCGGTGATCCGTTCGCGGATCACCGGGGCCGCGTGCTGAAATCAGTGATCACCGGAGCGATCGCCTTGGCCGCCATCATGTGCGTCTGACCAGGCACTTCGTGCAGCTCCGCACCCGGTACGGCGTCCGCCACCGCGCTCACCGAGTTCTTCATCCAGGCCGGGCTCTTCCCGCCGAAGACCATCAGCACCGCTACGTCGACCGCCGCCCACTGCGTCGTGTCGAGCGGCCGACCAACCCCGTTGTGCGCGACGAACCGAGCGTCGTACGGGAGGGTGTGCGCGACGGCCGTCATCTGCTTCCAGGCCGGCATCAGCCGCATCATCGTCACGAGCGGGCCAGGCAGGCCCACGCCCTTGGTCATGAAGTACTTGACCGCATCGGCCGGCTTGCGCGCCTCGAGGTCCGCGATGAAGGTGGTCGGCATCGGCTTGCGGGTGTCGTCGATGACGAACGGCGGCTCGAACGCGATCAGCTTCTCGATCGGCAACCCGGCGTTCGCGGCCTGCAACGCAAGCGCCGCGCCTGACGACGTTCCATAGACGTACGCCGATCCGCCCGCGACCTCGATCATCGCAGCCAGGTCCTCGATCTCGCGCTCGACCGCGTACTCCCCCGCGTCGCCGGAGTCGCCGCGGCCGCGGCGGTCGTAGTTGTAGACGGTGAACCGATCCGCGAGCAGTTCGGCGAGCTCGGGCATCGGGCCCTGCGCGCGGCTGCACAGGGCGCCGTCGACCAGCACCAGGGCCGGTCCGGAACCGCGCCTGTCGTAGGCGATCGTCGTACCGTCCTTGGAAACCGTTGTGTGCATGGCACTGCTCCTTCACTAGGTGGTCTTGGCAGTGCGTCGAACATTCTCGCGCCAGATCGACACGGCCTGCGGAAATTACCCGGCGCGAGGAGGAAAACCCGCGTAGTTCAGGGACCAATGTGACATGGATCACAGCCGGTCGCGATCCGGAGTCGCCGGATGACAGGGTGCGGTCAACAAGCGTCCGCCCCGCTTGTGATCTCCGGTTGGGGCTGGACGTTCCGGCCAGGAACGAGCTTGGGGGCTCGTCGCGTTCCTGGCGCCAGACGGAACTGGGAGGAATTCTGTGAAAGCCCGTACCTGGCTCGCCGGTCTTGCCGCCGGCGCAGTCGCTCTGACTTTGGCTGCACCCAATGCCGCCGTCGGTGCGCCGACGGCAGACCCGGCCCCGAAGCCGACCGTTCGCCAGCTCGACACCCCGACCGGTGGTGGCGCCGGGATCGTCGCCAAGCGCGATGCCCTCGGCCGCGCCCACTCGGTCCGCCCGACGACTCCGCTGAAGGCACCGAAGTCGGTGGCTTCCCGCGCGGCCAAGGCCGCCACCAGCCGCCCCGATTCGGCAGCCGTCGCGAAGGCCCAGGTCGACGCGGTCGCGCCGTACTTCGGCGCCCGCCCGGCCGACCTGGTCGCGACCGGCACCTCGATGTCGGAGTACGGCTCGCAGACGCGTTTCCAGCAGACCATCGACGGCGTCGAGGTGTTCGGCGGCGAGATCGTCACCAACCTGGACAAGGCCGGCTCGCTGGAGTCCGCCAACGGCGAGGTCGCACTGGCGACGTACGGCGCCTTCCCGGCCGCCGACAAGGTCGACGCCGCCAAGGCCAAGGCGCAGGAGGCGGCGCTGGCCGCGGTCGCCAAGCAGGGCAAGCTCGACGTCTCGAAGCTGAAGGCCGAGCTGACCGGCCCGCGCTGGTTCGACATGGGCCTGATGACGCGCCAGCCCGGCTCGGTCGCCATCCCGGTCTACCTGTACGAGGTCACCGGCGCCGGCGATGTCCGTTGGCAGGCCATGGTGCACGCCACCGGCCAGGCCCTGCTCGCCTGGGACATGAGCGAGAAGATCAACCGCATCGTCTGCGACGCGAACCGTGCGATCATCCAGACCGGCGGCGAGGACGTGCGCTGCGGCACCGGCAAGGCCTTCGAGCCGACTCGGGTCGAGGGCGGTCCGGCCTCCGACGTCCCGGACGTCAACCAGGTCTTCGAATTCTTCGGTGACACCTCCGACACCTACCAGTCGCTGGGCACCGACCTGACCCAGCTGATCGGCGTCGACTACGGCGACGGCAAGGGCAAGGCGATCCGCGGTACCGTCCGGATCTGCGTCGACGGCGGCTGCCCGTTCGCCAACGCGTTCTGGAACGGCGAGCAGATGGCCTTCGGTGAAGGTGTCAGCACCGACGACATCACCGGCCACGAGCTGACCCACGGCGTCACCCAGAACACCTCCGGCCTGGCCTACCTGTGGGAGGCCGGCGCCATCAACGAATCGCTGTCCGACATCATGGGCGAGTTCGTCGACCTGACCAACGGCTCCGCGGACGACACCCCGGAGAACCGCTGGCTGATGGGTGAGGGTTCGAGCCTCGGCGCGATCCGCAGCATGTCCGACCCGACCAAGTTCAACGACCCGGACAAGATGACGAGCCCGAACTGGTTCGTCGACGACTTCTTCCAGGACAACGGCGGCGTGCACCTGAACTCGGGTGTCGGCAACAAGACGGCGTACCTGATCGCCGACGGCGGCGGCTTCAACGGCCAGAAGATGATCGGTATCGGCCTGGCCCGCTCCGAGGTGCTGTGGCACGAGACCCAGAAGGTGCTCACCACCGGCGCCGACTACGGCGACCTCGCCGAGGGTCTGCGCGCGACCTGCGACAAACTGGCCAAGAAAAAGAAGTCCGGTATGACCAAGAAGGACTGTGCCCAGGTCGAGCTGGCCATCAAGGCCACCGAGCTGGACAAGGAGCCGGCCGTCGGTCTGCCCGCCCAGGCCCCGGTCTGCGACACCGCCGGCGCGAAGGTCAAGAACCTGCTGAAGACCAGCTTCAAGGAGTACCCGGACGGCAAGGTCGTCCGCGACCAGGGCTGGGTGCTCGGCAAGGCGGAGGGCGTCGACGGTTCCCAGGTCGACACGTCGTACAGCAAGGACGGTGACGACTCCATGTTCGGCATGGTGACCGCCCCCGACCAGGCGATCGGCATCCAGACCGCCAACGGCACCAAGATCAAGGCCCAGAAGACGTACCTGCGCTTCCAGCACGCGTACAACTTCTACAACGTCTTCATCATCTTCGGTGTCCGCACCGGTACCGCCACCCTGGAGTACTCCGACAACGGTGGCGCGACCTGGCAGGACAGCTCCGCACTGAGCTGGACGAACGGCCCGACCGTCGACCCGAACTTCGACGACGAGCCGGCCGCCTGGCACGGCAACTCGGGCGGCTGGGAGACCAGCCGGCTGGACCTGACCGAGTTCCAGGGCAAGCAGCTGAAGTTCCGCTGGACCGAACACGGCAAGGACTTCGCCGACCTGATCCCGGCCAACTGGTGGCTGGACAACGCGAGCATCTACACCTGCTCGAAGTAGTACAACGGGGTAGTACCCGAGGGCCCGGTGGATTCGTCCACCGGGCCCTCGGCCTTTTAGCCACGGGGAAATCGATTGCTCAGAGGCGCCTGACGGGCTAGTGTGCTGGGCCAGGAGTTCCCACCGCCCCGGGAGACCGCGATGGATATCCAGCCCCACCCGCCTGCCGCACCTGGACTGCCCGCCTCCGAGCCGGCCTCTCAGCTTTCCGCCTGTGACAACCCCGTCTGCGGAGGCTCATGCCCGCGCGCGGGTGTCGGGCGGCGCACCTTCCTCTCGATCAGCGCGGCCGGGCTCGGCGTACTCGCCGCGCCGGATGCTCTGCGCGCCGCCGCTGTACCTCGTGCTCCGCTGACGGCGGCCGAGGCCGCTGCGCTCGCGGATCGGGGTGAGCCGACGGTCTACTCCGGTACGGCGCTCGCCAAGATCGGCATGCCGATTGGGGGCGGCTGCGCGGGCCAGGTCTACCTGTCCGGCGACGGCCGGATGTGGGGCTGGGATGTGGCGAACGCCTTGAGCTATCCGCTCGGCGGCGCCGACTTCGCCGGTACGCATTACGTCACGCCGCTGTCCGCCGACGCACCCGGTGCCACCCGCTTCCGGCAGGGCTTCGCGCTGCGCACCGGCACAACCGCGCGGTACGTCGACGCCAAGGGCTTCAGCGACGTGCGCTTCACCGGGCAGTACCCGATCGGCCGAGTGTCTTACAAGAGCATCGCGAGCCCGGTCGAGGTCACGCTCGATGCATTCTCGCCGTTCACCCCGTTGGAGACGCTCGACTCGACACTGCCGGCCACGGTCTTCGCCTTCACGCTGCGCAATACATCGGCCGAGGCTGTCGATGCGACGCTGCTCGGGTACTCCGAGAATCCGGTCTGCCTCGACAGTCGGCGCAGCCAGCCGACCACACAACGCGCGACAGCCTTCGGGTCCGGGATCGAGTGGTCGGCGGCCGATCCGGTGGCCTCGCCGCGAGCCGACATCCTCTTCGAGGACTGGGAGCGCGACACATACGACGGCTGGACCGCCACCGGCACCGCGTTCGGGGCCGGCCCGGTCGCGGTGGCGGCGATCCCGGAGTACATGAAGCGGTTCGGCGACCTCCGAGCCCACGGGACGCGGTTCGTCACCTCGCACAACTACCGCGCCAACCCGAACGACATCGGCGGCGCGGATGCCCATGTCGGCACGCTGACCAGCGCGCCGTTCGTCGTGAATCGTCGTTTCGTAGCAGCGCATATCGGCGGTGGAGCCAGTACCGCCACGGCTCTCCAGGTGGTTGTCGACGGCAACATCGTGGCCACCGCGAGTGGCGCGGACACCGAGCCGATGCAGACCCGGGTGCTCGACGTCTCGTCGTACCAGGGCCGGACCGCACAGCTCCGCCTGGTCGACAACGCGACCGGCGCATGGGCGCATCTCAACGTGGATCGGATCGTCTTCAGCGACCGGGCCGATGTCGTCTTCGAGACCTGGGGCAGCGACACGTACGGCGGTTGGACAACCACCGGCGACGCGTTCGGCACCGGACCGGTGAAGCCGGAGCAGACCCCAGCCCTGATGCAGCGGTACGGCGATCTGAACGTCCAGGGATCGCGATTCGTCACGTCGTACAACTTCCGGCTGAGTGGGGATCCGGATGGCCGGACCGGCACGCTGACCAGCCCGCCGTTCGAGATCTCCCGCCGGTACGTCGCCGTCGCGATCGGCGGCGGTAATCGGGGCAGCGTGAATGTGGTTGTCGACGGCAACGTCGTGGCCACGGCCACCGGTACCAACAGCGAACCTCTGGTCGGCCAACTGCTTGATGTCGGCAACTACGAGGGCAAGACCGCGCGGATCCAGGTAGTCGACAACGTGAGTGGCGGTTGGGCGCACATCAACGTCGGCAGCATCACGTTCACCGACCGGGCCGACATCCTCTTCGAGGACTGGGAACGCGCCAACTACGACGGCTGGACAGTCACCGGTACGGCGTTCGGGGCGGGGCCGGTCACGGTCGTCGAGACGCCGGCCGACTTCCGGCGACCGTTCGGCAACCGCACCGAGCTCAACGTTTCGGGCAGCCGGTTCGTGACGTCGTACAACTTCCGCGACGGCTCACTCGACGGCTCACAGGGGACGTTGACCAGCCGCGTCTTCACCATCGACCGGCGCTACATCACTGTGTGGACAGGCGGTGGCAGCAACCCGGCGACGACCGCGGTCAACCTGCTGGTCGACGGTGCCGTGGTCGCCACCGCCACCGGCGCCGATATCGAACCGCTGGACGCGATCTGCTGGTCCGTCGGTCGCTGGGCCGGAAAGTCCGCGCAGATCCAGATCATCGACAAGTCCACCGGCGGCTGGGGCCATATCAACGTCGACCGGATCATCTTCAGCGACCGGCCGATTCGCCAGCAACCCGTTGCCGACCGCACCGATGCGGGCAGTTTCGCCTTGTCCACAGTCGAATCGCAAGCCGTCGTACGGCGATCAATCGCGGCCTGGTCGACGCCGACCGAACTCTTCAACGCGGCCGATGGTCCGGCCGAGGTGGACGGCTCGGACACCCAGGTCGGCACGGTCGCGGTCAGCGTCCGCCTCGCACCCGGTGAATCGCGAACCCTGCGATTCGCGCAGAGCTGGTTCTACCCGACGCCGGAACGACGGCACTTCGGGCATCTGACCAACGGTTCGACGTTCCTCCGGCACTACGCCACCCGCTTCAACTCCGCTCGCCAGGTCACCGAGCACATCGCGGCGAATCTCGAGCGGCTGGAGTCGGGCACGCGCGAATGGGTGCGGACCTGGTACGACGATTCCACCTTGCCGCATTGGTTTCTCGAGCGGACCTTTGCCAACACCTCGACCATCGCGACCGGCACGTGTCATCGCTGGAGCGACGGCCGTTTCTACGCGTGGGAAGGCGTCTACTGCTGCCACGGCACTTGCCAGCACGTGTGGAGTTACGCCCAGGCGATCGGCCGACTGTTCCCCGATCTCGAACGCGACACCCGCGAACGCGTCGACCTAGGTATCGCCTACAAGCCCAGCGGCGAGATCGCGAACCGCGGTGAGTCCGGTGACGCGGCATCCTCGTTCGCGGATGGGCACTGCGGCACGATCCTGCGGATCTATCGCGAACACCAGATGGCCCCGGACACGGCGTTCCTGACCCGGGTCTGGGCGAAGGTGAAGACCTCGGTCGAATACGTGATCTCGGCGCGGGACGGATCCGATCAGGACGGCATCTTCCGCGGTGGGCAGTGGAACACCTTGGACACCGAGTGGTTCGGCGAGATCCCCTGGCTGAGCGGCCTGTACGTCGCCGCGCTGCGGGCCGCGTCCGCGATGGCGACCGAGATGGGCGACCCCACGGCGGCCACGCGGTACACCACGATCGCCGACCGCGGATCGTCGTACCTGAACGGATCCTTGTGGAACGGGACCTACGGCTACTACGTGCAGAAGGTCGACCCGGCGCACCCGGCGGCGAACACGAACCGCGGGGTATTCGTGGACCAGATGTATGGGCAGACGTACGCCGCTCAGCTCGGACTCCCGCGGGTCTTCGCGGCGGACAAGGCGCGTACGGCGTTGACGAGTCTGTACCGCAACAACTTCCAGCCGAACCCATCGGCGTACCGGCCGCCTGGCCTGCCCGCCGGCCGCGTGTACACGACGGCCAACGAGCCGGGCACGATCATGGTGACCTGGCCGAACGGCGGATCCACCGAGGCCGGTGGGCATCCGTACTTCAACGAGGTGTGGACCGGGCAGGAGTGGCAGTTCGCCGCGCAGCTGTTCGCGGAGGGTCTGACCGCTGAGGGACTTGCGGTGTCGCGGGCGATCTACGACCGGCATCGCGGCGAGAAACGCAATCCCTACAACGAGATCGAGGCCAGCGACCACTACGCGCGGGCGATGATGAGCTTCGGCACCTACCTGGCGGCCTGCGGGTACGAATACCACGGACCGCGCGGTCATCTGGGGTTCGCGCCGCGACTGACACCGGAGGAGTTCGCCTGCGCCTTCACGGCCGCCGAGGGCTGGGGTCGCTACCACCAGACCCGTACGGCGACCTCGCAGACGGCGACTGTCGAGGTCCGGCACGGCCGTCTGCGCTTGAAGACCCTCGCCTTCGAAACCGCCCGCGCAGCCACCGCAGTCACCGTGACACAGGCCGGTACGACGTTGCCCGCCACATTGACGGTATCGGGGAACCGTGCAGTCGTGACGCTCAACTCAACAGTCGTCATCACTGATCAACTGTTGACCATCATGCTCACGACATGACGACACCTGGACGCTCGTCATCCCAGGCGGCAGCGCTGATCCGCCACCCGGCCGCGGTCCGGACGAACTGGATCGTCTTCATCCCGCGGCCGGTGAACGCGACACCGTCCTGACGGCCTTCCTTGGCATAGGCGCCGTACCAGTGCGCGATGTCGCCGAAGATGTCGAAGCGGCCGTCCAGCGCCCATTCGCGGAAGTCGGTGAGCGTGCCGCCGGTGAGGAGCACGCGGCGGGGCGCGATGAACTCGTCGACGGTATAGGCCAGCGGCTCGCTGCCGCAGGTCCGGACGATCACGGCCTGCGGGATGAAGAGCTCCGGCAACGCGTCCAGCCGCTCCTCGCAGTCGGGGCCGGAGACGAAGGCGTCGAAGAACCGGCGGATGAGCTCGTTCAGGGCAGTCTGATCCATGTTCACAACCTAACCAGTTGGGTACTGGGCGTCAGAGCCGATCACGGGAGGCCGAGGATGAGTACGCGTTCAGGCGTCGTACGGGACGAGCATGTCGGCGCGCTGGTGAGTGACCTGGCCAGCGACATGAGCCGGCTCGTTCGCGACGAGTTGCAGCTGGCCAAGGCCGAGCTGAAGGACAAAGGCAAGGAGGCCGGTGTCGGTATCGGCCTGTTCGGTGGGGCCGGCACGTTCGCGCTCTACGGTCTCGGTGCGCTGATCGCCGCGGCCATCTGCGGGCTCGCCGTCGTACTACCCACGTGGCTGTCGGCGCTGATCGTCGCCGTCGCGCTGTTCGCCGTCGCCGCAGTCGCGGCGGTGCTGGGCAAACGTCATGTCAGTCACGCCACTCCGCCCATTCCGCAACGTGCCGTCGAGGGTGTCCACGAGGACATCGAAGCCCTCAGAGGCCATCACCCGGAAGGGACTCTCACCTCATGAAACACCGCGACGACATCTCCGAGACCGAGGCCTTGCGCCTCGAACTCGAGCAGACTCGCCAGCACCTGGCCGACACCGTCCAGGAGCTCACCCACCAGCTCAACGTCCCGAAGCGGCTGAAGGAGTCAGCCGCCGAGGCAGGCAGCCGAGTGAAGGCGAACGCCGGCGTCGCCGGTCAGCGGATCCGCGCCAACGCCGGGTACGCCGGTCTCCGCGTGAAGGACACCGCGACCCACGTCCCCGCGCTCACAAAGCAGCACCCCAAAACCACAGCCGCCGTAGGTGGCGCCGTACTGCTCGGTGCCGGCGCCGCAGCCTGGCTCGCCAGCCGCTCCAAGTAACCCCCGCACACACCAACGGATATCCCCCGGCGTTGCCCCTTCTCCCCCCTTCACAAGGGGTCAGAAGGGGCAAGCGCGCGGGTTATCCGTTGGTGTTATCCCCTTGCCGGCGATGGTCGGTACGGGGGGGTTTTTGGCGGGTGGACGGTGAATTGTGAGGGTTATCCCCTGTGTTGGGGACGAGGGGATGCATACACCAGACAGGTTTGGCATTCTCCGGAGAAGTAGCGACAGGTAGTCCCCCGGTCGCTATTCGTATCCGCCGCCCAACGGAGTGAGGCCCGCCCATGTCGTACCGTTATGCCCTGACAACCCTCGCCGTACTCGCCACTGCCGTCGCCGTACCGGCCACCACCGCCAGCGCAGCACCGGCCCCGCAAGCCGCGCCGACCACGGTGTCGTCGTACACCGGTTCACCGGAGGACCAGGCCGCCAACAAGGCGTTCTACGACGCGGTGATGAAGTCCGCGCTCGCCAAGCACGCCGCTGCGGCGAAGGCCGGCCAGAAGCTGGCCGCGGTCACCGTCACCTACCGAGTGATCGGATCGACCTTCCGGACCCAGATCAACCGGAGCACGCAGATCTGGAACTCGTCCGTCACCGATGTCCGCCTGGCCGAGGTCACCAGCGGCGGCGACTTCACCTACCGCGAGGGCAACAGCTCCCGCGGCTCGTACGCCTCCACCGACGGACGCGGTCACGGGTACATCTTCATCGACTACCGCCAGGCGCAGCAGTACGACTCGACCCGGATCACCGCGCACGAGACCGGCCACGTGCTTGGCCTTCCGGACCACTACTCTGGCCCGTGCTCGGAGTTGATGTCGGGTGGTGGCCCTGGCCCGTCCTGCACCAACGCGTACCCGAACTCCGCCGAGCGCAGCCGGGTCAACCAGATCTGGTGATCGACCAGTAGACCCCTCCCAGTCCGGGAGCCTCCGCTGCAAGGGGCTCCCGGACTGTGTTTTTCAGCAGGCGGCGGCGCGTTCGAGCAAGAGGGTGCGTTCGCGTTCGTTGCGAGTGAGGCCGGCGGCCTTCTCGAACTCCTTGCGCGCCTCGTCGAGGCGGCCGAGCTTGAAGAGTAGGTCCCCGCGAACACTCGGCAGCAGGTGATAGTCCCTCAGCGACGGCTCGTCGGCGAGGGCGTCGACCGCCTCCAGCCCTTGCTCAGGACCGAACGCCATCGAGATCGCGACCGCACGATTCAGCTCGACGACCGGTGACGGGACGAGCTGCGCCAGTACGGCGTACAGGCCGGCGATTCGCGCCCAATCCGTGTCGTCGGGGTCGGCGGCTCGGGCGTGGCAGGCGGCGATCGCAGCCTGCAGGAGGTAAGCGCCGGGCGGTTTTTCGAGGGCCCACGCGCGGTCGAGACCGGCCAGACCGCGGTTGATCAGCAGGCGGTCCCAGCGCCGACGGTCCTGATCGAGGAGGAGCACCGGCTCGCCATCGGGGCCGACGCGGGCGTTCGCACGGGAGGACTGCAGTTCCATCAGGGAAAGCAGCCCGAGGACCTCGGGTTCGTCCGGCATCAGCTCGACCAGCAACCGACCGAGCCGCATCGCCTCGTTGCACAGCGCAGGCCGCATCCAGTCGTCACCGGCGGTCGCGGAGTAACCCTCGTTGTAGATCAGGTAGACGACCTCGAGCACACTCCCCAACCGATCAAGCAACTCCGGCCCAGCCGGCACCTCGAACCCGACCCCAGCCTTGGCCAGGTTCCGCTTCGCCCGCACGATCCGCTGCGCAATCGTCGACTCCGGCGCCAGGAACGCCCGCGCGATCTCGTCGGTCTTCAACCCACCCAGCAACTTCAGCGTCAACGTCACCCGCGCATCCATCGTCAACACCGGATGGCACGCCGTGAACACCAGCCGCAACAGGTCGTCCTCGATGTGATCCTCGAGAATCGCCTCCACGTCGTCCTCGACGCTCTCCCCGTCGATCTCCAGCTCATGCCCCATCTCGGCAAGCTTCCGCTGGTACGTCTCCTTGCGCCGAATCAAGTCGATCGCCCGCCGCTTGGCGATCGCCATCAACCAAGCACCCGGATTATTCGGTACGCCGGACTCCGGCCACTGCTCGAGCGCCGCCACCAACGCGTCCCCCGCCAGCTCCTCCGCCAGCCCCACATCCCGCACGATCCGAGCCACCCCGGCCACAATCCGCGCCGACTCGATCCGCCACACCGCATCAATCGCCCCGTGCACATCCGTCACCCCGCGATAAAACCCCACCCCACCCACAAACAGCAACCACCCACCCCCACCTCCCG
>NZ_BAAANF010000002.1:422154-485326 GCF_039529655.1 Kribbella yunnanensis | reverse complement strand
TACCCCCTCCCGCCGTACCCCCTCCCGCCGTACCCCCTTCGCCCCCAAAGGTGGGCCGCCTTCTCTTTGTGCACGAGATCCAGCTTTGGGCACCCACCAGTCATTTTCGGGAGCTCGAGATGGTTGGTGGGTTCCCAAAGATGAGCTGGGCGCACAAAGAGCAGCGGGGGTGTTGGGGGGCGGGGGGCTGCTCTTTGGGGGCGAAGGGTGGGTGGGAGAGGGCTGAGGTGGGAGAGGTGACGAGGGTTTAGGGGGTGTAGAGGTCTGACTCGGGGGCGAAGTCGGCTTCTTCTACTACTCGGCGGACTTCTACCTCGTTGCCGAGGGCTTCGGCGAGGCGGGCGGCCCATTCGACTGCCTCGTCGCGGGAGCGGACCTCGACGACCATGACGCCACCGATCAACTCCTTGGTCTCGGCGAAGGGGCCGTCGGTGACGGTACGGCGACCGTCGGCGACGCTGACGCGGGCCCCGAGGGAGCTGCGGTGGACGCCTTCGGCGAACAGGAGGACGCCGGCTTTCGAGAGGTCCTCGACGACCTTGCCGACGCCTTCCATCACGGATGGGGCCGGGAACTTACCGGCTTCGCTGTCTGCGTCGGCCTTGTTGATGATCATGTAGCGCATGGGTGTCCCTTTCGGTCGGTCTCTTACTCTCACGTCGAGCGACCGAACGCCAGATCGACACTCACCCGCGCAAGGATTCGGCGATCAGCGGTGCCGTCAATTCGTACAGGCGACGTGCGTTGGCCGGGTCGAAGGTTGGCAGGGCGGGATCGACCGGCGTACCGACTGCTCGCAGGATCAGGCGCTCGGTCGGCTGGGCGTCCATCACGGCGAGCGTGTCGCGCACACTCTCGGCCGGTGACTTGGCGAGGACTGCGCCGAGTGCACGAGTGATCGTCCGGAACGGCTGTGGGAGGTGGTTGGTACCCGACCGCGTGAATGGCGGCTGGACGCCGAAGTACTTGGTTCGTCCGTCCGGGTGGTTCTGCAGATAGTGGATCGGCAGTAGGTCGTTCGCCCGGCCGCCCGACAGGATGGTCCTGACGACGCTGTACTTCCGCGTGCTCTGCAGGTCGTCCCACTGCACCGCGCCCTTGGTGATCCCGGTTGCGCCGATGTTCGTGATGATCGGCGTCTCGCCGCGTTCGAGCAGTCCGGTCAGGCCGTAGCTCAACAGGAAGCGGCTCAGGTAGTAGAGGACGAACGTCGCCTCCAGCCCGTCCACCGTCTCTCGTCGTTTCAGGAACGGCAGCATCGCCGTCAGCACCAACGCATCGAGCGCCTCGTGCCGACTCTCGACATCCGCGATCACCCGGCGGTTCTCCGCGATCGACATCAGATCCGCGGCCACGAACCCCGCTTCCCCGGCCAACCCCGCGGCGTCGGCCAGAAACGCCCGCCCGCGCTCCGGCGTACTGCCGATCACCGTCACCCGCGCCCCTTGCCGCAGGTAGTGCAACGCGATCTCGCGCCCCATCCCCGTCGTACCGCCGGCCACCACCACGTTCCGCATCGCCCAGCTCCTCAAGTCATCGATCGGTGACTTAGAGGCTAGTCAGCCGCCGAGTACGATGTCAACACTCGATGACTTGGAGGCCGGATGACCGAGCACCCTGGGCGGAAGCGGGACCGGGAGGCGACCCGCGCCCGGCTGCTGGAATGCGCGCGGCTGCGCTTCGCCCGCGATGGGTACGACGGGACGTCGGTCCGCGACGTGGCCGGAGATGTCGGGGTGGACGCGGCCCTCGTGTTCCGGTACTTCGGTTCCAAGTCGGGTCTGTTCGGCGAGGCGATGGCCACCTCACAGGAGGCCGTCGTACTCCCCGATGGCCCGGTCGAGGAGTTGCCTGCCAAGCTCCTGCACCAGCTCGTCTTCGAGGACTGGGCGGAGTACGCCGGGGAGCACCCGCTGATCGCGATGCTCCGCTCGGCCAGTCACGAGGACATGCGCGACCGCGTCCGCCAACAGGTCTGCGAGGGCTATCTCGGCGTTCTCTCGGAGCTTGCCGAGGGCAACGATGACAAGGATCTCCGGACCGAACTCTTCGGCGCCTGGCTGCTCGGCATCGGCATCCTCCGCACCGCCGTCGGTACGCCGAGTCTGACCAAGGCCACCGAGGCCGACCTCACCCCGCACCTCGCCGCCGTCGCGAAGGCGCTCTTCGGCCGCGAGGTCCCGGTCTAACTCAGCTGGGCTGGTCGCCCTCGGGCTGGTAGGCGCAGGCGTCGACGAGGTCCTGGGTCGGCGGCGGCGTGGTCTTGGTGTCCGACGGAGGCTTCGTGGTCTTCGGCGGGGTCTTGCCCGGCGGCGTCGCGGGCGGCGCCGGCTGCTCGAGTGCCTTCTCGATCGCCTCGCGCATCCCCTCGTAGTCGGGATGCAGGTACTTCATCTTGAGCTTCGAGACATCGAGGTTGATGTTCGCGACCGTGCCCGACTTGACCTTGAGCGCGAGCTGGACGAGCGCCGGCAGCAACTCCTGCGGGATGTCGGTCCGGAGCAGGTGCTGACCGGCCTTCGCGATCGCCTGGTACTTCGTGACCAGCGTGGCCGGGTCGGCCGCGTCGACCATCGCCTTGATCGTGCAGCGCTGGCGGATCTGCCGCTGGTCGTCGTCGGCGTTGTACCGGCCGCGGGCGAACCAGAGCGCGTGCCGCCCGTCCAGGTGCTGCTTCGGGCCGGGCTCGATCCACTCCTTCGGCGGGATGTGCGCACTGCTGACCCCGCCCATCGCCACTCGCTCGTTGACATTGACGGTGATCCCGCCGAGCGCGTTCACGAGCTCGGGGAAACCGGTCAGGTTCACCTGCAGGTAGTAGTCGATCTTCAGCCCGGTCGCCTCACCGACCGACTGCTTCAGTACGTCGGCGCCCTCGTTGTCGGAGGGACCGAGGATGCCGGGGTGCGCGTCCGGGATGTTCTGGTACATCGCGGTCAGCATCCACTCCAGCCGGCCTTCCAGGCTGAGCCCTTCCTTGCCGAAACCGTTCGGGTACTTCTTGTACAGCGGCGAGTCCTTCGGGAACGGCATGAAGGTCAGCTGCCGCGGCATCGAGATCAGCGAGGTGTTGCCGGTCCTGGTGTCGATACTCGCCACGATCACCGTGTCGGTGCGGACGCCCTCGCGGCTCGGGGCGTCGTCACCGCCGAGCAGCAGCAGGTTGAGCCGCGGCTTGTCCTCCCACGGGTCCTTGACGTTCACCGTCTTCGGCCGGGTCGCGCTCTTGCTCTCGCCCTGCGCGACGAACACGTCCTGCACCAGCGTCCGCTGCGCGAGCACGGTCTGTACGGCGAACGCCGTCGGAGCCGCGATGGCGAAACAGAGCACGCCGACGAACGTCGCGCCGATCGCCCGGCCACCGGCCCGGCCCGTTGCCGGACGCAACGATCGGTGCGACGCGACGATCACGATGATCCAGAGCAGCGCGATGGCCGCCATCGTGACCGAGGTGGTCAGCAGCCAGCTGGGATCGACGGCGGCCGTCAGAACCTCCTCGCGACGGGTCAGGCCGACGTACGCGCCGAGACCGGCCAGGCCGAGGGTGATGGTGAGGACGAACGCACCGATCTTCCGGCGCCCGCCGACGATCAGTCCGATTCCGGGCAACAACGCACCCAGCAGGGTCAGGCCCAGCACCTTCGGTACCGAGCGTGGCCGTGTGACCGCCGTGTGCGAGTGTCTCCCCATCGACTCCCCTGTCGCCGTCCCCAGTCAGTGTGCATCGTTGAACCACACCTCTACATCTCCAGACGTGTTACAGGGTGATTCGGTTGTCATACGGGGTGATGGCCGCCGGCAAACCCTTCGGTTTCGACCAGGGCCCGGATGACGCCGGCGATCCGTTCCGGCGGGGACCAGCCGCTGGTGTCGGCGTTCGGCATGGCGCTGCGATTGGCCGCGGTGTCGATGGTTCCGGGCAGGACCGTGTTCACCCGGATGCCGTCCTTGGCGTACTCCACGTGGAGGGCATCGGCGAAGGCGAGCAGCGCGGCCTTGGACGAGATGTACCCCGCCGCCCCGGAGAACGGCTTGATCGCCGCACGACTCGACGTACAAACGATTGCTCCACCGCCGCCCGCGATCAGGTGCGAGAGGACCGCCTGGGTGATCAGGTACGTCGGTCGCAGGTTGAGCCGGAATTGGTCCTCGAACTGTTCGATCGGGGTCTCGTGCACCCGCGCCCCCTGCGCGAACCCGCCGATCAGGTTCACCAAGGCCCGGACCGGCGCCCCGACCTCGGCGGTGGCCAGTGCGACCACATCAGCCACCCCGGCCGGATCGAACGGATCAGCCACGATCGGCGTCAGCGCCGGATCTGCCCCGAGCCGCTCCAGCGACTCCTCCGACCGCCCCGGCACCACCACCCGCCACCCACTCGCGAGGAAGTCCTCCACAACCGCCCGCCCCAGCCCGCCGGTGCCACCGGCAACCACCACAGTCCGCTCCATCATGGGTGGAGCCTAGAGGCCCCCACCCTCCGAACGACAGGACGTATACGCCCACTGGACCGCGCCAGCGGCCCGCCTGAGCGCGGCGCTGGGGGTTGGCGCGGGTATACGTCCTGTTCTTGCGGGGACAATTCGGTCGCGGGGTGCCGGGGCGGCGGACTAGCGTCGCGGGATGCGGATTCTGACGTTGGGCGGGAACGGGTTTGTCGGGCGCGCGGTGGTGGAGGATGCGCTGGCGCATGGGGCGGAGGTGACGTCGTTCAGTCGGGGGTTGAGTGGGACCGCGCTGCCGGGTGAGGTGGTGCAGCTGGTCGGTGATCGAGAGGCTGGGGACTACGGAGCGTTGAGGTCCGGCGAGTGGGACGCGGTTGTCGATCTCAGCGGGTATCAGACCAAGCAGGTGGACGAGGCGATGGACGTGCTCGGGGATCGCGTCGGGCGGTACGTGTTCGTGTCGAGTCATGCGGTCTACGTGCGGGATCTGCCGGCTGGGACGACCGAGGATGCCCCTCGGCAGGCTCCGTTGCGCGCGTCCGACGTTCTGACGAATGAGACGTACGGGCGGTGCAAGGTCGCCTGCGAGGACGACGTACTGGAGCGGTACGGCGACCGCGCGACCCTCGTGCGTCCGGGGCGCGTGACCGGTCCGGGCGACTCGTCCGTGACCGCTCTTTACTGGGTACGGCGTGGCGCGCGGGGCGGGCGTGTCGCCGTACCAACCTCGCTTGAGCAGCCGCTGCAGTTCATCGACAGCCGGGATCTCGCGCGGCTCGTGGTGCAGCTGATCACCGATGATCGGGCGGGTGCGTTCAATGCGATCGGCCCGGAGAGCACCATCGTCGAACTGATCACCACGGCAGCCGAGCTCGCCGGCAGCTCGGTCGAACTCGTGCAGGTTCCGGCTGACGCCGTACCGGAGCGTTTCCCGCTTGTCGAGCCCGAGGAGGTGTGGCCCGCCCGCCGCCGCGACCCATCCAAGGCCCGTGCCGCCGGCATGCCGGTCACCCCGCTGAAGCAAACCCTCGCCGACCTCCGAGCCTGGGACCACGACCGCGGTGAACCCCCACTGGACATCGGCCTGTCGCCCGAGGCGGAGGCCGAACTCCTGCAGGGTCGGTAGGTCGGCTCTCGGGGAGCGCCAAGATGCGGCCGGCGTCCTGCAGGGTCGGTCGGTCAGCTCTCAGGGAGAGCTAAGGTGCGGCCGGCGTCTCGGGCGGCGTTGATGGAGCGGGTGAAGGTGTCTCGGAGGGCGCTGGCCTCGTCGGCGAAGCCTTGGACGACGGTGGTGTCGCCGACGGGTTCGGTGCGGGCGAGGAGTTCGATGTAGCGGTCGCCGTCGGCGAGGGCGGCTTCGGCGCGGAGGGCGGCGTCGGCGGAGCGGACGCGGTGAGCGTAGCGCTCGAGCAGGTCGACCTTGCGTTCGATGGCGGCGACCGACAGCGCGAGTGCGCGGCGTTGCGGGCCGAGGACGGTGTCGAGCTCGGCGGTCGCCATCCCGCGAGCGACGTCGCGCTGCCTGGCGCGGAGGACTGTCTGCTCGCGGAGCACCTGCGCGATGTCCCACAGTTGCTCGGGCAGGACCAGTTCGTTCTGCATGTCGTCGAGCAGACCGCGCCGGGTAACTGTTGCCTCAAGCACCGTTTTCACCGACCGCTGCGCCCGCCCCAGTAACCGCGCCGCCGCGTCGTCGAAATCCCCCGGCAGCAGGTACGACCCGTGCTGCACCCGGACCGCCTTGTGCCCCCGGTCCTCGACCATCGACTTGACCAGCACTCCGCCGGTCGCGAGTACGGCGATCCCCGCCAACGCGACCGAGATCCACACCGCGACCTCAGCCGGCAACGTGCCCGCCATGATGATCACCGCCAGGAGCCACCCGCCCACCCACACTGCAACCCACACGAGCAACTGCCCCAACGTGTTCGCCGGCGCCACCGACCACCACGTCTGCCGCTTAGGCCGCGGCCCGTCCGCAGCCACGAACAACTCCGGCCGATGCCCGTACAACCGCCGTACCGCTTCCGGCACACCAGGTGCGAACACCGGCTCCATCGCCACCTCCGCTGAGCTCGTCACCACTCAGCGTAGCGGTCCGACGCCATCAACCGACGTCGTTGGCCGTCCAGGCGCAGTAGAAGCCGTCGTTGTAGAGGGAGGCACAGGCTTGAAGCTCGTTCTCGTTCCCCCAGTACAGCCGGGTGTGTGCGTAGCCCTCGAAGTCCGTCGCGTCCCAGTCGATGTAGCCGTCCCGGCCGCGATAGCGGATCATCACCGTCTCGTCCTGGGACCCGTTGATCAGTTCGGCGTACCACTTGATCCGTCCGTACGAGTCCGGCATGTCCGCGCACCGGATCAGCCGGATGATGCGATTGAGCTTCACGCGGGTGTTGTGAGCGCTGCAGCTCTCCTGGGTGGTTGCGTGCGCCGGGACAGCGACGAGGCCGGCGGAGGTGGCGACGACAGCGGTCATCAGCGCGAGGGTGCGACGGAGCTTCATGCTGTTTCTCCCTTGACGGTTGGGATGCGTTGGTAGGTGTGGAGGGCTACGCCGGTGGCGTAGGTGGTGGTTTCGGTGAGGTGGAGGGGGAGGTGCGGGGTGGAGTCGAAGAGGCGTTTGCCGGGGCCTAGGAGGAGGGGGTGGACGAGGAGGACGAATTCGTCGACCAGGTCGGCGTGCAGGAGTTGGGGGACGACGGTGGTGCTGCCCCAGAGGCCTATTTCGGAGTGGCGGGTTTTGAGGTCGGTGACTACGGCGGCGAGGTTGCCTTCGACTCGGGTGGTGTTGTTCCAGCGGAGGTGGGTCAGGGTGGAGGAGGCGACGTACTTGGGTTGCTCGTTGAGTCGGGCGGTTCTTGGGTCGGCTGGGTCAGCGGTTGGCCAGTAGTTGGCGAAGAGTTCATAGGTACGGCGGCCTAGCAGCAGCGCGTCGGCGGCCAGGACCGAGCGGGTGATCAAGCGGGTGAGCGCGGGGTCGGCGTACGGCTGGGTCCAGCCGCCGAAGGTGAAGCCGCCGTCGGGGTCCTCGTCGGGCAGACCGGGGGCCTGGACCACCCCGTCGACACTCATGAACGCGGTCACCACGAGCCTGCCCATTGGCTCACGAGACCATCGGGGGTGCGGCGCGGACAACCGCACCGGTACGTAGAGCAGTACGTAGCCGGGTAGCTGACAAATTAGGTAAGGCTATGCTTTGCTCCATGCGCGACGCGGTGGGGCTGGCCGGTGACGAACTGTGCTTGGGGTATCACGGACAGCGCGTGGTCGACGGGGCGTCGCTGCGGATCCAGGCGGCCAGTGTGACCGCGCTGGTCGGGCCCAACGGCAGCGGCAAGTCGACCTTGCTGCGGGCGCTCGCCCGGCTGCATCAGCCGGAGTCCGGCAGCATCACGTTCCCCGACGGCGGGGACGCGCTCGCCTTGTCCGCCAAGGAGTTCGCCCGCAAGGTGACCCTGTTGTCGCAGTCGCGTCCGACGCCGAACGGCGTGAGTGTCCGCGACGTCGTCGGGTACGGGCGCCATCCGCACCGAGGCCGTTGGCGCGGTGACGATCCGGACGGGCACCGGGCGATCGAGCACGCGATGGAGGTCACCGGGGTCACCCGGATGGCCGATCGCGCGGTCGACGAACTGTCCGGTGGCGAACTGCAACGCGTGTGGCTCGCGACCTGTCTGGCCCAGGACACCGGTGTCCTGCTGCTCGACGAACCGACCACTTTTCTCGATCTGCGCTACCAGATCGAGATCCTCGACCTGATGCGTGACCTGGCCGACGACCACGGGGTCGCAGTGGGCGTCGTACTGCACGACCTCAACCAGGCCGCAGCGGTCGCGGACCGGATCGCGCTACTCGATCAGGGGCGAGTACGGGCGACCGGAACCCCGGCCGAGGTCTTGGACGCCGACGCGCTGTCCGAAACCTACGGCATCGCGATCGAGGTAGGGACCGACCCGGCCACCGGCCTGGTCACGACCCGCCCGATCGGTAAGCACCTCAGCCGCATCCCGACCAACTGAAAGTTCTCCTTCATGAAGCGAACCACCTTCTTCGTCGCCGCGGCGCTGCTCGCCCTGACCGCGTGCGGGACCAGCGAGCCCGCCGCCTCGGCCGGCGACGACCCGACCACCAGCGCGGCCGGCCCGGTCTCGATCACCGATTCGCGCGGTAAGAAGATCGACCTGAAGGGTCCCGCCACCAAGGTGGTCGGCCTCGAGTGGGGCGTGGTCGAGAACCTGATCTCGGTCGGCGTGATGCCGGTCGGTGTCGCCGACGTCAAGGGCTACAACGCCTGGGTCACCGCCGCCAAGCTCGACTCGACGGTGAAGGACGTCGGCACCCGCGGCGAGTCCAGCGTGGACGCGATCGTTGCCCTGAACCCCGACCTGGTGATCACCACCAGCGACGAGTCCGCGAGCGCGATCGCCGGGATGGAGAAGGCCGTCCCGGTCCTCGTCGTCCACGCAGCGGACGCGAAGAACGCGATCCCGCAGATGAAGTCCAACCTCGAACTGACGGCGAGCGCGGTCGGCAAGACCGTGAAAGCCCAGCAGATCAACGCCGACTTCGACAAGGCCCTTGCCGCCGGCAAGCAGAAGATCACCGACGCGGGCAAGGCCGGTACGTCGTTCACCATGGTCGATGGGTACAAGGAAGGCAGCACGCTGTCGATCCGGATGTACACCTCCGGCTCGCTGCTCGGTGCCGTCGGCAACGAACTCGGCCTGAAGAACGCCTGGCCGGCTGGTGGCGACAAGGACTACGGCCTGGCGCAGACCGATCTCGAGTGCCTGACCAAGCTGAAGGACGGCGAGTTCCTCTACATCGCCAACGACGCCGACGGTGGTGACGTGTTCGGCAAGGACCTGGCCGGGAACGCGATCTGGAAGAACCTGCCGTTCGTGAAGAACGGTAACGTGCACCGGCTGCCGGACGGCATCTGGATGTTCGGCGGCCCGAAGTCGACCGAGCAGTTCATCGACGCAGCGGTCAAGGCTGTCACCTCTTGACCCAGGCCATCACCGCACTGGAGACAGTGCACCAGCCGGTACGGCGGATCCGCGTCGCCGGGGTGTTCGTCATCGCGCTGGCCGCGATCGTCGTACTGGCTGGGATCCACCTCACCCAGGGCACCTCGACAGTCGGCGCCGGGGATCTGATCAAGCTGGTGTTCGGCCAGGGCACCGACAACGCGGCGAACGTTCTCGTCGCGTCCCGGCTGCCCCGACTGCTCGCCGGCGTCCTGGTGGGCCTCGCCCTCGGCGTCGCCGGCGCCGGTCTGCAGTCGCTGGCCCGCAACCCACTCGCCTCGCCCGACACGTTGGGGGTCAATGCTGGGGCGTACCTGACGGTTGTAGTGGTAGCGGCACTCGGCATCCATCTGCCGGTTCTTCCGGCCGGTGGTGTCGCGTTCGCCGGTGGGCTGGCGGCTGCCGTTCTCGTTCTCGCATTGTCCGCGGGCGGCGCCTCCGGGCCGACCCGTCTCATCCTGGCCGGGTCCGCGGTCGCGATGGCGCTGGGTGGCATCACCACATTGTTGATGCTGCTTTATCGCGAGGAGACGGTGGGGACCTACACCTGGAGTGCGGGCACGCTGGTCCAGACCGACCTGAACGCCTTCAACCAGATGGCGCCGGTAGTTGCTGTCGGCATCATCGGTTCGTTGCTACTGGCCACCAAGCTGGACATCCTTGCCCTCGGCGACGACACCGCCGCCGTACTGGGAGTGCATGTACGACGGGTGCGTGTCCTCACCACCCTGATCACCGTGCTGCTGTCCGCGGCCGCCGTGACGGTGACCGGACCAGTCGGTTTCGTGGGTCTGGTCGCACCGGTTCTCGTGCGACTGATGGCACCGGCCGTCCCGGGACTGCTCCGGCACCGGGTCCTGCTGCCGTTGTCCGGACTGGCCGGCGTACTGGTTGTGTTGTTGTCGGATGTCAGTCTGCGGGCGGCATTCGGCGGACAGGCGGGGGTCGAGATCCCGACCGGCATCATGACGATGATGGTCGGCGCGATTGTGCTGGTCTGGCTCGCGCGCCGGTACCGCGATTCCGGCGCGAGTCGCACGCCCGGCGGCGCGAGCTCCGGGGTTCGCAGCCAGCGGCGCTTCCTGCTCGTGACTGTTGCGCTGCTCGTGCTTGTCGTGGCCGCTGCAATCTTCGCGATGCTCGCCGGGGACGCGTTCCTGCGGACCGGGGATATCGCCAACTGGATCAACGGGCGATCCGGCCGGGCCATCACCTATGTTCTCGATCAGCGTTTCCCGCGGGTCCTTGCCGCACTGCTCTGTGGTGCCGCGCTTGCGATCGCGGGCACGGTCGTCCAGGCGGTCTGCCGGAACCCGCTCGCCGAGCCGGGCATTCTCGGCATCACTGGCGGTGCCGGGGTCGGTGCCGTGGCGACACTGATTATCTTGCCATCGGCAAGCATCTGGCTGCTGTCCGGTGTCGCCGCGATCGCTGCGCTGGCGACGTTCGCGCTGGTCTATCTGGTGTCGTGGCGGGGCGGGCTGAGCTCGGATCGGCTGGTGCTGATCGGCGTCGGGGTCTCGTCGGCGGCGACTGCGGTCATCACGCTGATGATCGTCGCCACCGATCCGTGGAACATCAGCCTCGCGATGACCTGGCTCTCCGGGAGCACCTACGGCCGGACACTCCCCCAGGTGATCCCGGTCGCACTCGGACTGCTCTTGCTCACCCCGCTGATCGCGCACCACCGACGCGAACTCGACCTCCTCGCGCTGAACGACGACGTACCGCGCATCCTCGGCGTACGGCTGGAGCGCACGCGGCTGCTGATGCTGCTTTGCGCGGCCGTGATGACCGCGGCCGCGGTCTCGGCGATCGGCGTGGTCGGTTTTGTCGGACTGGTCGCCCCGCACGCGGCCCGCGCCCTGGTTGGCGGGAACCACAGTCGGATCCTCCCGGTGTCCGCACTGCTTGGCGCGGTTCTGGTGAGCGTCTCCGACAGCCTCGGCCGTACGCTCCTCGCGCCGGCTCAGATCCCGGCTGGACTGCTCACCGCACTGATTGGAGCGCCGTACTTCGTCTACCTCTTGTGGCGGACGCGGATCCCCGTGTCAGGATGAGTGCATGCTGCGCGAACTGCACCTGACCGGGGATCCGGCCGCGGACAAGCTGCTCAACGACGACCCGTTCGCCTTGCTGGTCGGGATGCTGCTGGACCAGCAGTACCCGATGGAGCACGCGTTCGCGGGACCGCGGAAGATCGCGGACCGGATGGACGGGTTCGACCTGCACAAGATCGCCGCCTCCGATCTCGAGGAGTTCGTCGAACTGTGCGTGACCCCGCCGGCCATCCACCGGTACGGCGGTTCGATGGGCCGCCGCGTGCACGCGCTCGCGCAGCACATCATCGAGCACTACGACGGCGACACCGCGAACCTGTGGACCGCCGGCCGCCCGAAGCCGGACGGCGCCGAGGTGCTGAAGCGGTTGAAGGCGCTGCCCGGGTTCGGTGAGCAGAAGGCGAAGATCTTCCTCGCGATGCTCGGCAAGCAGCGCGGTGTCGAGCCGAAGGGCTGGCGGGAGGCGGCCGGCTCGTACGGCGACCGCGGTTCGCGGCGTTCGATCGCTGATGTGGTCGACGCCAAGTCGCTCGGTGAGGTCCGTGCTTTCAAGAAGGAAGCGAAGGCGGCGGCCAAGGCGGCTACAGCCTGACCGCCAGTCCGTCCAGCATGAGTTCGAGCCCGAACGCGAACAGCTGGTCCAGGTCGTAGTCGAAGTCCCAGTCGTCCGACAGCAGATCGCGGAACGCGGTCAGGTTGCCGGCCGCGATCAGGGTCGCCATCTGCTCGGACTGCCGCTCGGCCCAGTCGTCGGCGGTCAGCCCGGTGTCCTGCTCGGCCTGCGCCTCGGTCTCCATCGCCTGCGCTAGGCCGCGGACATAGCCGAAGACGCTGATCACGGCGTACATGGCGGTCGTCTTGTCCAACGGCTTGAACGCGGCCAGCAGCGCGTCGGTGTGCGGCAGTATCTGCGGGAGGACTTGCGGTCGGCCGACACTGACCGCACCGGCCAGCCAGAGGTGAGCCCGGTACGCCGACCACTGTGTCTGCGCGACCGTGGTCACGCGTGCGCGCCAGTCGCCGTACAGGGCTGGGAGCGGGAACTCGCCGAAGGCGGCGTCGACCATTTGCAGGACGAGGGTTTCCTTGCCGCCGACATGCCGGTACAGGGCCATCGTGGAGACGCCGAGCTCGGCCGCAATCCGGCGCATCGACACCGCAGGCAGTCCCTCGGCATCCGCAATCGCGATCCCCATCCGGACCACCTGCCCACGATCCAACGCAAGGCCGGATCCGGAGTCGGAGCCAGGCTCGTTGCGTGGCGCGGACGCCTGGGCGGTCCGTGGCGCGGGCGCCCGGGCGGTCCGTGGCGATGGGCCGACGCCAGGGCCGTTGCGTGCCGCGGGGCCCGGACGTGTCCGGCTTGTGCGTGGCGGTGGGCCGACGATGGTGCCGACGCCGGGGCTGGCGTGGACTAGGCGCTCGTCCTGCAGGGCTCGCAGTGCCTTGGTGGCGGTCGCCATGGCGACGCCGAAGTCGCGTACGAGACTGCGGGTCGACGGGACCCGCTCCCCCGGCTGCAGCTCGCCGGTCTCGATCCGCCGCCGAAGCTCGGCGGCGATCACCTGGTACGGCGACTCGCTCATCCGGCCTCCATGATCACAGTGTGCCTGACATGCGGGTTGTCCCTTGTGCTCGGTGCAATTGCCTGCCCAAACCCGGTACGGCGGCCTATGCTCGCTGGGGGAATGGGAGGTACGCGGATGGACGTCCGGGACCTGGATCGCCGCGCCGGCGCAGCACTGGGGGAAATCATCATGCAGGTGCGGCCTGAGCACCTCAGCCTGCCGACGCCCTGCCCCGACTGGACCGTGCGCGGATTGCTCCGGCACATCGTCAGCGAGAACGAGGGCTTCGCCGCCGCGGCCATCAACGGCTCCGCGCCCGTGCAGACCTGGAACGGCGGCCGCCTGGGCGACAACCCGGCCGGCGCGTACCGGCGGTCCAACGTCGCCGTGGCGGATGCGTTCGCCGACGGCGGGGCGCTGGACCGGCTGATGGAGGTCCGCGAGTACGGCTCGTTCCCGCGCCGCATCGCGCTGACCTTCCATCACCTCGACTGCGTCGTGCACGCCTGGGACCTCGCCCGCGCGATCGGCATTCCATACAGCCCACCGCGCGACCTGGTCGAGGCCGCGCTCGACCTGGCCCGCCGGATCCCCGACACCGACTCGGCGCGCGGCCCCGGCGCCGCCTTCGAGCGCAGCGTCAAGGTCTCCGGTACGGCGTCCGAGTTCGATCAGCTACTCGGCCTGCTCGG
Organism: Kribbella yunnanensis; assembly: GCF_039529655.1. Lineage (NCBI taxonomy): Bacteria > Bacillati > Actinomycetota > Actinomycetes > Propionibacteriales > Kribbellaceae > Kribbella > Kribbella yunnanensis. The sequence continues at coordinate 471,531 of NZ_BAAANF010000002.1, read as the reverse complement.
CCGCAATCCGGAGTGGACCGTCTGAGTAGCTCGGCAGGTCGATCGCATCCGGCTTCCCGACTGTCAGCTTGCCCATGACTTTGGCGAGCGGGCGCGACGTCATCAGCCGGATCATCGCGTCCCGGTAGCCGATACCGAACGCGGTCATCGGCATCGCCATCTTGATTCCACCCGGCGGCAGTTCCATCCGCTGATCGACGTACGCCTGCATCCTGCGCTGGTACTCCGGGAACGCCATGTGGTGATCGCCGCCTGACTGCGCTAGCTCACCAGCGAGGACATACGCGCCGACCAGGGCGAGCGCCGTACCGTGACCGGCGAGCGGTGAGCCGCAGTACCCGGCGTCACCGACCAACGCGACCCGGCCTTGCGACCACTCCGGTACGACGACGCGGCTGGTGCTGTCGAAGTAGAAGTCCTCCGCGGTGGGCAGCTGGGCCAGCAGGTGTTCCGTGTGCCAGCCGAGTCCCTTGAACCGCTCGTGGAGCAAGGCCTTCTGCGCGGCGACATCGCGGTAGTCGTAGTCGATGACCGGCGAGCGGAAGCTCAGCAGTGCCTTCGCGAACCGCGGATCGTGATCGGGCCGCAGCCCGACCCAGCGCCCGCCGGGGGCGGTGTAGACCTTCATCCAGTGGTTCAGGTCCTCGGGGGCCTCGACCGTGAAGTACGACGTGTAACCGCCGAGGTGCTGCACGAACTCCTCATGCGGCCCGAACGCGAGCCGCCGTACCCGCGAGTGCACGCCATCAGCCCCGATAACCAGGTCGAACCGTCGCCGCGTCCCACTCGCGAATGTGACGTCGACCCCGTTCGCATCCTGGTCGAGCTGCGTGACCGAGTCGCCGTACAGGTACTCGACCTCTTGGGTTGCCTCGGCCAGAACCTCGGCGAGGTCACCCCGGAGGATCTCGATCTCCGCAACCGGCCCGGCCCCGTCGAACAACTCAGCCGGCATCGCCACGCTCCGCCGCCCATCGGCCCGCACATACTCGAAACCGCGCTCATGCAGCTGCCGCCCCTTGATCGCCGGAAGCAACCCCATCCGCTCCGCCACCTCCTTGGAGACGCCTCGCAGATCAACCGTCTGACCACCCGGCCGAGGCCCCGCCGCCACCTCCACCACCGTCAGCGCAAACCCAGCCCGCCGCAACCAGAACGCCAGCGCCGGCCCCGCAATCCCACCACCGCTGATCAACACACTCTTCGTCATCACAACCACCCCTCATCAACTAGTGCGCGTACGCCGTACATTGCACTAGCCGACCGCGACACCACCACCGCGCACTAGAACACCGACGCGAGGTGCACTAGTACGCCCCCTCGCCACCACCTGATGGGTTGACCCACGAGGTGGTGGGTTCTGCACCCGCATGCGATGGGGGAACCCACAACCCGATGGGTGAACCCACCAGATGAGCGCGGGTGGAGCGCACAGGTCCGGGCGGTCGGAGGCCGGGGCGAAGGCGGTCAGCCCGGGGCGGGGCGGGCGCGGGGCGGGCGCGGGGCGGGCGCGGGGCGGACCGCCCCCACTCACCAACCTCCGCGGTGGGCCCGCCGCCACGCTCAGCCGGTGGCGGTTTTGCCCTCGCTGAGGCACTTGGTGAGTGGCTGGGGTCCGGGCTAGAGGGACAGGGCTAGGCGGGTGGCTTGGTCGATGGCTCGTTTGGCGTCTAGTTCGGCGGCCAGGGCGGCGCCGCCGATGATGTGGACGGGGCGGCCGGCGGTGGTGAGGGTTTCGGCGAGGTCGCGGACGGATTCTTGGCCGGCGCAGATGACGATGGTATCGACGGGGAGGACTCGGGGCTTTTCGTGGTGGGGGCCGAAGGTGAGGTGCAGGCCTTCGTCGTCGATGCGTTCGTAGTTGACGCCGCGGAGTTGCTCGACCTGCTTGTTCTTGAGGGCGGCGCGGTGCACCCAGCCGGTGGTTTTGCCGAGGCCGGCGCCGATGCGGCCGGGCTTGCGCTGGAGGAGGTAGACCTGCCGCGGCGACGCTTCCGGCTGCGGTACGGCGAGTGCTCCGCGGGCGACCGTGGGATCGGCGACACCCCACTCGGCCTTCCAGGCATCGAGATCGAGGGTGGGCGACTCGACGGTGGTGAGGAACTCGCTGACGTCCACGCCGATTCCGCCGGCCCCGATCACCGCCACCGAGCCGCCAACTGGTTTCCCTTCGCGGACAACTTCGACGTACGAGAGCACCTTGGGGTGATCGATCCCGGGAATGGCAGGCACCCGCGGTACGACGCCGGTCGCGAGCACGATCTCGTCGAATCCGGCCAGGTCGTCGGCGCTCGCGCGGCGCCCCAGGTGGACCTTGACGCCGGTGAGCTCGAGGCGACGGCGGTAGTACCGGATCGTCTCGGCGAACTCCTCCTTGCCCGGGATCCGACGCGCGATCCCGAACTGGCCGCCGATCTCCTGGTCAGCCTCGAACAGTTCGACGTCATGACCGCGTTCGGCCGCAGTGACGGCCGCGGCCAGCCCAGCCGGTCCGGCGCCGACGACCGCGATGTGCTTGGCCTTGCGGGTCGGCAGCAACTGGAGTTCGGTCTCGCGAGCCGCACGTGGGTTGACCATGCAGCTCGCCTTCTTCTTGGCGAACACGTGATCCAGACAGGCTTGATTACAAGCGATACAGACATTGATCTCGTCGGCCCGGTCGGCCGTTGCCTTGCGCACCCAATCCGGGTCGGCCAGGAACGGGCGGGCCATGCTGATCAGGTCGGCGTCACCCCGAGCCAGCACCTCTTCGGCGACCTGCGGAAGGTTGATCCGGTTCGACGTGACGACCGGGATGCTCACATGCGGTTTGAACGCAGCGGTCACGCTAGTGAACGCGGCCCGCGGCACAGAGGTGACGATGGTCGGCACCCGCGCCTCGTGCCAGCCGATCCCGGTGTTGATGATCGACGCCCCGGCCGCCTCGATCTCCTTGCCCAGCGCAACGACCTCGTCCCAGGTCTGACCGCCCTCGACCAGGTCGGCCATCGACAGCCGGTAGATGATCAGGAAGTTCGGCCCGACTCGTTCGCGGGTCCGGCGGACGATCTCGACCGCTATCCGGCGGCGGTTCTCCGGGCTGCCACCCCACCGGTCGATGCGCTTGTTCGTGCGCTCGGCGAGGAATTGGTTGATGAAGTACCCCTCCGACCCCATGATCTCGACACCGTCGTACCCGGCCTCTTGTGCCAGCGCGGCACAGTCGACGTACGCCGTGATCTGTTTGCGGACACCGCGATCGGACAGCGCGCGCGGTTTGAACGGGTTGATCGGCGCCTTGAGCGCAGACGCGGAAACGCTGAACGGGTGGTACGAATACCGCCCGGCATGCAGGATCTGCAGCGCGATCTTGCCGCCCTCAGCATGTACGGCGTCAGTCAGCAGCCGATGCTTGCGCGCCTGCCGGCGAGTGCTGAGCGTGGACCCGAACGGAGTCAGCCAGCCGGTGCGGTTCGGCGCATAACCGCCGGTCACCATCAGGCCGACACCACCGCGCGCCCGCTCGGCGAAGTACGCCGCCAGCTTCTGCAGATCGCTCAGCCGATCCTCAAGACCGGTGTGCATCGACCCCATGATGACGCGGTTCGGCAGCACCACATGACCGAGATCGAGCGGCTCCAGCAGGTTCGGATATGCGGTCATGATTCCTCCTGGAGGGCTTCGGTCACTTCGTCGCACCAGGCCACGAACGACTCCTCGGCGCGGATGCCACCGCGCAGTACGAGGTATTGATGGAGTTCGCGGCCGTTCAGGGTGGCCGGTTTCGGGAAGTCCTTGGCCTGGATCCCGCGGTACACCTCGAGCCGAGTGGCGTGCTCGGCCCGGTGCCGCGCCACCTCGCGCAGTACGGCGTCGATCCCGCCGATCGAGGCGGCGCGCAGCTTGACCCCGAGGGCATCGCGCAGGATCGCGACCTCCCCCGGCTCAGCGATCCAGCGGGCGAGCTCGGCGCGACCGCCGTCGGAGATCCGGTAGACCTTCTTGTCCGGGCGGCCCTCCTGGGCGACCTCGGTGTGGGTGACCCAGCCGGCCTCGTCCATCCGGCGCAGGACCCGGTAGATCTGCTGGTGGGTGGCCGGCCAGAAGTAGCCGATGGACCGATCGAACCGCCGGGCCAGCTCGTACCCGGAGCCGGTCCGCTCGGTCAGCGACACGAGGATCGCGTGTTCCAGTGCCATGCGGTGAGCGTACCTATGCAACGAGGTGCAGTGCACCTGGTTGCAGCGCAGATCACAGCCTGACTCCCGGACAGGCTTGTCAGGACCTGAGATAATAGTTGCAGACGCCATCTATCTTGATTGGGATCATCATGGACCAGCAGGCCCACCCGACGAAGACGACGTTGCCCGGGATCGGCACCCGGTACGACCTGATCACCCTCGGCGGGAAACACGTCTCGGTGGTGGTCCGCAACGACGGCCGGCGCTACCTCGGCTTCCACGATCCCGAGGACGACGACGCCTGCACGAACTCGGTCCCGCTCGATCCCGGCGAAGCGGCCGCGCTCGCGAACCTGCTGATCCCCGACCAACTCGACCCGGTCCGGAACGAGATCGAGATCGACCTGGTCACCGAACACATCCCGATCACCGCCAAGTCGCCGTACGGCGGCCGCACGCTCGGCGACACCCAGGCCCGCAGCCGGACCGGAGCATCGATCGTCGCGGTCCTCCGCCGTACCGGCGCGACCCCCTCACCGGCACCCGACTTCCGGTTCGCGACCGGCGACACCCTGGTCGTCGTCGGGACCCGCGAAGGCGTGGACGCCGTGGCCGACCTGATCGCGGGTGGGTGAGATGCACGAAGACATCACCATGCTGCTGATCGAGCTCGGCGCGGTCATCCTTGCCCTCGGCATCCTCGGCCGGATCGCGGGCCGGTTCGGGTTCTCGCCGATTCCCCTTTATCTGTTGGCCGGATTGGCTTTCGGGCATGGCGGATTGTTGCCGTTGGCAGCCAGTGAAGAGTTCGTTGCCACCGGCGCCGAGATCGGCGTCATCCTGCTTCTGCTGCTCCTCGGTCTCGAGTACACGGCGTCGGATCTGGTCGGCACACTCAAGACGCAGTACTTGTCGGGCATCGTCGACTTCATCCTGAATGCCTTGCCGGGTGCCGCCGTCGCACTACTCCTGGGCTGGGGCCCGGTCGCGGCAGTCGCGTTGGCCGGTGTCACCTGGATCTCGTCATCCGGCGTGATCGCGAAGGTGGTCGGCGACCTCGGCCGGCTCGGCAACCGCGAAACGCCTGTGGTGCTGGGGATTCTGGTCCTCGAAGACCTGTCGATGGCGGTCTACCTACCGATCCTGACGGCGTTGCTCGCCGGCGTCGGCCTGGCCGGCGGCAGCATCACGCTCCTGATCTCGCTCGGCACAGTCAGCATCGTTCTGTTCATCGCCCTCCGCTACGGACGCGTGATCAGCCGCGCGGTGTCGTCCGACAACCCCGAGATGCTGCTGCTCGTCGTACTCGGCCTGACCCTCCTGGTCGCAGGCATCGCACAGCAACTCCAGGTGTCAGCAGCCGTCGGCGCGTTCTTGGTTGGAATCGCCCTATCAGGCGAGGTCGCCCACGGCGCCCGAAACCTCCTGAGCCCACTCCGCGACCTCTTCGCCGCAGTCTTCTTCGTCTTCTTCGGCCTGAGCACCGACCCCGCCGCGATTCCACCAGTCTTCGCCATCGCCCTAGGACTGGCAGTCCTCACCGCCCTCACCAAGATCGCCACCGGCTGGTACGCCGCCCGCCGCGCCGGCGTCGGAACCGCAGGCCGCTGGCGAGCCGGCGGAACCCTGGTCGCCCGAGGCGAGTTCTCCATCGTCATAGCCGGCCTGGCGGTCGGCGTCGAACCCCGCCTAGGCCCCCTAGCCACCGCCTACGTCCTGATCCTGGTAATCCTCGGCCCCCTAGCCGCCCGCTACACCGAACCCATCGTCCGCCGCTTCACCAACCGCAAACCCCTCGAGGCTCCCGCCATAGAACGCCTCGACGACACCGCCAACACCACCACGTAGGTTGCCCGGCCACTCGGCCGACCACGCCCGCTGTGACTCCTCGCCGCTCCGGCCGACTAAAAGAAGGTGTGGCTGGGCGGGCGGGTGGCTGAGGGGATGGCGGGGCCGCGCCCCAGCAGCTGAAGGCGAAACGACGCTTTGCGGATGTCTACTGTCGCTCCGTGGCAGTGATCATCCGTGGATCGGCGGCGGAGATGGAGGTGGGGTGCATCCCCCGTCAGCCCCAGGCGGCGGGCACGCGGTCACCGCCCTCGCCATCCCGCCCAGCCACCCACCCGCCCCGCCACACCTCCTCTGTAAGACGGCCGCAGCGACGACCAGCCACCGCCGTACGTCCCCGGCCGCATCTGAGCGAGCCGATGCGGGACGGAAAACAAGATCAGAACAACGAATCCCCACGCTCATGGTCGAGGAGGGCTTGTTTGCGGTGGAGGCCGCCGCCGTACCCGGTGAGGTTGCCGGTGGACCCTACGACTCGGTGGCAGGGGACGATGATGCTGACCGGGTTCTTCCCGTTCGCCAACCCGACAGCACGTGACGCGCCAGGAACCAACCCCAGCTCCCGAGCGATCTCGCCGTACGTCGTGATCTCGCCGTACGGGATGTTCTGCAGCGCACCCCAAACCCGTTGCTGGAAAGGTGTTCCGGACAAATGAAGCGGTACGTCGAACTTCGTCCGCCCGTGGGAGAAGTACTCGGTGAGTTGTTCGGCGACGGCCGGCAGCACGGAGTCGTCGCGGGAACCAAAGGTCTCCACCGGCGGTTGATGCCGATGCTGCTCCATGTACACCCCGGCCAACTCACCGCCGTCGGTCGCGACCAGGGTCAGCAGCCCAACCGGGCTGTCCATCACGGCGTACGTCATCGGCTGATCCGGTACAGGACATGACGCTGCAACCGGTGGCCGGCCGGAATCCGCGGATGGTCGAAGTCGCCGGCCTCGTCGTGGATCATGCCGATCTTCTGCATCACACGCTGCGACGGAAGGTTGGTCGCCGCAGTGAACGAAAGGATCTCGCTCATCCCAGCAGGCCCGAACCCGAAGTCGAGAACGGCCCGAGCCGCTTCGGGCGCGTAACCGTTGCCCCAGGCACTCTTCGCCAACCGCCAGCCGATCTCCACCCCCGGCAAGAACGCGGCCTCGAACCGCGGCACCGCCATCCCGGTGAACCCGATGAACTCACCAGTCTCTCGCACCTCCACCGCCCAAAGACCCCAGCCCTGGTCGGTGATCGACGCAGACGCGCGGTCGATCAGCGCGTCGCTTTCCTCGCGAGTCACCAGTCGAGGGAAGTGTTCCATCACCGCCGGGTCCGCGTTCAGCGCGGCGAACGGTTCGCGATCGGAGTCGCGCCACTGTCGCAGCAGGAGGCGGTCGGTGGTCAGGTCGGGCATGCTCACTCCAGTCATTCCGGGATCTTGTTGATGGCGTGGTCGCCGGTCGCCCACAGGTACTGGACGGCGTAGGCGCGCCACGGCCGCCAGGCTCGGGCATGTTCGGTCAACGGTTTAGGGGCCTCGGGCAACCCCAGGTCGCGCGCGGCGTACCGGATGCCGAGGTCGCTGGCCACGAACGCGTCCGGATCACCGAGCGCACGCATCGCGATCGACTCGACCGTCCACGGCCCGATCCCTGGTAGCGCGGCGAGTTGCTCGCGAGCGCGATCCCAGTCGGCCCCGGCACCGAGGTCGATCTCGCCGGCTGCGAGGGTTGCGATCAGCGTGGTGAGCGTCGTACGACGGGACTTCGGGAACGCCAGCGTCTCCGGGTCCAACCCAACGAGCGCCTGCATGGTCGGGAAGAGATGCGTGAGCCCACCAGCCGGGTCCTCGATCGGCTCGCCGTGCTGCAGAACCAGCCGATGCGCATGCGTCCGCGCAGCCGCGGTCGACACCTGCTGCCCAAGCACAGCCCGTACGGCGAACTCTTCGCCATCGACCGTATGTGGAACCCGCCGACCCGGCGCCTTCGCGATCAGCGGCGCGAGCACCGGATCGGTGGCGAGCAATTCGTCGACAGCGATCGGATCGGCGTCCAGGTCGAGCATCCGGCGGCACCGGCTGATCGCGATCGCGAGGTCACGCTGATCGGTGAGCGACAGTTGGCAGGCGATGTGGTCGGGCATCGGCTTGAGCGCAACGACACCATGCCCGTGCGGGAGTCGCAGCGTGCGGCGGTAGTGACCATCGCGCCACTCCTCAACACCCGGTACGCCGGTTGCGATCAGATGGCCGAAGAGGTTGTCCGGGGTCAGCGGTGCGCGGAACGGGAGTCGCAGCGAGATCGTGCCGGGCGCGACTGCCGTCGTACCGCGTCGTCCTCGGAGCTCGGTTGGAGATAGCGCGAAGACCTCTTGCACGGTCTCGTTGAAGGTCCGCACACTCGAGAAGCCCGCTGCGAACGCGACGTCGGCCATCTGTAGATCGCTGGTCTCGATCAACAGCCGCGCGGTCTGTGCGCGTTGGGCGCGGGCCAACGCGAGTGGTCCGGCACCAAGCTCGGCCAGCAGTTGCCGCTGGACCTGCCGGACGCTGTAACCGAGCTGCGTCGCCAACCCCGGTACGCCGTCGCGGTCGACGACGCCGTCCGCGATCAACCGCATCGCGCGGGCGACGAGGTCGGCCCGGTCGTTCCACTCCGGGGAGCCCGGGCTCGCGTCCGGGCGGCACCGCTTGCAGGCGCGGAACCCGGCCTGCTGCGCTGCGGCGGCGCTCGGGTAGAACTCCATGTTCTTGACCTTCGGTGGCACCACCGGGCAACTCGGCCGGCAGTAGATCCGGGTCGTCAGTACCGCGGTGAAGAACCACCCGTCGAACCGTGCGTCTTTCGACTGCACCGCCCGAACGCATCGCTCCCTGCATTCATACACATCCCCAGCATCCCTGGCCGCACCGACAGTCTCTAGCGATTTTGCGACATCGAGGTGTAGCGGGAATGCGACGCGAGTTCCTGGCGTCGTATTCCCGCCGGAACGCCGTCCGCCGATCGCCTGAACTGGAGACATGAACGCATTGAGCAACAAGAACGCACTCGTCACCGGCGGCAGCCGCGGTATCGGCGCTGCCACCGTACTCGCCCTCGCCGAGGCCGGGGCCGATGTCGCCTTCACCTACAACAGCTCCCCGGACGCAGCAGCGACCATCGTCAAGGAGATCGAGCGACTCGGCCGCCGGGGCTTCGCCATCCAGGCCGATGCGACCGACGCCGCGGTGGTCGCCAACGCGGTCCGCGAGGCGCATGGGTCGCTTGGCGGTCTGGACATCCTGGTGAACAACGCCGGGATGGGCGCGATCGGCCCGATCGACGGGTTCGCGTCCGCCGATATCGACCGCGCGTTGGCGATCAACGTCCGAGCCGTGTACGCCGCGTGTCAGGCGGCAGCGCCGTTGCTGGCTGACGGCGGTCGGCTGATCCACCTCGGCAGCTGCGCCGCCGCTCGGGTCACCGGGCCGGGCATGACGCTGTACGCGATGACCAAGGCCGCGCTGGTCGGGTTGAGCAAGGCGCTGGCCCGCGAGTTCGGCGTACGGAACATCACGTCGAACGTCGTCCAGCCCGGCCCGATCGACACCGACATGAACCCGGCCGACGGCCCGTACGCCGACCCGCAGATCGCCCACCTGGCGCTCGACCGCTTCGGCTCGACCGCCGAGGTCGCCGCCGCCATCACCTACCTGGCCGGCCCAGGTGGTTCCTACATCACGGGAACCGAGCTCACCATTGACGGCGGCCACGCGGCCTGAACGCTCGACATTGACAGGAGGTGCTGGCAGAGGGAGACTGCGGTTTTAACGTTCAAAACGTCCGCGGGAGGTTGCTGTGGCCACGCTCAAGCAGGTCGCTGCACACGCGGAGGTCTCGGTGCAGACCGTGTCGAACGCCCTGAACGCACCACATCGGCTGCGGCCGGACACGCTCGAGCGGGTCAATCGGTCGATCGAACTGCTCAACTACCGGCCTAATCGTAACGCCCGCAGCCTGCGGACGAGCGCGGTCGAGCTGATCGGGTACTGCGTTCCAGGTTGGCCGAACCGCACTCATCTGGTGATGGACCAGTTCCTGCACGCATTGTGTGCCGCCGCGGAAAGCACCGGGCGGCACATTTTGCTGTTCACCGCACCGCCCGGGGTCGACGGCATGCCGGTGTACGACGACCTGCATGCCCGGCGACTCGTCGACGGGTTCGTGCTGTCGCAGACCGAGACGCGGGATCCGCGGCACGGGTGGTTGAAGGAGAAGAAGATCCCGTTCGTCTCGTTCGGGCGGGTCTGGAAGGAAACCACTCAGCCGGGGCCGTGGGTCGATGTCGACGGTGCGGCCGGTACGGCGCTCGCCGTTCGGCATCTGTATGAGACCGGGCGGCGCCGGATCGCCTTCATCGGCTGGCCGACGACCTCCGGCTTGGCCGAGGACCGCCTGGACGGCTGGCGAACCGCATGCCAGGCCCTCGATCTGCCGACCGCTGGCCTAACCGTGCACTGCCCCGAAGACACCCTCGACGCGGGTGCCCACGCCGCCGCCGAATTGCTCGACAGCCCGCAGCCACCCGACGGAATCGTTGCCCTGAGCGACATTCTCGCCCTCGGCGCACTTCGCGAACTCACCCGCCGCGGCCACACTCCCGGCGTCGACATCGGCGTCACCGGCTTCGACGACTCGCCCCTGGCCGACGTCGTCTCCCCCGGCCTCACCAGCCTGCGCCAGCCGATGGACGACATCGCCGCCGAGCTGATCACCATCCTCACCGACCCGCCCACAGGCTCCACCGAACGTCTGCTGCTCCCCGAACTAGTAGTCAGAGGCAGCTCAGCCCCTGGCTGACCCCGGTGTCCGACAGCGCCGGGAGAAGGAGGAACCGCCATGACTCCACGACTACCTGGGTTAGTAGTGCTTGTGGTGACGGCTTTGATGGCCGGCACCGTCAGTGCAACTGCGAGTTCACCACCACAACCCAACGAACTGTCCGAGACGACTCGGTTGGCTGATCGGCGGTCGCTCGTTGTCGGCGATCGGGCTTATGCGATGGGCGACGAGTCCGGGCTCTATCCAGCGACCGGTTGGCACATCCGTGGCGAAATGGGTGGGTTCTGGACTCAGCCGATCAAGCTTCTGGACGGCCTGTGGTTCGGGCTGGACGGGAAGTGGCTCGGCAAGGACGTGACTGCCGCGAAGTACACGAGTGGCCACGGGTACAGCCGGATCGACTACTCCGGTGCCGTGCAAGTACGACGTACCGACTTCGTGCCGGATGGTTTGCGGGCAACGCTCGTCGGACTGACCTTGACCTCGGCGACGGCGAAGACGGTCAGCCTCGATGTCGACGCGCACTCCGAACTGATGTCGTCGTACCCCTGGGGTTGGACGAAGCCGAGCGCGGCCGACGCCAACCTGCCCGACACCGGCGCGTACACCAACGGTTCGCTCAACTTCCGTGATCGCGACTACGCGGCGTACGTCGGATCGTCCCTGCGTCCGACGAACCACGCGCTCGGCCCGAACCACCGCGGCCCACAAGACCCCGCCGTCATCTGCCCAGCCGACGGTACGACGCCTGCTCGGTGCGATGACTCGTTGGTCGGCAAGGGCACTGGCGGGCGACTCACGTACGACGTCGCGCTGAAACCCGGTCGCGAACAGACCATCTGGTTCGCGGTCGCGGGATCGGATGACGGCGCGGCCGCGGCTCAGCGCGAGTACAACCGCGCCCTCGCCAACCCCGGCAAGCTGCTGCAGGCCAAGGCCGCCGCGCGCCAGCAGATCGATCAGAAGACTGCAGTGGACCTGCCTGGTGACCGGCTACTGCAGCAGAGTGTCGAGTGGAGCAAGCAGAACCTCGCCGACTCCGTGCAGGAGGCTCGCAATCTGCGGATCCGCGACGTCAATGAGGGCAAGGACTATCCGGCTCCGGTGGGCACGATCGACACCGCGCGCTGGTTCGGCGCCGGTTTCCCGGACTATCCGTGGATCTTCGCCACCGACGGCGAATACACGTCGTACGCCGCCGTCGCGGCCGGCCAGTTCGACACGGTCAAGGCTCATCTCAAGGCGCTTCGGGACATCAGCGACCTACTGAACGCACGCAGCGGCAAGGTGGCGCACGAGATCGTCCCGACTGGTGATGTCTACTTCGGCTCCAACCAGAGCGCGGGTAACACCGACGAGACGGTGAAGTTCCCAAGCATCGTGGCGCTGCTGTGGCGCTGGACTGGCGACGACCACGTCCGCGATGACTTCTATGACTTCAGCGTCCGCAATCTGCAGTACGTCTATCGCGAACTCGACAAGGACAACGACGGCTGGCTCGAGGGTCTCGCGAATGTCGAGCGCTCCGGCATGGGCGCGGAGAAACTCGACAGCACCGTCTACCTCGCCCGCGGTCTGCGCGATCTCGCCGACCTTGCCGCATCCAAGCACGATCGCAAGATCCAGCAGTGGGCGACGGCTCGCGCCGCCGATCTCGAGTCCCGCTTCGAAGCGCAGTGGTGGGTACCGCAGGCCCTCGGGTACGCCGATTCTGTCGACGACCCCGCGAATCCGGCGAACGACAACACCCCGATCTTCCAACGACATTGGACCGGCGTCACCCCGATGGAGGCCGAGCTCGTCCGCCCCGGCCAACCGACCTCACCACTCGCATCATCAGAGCACGCAGCAACCGCTCTCACACAACGCGAGAAGCCTTGCTACACAGGCGAATTCGGTCTGTTCCACACCGGCACCGGCCCGACTTCCGATGCAGCAGGCAACCCTGGCGCGTCCTGCGATCCGGTCGTGTCGCAGGTGAAGAGTGAGCGCAGCATCTTCTCGCTCAACACCTCGATCATGGCCGTTGCGGAAGGCAACTACGGTCGTCTCGGCAAGGATCAGCAGCAGGTGTACACGACCGGCAACGCGCGGATCCAGCTCGACCCGAAGGTCTGGGAGACACCGGGCGCAATGCCCGAGATCGCTCCCTCACCGGACTCCCCGGCGAACATCGGCCGCCCGTTCTACGACCGCTCGATGAGCCTGCAGGCGTGGGGCACGTACGGCGTGCTGTGGCCGGTCGTGCACCAGCAGCTCGGTGTCGATCCCGATCTCGGCCGGAACCGGATCGCCGTCGTACCGCAGCTGCCGGCCGGACAGACGAAGGTGGCCGGAAGCAACATCAGGCTGGGTCGCGGCTCGATCGATGTCGCGGCACGCCTTGCAGGTAAGGAATTGCGGACCGATCTGACGGTTCACAACCTCAAGGCGGACTTCACCGTCGGCGCGGTGATCCCGGTCGGCGCGAAGCTCAACAATCTAACGCTCAACGGTCGCGCGACGCCGTACCAGATCGTCACGACCACGCGCGGTACCGAGGTGCACGTGACAGCTCGTGGTTCGGCGGCGCTGCGGATCACGCTTACCTGACTTATCGAGACCGGAGGGGTCCCATAAAAGTGGGGCCCCTCCGAGTATGAGTCGGAGGGGCCCCGAATAGCTGAAGGAAGGTGACGTCTCCAGCCTCCCGAGCCAGATCCGTGGGACCGGCAGACCCCGTCACCGGTCTACCTCGGTGGGGATCCCCACCGCTTGGGTCCTCGGTTTCCGTTCGACCCGCCGCTCCTCGAGAGAACAGCGTGTCGACATTTGTACCGCCGCCGACCCGGGTCGCACAACCCTTTCCAGACAACAGTTCTCGCGATCTCGCGACTGTCCGCGTGTCGTCCACAGTGAGCACGCAACCATCCACAGAACGCACCCGACTTATGCACAGGGGATGTGTATAAGTTCAGCCCTTCGCGGGTTTCAGCGGCATCGGTTGCAGGATGCGATGACCGGCGTACAGACCGAGTGCGGTCACGACGGTGACCACCGGTACGGCGACTGCGAGTGGCGGGCGGTGATAGCCGAGCTCCGCCAAAGGTCCGCCCAACCACTGGGCGACGAGCAGGAACTCGGTCGCCGCGGCGGGGATCAGAGACAGCGGGACCATGGCGAGTCCGCGCCAGAAGCCGAGCCGGTAGAAGGTGACCCCGAGCAACCAGCCCGTCGCCTCGTGCGAGACGACCAGGAGTGCGAACTCGGCGAAGATCAGCCCGACCTGCGACGTACTGGTGAAAAGGTGTCGGTTCTCCATCGCCTGCGACCAGCCCTGCCAGTCGTAGACGACACGCTCGATCTGATAGCCGACGACCCAGAGCACCGCGGTCGCCAGCGCGGCCGCCGTCAGGAAGATGCCGGCGGCAACTGAGAACATCCGTCGGGTGACACCTTGCGCGACCATCGCGTTCACGTACGCCGGCGCGAGGCTGATGCCGACCGCCATCGAGAAGTACTTCGGTGACTGGGTGCCGTAGTCCCAGATGCTGTTGCCGGTGCCTTCGGTGAGGAACTGGATGATCAGACCGCCGGCCATGAACGCGATCAGCATCACGCCCCAGTAGACGAGCATCATCGGGCGCGAACCGACCTGCATCGCGGTCAGGACCCTTTGCAGGCGTTGACCGTTGGTGACGCCGGGCGGGAGTGCCGCGGTTGGTTCCGCAAGTGCAGAGCTCATGAGCGGGCTCCCTTCGGTGCCGGGGCGGTGAGGTGGACGAAGAGGTCCTGCAGGCCGACCGGTCCGATCTCGAGGCCGGCTGACGCGGCCTCCGCCATCAGCGCCGGACCTAGGTCACCGAGGACCGTGGCGGACTTGGTACCGCCGAGCCGCTCCTCGGCGAGAACGGTGAACTCCGCGGTGAACTCGTCGACCGCCTTGACCGGCCCGACGATCGATGCGCCACGGCCGCGGAGCGTATCGACCGGCGACTGCGTGACGAGCCGGCCGTTGTCCAGGATGAGCACGTCCTCCAGCAGCGTGCTCACCTCGCTGACCAGATGCGTCGACAGCACGATCGTCCGCGGCACCTCGGCGTAGTCGGTGATCAGCGCGTCGTAGAACGCGGCACGCGACGGCACGTCCATGCCGAGGTAGGTCTCGTCGAAGATCGTCAGCGGGGCCCGGCTCGCGAGGCCGAGGACGGCACCCAGCGCGGACTTCTTACCGCGAGAGAGCTTCTGCATCCGCTTGTTGGTCGGCACCTCGAAGCGATCCAGCAGCTCACCGGCCAGGTCGGCGTTCCAGTACGGGCGCAGGCTCGCGGCGAGGCTCAGCGCGTGCCGGACTTGCAGGCTGTCGGGCACGTCACCGGATTCGCGGATCAGGCAGATCCGGCTGGTGACGACCGCGTTCTCGTACGGCGCGAGCGGCGTACCGAGGCCTGCACCTTCGATGCGGACCTGTCCCTCATCGGGTTGCCGGAAACCGGCCAGGACCGCGGCCAGCGTGCTCTTGCCGGAACCGTTGCGGCCGAGCAGTCCGTGGATCTTGCCCGGCGCGAGCCGCAGGTCCAGCCGGTCGAGCGCCGGTGTGCCGGCGAACCGGACCGACAGATTCTCGGTGTGCACCGAGAGGGCGTGCTCTGTCATCACGAGTCTCCGTACTTGCGGATGTAGTGAATGACGTCCCGCAGCGAAACGCCGAGTGCCTGCGCCTCCCGGATCACCGGCTCCACCACATCGGTGAAGAACACTTCCTTGCGGTCGGAGCGCAGCAAGTCACGCGCGTTCGGGCTGACGAACATCCCGATCCCGCGCTTCTTGTACAGCACCCCTTCGTCCACCAACTGCGCGAACCCTTTAGCCGCTGTGGCCGGATTGATCCGGTAGAACGCTGCATACTGGTTCGTGGACATCACCTGCTCGTCCTCGGCGAGGGTGCCGGTGACGATGTCGTTCTTGATCTGCTCCGCGATCTGCAGGTAGATCGGGCTGCGTTCGTCGAACATGCACGGCCTCCCTTCGGCGAGGTTGCTGCGGTCGAGGTTCTTCGGGGTCGAGGTTGTAAGGGGTCGAGGTTCTTGGGTTCATTACTTGAGTAACGAACCATAGCACCACAGGTGGTTCTCAGGTCAATTGCGATTCCCGCACGGTGACCCGCGGGCGGTTAGCGTCGCTCCCATGAACGCTCACGAGAACGACCTGCAGGCCGCCAAGCACTTCGCCGAGCAGGCCGCCACAACCGCCGCCAAGCTGAAGGCCGGCACCTACGACTCGGTCGCCGCGTTGGCGCTGACCTCGATCGCGCACAGCCTCAGCGTGCTGGCAGCCCGCTCGGCAGCACCCCAGGACTAGCCAGCACCGCTGGACGAGTGGCTGGCTTGGATCGACTTCTTCAGCGCCGGCGGGACCGGTCCGACCCGGATCGTCAACTGAGCAAGGCGATCCTTGTGCCGATTGCGAACATCCTTGGGGATCACCACGCGCAGATCAGCGGTCGACGCCAGTACGGCGAGGGCCGCGTCGCGCAGGTCGATCCGGCTGACGAGTCGCGCCGGGCGCAGTACGTCGGTGGTGTGCTGGAGTAATTGACGTCGTACCAGCGGTTGGCGCAGCGTGATGCGGTTGGTCGGAATCAGACCGAGGAACCGGTAGGGCTCGACCTTGATCAGCTGGGCGTGAGCGAGCTCATCGCGGATGTCGCGAATCATCGCGACATTCCGGCGGTCGATCCAGGTCCGCCATTTGCGCGGGTTGGACGAACGGATCTCGGTGAGGAGGCCGGCCAGAATCTCGTCGTTGGGTACCGCGGTCCCGGTCGGTTTGGCGCGACCGTTGTCGTCGGCAAGGTTCCCGCGGAGCTGGAGATCGATCAGTGCGGCCGCTCGTAAAACCTTGCCGAGGGTCGAGCGACCGGTCAGGCGGCCCTTCGCGGGATCGTAAGCCAGTAAGAAGATTCGCGCCGCCAAGGACTCTGGCGGTGCAGCCGGTCCGACTCGTGCCGGGCGCTTCGGTAACGTCCTACTCATTGTCATCTGCCCTCCCATCATGCTCAGTCTCCTTGGCGGGGCGGCCGGGCCGCCGGATCTTGCCGACGCCGGACGGGAGCCGGCCGGCCTCGGCCAGCGCCCGCCGGAGCAGAAACTCGATCTGGGCATTGGTGCTCCGCAGGTCGTCGGCAGCCCAACGAGCCAGCGCGTCGTGCACCCCGGGATCCAGCCGGAGCAGGATCTTCTTACGCTCGGCAGCCATGACGGCCGCTCACTGGTAGAGCGAACCGGTGTTGACCACAGGCTGCGCATCCCGGTCACCGCACAGCACCACGAGCAGGTTGCTGACCATGGTCGCCTTCCGCTCCTCGTCGAGCTCGACCACGTTGTGCTCAGACAGCCGATCCAGCGCCAGCTCCACCATGCCGACCGCACCCTCCACGATCCGCTGCCGCGCCGCGACAACCGCCCCGGCCTGCTGCCGCCGCAACATCGCCTGCGCGATCTCCGGCGCATAAGCAAGGTGCGTGATCCGCGACTCGATGACATGCACGCCGGCCGACTGCACTCGCGCCCCGATCTCCGTCGACAACGTCTCGGTGATCTCGTCGGTACTGTCGCGCAACGACAGTCCACCTTCGTCGGTGTGCACGTCGTACGGGTAGCTGTTGGCGATGTGCCGCACCGCGGTCTCGGTCTGGATCGCCACGAACTCGACGAAGTCGTCCACCTCGAACATCGCCTGCGCCGTGTCCTCCACCTGCCAGACCACCACGGCCGCGATCTCGATCGGGTTCCCGTCCGCATCGTTGACCTTGGCAACGGCCGTCTCGTGGTTGCGGATCCGCGTCGAGACCTCGCGCCGGGTGGCGATCGGGTTCACCCACCGCAGTCCGTCGGTCCGCAGCGTCCCCGCATACCGCCCGAGGATCTGCAACACCCGAGCCTTGCCCGGCTGCACCGGCGTCAACCCCACGGCCAACACCGCCCCGACCAAGAACGCAACCACTCCGAGCAAGACAACCCCACCGGCGCCGTTGGCCGAGCCGACACTGAGCACCAGAGCCCCGCCAACCACCAGCACGAACGCGGCGCCTGCCATCGGCCACCCATTCACCTCAGCAGCCACCCGCTCGACCACCTTCGGCTTCGGCATCTCCACAACACCCTCGACCTCAACCATCACCCGCTCCTCTCGTCTATCTCGAAGGTAGCAAAGTGATATCACATTTACAACCCGAGATCTCCGGGCTTCGGCTTCGCTCGGATGCGGCCGGCAACCTACGGCGGTGGCTGATCGCCGCTGCGGCCGGCTTACAGGGGGGTGTGGCGAGGGCCGCCTGTGGCTGGGCCGGTTGGCGAGGTTAGTGACCGAGGTGGACGTTGCCTGGGGCCGACGGGCTTGGGTTGCGGTTGAGAGACGAGGTCGCGCTCGGGTGAACGTTGCCTGGGGCCGACGGGCTCGGGTTGCGGTTGAGAGACGAGGTCGCGCTCGGGTGCACCTTGCCTGGGGCGGACGCTTGGGTTGCTGCCGGGGGGGTGAGGCGGGTTGCGAGGTGACGGTTGTGGTGCCTTCTGCCGATTCACGGATGCCTACTGCCACGGAGCGACAGTAGGTATCCGCAAAGCGCCGTTTCGCCTTTGGTTGCTGGGGTTTGGGGCAACTTGCGGGCACTTACTTTCCACGCAGCTCTCGTACCGCAACCGAAGCCCGTCAGACCCGGGCAACGGGCACGCGATCGCCCACCTCGCCAAGCAGCCCAGCCACAGGCGGGCCCAGCCACACTCCCTCTGTAAGCCGGCCGCAGCGGCGAGGGCCCGGCACCCGCGAGACCGGCCGCGTCCGAGCGGCCCCCGCCGTACCAGGAACGGTTTAGACGGGGCGGGCCAGGGCGGTTAGGTGGGATTGCCAGGTGTCGGCCGACGAGTTGGGGAGGGGGTCTATTGGGGAGTCGTTCCAGGCTTGGATGGGGCGGATGCCGTGGAGGGCGTTGATGAGCCAGGTTTCGGTGGATTGGAGGTCGGCGGGGGTTCGGGGGTGGTGGGCTACCTCGACGCCTTGGGTGGTGGCGACCTGGCGGAGGAGGGTGGCGGTCACTGATGGGAGGAGGGGGCGGTCGAGGGGTGGGAAGCAGAGGGTTTCGTCTTCCCACCAGGCGATGGCGGAGTAGGCCGCTTCCAGGACGGTGCCGTCGGTGTCCAGGAGGATGATTTCGTCGGCTCGGTGGGGCGCGGCGTCTTTGAGTTTGCCCAACAGTTCCAGGTCGGGACCCTTCACCCGGGGTTGGGTTCGGGGGTCGGGGCCTTCGTGGATGGCTACTCGGACTCGGCCGCCGGTGGTGGGGGCGGGGCGGCGTTGGACGGTGAGTTCGCCGGTGTCGTGGAGTTCGAAGCGGGGGAACCAGCGGCCGAAGCCGGGGAGGCGTCGTACTTGCTGGTCCCAGAAGGGGGCCGCGTCGACGCCGGCTGCCGCGCAGGAGCCGACGAAGCGGTCGCGGTGCAGGTCGAGCCCGCGTACTGCGCCGTCGGTCACCAGGAACGAGTCCGCTACCTGTAGTCCCATCTCCACCCCTTACCTGGCCCCGACCGTGGCCGTTGCCTTGAGCACCATTTCGTCGTATTCGGCGACCGGCTCGGAGTCGAGCACGATCGCACCCCCGGCACCGATCACCGTCTCGTCCGGTGTCAGCACCGCCGTCCGGATCACTACGCTGAGGTCCGCCCGGCCGTCGACCGTGAGGTAGCCGAGGGCACCGGAGTAGACGCCGCGGGCGCTCGGTTCGAGCTCGTCGAGCAGCTCCATCGTGCGGATCTTCGGCGCCCCGGTCATCGAACCGGGCGGAAAACAAGCCCGTACGGCGTCGACCGCGCTCACGTCGGGTCGCAGCTGACCGCGGACCGTGGTGACCAGTTGGTGCACGGTGCGGTAGCTCTCGACCTGCATCAACTGCGGTACCTGCACCGAACCGGGCCGGCTGACTCGACCGAGATCGTTGCGGATCAGGTCGACGATCATCAGGTTCTCGGCGCGCGTCTTCTCGTCCTCGGCCAGCGCCTTCGCCGCCACCTGATCCTGGAACGGATCCAGGTCGCGCGGGGCGGTTCCCTTGATCGGGCGGCACTCGGCCCACCCGTCCGCATCCACGGTCAGGAAGCGTTCCGGCGACGAGCTCGCGACGGCCAGGTCGCCGTACCGGAGGAAGGCCGCGTACGGCGCTGGGTTCGTGGCGCGCTGCCAGCAGAAGAAACCGAACGGATCGGGTACGGCGGGCAGCCGGACCCGGTTCGTCAGGCAGACCTCGTACGTTTCGCCGGCCTCGAGCGCGGTCATGCAGCGTTTGATCGCGGCCAGGTACGACGGTCGGTCCAGTTCCAGATGTGCTTCGAGATCGAGGTCGGCGATCGCGGGTCGGACCACGCCGGTCATCGACCAGTCGGCGGCTGCCCGCACGGCGCGATCCAGCCACTCGTCGTTCGAAGCCGGGCCGACGGCGACCAACAGCGTCAGGTCGCGATCGTGGTCGATGACGATGAAGCGGTCGGCCCAGATCCACAGCGCATCCGGAGTCGGGGCGACATGCGCCGCCGTACCGCCGGTGAGGGACTTCAGTTCGTAGCCGAAGTAGCCGACGTACCCACCGCTGAAGTAGCCGTCGAGTTCGGCCGGTGGTTCACCGGCACGCTCGGCGAGGAGGGACGTCAGCTCGGCGAAGACATCACCGTCGACGGCGTCGCGGACCAGGACTTCGGAGCCGGTCCCGAGCACGGAGATCCGGCGGGCGGCGCGATCGGTCAGGCTGCCGTCGAGCCAGAACGCGACCGGCTCGGCCGCCAGCAGCTCGCGGTAGACCGTTTCACCGTCGAGAGCCCGGTCCACGGTCCGCACGGACCAGCTCAGCGCAGCACCCACAGGCACACGCTACTTCCCCGCCGGGCGATGCCGGTGGTCAGCTCAGCCGGTGAGCGCGACCTTCCCGCGCATGGCGGTGATCCGGCGGATCGGGATCGCGACCTCGAGGCCGTCCTTCGACTCGGCCCGGTCCGCGAGCCACTCACTCGCGGTGTTCCGGCGGACGTCCGGCGTACCAGGCAGGTAGAGCGCGTTCACCAGCCGGCGCGCGTCGTCCGCACCGCGGATCGTGTACACGTACCGCTCGCGCTGGCTCTCCATCACGTCGAACCCAGCGTGCCGGAGCTTGTCCTTCAGCTCGGTGATCTCACCACCGGCCGGGAACTGCGGCGTCGACCGGAGGCGCGTGGTCAGCCCGCTCAGCGTGCGGATGTCGCCGCGCCGCAGCGGGCGCACGGCAGGGACGATCGCCGCCAGTACGCCACCGCGGCGGAGCACCCGCGCGGCCTCGGCCAGTACGTCGGGGAGCGGCTGCAGCACCATCAGCCCCATGGAGCACGTGACGACGTCGAAGACCTCGTTCGCGAACGGCAGGTGCAGGGCGTCGGCCTGGACCTTCGGACCGGGAGCCCCGGCGAGCTGGGCCGCGTTGTTGTCGACCCCCACCACCCAGCGCCCGTACAACTCGCGGGCTACGGGACCGTTGCCGCAGGCGAGGTCGAGGACGCGCCGGGCTTCGCCGGACACAGCGCGGACCAGCCATCGGTACGGCGTATGGTCGCCGGCGGTGGCGCGGGACAGGAGGGCTTCGGTGCTGCCCGGGGCCGCGGTGTGGAACTCCCGCAGGTACTCCGGCCAGTCGATGACGTTTTCGGACATTTCAGCGAGACGGTACCCGCTGAGCACTCGTCGTACCGCATCGAGTGCTCAGCGTTAACGTTCCCTTGACTCTCAGACCAGGCTGACGAAGATGTGGCCGGCGGTCTCGTCGCTGATCACACCACCGGCTTCGCGGCTACCGACCAGCACGCCCTCGGCGTCGAGGGCCGACTCGACCTCGCGCCCCGGGAGGGCACCGGCCTTGCGCAGCACCGCCATCGCGCTGTCGTCGGTCTGCACCGGCTCGGCGATCCGCCGCACCAGCACCCGCACGCTCTGCCCGGTCGCCTGGTCGAGCACCTTGTCCAGCGGCTCGACACCGATCCGGAAGTCCTCGATCCCGCTGGCCTGGCCGTCAGTGAGCAGCTCCTCCAGACCCGGAATCGGGTTCCCGTACGGCGACTCGGTCGGGTTGTCGAGGATCTTCAGCAGCCGCAACTCGACCGCGTCACTCATCACGTGCTCCCAGCGGCAGGCCTCGGCGTGCACGTCCTCCCACTCGAGCCCGATCACGTCGACCAGCAGCCGCTCGGCCAGCCGGTGCTTCCGCATCACCCGGATGGCCTGCTTACGACCCACCGTGGTGAGCTCGAGGTGCCGGTCACCCTCAACCGTCACCAGACCGTCGCGCTCCATCCGCGCCACCGTCTGACTGACCGTCGGCCCCGACTGGTGCAACCGCTCGGCAATCCGCGCCCGCAGCGGCAGGATGCCTTCTTCCTCGAGTTCGTAGACGGTCCGCAGGTACATCTCCGTGGTATCGATCAGCTCGCTCACGACACCCATTGTCGCCTATAGAGGCAACCCTTACCCAATTGCCGCTAGTTGGTGCCGTACCAGAAGTACCAGCCGGGGCGGGAGCTGTAGGTGCCCCAGTGGCAGGACTGGACGCCGTAGCCTTTGCGGACCATGTCGTTGCGCATCATGTTGCATTGGGTCTTGTAGCGGTGCGGGCCCTTGAGGCAGACGTGCTTCCAGGGGTTGCCGCTGGGTTCGACGTGGCAGTTGGATGCGGCGGAGGCGGTCGGGGCGCCGGTGACGAGCGTGAGGCCGCCGGCGGCCAGGGTTGCGGCAGCGAGGGCTCCGAGGAACTTTTTCTTGGTCATGGCAACTATCAAACAAGCGCTCCCTTTCAGTTTGCTTTCGCTCGCGCAGGCAACAGGATGAAGCGATGAACACAGCGGTGATGTGGTTTCGGCGTGACCTGCGGCTGAGCGATAATCCGGCGCTGCTGGATGCGGTGAGCGCGGGCGACGGCCGGGTGGTCGGCGTTTTCGTCCTCGATCCCCTGCTGTGGAAGCGATCCGGCGATCCGCGGCGTGAACACCTCGCGAGTTCGTTGCGCGCATTGTCCAAGGCGATGGGCGGGCGGCTCGTCATCCGGTCGGGCGATCCGATCACCGAAATCCCGCGGCTGGCGGATGAGGTCGGCGCGGCGAGCGTGCACATCAGCGCGGATCATGCGCCGTACGGACTAACACGCGACAAAGAAGTTGAAGCCTCATTGAAGTGTCCGCTGGTGGCCACCGGTTCGCCGTACGCGATCGCTCCTGGGCGGATCTTCAATCAGCAGGATCGGCCGTACCAGGTGTTCACGCCGTACTTTCGGGCCTGGCTCGAGCATGGTTGGCGGCAGCCGGTTAAGGCTCCGGAGGACGTGCGGTGGGTGAAGGCCGAGAGCGAAGCGTTGCCGGAAGGCGAGGTCGAGGGGGCTGGTGAGGACGCGGCTCGGCGGCACTGGCAGGAGTATCTCGAGGGCGTTGGCGAGTACGACGACGTACGGGATCGGCCCGATCTCGACGCCACCTCGCGGATGTCGATTCCGTTGAAGTACGGCGAGATCCACCCACGGACGATGCTGGCGGATCTCGCTCGCAAGCGCAGCGACGGCGCGGAGTCGTACCGTCGGGAGCTTGCCTGGCGCGAGTTCTGCGCCGACCTGCTTGCCCGCAACCCGCACGCAGCCTGGAAGCCGTTGCGTAGCGAGTTCGAGAAGATGGCGTACGACGAACCTGGCGATCAACTCGCAGCCTGGCAGCAAGGGCGGACCGGGTTCCCTGTCGT
Source organism: Kribbella yunnanensis (assembly GCF_039529655.1). Lineage (NCBI taxonomy): Bacteria > Bacillati > Actinomycetota > Actinomycetes > Propionibacteriales > Kribbellaceae > Kribbella > Kribbella yunnanensis. The sequence goes on along the minus strand of NZ_BAAANF010000002.1, from coordinate 447,951 downwards.
GGACGCCGGGATGCGGCAGCTCGCGGCGGAAGGGTTCATGCACAACCGGGTCCGGATGATCGTCGCGTCGTTCCTCGTCAAAGACCTTCATGTGCACTGGAAGTACGGCGCTCGCTGGTTCATGCAGTCATTGCGGGACGGCGATCTCGCGTCGAACTCGCTCAACTGGCAGTGGGTGGCCGGCTGTGGTGCGGACGCGTCGCCGTACTTCCGGATCTTCAACCCAGTCGGCCAGGGACTGAAGTTCGATCCGGACGGCGAGTACGTCCGATGCTGGATCCCCGAGCTGCGCGAGCTCACCGGCAAGACCGCCCACGAACCGTGGAAGTACGGCGGCGCCGACGGCTATCCGGAGCCGATCGTCGACCACGCCGAGGCTCGCCGGGAGGCCCTCAGAAGATACGACGCGATCAAGGCTTGACGCTCGCTTGAACCATACCCCTATAGTACTAGGTAACTAGATGAATGGGGTTGGAGATGATCGAGTTCCATCTGGACGGGCGGTCGGGGGTGTCGCCGTACCAGCAGATCGTTCAGCAGGTGCGCAATGCGCTCCGGCTCGGCCTGCTGCGGGAGGGGGACCAGCTGCCGACCGTGAAGGATGTGGTCGCAGCGCTGGCGATCAACCCGAACACGGTGCTCAAGGCGTACCGCGAGCTTGAGCACGAGGGCCTTGTGCAGGCCAAGCCCGGTCGCGGCACCTTCGTGACGCGCACCCTGACCGACAACACGCTTGCCGCGCACGGTCCCCTCCGTCAGGATCTGCGGCGCTGGCTCACCAAGGCTCGCAAGGCCGGCTTGGACGACGAGAGCATCGAGGCGTTGTTCCTCACCACCTTTCGGTCCGCCTCTCAGGAGGGCGTAGCGTGAACGCGGCTCTGCAAGCACACGGGCTGGGGAAGAAGTACGGCCGCCGGTGGGCACTGACTGACTGCGACCTCGAGGTCCCGTCCGGACATGTCGTCGGACTGGTCGGACCAAACGGCGCCGGCAAGACCACCTTGCTCAACCTGTCGGTCGGAATGCTCACCCCGACGACCGGATCGGTCGAGGTGCTCGGGCAGCCGGCCGGAACCCAGCAGGCGAAGGTCGGATACGTCGCTCAGGACACCCCGACGTACGCGCGGTTGAGTGTCGCCGACCACCTGAGGCTCGGCGCGCACCTCAACCCGACGTGGGACGATTCCCTAGCCCAGCAACGGATCCAGCGGCTCAGGCTGGATCCGAAGCAGAGAGCCGGCAAGCTCTCCGGTGGTCAGCGCGCCCAGCTTGCGTTGACCCTCGGTCTGGCCAAGCGGCCCGAGCTGCTGATCCTCGACGAGCCCGTCGCTCCGCTGGATCCCTTGGCACGCAGGGAATTCCTGCAGGACTTGATGGAGGCAGTGGCCGAGCAAGAGCTCAGTGTCGTGCTGTCTTCGCACCTCGTCTCCGATGTTGAGCGGTCCTGCGACTACCTGGTCGTGCTGGTCGACTCGCGGGTCCAGGTCAGCGGCGAGATCGACACCTTGCTCGCGACACACCACCGGCTCACCGGCCCCCGCCGTACGGCGAAGGAACTGCCGAGCGACCAGACCGTCGTGAGCGAGAGCCACACGGATCGGCAGTCGACGTTCCTGGTTCGCACCGACCGGCCGATTCTCGACCCGTCGCGGTCGGTCACTCAGCTCACGCTCGAGGATCTCGTGCTGGCCTACATGGCCCCCGAGGTTCACTCGGAGCGTCCCGTTCTGGAGGTGCAGCGATGATCTGGCTGACCTGGCGGCAGTTCCGCGTCCAGTTCCTCGTGATCGCCGCGGTCGTGCTCGCGGCTGCCGTCGTACTGACGGCGACCGGGCCTGGCCTGGCCGACGACTACCGGACATTCGCGGACAGCTTCATCAAGAACCTCGCGTTCGCGCGCCTCAATCCGGTGCTCTACCAAGTCGGGCTGGTCCTGCTGTACGCCGTACCTCCAGTCATCGGCGCGTTCTGGGGTGCACCGCTGATCGCGAGGGAGCTGGAGACCGGCACGCATCGACTGGTGTGGGGGCAGAGCATCTCGCGATCGCGCTGGCTGGCCACCAAGGTCGGCATCGGCGGCCTGGGTACGGTCGCGCTCACCGGCGCACTCAGCCTGGCCGTGACGTGGTGGTCGAACCCGATCGACAAGGCCATCAACGCCGGCCAGGAGTCGAACCTCTACCTGCCGCGGATGTTCCCGGTGACCTTCTCCGGTCGCGGCCTGGTCCCGATCGGGTACGCCGTTTTCGCCTTCGCGCTCGGGGTCGCGCTCGGCCTGGTCATCCGGCGTACTCTCGTCGCTCTCGCCGTCACGCTCGCCGTGGTGATCCTGGTCGAGGTGCTCGCACCGACGCTGATCCGGCCGCACCTGATGGCGCCGACCGACCAGCTGATCGTCGCGACCGGCGACAACGTCCGGGGCTTCATGCTGTCCGGCCCTGGACCGGACCCGCAGGTCAAGCAGATGGAGGTCGCGACCGGCGCGGTCGGGGCGTGGAAGATCTCCGACGAGACGGTCGACAAGGCCGGTAAGGCGCAGAGCACGCTGCCCTCGTGGACGATGGACTGCGCACCGGTTCCGCCGAGCTCCGCCACGAGCGGCGCGACGCCCAACTCCGGCGCCGCGCGGTCCGCGTGCTTCCAGCGACTGGCCGACGAGGGCTATCGTCAGCACGTCCGCTACTTCACCGCGGACAAGTTCTGGGCCCTGCAGTGGCGTGAGTTCGGTTTGTTCCTGCTCCTGGCGTTCGCCCTGACAGGCTTCAGCTTCTGGCGGATCCGGCACGACCTTTCCTGAGCTTGCGGACGAGCAGAGCCAAGCCCAGCAGTACGGCGGCCGCGGCGGCTGAGCGCCAGGGCAAGGTGACCGCGAGTCCGAGGCAACCCAGCAGGCCGATCACGTTGATGGCTCGTGGCCACCGACGCTGGTCGGCCGGTTGGGTGAACGCGGACGCGTTGGCGATTGCGTAGTACAGGAGAACGCCGAACGACGAGAAGCCGATCACGCCGCGAAGGTCGGTAGTGAGCACCAGGGCTCCGACGACCACGGCGAGCACGACCTCCGCCCGATGCGGCACCTGGTATCGCGGATGGACAGCGGCCAGCCAACCCGGCAGATCGCGGTTGCGGGCCATCGCCAACGTCGTCCGGCCGATGCCCGTGATGAGAGCGAGGAGCGCACCCAGACTGGCCAGCGCCGCACCGATCCGGACCACGGGCACCGCCCAGGCGGATCCGGCGGCGTCGACTCCGGCAGCCAGCGGTGCGGCACTGGTCGCGGGGTCGACGACCCGTAAGAGCATCAGGCCGACGAGCAGGTAGATGACGATGGCGATTGCCAAGGCGATGGTGATCGCGCGCGGGATGGTGCGCTCGGGCTCGCGCACCTCCTCCCCCATCGTCGCGATCCGCGCGTAGCCGGCGAAGGCAAAGAACAACAACCCGGCCGCTTGAAGGACGCCGTGCACCGAGGTGTCCGTGATCGCCGGCAGGTCGCGGGATCCGCCGCCGGTGCCGAGCAGCACCACGACGAGCGCCAACACCAGGAGACTGCAAGTGACGAGGATCTTGGTCAGTCGAGCCGTCCTGGTCACGCCGCGATAGTTGACGGCCGCCAACGCGGCCACCGCCAGCAACGCGACGAGTCTCCGAGCCCAGCCGTCGAGAGGTACGGCGTACGTGGCGAAGGTGAGCGCCATTGCGGCACACGACGCGGTCTTGCCGATGACGAAGCACCAGCCGGCCGCGAATCCCCACCACTCACCCAGCCGCTCGCGGCCGTAGACATAGGTGCCTCCGGCAACCGGATAGACCGCGGCGAGCTGGGCCGACGAGACTGCGTTGCAGTAGGCAACGACAGCGGCGAGCACCAGCCCGATCAGCAGGCCGGTACCAGCCGCTTGCGCAGCCGGCTGCCAGACCGCGAACACCCCGGCGCCGACCATCGAACCGACGCCGATCGCGACCGCATCGGTCAGGCCGAGTCTGCGCGCGAGACCAGGCTGGGTTGTGGGCACGTCAGTCGCCCGCCGCCATCGCCGCGGCGATCTTCCGCTCGGCATCGACCACGTCCTCCTCGGGAGCCGCGGGCATCAGGTCGGCCCACAACGGAAGCATCTCGCGACGCGCCTCCAGCATGCCCAGCGGCCTCGGGTAGAACCACACGTGGAAGTGTGAGGAGCCATCGCCCCAGCGGTAGACGTGCACGCGGGCGATATCGCCGAGGGCGAGGATCGCGCGCTCGACCCGCGCGACCACCGGCCCGTAGCTCATGGCGAGCCGGTCCGGCAGGTCGGCGAACGAGTCGTGGTGAGCGCGCGTTGTCAGCCAGACGATGCCGGGAATGGTGACGTCAGTGGACCGGATCAGCGCCCAGTCGTCGTTCACCCATAGCGGCGGCCTGTGCTCGGACTGCTCGTAGTTCGCCAGCCAGTCGCACAGGCCGCACGGATCGCCACCGGGTTCTCCGACACGCGGTGGTTCGGGGATCACCCGGGACTGCGGTTCGCGGCGAATCAGCGGTTCGGCGTACGGAAGAGTCATGGCGGAGCCTCCAGACGATGGTTTCCACCAGTGAAACATGATCGTTGCATTAAATGCAACGGTCATGTTGCATCAGAGCTGGATGAGACCGCGCAGCACCAGGTCGAGGGTCAGCCGACGGACTCGGGTCCGGGACCAGTGATGGCGGCCGCGCATGTGCACGTAGGTGAAGGCCGCCGAGACCATCAGCACCTCGGCGACGTCACTGATCCGGCCGTGCGGGTGCAGTGTCCCGTCCGCCTCGCCTTCGCGGAGGTACCGCTCGAAGGGGGCGATGAACGACACCGGGCCGTTGCGCGCCTGCTCCTGGTGGAAGACCAGATCCGACGAGAGCATCAACGGCAGATGCCGGTCGATCACGTCGAACAAGGCTTCCAGCGTCCGGATCAGCCCTTCGCGCCCGCTCCCGAAACCGGCCAGCACCGGCCACATCGTGTCCCGGTAGTCCTCGGCCAAGGCGTCCAGCAGCGAGTTCAGCAACAGTTCGACGGTGAGCCCTTGGCGCCAGAGCGTGACGCGGGACCGGCCCACCTTCTCGGCGACCCGCTCCAACGTGACCCCGGACCAGCCATGCTCGGCCAGTACGTCGATGGTCGCCGTACGCAGCGTCTCGTCCACCATCACGGTCATCCCGGCCGGCTCCTCGACTGCGACTGTTGTGCAACACCACCGTTGCACGGCACCATGACTGTACCAAGCCGACGAGGAGTCGCCGTGACCACCAGAACCGACCTCACGCTCCAGCTCACCGACCAGGAGCGAACCGGCCTGACCGCGCTAGCAGCCGGCCTCCGCGCCGTCGCCGAGTCCGACCTCACCGAAGAAGACGCGATGGTCGCCGCACTCGAGCTGGCCCTCACCCGCCTGATCGAAGACTTCGAGGTCCCCGACCCGACCGCCCGCCAACAGGTCCAGTCCGCCCGAGACAACCTCCGAGCCCACTGGATCCGCGGCAGCGCAACCCTCTAACCCACCCCACGCTCCCAACCACCCCCACATCCCCCCCAAACCGGCTCCGGCCGAAACCACCGCCCCAACCCGAAAATCTGAGCGGGCACCCCCCCATCTCGGTGGGCAACCCCCGTTCCCGCCAGGCAACCCCCCATCTCGGTGGATATCCCCGGAGTTGGGGGGTTGCCCATCGGAAATCTCAAGGGGCAACCCCTCGGCTAGGTGGGCATCCCCCGAGGTGGGGGGTTGCCACTCGAGGTGGGGGGTTGCCACTCGAGGTGGGGGGTTGCCACTCGAGGTGGGGGGTTGCCACTCGAGGTGGGGGGTTGCCACTCGAGGTGGGGGGTTGCCAGTCGGGGTGGGGGGTTGTGGCGGCTGGGGTGGTTAGGCTTTGAGGATTGTGAGGAGGCGGGCTACTTCGGTGGCGACCGCGTCGCGCGCCGGGCCTAGGTATTTTCGGGTGTCTACGAGGGTTGGGTTGGCCGTCAGGGTTTGGCGGACTGAGGCGGTGAAGACGTTGTTGAGGTGGGTGGCGATGTTGACCTTGGTCATGCCGGCTTCGACGGCGCGGGTGAGGTCGGGGTCGGCGACGCCGGAGGAGCCGTGCAGGACGAGGGGTACGGCGACGGCTGCGTGCAGCTCGCTGATCAGGGCGAAGTCGAGGGTGGCGGTGCGCTCGGTCATGGCGTGCGAGGAGCCGACGGCGACGGCCAGGGCGTCGACGCCGGTGGCTTCGGCGAAGGCGACTGCTTCGTCGGGGCGGGTGCGGGCGCCGGGGGCGTGGACGCCGTCCTTGCCGCCGACCTCGCCGATCTCGGCCTCGACGAAGACACCGTGGTCGTGGCAGAACTTGGTCACCTCGGTGGTCGCGGCGACATTGTCGGCGTACTCGAGTTTCGAGGCGTCGTACATGACCGAGGTGAAGCCGAGCTGAACCGCCTCGGTGACGAGGTCGCGGTCCATCGCGTGGTCGAGGTGGACGACCACCGGGACCGTCGCTGCGGCCGCGGCCGCCAGGGTGGCAACGCCGATCGGCTTCAGCGCGCCGTGGTACTTGACCGCGTTCTCGCTGATCTGCAGCACGACCGGCGTACCGGCCTGCTCGGCACCGGCGATCAGCGCGGTGGCGTGCTCGAGCTGGATGACGTTGAACGCGCCAACCCCGCGACCCGCCTTGGCGGCGGCCAGCACGACCTCGGCTCCGGAAACCAACGGCATGAGTTCTCCTACTCCACAGACACTTGAGGTTGCCACCGGCGGTAGGCGGCCAGGTCGATGTCCCCGGCAACCGGTGTCAGCACGGCCGCCGCCGACGCGGCAACGGCAGACTTCAGGACGACGGACCAGTCGGGCTCGGCGGATTCAGCGATCGCGGCCGCGACAACCGCCGTACAGGCGTCGCCGGCGCCGGTCGGATTCCCGCTGACCTGCTCGACCGGGAGGGCACGCCAGACGCCCTTGTTGCTGGCAGCAACCATTCCGCGCGCACCGTCGGTGATGACCGCAGCGGTCGCGCCGAGCTCCACCAGTTGCCGCGCACCGTCCTCAACCCCAGCGTCACCAACAGCTTCGCGCAACTCGGCAGCGTTCGCGCGAACCACGGCACCCGCCTTCGCGGCCGCAATCAGCGCGTCCCCACCAGCATCAATCACGGTCAGTACGTCGTGATGCCGCGCGCGGACCGCGATCTCGGCATAAGCGTCGGCGGGCAGCCCGGGCGGGATACTGCCCGAACACGCCAGCACACCAAGGCGTCCCCACGGCATCCGCTCGCCGAATGCGCGCCACTCATCCGCGGAGATCGACGGACCGGCCTCATTGAAGATCGTCGCGTCACCGTCGACACCGTTGACGATGGCAACAGTCCGCCGGGTCTCGCCCCTGATCGGCGTCAGCAACGCGGTCAGCCCGGCATCGAACAACTCGGCAGCAACCGCTTCACCGGTAACCCCACCGACGAAACCGAGCACCAGCACCGGATGCCCGAGAGTGGAAGCGACGCGGGCGACGTTCACACCCTTACCGCCTGCACGGGATCGCACAGCGCCAACTCGATGGCTGCCACCAACCACCAGCTCGGAGACCTCGTACGTGACGTCGAGCGCCAAGTTGAGAGTGACAGTGCCGACTAGTCCAGCCATGCGCCGGCCCGCATCACCTTCTGGACGGCGTAATCGTCATCCAGCAGCACCAGGTCCGCACGACGCCCGGTCTCGATCGAACCGACGTCGTACCAGCCGAAGGCCTGGGCGGGTGTGGTCGAGGCCATCCGGGACGCGTCGACCAGCGAGGTCCCGGCCTTGACGGCGTTGCGGAAGGCAACGTCCATGGTCAAGGTGCTGCCGGCAATCGAGTGCGGGGGCTTGGAGAGTGTGGCCAGACCGTCCTTGACGTCAACCTCGAGGTTGCCGATCTTGTAGTGGCCGTTGCCCATCCCGGTCGCCTCCATCGCGTCGGTGATGAGCGCAATCCGGTGTACGCCGGCCGCGGCCAGCGCGACTCGCACGACCTGCGGATCCAGGTGCATCCCGTCGTTGATCACCTCGAGCAGCAACCGCTCGTCGTTGATCGCGGCACCCACCGGACCCGGATCGCGGTGATGGAACGGCCGCATCCCGTTGAACAAGTGCGTCGCGACCGTGGCACCCGCATCGGCGCCGGCGATCATCTGCTCGTACGTCGCATCGGTGTGCCCGAGCGCGGCCACGGCACCGGCGTCGACGACCTGGCGGATCGCGTCCAGCCCGTGTTCGAGTTCCGGAGCGATCGTCACCATCCGTACGACGTCGCTCAGCACCTTGGCCACGTCATCAGCGACCGGGTCCCGCAGCAGCGTCGGCTCGTGCGCACCGCACCGGGCCTCGGACAGGAACGGTCCTTCGAGGTGAACGCCGTTGATGATGCCGTCGGTGACCAGGTCAGCCAGACAAGCGGTCTGCGAGGCCAGCAGGTCCAGAGGCCCGGTGACCAGGCTGGCCATCGTGGTCGTCGTACCGTGCTTGGCGTGGAAGGCCGCGACCTTGCGCGCCTCCTCGGGATCGGTCGTCGAGTACGACGATCCGCCGCCGCCGTGGGTGTGAATGTCGACGAACCCCGGGACCACCGTCACGTCGCCGAGGTCCTCGGGCCGCTTGCCGTCGGCCGGCATCCCCTCGGACCGGCGGCCGTAGGCCAGGATGTCGGAGTCGACGACCTGGATCCAGGCACTCTCCAGCACGTCGTCCGGGGTGACGAGGCGTCCCACCCGATAGGTCGTCATGACTGCTCCTCGATCTCTTCCACTCGGTCCCAGGCGTAGAGCGCGGCGCCGAGGCAGCCGGCTTCCTCCCCCAGCACGGCGGCCACGATCTCCGGCTCGCGCTGGAACGTCAGGCGTGCGTGTACCCCGTCGCGCAGCGGCTGCAGCAGCGTCTCGCCGGCGCCGACCAGCCCGCCGCCGATCGCGATCCGGGTCGGCGCGACCAGGGTGGTGTAGAGGACGAGTGCGTCGACCAGGACGGTCAGGGCGTCGCGCCAGACCTCCGCGGCGATCTCGTCGCCGGCGGCGAGCAGCTCCAGCACCTCGCGGGAGCCATCCACGACTCGGCCCGAACGAGCGGCGTACCGGCGGGCCAGCGCGGCCGCGGACGCGACCGTCTCGAGGCAACCCCACTGGCCGCAGGCGCAGAGCTCAGCCGCGTCGCCGTGGATGAATCGGGTGTGGCCGAGTTCACCGGCATACCCGTCACCGCTGACGAGGCGGCCATCGATCACCATCGCGGCGGCGATGCCAGTACCGAGCGGCAGGAAGAGTGAGTTGCTGGTCCCCTTCAGCGCGCCCTGGCGGAGCTCGGCGTACCCGCCGGCCCGGACATCGTGCGCAAGCACGATCGGTACGTCGTCTCCGACCGCGGCGACCAGCTCCGTGCGGACCGGCGTACCGGCCCAGGCCAGGTTCTCGGCGACGACGGTTCCGGCCGCGGAGATGATGCCGGGCACCACCACACCGATCGCACGCACCCGGTGACCGTCCGCCGTGGCCTTCTGGCCGAGCTCGACGACGGTCTCCAGCAGTGCGTCGAGCACGGCGCGGCCCCCGGCGGCCCGGGGAGTCGGCCTGGTCTCCCGGTGCACAACGGCACCGTCGGCGGCGACCAGGCCGCACTTCATCCGGGTTCCACCGAGATCGACGGCAACCACGACTTCACTGGGGTCCACGGAGCGCCATTATGCAGCGTTACCCGGCAGTCCGAACATCCATGAGCATTCCTCGGACAGACCACTACTGCTTGTGGTCACGTGGTTTCAGCCGCGTAACCCTCGATCGAACGCCGCAACCAGGAACGCGATCAGGTTTTCGGCGAGCTTCCCCGGGTCCTCCAGTTCGGCGCCACCAGGTGCCGGCGTGAGCGCCTGCGACTGATGGAGAGCCAGCAGGCCGAGCATGTTCACGTACCCGAACGCGACTGCCTCGGACGCCGCGTGCGGCAAGGCCGTCCGCAACGCCGCCAGGTACCGCGCCTCGATCGGATCGGACTCGGCGACGTACAGCTCGCGAATCCGTTGGCTCGGATCGAACGCGATCCGTCCGATGAACCGCGCCACCACCGCACCGCGCTCACCGCGGCGCAGGACGAGGTCCAGACCGGGCTCGACGAACGCCCGGATCAGCTGCTCGGCCGACGGTGTTCCGATGGCCTCCAGCTGGTCCAGCCGGCGTCTGCGCTCGGTGTTGACCGGCGCCATCGCGCGCGCCACCGCCGCCCGCAGCAACGCTTCCTTCGAGCCGAAGTGATAGTTGACGGCCGCGATGTTCGCCGCCGCGGCGACGGTGATCGCGCGCAGCGAAGTTCCTTCGTATCCCCCTTCGCCGAACCGCTGCTCGGCGACGTTGAGCAATCGTTCCCTGGTCGATTCGACCGGTGTCTCCACAGAGTTCTCCTTCCCCCCAGCCACCACTCGCGCAGGCACCCCACCTGCTCACGGGCCGTAGCCTGCAGTCAGCATAGTTCAAACGGTCGTTTGAATCAGAGGCCTCAGCGCATTCTTTTCCGAGAAATCCTCAGATCTCTCTGAAATCCTTTTCCTTCCCACCACTCCCCCGCCTCACACCTGCCACACCCAACGGACTACGGAGTCTCCGAAGTCCGCTTGAAATACCTGTTGGGGTGCCTGGAGTTTGCCCGGCGCACGTGACTAGGGTCGGTGGCCATGACTTCGGTGCGGATTGAGCGGCGGTTTCAGGGGCCGGCTAGGTCTGGGAACGGTGGGTATGTCGCGGGATTGGCCGGTACGGCGCTCGCCGGGGTGCTCGCGGATGACCTGGTACCGCAGGTGACGCTGCGGGTTCCGCCGCCGATGGAGATCGACCTCGAGCTCGTGGTGAGCAGCACGGGCGCGCAGTTGCGGTACGGCGAGCAGTTGGTGGCCGGCGCCGTACCGGTCCCGGCGGACTTCCTGGCCGACGCGACGATCGACCCGGTGTCGTTCGAGGAGGCGCGCAGGGCGGAGGCGGGGTACCGGGGGTTGACGAAGCATCCGTTCCCGAGTTGCTTCGTCTGCGGACTCGAGAACCCGCGTGGGCTGCAGCTGAAGCCGGGTCCGGTGGGCGACGGCCGGACGGCGTGCACGTGGACGCCTGCGACCGACCTGGCGAGTGACGGGCTGGTGGACCCGGTGTTCCTGTGGGCGGCACTGGACTGCCCGAGCGGATGGGCGATCGACCTGGAGGGCCGGCCGTCGGTTCTCGGTCAGCTCACAGCCTGCGTGGACGCACAACCGCAGCCCGGCGAGGAGTGCGTTGTGATGGGACAGCTGCGGGAGCTGAATGGTCGCAAGACGCTGACCGCCAGCACCCTCTACGACTCCGACGGCCGGGTTCTGGCGCGTGCGCGGGCGACCTGGATCCAGGTCGATCCGGCTCTGTTCAACTAGCGCGTGCGGGCCGCGTGGGCCCGGACCTTGGCGCGGTTGCCGCAGGTCGCCATCGAGCACCAGCGGCGACGACCGCGCGAATCGAGGAACAACCAGCCGCAGCCAGGACACGTCCGCACGTGCGACCGCTCGGGGCTCGTAAGCAGCTCGGCGGCCAACAGAGCTAGCCGATCGAGCGGCCTCGCTAGATCCTCGGGCAGCTCCCAGGTTGCCCCGTCGTCCTCAGTGCGGACGAACTGGCGGCGGCCGGATGCCCGCTCGATCACCCGGGCGACTGCCTCGAACGGTCCGTCGGTCTCATCCGCGCGCCCGGTCAGTACGTCGTACAGGTCGATCCGGAAGTCGAGTGTCGCGGTCAGCCGGCGGGCCGCCTCGGTCGGGCGGCCGCCGGCCTGTTCGATCAGCCGGAAGACCGCCGCCGGCGACAGCAGGCCGACGGCGGAGTTCCAGATCAGGAACGCCTCGTACGACGTCAGCCACTCGGTCCGGGCCGGGCCACGGGTGATCCAGTCGGACCGGGTGTTGACGAAGTCGAGCACCGGATGCGCGCCGACCGGCTTGGGCAGGACAACACCCTGCACCAGCTCCAGATGCGACGGCAGCGCGCTCATGGGATCAGCGGTCCGCTGGGACGGTCGCCGTACCGGTCGGGACGCTGACCGGGGTGCCCTGTGGGATGACCATGAACTGGATCTTGCCGGATTCGATCGCGGTCTTCAGCAGGTAGCCCTGGGCACCCAGCATCTGGACCTGCTTCTTCACCGACTCCAGCTCGACGTTGACCCGCTGGTTCGTCTGCTCCTGGGTGGCCTTGGCGAGCTCGGCGCGCTGCTTGGCCTCGAGGCCGTCGATGATGCCCTTGTCCAGCGGGGTCGGCTTCTGCACCGTGAAGGACAGCTCGCCACACGCGTTGTTGCCGTTGTACGCCGGGCCACAGAAGTAGTCACCGCCGACCGCAGCCGGCAGCAGCCGGGTGAACTCCTTCGACGCGGCGGTCTGGAACTCCGACTTCTTCGCCTCGTTGTTGTACAGCTCGGCCCACACGTAGTTGGTCGCGACCGCGGACAGCGCCCGGTCGATCTGCGGCCGGAAGTAGGACTGGAGCATGTCGTTCCAGCCGCGGTCGGTGTAGGCGTCGGTCTTCAGGCCGATCCGCTCGTGGAAGGACTTGATGGTGTCCTCGGTCCGGTTCAGCGTGAAGTAGACCTGGACCCGGACGCCGAGCCGCACGTTGTCCTTGCTGACGACCGTCACCTCGTCGCCGGCGTCGGTGTCCGCACCGGCACCGCCGATGATGTACGAGCGCTGGTCGATCGGGTAGGCGTAGACCGTGTCACCCGGTCCGATCAGGCTGTTGGTCGAACCCGGCGGGATGATCGACTTGAACTTCTTGTCCTCGACCACGCCACCGCCGTAGTGCAGGCCGATCTTGTTCGCGTCGGTGTCGGCGAAGTTGAAGATGTTGAACAGCGCGATGATCACGATGACCGTGACGATCCCGCCGCCGATCAGCTTCCCCTTGACCCCGCCACCCGACTTGACCGCGGTGGTCCCCAGCTTTGCCATCAGTCCTCTAGCTCCTTGCGTTCCACCAGTCGCCGGACATCGGCGAGGGTCAGATCGGCGGTGACCGCGACATCGCGCGGTACCGACGGATGGGAGCTGAGCGTACGCAAACCCTGCTCCGCAGCCGAAACCGCCCGCTCGAGTGACCTGACCTCGCGCAGTAACGCCCGATGCTCGACGTTCATCTCGGCCAGGGCACGCTCTGCCTGGGCGGCCCGGCGGTACGACGCCCACGCGAACCAGCCGGTTCCGACCAGCAACAGGATGACGGGCAGACCGAGTCTGAAGACCATGCCCGAGATTGTCGTTCATCCCAGGGCGAAAAACAGTTGAACGGCCTCGCCGGGCGACGTAGATTTTCGGTACACGCGAAGGGAGGTGGTCCTAAGAATGAATTCTTACCGGACTCGTGAGGTGGCGGCGGGCTGACCGCCAACCACTAGCTTTTGGGCAAGTGGTCGGCCAATCCAACGCCGCCACCGGACCCGCGGGTAGTCAGGTAGTCCGCCTGACCCTGGACCACTGCCATCCGGTAGTGGCCTGGAAGCGCCCGCGGGTTTCTTTTTTTGAACCAGCACAGCTATTCAGGTACGGGACAGTCGAGGCCCATGGCCAGGCCGATCTCGTAGAGCTGAGCCTCGAAGTACGCCGCCGCGTCCGGCAGGACCCAGTGCAGCTGGCCGAAGACCTCCATGCAGATCAGGCCGTAGAGCCGCGTCCAGTAGGTCAGGCCCAGGTAGATCGCACCCGGCGGCATGCCGTGGAAGGCCGTGGCCTCGTCGCTGAGCTGGGCGACGAGCTTGGTGCCGAGGACCTCGTCCGGCGGATACGGGAACGGCTGCGCGTGCCAGATCTGCGCCACCAACTCCTTGAACAGCGCCCCGAACCGCATCGCGGCCTGGTGACCAGGAGTGTCGTCGTGATCGTCGGCCTCCGGATTCGGGACCGTCGTCCCGAACAGCAGGGCGAACTCGGCCGGATGTGCCAGCGCCCAGTCCCGCAGACCGTTGGCGAGCAGATAGAGCTGTGCGCCGAGATCACCCTCCCCGTCGCAGCTGAGCTCCATCAGCGCGGTCGTGAGTTCGTCGTACAGGTCGGCGACCAGCTCGGTGAGCAGGGCTTCGTGGCTCGGGAAGTAGCGGTACAGCGCGGGCGCGGTGAGGTTCACCTCGCGGGCGACGGCGCGCAGGCCGATCGCCGCGACGCCGCCACTGACCAGCAGCCGGCGCGCGGCCCGCTTGATCTCGGCCAGCGTCGCCGCTCGCGCCTCGTCACGCCGATTCATCCACACACTCCTTGACACCGTCGAACCTTGAGTGAACACTGTTAACAGTTAACGCTGTTCACTCAATCTTTCCGCCTGAACTTTACGCCCTTCGGGAGAGTTTCGTGTTCGAGACGCTCGGCCACTTCAGCTACCGGCGGCGCCGTCTGGTGCTCGCCCTGACCGCCGCCTTCATCGCCCTCGGGGTGATCTGGGGCACCGGCGTCTTCGGCTCGCTCGCGAACGGCGGCTTCGACGCCCCCGACACCGAGGCCGCCAACGCCGTCGCATCCATCGAGCAGAACGTCGGCCGCACCGGCACCGACGTGGTCGTGCTCTACCGCAGCCCGGACCAGACCGTCGCCGACCCCGGATTCCGGTCCGCGGTCGAGCGGGACCTGGCCGAGCTTCCGACGAACGACGTACTGCGAGCGACGACGTACTGGAGCACGAAGTCGCCTGTGTTCGTGTCGAAGGACCAGCACAGCACGTACGCCGTACTGACGCTGGCCGGCGCGACTCCGGAGGAGCGGCTGGAGACGTTCCACCGGATCGCCGATCAGGTTCGGAGCGGACCGGCCGGGCTGGACACCAAGGTGGGCGGTGAGGTCGCGGTCTTCGACGAGGTGAACACGCAGACCGAGGAAGACATCGTTCGGGCCGAGACGATCTCGATGCCGATCGTGCTGGTACTGCTGGTCGTCGTGTTCGGCGGCCTGGTCGCCGCCTCACTGCCGTTGTTCGTCGGCGCGCTAGCGATCCTCGGTGCGTTCGTGCTGCTGCGCGGGTTGTCCGCGGTCACCGACGTCTCGATCTTCTCGATCAACATCGTCACGATGATCGGGCTCGGGCTCGCGATCGACTATGCGCTGTTCATCGTCACCCGGTTCCGTGAAGAGCTTGCCAAGGGCAATGATGTCGAGACGGCACTGACCACGACGATGGCCACGGCCGGCCGGACGGTCGCGTTCTCCGGCGTCACGGTCGGGGTGGCGATCGCCAGCCTGGCGTTGTTCCCGGTGATGTTCCTGCGTTCGATGGCGTACGGCGGGGTCGCGGCGGTCGCGGTCGCGATGATCGCCGCGCTCACCGCATTGCCCGCCCTGCTGGCTGTCCTGGGCCACCGCGTGAACAACCTGCAGGTACCTTTCCTGCGGCGGCGGTCGACCGCGGCGGATCACCACGGAGCGTGGTACCGACTCGCGCAAAGCGTGATGCGGCGGCCGGTGCGCTACGTGCTGGTCCTCGTTCCGCTATTGCTCGTGCTCGGAATCCCTTTCCTGCAAGCACAATTGGGCGGGGTCGACCACCGCGCCTTGCCGTCGGGCGCCACCTCGCGGACGGTGACCGAGACCCTGCAGCGCGACTTCGCCGGGGCCGGTGGATCGGATGTGTTCGTCGCGGTTCGCTTCGACCAGGCGCCGACCGACCCGGCGGTGGCACTGCAGCCCTATCTGGCTTCGCTCAAGCAGATCGCCGATGTTGAAGATGTTCGGATCGGCGGCTTCAAGAACGGCGTCGCCGAGGTGGTCGTGCACACGCATTACACCGCGCAGGAGCTGCCTGCCCGTGATGTTGTCCACGCGGTGCGCGCCGTCGAACCACCTTCCGGGACGACCGCCCAGGCCGGTGGTGAGACAGCCGCGCTGATCGACCTACTGGACGTGCTGGCGGAGCGAGCGCCGTACATGGGTGGTTTCGTCATCCTGGCCACGTTCCTGCTGCTGTTCCTTGCCTTCGGCTCCTTTGTGCTTCCGCTGAAGGCGCTGCTGATGAACGTGCTGTCGCTATCGGCGGCGTTCGGGGCGATGGTGTGGATCTTCCAGGACGGTCATCTGTCCGGGCTGCTCGACTTCACGCCGGCCGGGTTCCTCGACGCGACCAACCCGGTGCTGTTGTTCGCGATTCTGTTCGGGTTGTCGATGGACTACGAGGTGTTCCTGCTCAGCCGGATTCGCGAGGAGTACGACCGGACCGGCGACAACACCCAGGCGGTTGCGCTCGGGCTGCAGCGCACCGGCGGGATCATCACCAGCGCAGCACTGCTGCTGGTGATCGTGGTCGGGGCGTTCTCGACCTCGGGGATCGTGTTCGTGAAGATGATCGGGGTCGGGCTGGTGATCGCGATCGCCCTCGATGCAACGGTGGTCCGGGCACTGCTGGTGCCGGCGACCATGCGGTTGCTCGGCCGGGTGAACTGGTGGGCTCCGGCGCCGCTGGTCCGTTGGTGGGACAAGTACGGCATCCGCGAGTCGTCCGAACCTCCTCAGGGCTGGAGCCGCACCAACTCCCACGAAGAGCTGGTACGCCGATAGGCCAGGCGGTCGTGCAGGCGACCGACCCGGCCTTGCCAGAACTCGAACGCCTGCGGGTCGACCCGATACCCACCCCAGAAGTACGGCGTCGCAATCTCGGTGCCCTCGGGCCATTGCCGCTCGTACGACGCGTACTGCAGATCCAGCTCGGCCCGGGATTCCACCGGCTGGCTCTGCTGCGAGGCCCAGGCACCGAGCTGGGACTCGCGGGGGCGGGCGGCGAAGTAGGCGTCGACCTCCTCGCTGGGCAGCTTGCTGACTGTGCCCTCGATCCGAACCTGGCGCTCCATCGCGTGCCACGGGAAGACGAGGGCGCAGTACGGATTGGCCGCTAGGTCGTCTGCCTTCCGGGACTGCTGGTTCGTGTAGAAGACGAACCCGCGCTCGTCGAGGCCCTTCAGCAGGACAGTCCGCGCTGAGGGCCGGCCGTCGGCATCGGCGGTCGCCAGCACCATCGCATTCGGTTCGGTGATCCCAGCCTCGGTCGCCTGGGCAAGCCAAAGCCCGAACTGCGCGATCGGGTCCGCATCCAGCTGCTCCTCGAGCAACTCGCCCAGCCCGTACGTCTTCCGCATCTCACCCAGATCCACGCACCCGACATTACTGCGCCCGGGTGATCCCGCCCGGTGACCCCGCCCGGTGACCCCGCCCGGTCAACGGTCCGGCCGACCCCTGACCGACCCCCATGCCCAAAGGTGGGTCGCCTTCTCTTTGTGCACGAGATCCAACTTTGTGTACCCACCAGTCATTTTCGAAGGCTCCGCGTGGTTGGTGGGTACACAAAGATGAGCGAGGTGCACAAAGAGCAGCCGGGTGGTTGGGGAGTGGGGGGCTGCTCTTTGGGGGCGCTCGGCGGAGGTAGGTGGGGGTGGGTGGGTGAGGGCGGAGGTGGGTGGGGTGTTAGTGGGGGTGTTTGCGGGTGAAGGTGGGGATGAGGCGGGCTCGGCGGGGTTTTGGGGTGGGTTGCTGGGGTGGGAGGGTGCGGGGCGGTGCGGTCATGGGGCGGATGAGTTCGGGGAGGTGGTTGTTGACCTCGGTGAGGTGGAGGCCGAAGGTGGCGCGCCAGAGGGCGCGGCGGAGGATCATCTCGGCGGCGGATGAGCTCGCGCCGGCGACCGAGGCGGCCCACAGCGTGCTGAGGGCTCGCTCGTCGAAGCCCTCGACTGCGAGCAGCATCGATTCGATCCGATCCCGGTCGGGCGCATCGGCCACCCGGCGCGGCCGTGGCAGTCGTTTGAGCGGACGGGTCTGTTGTTCAACCGGTACGGCGTTCGCGAACGCTGCACGGATGGACTGCGGAAGCAGTTGTGGCGACACGGCACCCGCCGTACGACCCCGGCGGATTTGTTCCACCAGGTAGAAGTAGTCGAGCATCTTCGCGTCTTCGATCCCCCCGCGGACCGCGTCGCGCAGTACTTGCTCGATCTGAACGCCGACGGCCGCCCGCGCCGCCTCGGACGGGCCGGTCGCCGGGACCAGGGTCGTCTCCAGGTGCCGGCCGAAGACCTGCAGTTTTGCGGGCAGGGGCAGGGCGTTCACTGTCGGCAGGTCGGCCGGGTAGTAGTGGCCATAGGCAACGGTGACTTCCGCGCCCTCGGTGGGAACAGGGGCGTACAGATCGTGAGCCTGGCCTTCTGAGTGCCGGTGCCAGGTGAGTGCGTGGTCGATGAGGTTCGGTAGCGGCGGTGCGGGCGTCTCCGGGGCCTGCGGGCCGAGCGGCCAGAGGCGGTTGATGGAGTCGGTCAGGTCGTCCGCCGGCTCGTCGACTGTGTCGGTCAGCCACAAGGAGCTCGGTTCGATGCGGCTGGTGGTCTGGCGATGGAGCTTGCCGTCGGCCACGATGTGCGTCGCGCCGGGGACGGCCAGCACCCCTTCGTACGGCGTACTGTCGCCCATGAACCAGCCGCAAGCCGCAGCGAACGCCCAGCCCCGCGGTGAGGCTGCGGCGGCTACACCAGCGAACAGCAGGGCAGCGACCGGGCGGTTGCTCCACACCCAGCCGTCCGGCAGCCGGACCTGGTAGAGCTGGCCCAGACCGGCAGAGTCGGTGAACAGCTCCAGACGGTCGTCGTCCAGCACTGCCATGGTGAACGGTGGGGCCAGCTCAATGAAAGCCTCCGGCGAACGACGTACTGCCTCGGCCAGCGGACCAGGCGCGTCAGCCGGCGCGATGTCACCGACCACGCGCTCGTAGCCGACCGGAGTGTGCAGGCTGGCGACCCGCACGTTCCCCGTCTCGTGCCACGACGGCCACAGCGTGTTGCGGTCGCTGCTGCCCCACAGGTGCAGGCCGTGGGTGCTGCCGTCGTGGCCCCAATGCGCTGCGCTGTCTGCGTAATAGGCCTCCACCCGGGCCGCTCCCTCGGCTGCGCGAGCCGCGGAGTCGGGCCGGTGAAAGGCGTAGGCGACCAGGGTTTCCACGCTCTACTCGATGCGATTAGGGCCACGAAAGTTATCCGTGGGTGACTTCGGAGAACTATGCTGCCTGGGCGCCAATATGAGGACGAGGGAGTGGTATGTCAGATCCGAAGACCGAGGTGCAGCACGGGCTGGAGGGTGTGATCGCGTTCGACACGCAGATCGCCGAGCCGGACAAGGAAGGGTCGGCGCTGCGCTATCGCGGCGTGGACATCGAGGACCTGGTCGGCCGGGTGCCGTTCGAGAACGTCTGGGGCCTGCTGGTCGACGGAGCGTTCACCCCGGGCCTGCCGCCCGCGGAACCGTTCCCGCTGCCGGTGCACACCGGTGACGTGCGGGTCGATGTCCAGTCGGCGCTCGCCATGCTCTCCCCCGCCTGGGGACTGCGCCCGCTGTACGACATCGACGACGTACAGGCTCGTGAGGACCTGTCTCGCGCCGCGGTGATGGCACTGTCCTACGTGGCCCAGGCCGCGCGGGGTATCGGGCAGCCGATGGTGCCGCAGCGTGAGGTGGACAAGGCGAAGACCATCACCGAGCGGTTCATGATCCGGTGGCGTGGTGAACCGGATCCCAAGCATGTGAAGGCGGTCGACGCGTACTGGACGTCCGCGGCCGAGCACGGCATGAACGCCTCCACGTTCACCGCCCGGGTGATCGCTTCGACCGGCGCCGATGTCGCGGCCGCCCTGTCCGGTGCTGTGGGTGCCATGTCCGGCCCACTCCATGGTGGCGCACCGGCCCGGGTACTGACGATGATCGAGGGTGTCGAGCGCAGCGGTGACGCCCGTTCGTACGTGAAGGGTCTGCTGGACGCCGGCGAGCGGCTGATGGGCTTCGGACACCGCGTGTACCGGGCCGAGGACCCGCGCGCCCGCGTGCTCCGCCGTACGGCGCGTGAGCTGGACGCACCGCGGTACCAGGTGGCCGAGGCGTTGGAGCAGGCCGCGCTGGCCGAGCTGCGCGAGCGGCGGCCGGACCGGGTGCTGGAGACCAACGTCGAGTTCTGGGCAGCCATCGTGCTGGACTTCGCCGAGGTCCCGCCGCCCATGTTCACGTCGATGTTCACCTGCGCGCGGACGGCCGGCTGGAGTGCGCACGTGCTGGAGCAGAAGCGCACCGGGCGGCTGATCCGCCCGTCGGCGATCTACTCCGGCCCGGGCACGCGTCCGGCCGACTCCATCGAGGGCTGGGACCCGGCCTGGGCCTAGTGCTCCCTGGCCCTAGTGTTCTTGGCTGGGGCTGCGGCCGGTGCGTTGCTTGTACTGGCGGCTGAAGTACGGAACGTCTGTGTAGCCGAGAGCGGTGGCGGTCTGCGTGACCGTCATCCCGCTCTCGGTCAGCAACTGGTGTGCACGGTCGATGCGGGCCTGGATCAGGTACTGCGCCGGTGACATCCCGAACTGTTTTGTGAACCGTCTCGTGAACTGTGCCCGAGACAGTGCGGCCTTGTGGGCCATCTCCCCGACTGTCCAGTCCCGGCCCGGGTCCTGGCGGAGCTGGCGAGCCACCTCGTCAACCTGTGCATCGGTATTTGGGCGGGTGAGGTTGTGGACCGCGTCCCAGATCAGTCCGATCAGCTGCTCGAGACAGAGTTCGGCCTGTCGCCGCCCGAGCGCGTCACCACGCCGGTACGCCGAATCGCTCGTCCGCGCGAGCACATTCAGCAGCTCGCGGTCCATGACTTCGCCCCAGCGCGGTTCCGGGACCACGCCGTACTGGCTGGTCTCGAAGTGCATGCCGAACACCAGCAACCGTCTCCGTGGGTCGTGAGTCGCCCGGGGCGCGTCTCCTGGCTGGAAGACCGCACAGGCGCCGGGGCTCAGGTCTTGGTGGGCGCCGTCGAGCTCCATGTGGCCGCGGCCGTCCAGGACACACCACAGCAGGTGGTCTGCCAGTTTCGGCGATACCCAGGACCAGTTGGGTTCGCAGCGCCAGAAGGTCGGTGGGGACAGCCGGGTCAGCGGCAGCGGATGCAACAAAAGTCCAACTCCTTGCATGGATCTTCCGTGGCTCAGCTCCAGTGTGGACCGGAGAATTGAATCATGGTGAGTGATTCGTACAAGCAGGATTTCGAGCGGGACGGTTACACACTGGTGCGCGGGCTGTTCGGAGCCGATGAGGCCTCGCAGTTGCGGGAGCACTACATGGTGCTTCGGAAGCGCGGGTCGTACTCCGGCGACGAGTCCGGCGTACCAGTTGATTTAGGGGCGGCCAACAGTCGCGATCCGCTGCGGCGGTACCCCCGGATGGCGCAGATGCACCGCTGGGACGACGTGTCGCTGCAGTGGCTCATCGACTCGCGCATCGACGAGGTGATGACCGCGCTGCTGGACATGTCGCCGTACGCGGTGCAGACGATGCTCTACTTCAAGCCGCCGGGCTCGCGCGGGCAGGCGCTGCACCAGGACAACTTCTACCTGAAGGCGGAGCCGGGGACCTGTGTAGCGGCCTGGATGGCGCTCGACCGGGTCGACGAGGCGAACGGGTGTCTCCAGGTCGTGCCGGGTAGTCACCGGTGGCCGATCCTGTGCACCGAGAAGGCGGACACCACGGTGAGCTTCACCGATGTGACAGTGCCGCTGCCGGCGCCGGATGCCGCCGTACCGGTCGTTATGGAGCCTGGTGACGTGCTGTTCTTCCATGGCGCGCTGGTACACGGGAGTGCACCGAACGTGACCGAGGACCGCTTCCGGCGTGCTCTGATCGGTCATTACATCCAGGGCGAGGCGTCGAAGGTCGCGTCGTACTATCACCCGGCGCTGCGGATGGACGGCTCTCCGCTCACGCTGGACGTCGCCGAGGGCGGCGGGGCGTGCGGTGAGTGGACCGACGGTCCGGACGGGCCGGTCGCCGTACTGACCGGGACCCAGGTGATCGAGCGCAAACACGAGTGAGGTTGAGACCGGGAGCGGGCCCGGCATGGCACTGTGGGATGATGTGGATGCTGACAGCGTCGTCGGCGCAGAACTTGCCAGACGACGAAGGGAACCGCTGGTGACCAGCGACATCGTTCTTCCTGCTGAGCTCAAGCCCGTTGACGGCCGCTTCGGCGCCGGACCGTCCAAGGTCCGCCCGGAGGCCGTCGCCGCCCTCGCGACCGAGGGCGCCAAGCTGCTCGGCACCTCGCACCGCCAGGCCCCGGTGAAGAACCTGGTGGCCCGCGTACAGCAGGGTGTCTCCGACCTCTTCCAGCTGCCCGAGGGCTACCAGGTGGTGCTCGGCAACGGTGGCTCGACCGCCTTCTGGGACATCGCGACGTTCGGGCTGATCCGCGAGCGCAGCCAGCACCTGAGCTTCGGTGAGTTCTCCTCGAAGTTCGCCAAGGCCGCGCAGCTGGCCCCGCACCTCGGCGACCCGACCGTCGTGAAGTCCGACCCGGGTACCCGTCCGGTCGCTGTGGCCGAGGCCGGCATCGACCTGTACGCGTGGCCGCACAACGAGACCTCCACCGGAGTGATGGCCCCGATCAAGCGGGTCGCGGGCGCCGACGCCGACGCGCTGGTCGCGATCGACGCCACCTCGGGCGCCGGCGGCCTGCCGGTCGACATCACCGAGGCCGACGTCTACTACTTCGCCCCGCAGAAGTGCTTCGCCGCCGACGGTGGCCTGTGGATCGCCGTCATGTCGCCGGCCGCGCTCGCCCGGGTCGAGGAGATCACCGCCTCCGGCCGCTGGATCCCGGCGTTCCTGGACCTGGCCACCGCGGTCGACAACTCGAGCAAGCACCAGACGTACAACACGCCGTCGCTGGCCACGCTGTTCCTGATGGCCGAGCAGACCGACTGGATCAACAACCAGGGCGGCCTGGAGTGGAGCGTCGCGCGCACCACCGACTCGAGCAACCGGCTCTACAACTGGGCCGAGAAGTCCGACTACGCCACGCCGTACGTCGTCGACCCCGACGCCCGCTCGCTGGTCATCGGCACCATCGACCTGGACGACTCGATCGACGCGGCAGCCGTCGCCAAGACCCTGCGCGCCAACGGCGTCGTCGACACCGAGCCCTACCGCAAGCTCGGCCGCAACCAGCTCCGCGTCGCCATGTTCCCGGCGGTCGACCCGGACGACGTCGAGAAGCTCACCCAGTCGATCGACTACATCGTCGACAAGCTCAAGTAAGTCCCTACGATGGGCCCATGCACTGGGGCGAAGAAGTCGCAGTACGGGGAGCACGGGTCCACAATCTGAAGAACGTCGACGTCGACATACCGCTGCGCCAGCTGGTGGCGCTGACCGGTGTGTCGGGGTCGGGGAAGTCCTCGCTGGCCCTCGGTGTCCTGTACGCCGAGGGCTCGCGTCGTTATCTGGAAGCGTTGTCGACGTACACGCGGCGGCGGTTGTCCCAGGCCGCTCGTGCGGATGTCGATGCGGTGGACGGTGTGCCAGCGGCGATCGCGCTGCACCAGCGCCCTGCGGTGCCGGGAGTGCGCAGCACATTCGGTACGGCGACTGAGCTGCTGAATGCACTTCGGTTGATGTACTCGCGGTTGGGCGCGCACCTGTGTCCCCGCGGACACCGCGTCGCGGCAACGATCGAGATCGCGTCGACCGGGCTGCTGACATGTCCGGTGGATGGCGAACGGTTCGCCGTACCGGGGGCTGAGGATTTTGCCTTCAATGGCGACGGGGCTTGCGAGACGTGCGGTGGGACTGGTGAGGTTCGGCAGATCGATCAGGGCACGCTGGTGCCGGACGAGTCGCTGACGATCGACGATGGTGCGGTCGTGGCTTGGGGATCGTTCGGGGCGAGTCTGTTGCCGCAGGTGGTTGCTCAGCTCGGCGTGCGGACCGACGTACCGTTCTCGCAGCTGACTGATGCTGAGCGGGAGACGATCTTTCGGGGCGCCGAGACCAAGCGCCTGGTGGTTGTCACGAGCAAGAAAGGTAACGCCTTCGAGCTCAACGCGACGTACCGGAACGCCAACCGGGTCGTCCAGGACGCGTTGGACAACGCGCAGAGCGAGAAGACGGTGGCGCGGCTGGACCGGTTCGTCCGGGTGGGCGCGTGTCCGACGTGCGGTGGTTCGCGGCTGAACGCGCGTGCGCGGTCGGTGCTGCTGAACGACGTACCGCTCGATGTCTTGTCGTCGTGGAGTCTTACGTCTGTGACTGACTTCATTCGTAAGCTCCCTGTGCCAGTTGAGCTCTCGCGGATGGCTCAGCAGATCGCTGCGGCGTTCACCACGACCGCAGAACACCTGCTGGGACTCGGTCTTGGGTACCTGTCGCTCGACCGCGCCTCCCGCACGCTCTCGACGGGCGAACTGCAGCGGGTGCAGCTTGCCCGGACTTTGCGGAGCAGCGCGACCGGCTTGCTATACGTCCTGGACGAGCCGTCGGTCGGTCTGCACTCGAGCAACATCGACGCCCTGATCGACGTCGTACGGCGACTGGTCGCGACTGGCAACTCCGTGGTGCTCGTGGACGACGACGTCCGCGTACTGCGGCATGCGGACTGGCTGGTTGAGATCGGGCCGGGCGCTGGTTCGCACGGCGGCGAGATCGTTGCCACTGGCACCGTTTCTTCGGTGGAGGCTGCTGATTCTTCGTTGATCGGCGGGTTCCTGAGCGGGGCGGAGCCGGTGGTGGTTCGGCCGCAGGTGCCTGCGGAGGAGACCTTCGCGCACGGGCGGATCCGGCTCTCGACGTCACCGCACTTCACGCTGCACGCCCTCGAAGCGTCGTTTCCCCTGCGGCGGCTCACCGCAGTGACCGGTGTCTCCGGGTCCGGCAAGACCACACTCGTCCTCGACAGCCTCGCGTCGGCACTCCTCGGTCACGCCCCCGCACATGTTCGAGGACTCGATGCGGGCGGTATCGAACGAACCGTCGTCGTCGACGCGGCCCCGATCGGACGCAACGTTCGCTCGACAGTGGCGACGTACAGCAACATCCTCGACGACCTCCGCCGCGCCTACGCGGCGACTCCCGAGGCCGGGGCTCTCGGCCTGACCGCGGCCGACTTCTCCTACAACACCGGCAGTCTCCGTTGCCCACAATGCGAAGGCACCGGCCAGATCTCACTCGACGTCCAGTTCCTCCCCGACGTCGACATCCCCTGCCCCCTCTGCGCAGGTACCCGCTACAGCCCCGCCGCCGACGCCATCACCCTCGACGGCCTCACCATCCCCCAGGCCCTCGCACTCACCATCGAACAAGCCCGCACCGCCTTCCCCCACCTACGCAAAGTCCAGTCCCGCCTCCGCACCCTCGACGAGATCGGCCTCGGCTACCTGATCCTCGGCGAAGCCACCCCAGCCCTCTCCGGCGGCGAAGCCCAACGCCTCAAACTCGTAGCCGACCTCGAGAAGCCCCAGTCCAACACCCTCTTCATCTTCGACGAACCCAGCGTCGGCCTACACCCCGCCGACATCCGCGTCCTCCTGGCCGTCCTCGACCGCCTCATCACCGCCGGCGCCACAGTCATCGTCATAGAACACGACCTCGACCTCATCGCCAACGCCGACCACATCATCGACCTAGGCCCCCAAGGCGGCACCGCCGGCGGCCGCATAGTCGCCGCCACCACCCCCACCAACCTCCCCACCCACCCCCAAAGCCTCACCGGCCGCTACCTAACCCCCACCCCCTGACCGCCCCCACCCACGCGCCAGCCCCCACTCACCACCCCACGCGGTGCAGGTCGCCGCCCGCACTCCTCGATCCACGTGACCCAGATCGCACCGCCCGCACTCACCAACCGTTCACGGCGCGGGGCGGACCGCCCCCACTCACCAACCGTCCGCGACGCAGGTCGGACCGCCCCACTCACCAACGTTCCGCAGGCAGGCCGGACCGCCCCCACTCATCAACCCCCGGCGACCC